>CAJUCQ010000041.1 GCA_910584905.1 uncultured Muribaculaceae bacterium
CATGGTTATCTATGTTTTGTCGCAAAAGCAAAGTAACCATTTAGGGCTGACTCCTGCAATAGGTGCCAGCCCTAATTTTTCATCCGCTCAAAAAATGTTTAGCGGACAGTAATAAAAAAGTATATCGCTGACTACTTCGTCAGATGCTTGATGTAGGCGATTGTCGGCACAAAAAATATCTCCACGCGCCGGTTGGCGGCGCGGCTCTTGACCGTGGCGTTTCCTCCGACGGGTTCGTCGCGTCCGATGCCGTAGGGAATAAGGTTCACCTCACGCCCGGCGGCGGAGTTGAAATAATCGTCTATGGCGTTGGCCCGGTCGGAGGTGAGTTCGTCGGAATACTGTTCGTCGCCGGTGTCGTCGGAATGCACGGCCACAAGCACCTTGAACTGCTCGCGGTGCGACACATAGCGCGTGAGCGATTCGAGCACACGACGCCCCTCCGGCGACACCTCGCGCGAATTGGCCCTGAAGAGGTCGGCAGCAGGGATGGTCACGCACACGACCTCGCCGTCGCGGTCGAGAGTAGCGCGGAATTTGCGGTCGGCGAGCTTGCGCCTCAGCTCCGTCATGGCCTTGCGCACGTGAGCGGCCTTCTTGGCAGCGATGCGCGGGTAGGCGATATTCTCCTCAAGGGTCATTGACATTTCGTCGACGACTTCAGGAGCGGCGGACGCGGCAGGGAGCGTCGCCGACAGGCATAAGAGAATCAGACTGAAGATTTTTTTCATAGTCTCGCATCAGATGAGCGAAAGCTCGTAGGCATATTCGCCGCGGACGAGAGCGGGGATGTCGCCGAGGTCGATTCTCGAGGATTTGTCTTTCTTGATAAAGCGAGTGACGAATGCCGCCGTAGCCTTGATTTCTTCCTCGTCGTCGACGTCGCCCGAACCCGAAGCATCGGGGTCGAGGTCGCCGTTTTCCTCGTAATGGTCGAAAATAAGGTCGAGCACCTCAAGGAGGTCGTCGTCGGTGTATTTTTCCGGGCTTTCGCCGGTGAGCGCCGCACGCATTGCGGCGATTGCTTCGTTTTCGTTAAATTCTTTCATGGCCAAAATATATTTATGATTCAGAGGCCGAGAAGGCCTTCGGGGAGGTCCATCGTTATTGTACGCGCCTCGGTGTCGAGGTCGGTTATAAATTCGTCGGCCACGGGGACGTAAGCCTCCGTGCCGCCGGGCCTGCCGACGATAAAGAGCACATTTGCCGTCGAGTCCTCTATCCCCTCGATAGTCCCCGCCTTCGAGCCGTCGGGCAACAGGAGCGTAAACCCGGCGAGGTCGGCGGCATACAGCCCGTCGGCGTCGCCGACGGCCTCGGCTTCGTCGGGAGCGAGAGCCGAGGGCAGCTCGGCTGTAAGGGCATAGAAATCCTTGTTCGAGAGCGCCGCCACGGCTTTGTCGCTGTCAAAGCCATCGATGCTCGTCAGCACGCTTTCGCGTCCCTTGGGGCGCACGTCGCTCAGGAAGAAGGGCACGTTGATGCCGTCGACCTTGACTATTATACACCTGAGCGCCTTGAGGTCGAGGGTGTCGTAGAGGAGCGTGGCCGAGATTTCGCCGCAGACGCCGTGAGGCTTGTTGAAGCGGCCGGCAAGCGTAAGATCGCTGTCTTTGATCATTTTTTCTTTCGCTTCTTGCCCGCGGGCTGGGGAGCCTGCGCTTTGTATTCGGCCAGGACCATCGCCCCGCGGGGCACGTTGATAGCCCCTTTCGAGAGATAGTGCAGGTCATTGAAGATGCGTTCGTCGTCAGAGCCGTCGCGGTCGATTGCCAGACGCGATTTCTTCATCTGGCTTGCGATAAGATACACAAGCTCCGTGCGCTCGGGTCCTTCGGGCATTTCGGCGGCTTTGGCTATCATTTCCTCGATTATCGAGCCGTAATGGCGGAAAGTTATTTTGGCGTGGCCGGGGAGAGGCATGGGCTCGGGGCGCCCCTCGAACGTTTCCGGCCGCACCGGCTCGAAGGGCACGTCGACGTCGAGGCGGAAATCACTCATGATGAAGAGGTGGTCCCAAAGCTTGCGGAGATATCCTTCGCGGTCGGTGGTATTGTTGGGGAAAAGCGCCGTCATGGCGCGCACGATGGCACCGGCGCAGGCCGTGCGCGCTGCGCGGTCCTCGATGGTCAGACAGTGGTCGACCATTTGCTGGATGTTGCGCCCGTATTCGGGGAGAATGAGTTTCTTGAGGTGGTTGGTGTATGTGAGCATATCTTGGACAGAGGTTGGAGGTTAGGGCCGGAGCCTACGCCATGTATGATTTTTCGGCGGCGGCGAGCTTTTCGGGCGTCCCGATGTCGAACCAGCGGTAAGCCTCCGCAGGCTCGAAGCCGCGGATGTCAAGCTCGGCGCAGGAGTCGATATAGAAGGGCATCACGCCGAACGGCGCGCCCCCGAGCGCCCGCGAACGCGCGGCAAGCGCACGGCAGGCTCGCTCGCCGAGGATATGGACGCCGCCGAAGGCCTTGCGGTCGAGCCCTCCGGCGTCGAGGCCCGCGGGCCGCACCTCGCCGGATGAGCGATTTTCCCACCCGCGCATGCGCCCTGAAGCGTCGAAAAGCAGTTGACGCGAACTCTCGCGGCGGGCCACGAGGAGCGTGGCGTCTGCGCCCGAGGCCGCGTGGGCCGCAATCATTTCGCCGAGGTCGAAGTCGGTCAGGATGTCGGCGTTGTGCACCAGCAGCGGGCCGCTCCCGTCGCCGAGCACTTCGAGGGCGCGGGCCATTCCGCCGCCCGTGTCGAGCAGAAGCTCCGATTCGTCGCTGACGACGATGTCAAGCCCGAAATCGCGCGAACGGAGATAGTCGATGACCTGCGGCGCGAAATGATGCACGTTGACCGCCACGCGCCCTATCCCCGCGGTCGAGGCAAGCTTGGCGAGGACGCGCCCCAGCATAGGCTCGCCCCCTACGGGCACGAGCGCCTTGGGCCGGGAGAGCGTCCACGGCCGCAGACGCGTGCCGAGACCGGCGGCAAAGACGAGCGCGTTCATCGGGCCTTGAATATCTGTTCGATGTTTTGTTCACGATGCACGAGCTCGACGTTGACGTTGTGGCAACGCCGCGCAATATGCTCGGCCGTGTGCTGGGCGCAGTAGACCGAGCGATGACGCCCGCCCGTGCAGCCGAAGCACACCATAAGATTCGTGAACCCGCGCTCGACGTAGCGGTCCACGCTTGCGTCGACCATTGCGTACACATGGTCGAGGTATTCGAGAATCTCGCCGTCATTCTCAAGAAATTCGATGACGTTGGCGTCGAGCCCCGTAAACTGCTTGTAGTGCTCGTACTTGCCGGGATTGTTGATGGCGCGGCAGTCGAATACATAGCCGCCGCCGTTGCCCGTGGCGTCGTCGGGAATACCCTTTTTGTAAGCGAAACTCATCACCTTCACCGTCAGCGCGTGCTTGCCGGGAGCGTCGGCAAACTGCTTCATGTCCACAAGCCGGCGCAACACATCGTCGAGATACGGATACTCCGGATACGGGCGATCGAGAAGTTCGCGGAGGTTGGCGATGGCGAAAGGCACGCTTTGCATGAAGTGGGGCTTCTTCTCGAAATAGCCACGGAAGCCGTAAGCCCCGAGCACCTGAAGCGTGCGGAAAAGCACAAAGTGGCGCAGCTGCTCCATGAAGTAATCCTCGTCGATAGGCTGGTATTTGCGCAGGCTGCTGAGATATTCACCTATAAGCTCATGGCGCAGACTCGACGGGAAATTAGCCTTGGCTTGCCACAGGAACGAGGCCACGTCGTAGTAGAACGGCCCGCGGCGTCCGCCCTGAAAATCTATGAGCCACGGCTCGCCGTCCTTTATCATCACGTTGCGGCTCTGGAAGTCGCGATACATGAACGTGCCGCTCTGCGAGCGAAGGAGCACATTGGCGAGATTCTGGAAGTCGTCCTCAAGACGGTCTTCCTGAAATTCAAGGCCCGTGGCCTTCAGGAAACAGTATTTGAAGTAATTGAGGTCCCACAGAATCGAGCGCGAGTCGAAATGCGGCGTGGGATAGCACTTCGAGAAATCCATCCCGACGGCTCCGCCGAACTGCACGTCGGGCAGGAGACGCATCGTCTTGGCCAGCAGCTCCTTCTCCTCGGCCGAAAACGAGCGTGTAAGGCGTCCCTTCTCAATCTCCGAGAAAAGGAGGCGGTCGCCGAGGTCGTTCTGTATATAAGCCATCGAATCAGGAGCCACGGCCAGCACCTGAGGCACGGGCAGCCCCTTAGCCCCGAAGTGACCGGCCATATAGATGAATGCCTCGTTTTCCTCGCGGCAGGTGCCGAGAACCCCGACGATGCTGTCCTTCCCGGGCGAGGAAAGACGGAAGTAGCGGCGGTTGGAACCCGAGGAGGGAAGTTCCTCGACGCTTGCCACTTCCACACCGGTGTGCTCAAGATATAATTGCTTTAAGATGTCTGTTTCCATTTTAGAGTTCATGTTTTACGGCGGTGGAATCCGTTCAGTTTCCCACCTCGGAAAGGAATTTTATGCGCATGAGCCTCACTTCTTCCTCGGAGAACGCCGGGCAAAGCTCGTCGTAGGCGAGCGAGATGCTGTCGCTCTCGCTTGTCTTGAAGTAGTCGAACACCTCGTCCTGATCCTCGGGGTCCATGATGTCGTTGATATAATACGAAATGTTGATGCGCGTGCCGCTCATCACGATGGCCTCGATTTCGTCAAGGAGCTGGTCGAAGTCCATGCCGTTGCTCTGGGCTATTTCCGCGAGGTCTATTTTGCGGTCGATGGCTTGGATGATGCTCACCTTGGGCTTGCTCTTGTTCGCCACCGAACGCACGCGCAGGTCCTCGGGGCGCTCAATTTCATTGTCGTCGACATAGGTGCGAATCACCTTCACAAACTCCTCGCCGTAGCGCTTGGCCTTGCCGGCGCCGACGCCCGGAATGCTCTGAAGCTCTTCGAGCGTGATGGGATAGGTCGTGGCCATAGCCTCGACCGAGGGGTCCTGAAAGATGATGTAGGGCGGGAGCTTGAGACTCCGGGCGAGCTTCTTGCGCAGGGCGCAAAGGATAGCGTAGAGCTGGGGGTCGGCCGCACAGCCCGCGCCGCCCTTGACGGGCACGTCGTCCTCGTCTTCGGTGAAGTCGGTGTCTTCTATCACCTTGAAGCTGCACGGCTTCTTCATGAAAGCCTTGCCCTTGGCGCTCAGGCGAAGGATGCCGAAGTTCTCCACTCCGCGTTCGATATAGCCGTCGAGCATGCCCTGACGCACGACCGTGGCAAGAAATTTCATATCGGAGCCTTCGCAGCATCCGAATACATCAAGCTCCTCATGGCGATAGGAGCGGACGTCAGGCGTGGCTCGGCCGAGCATCACGTCGACAATATGTTCTGATTTAAATTTTTCCTTAAGGGCAGCGATTGTTTCCAAAGCTGCGAGTAACTCCTCTTTTGCTTCCACTTTCTTTTTCGTGTTAAGACAGTTGTCGCAGTTTCCACAGTTCTCATCAGCGAAAGACTCGCCGAAATAATGCAGCAGCGAACGCCTTCTGCATACGGCGCTTTCGGCGTAAGCCGCGGTCTCGACCAGAAGCTGACGGCCGATTTCCTGCTCGTTCACAGGCTTTGCCTGTATGAACTTTTCCATTTTTTGGAGGTCCTTCCGGGCATAGAAGCACAGACACAGCCCCTCGCCGCCGTCGCGGCCGGCGCGGCCCGTCTCCTGATAGTAACCCTCAAGGCTCTTGGGGATGTCGTAGTGGATCACAAAGCGCACGTCGGGCTTGTCAATGCCCATTCCGAAGGCTATCGTGGCCACAATGACGTCCACTTGCTCCAGCAGGAAGGCGTCCTGATTGGCGTTTCGCGTGGCGCTGTCCATACCGGCATGGTAGGCAAGCGCCTTGATTTCGTTGACGGTCAGAAGCTCGGTCAGCTCCTCGACCTTTTTGCGCGAGAGGCAATATATGATTCCGCTCTTGCCAGGCCGCTGCTTGATAAAGCGGATGATGTCGCGGTCGATGTTGCGGGTCTTGAGCCGCACCTCATAATAGAGATTCGGGCGGTTGAACGACGACTTGAACACGTGCGCGTCGAGCATCCCGAGGTTCTTGCGGATGTCGTGCTGCACCTTAGGCGTCGCCGTCGCCGTCAGCGCTATCACGGGGCGCGGACCTATTTCGTTGATGATTGGCCTTATACGCCGGTATTCAGGACGGAAATCATGGCCCCACTCTGAGATGCAATGGGCCTCGTCCACGGCGTAGAAGGATATGGAAACCGTTTTGAGAAATTCAATATTTTCTTCTTTCGTAAGCGATTCGGGGGCCACGTAGAGCAGCTTGGTCTGCCCCGACACGATGTCGCTCTTGACCTGCTCGATGGCGCTTTTCGTCAGCGACGAGTTCAGGAAATGGGCTATGTGGTCCGTTTCGCTGTAATTGCGCATGGCGTCCACCTGATTTTTCATCAGGGCTATCAGCGGCGAGATGACGATGGCGGTGCCCTCGCTCATGAGCGCCGGGAGCTGATAGCACAGCGATTTGCCCCCGCCCGTAGGCATGATGACGAATGTGTCGTTGCCCGCGAGCAGACTGTCTATGATGGCTTCCTGATTGCCTTTGAAGGTGTCGAAGCCGAAGTAGCGCTTGAGCGCTTCGCTGATTCCGGGGGTGTGGGCCATGGCTGTTGAGGTGAGATAGGTGGTGGGGGGATTACACCATTGCGGCCTCGAAGTTTGCCTTGCGGAGCGCTTCGACGGCGTAGGCTTTGGTGACGGTAAAAGTTTTTTTCTTCGTCGAGGGCACCGTGTACATCGGCTCCATCATGATTGTCTCGACTATCGAGCGCAGTCCGCGGGCTCCGAGTTTGAATTCGATGGCCTTGTCAACGATATAGTCGAGGGCGTCGTCATCGAACGTAAGCTTCACACCGTCCATGCCGAAGAGTTTTTCGTACTGGCGTGTGATTGCGTTCTTAGGCTCGGTGAGGATGCGGCGCAGGGCGTCGCGGTCGAGAGGCACGAGGTGGGTCAGGATTGGCAGACGGCCTATGATTTCAGGGATAAGACCGAATTTTTTAAGGTCCTGAGGCGCCACGTAGCTCATCATGTCGTCGCGGTCGACGCGCTTTGCCGTCTTTTCGTCGGTGGCAAAACCCACGAAGCGCGAGTTGAGACGCTTGGCTATGGCGCTCTCAATGCCGTCGAATGCTCCGCCGCAGATGAAAAGGATGTTCTTCGTGTCCACGGGAATCATGCGCTGCTCGGGGTGCTTGCGACCGCCCTGCGGGGGCACATTCACAATCGACCCTTCGAGAAGCTTCAGGAGGCCCTGCTGCACGCCCTCGCCGCTTACGTCGCGGGTAATCGAGGGATTGTCGCCCTTGCGGGCTATTTTGTCGATTTCGTCGATAAATACTATGCCGCGCTCGGCCCGTTCGACGTCGTAGTCGGCGGCCTGAAGCAGGCGGGTCAGGAGGCTCTCGATGTCCTCGCCGACGTAGCCGGCCTGCGTGAGCACCGTGGCGTCGACAATCGTGAAGGGCACGTCGAGGAGGCGGGCTATGGTGCGCGCTATGAGCGTTTTGCCCGTGCCCGTGGGCCCGACCATGACGATATTGCTTTTTTCGATTTCAACGTCGTCGTCGCCGACGTCCTGACGCAGACGCTTGTAGTGGTTGTAGACGGCAACGGCGAGATATTTCTTCGCCTGATCCTGTCCGATGACGTATTGGTCGAGATATTCTTTTATCTTTTCGGGGGTGGGCACGGAGCCGTTGAACTTGCCGTGAGTGCCGCCGTCGGGCTTGTTGCCCGTTGATACTTCGTCCATTGCCGAAGCCACCATCCGGATACAGTCGGTGCAGATGATGGAGTCGGTGATGGGCGATTCCAGTAGTTGCACGCCGTCTGCGGCCGTGCGGCCGCAGAAATCGCATGCACGTGTTTTTTTCTTTGCCATTGCTTCTGTTCGGCGCGGAGTCTCCGTGGACGCCGGATGCCGTGGGGGAGTCAAAGATTAGAGGTGATTGGGCTTGCTTCGTTTCGCGGGTGGGGAGCGGTGCGCCGCGGCCGCAGGGGGGGCGCCGACGCCCGCCGCTTTATCAGTGCTTGGCTTTGATGAGCACCTGATCGATCATGCCGTAGTCGCGGGCTTCTTCGGCGGTCATCCAGTAGTCGCGGTCGGAATCGCGCTCTACTTTCTCGAAGGGCTGGCCCGAGTGGTCGGAGATGATGTTGTAGAGCTCGTCCTTGAGTTTGCGGATTTCGCGCGCCGTGATTTCGATATCCGAAGCCTGACCTTGGGCGCCGCCCATAGGCTGATGAATCATCACGCGCGAATGACGCAGGGCGAAGCGCTTGCCTTTCTCGCCCGAGACGAGCAGAACGGCGGCCATCGACGCGGCGATGCCGGTGCATATCGTGGCGACGTCGCTCGAAATATACTGCATCGTGTCGTAGATGCCAAGGCCGGCGTACACCGAGCCGCCGGGGGAGTTGATATAGATGCTGACGTCCTTGCCAGGGTCGGAAGAGTCGAGATAGAGGAGCTGGGCCTGAATGACGTTGGCCGTATAGTCGTTCACCTCAGTGCCGAGGAAGATGATGCGGTCCATCATAAGGCGCGAGAACACGTCCATCTGCGCCACGTTGAGCTGGCGCTCCTCGATAATGCTGGGATTGATGTAGGATGCCGATGTGGCGATGACAGGCGCGGCCGCGCGCGACGTGGCGGCCGTGTACTGGTCGAGACTGAGGCCGTTCATGCCGAGATGGCGGACGGCGTAATTGCGGAAATCCTGATTGTTCATTATATAGTATCTATTGGGGTAGCTTATTTTATTAAATTTTAGAAAATTGCCGTTTGCGGCGCCGCGTCGGGACCTTGTGGGGCAACTTATTTTCAAAGTTACAAAAAAAAATTGATTCCGCAAAAAAATATTCATTCAGCTCCGGCGCGACCCCGAGCGAAAAAACCGCGGCCCCTGACCGCAAGTGGGTCGGAGGCCGCGGATGGCTTGTCGCGGAGTCGCTTGCCGGAGTTTATTCGGCGGCGGCTTCTGCGGGTTCGTTGTTTTTGTTCAGCCCGTCGACGATGGCGCGGAATTCATCGAGCGTCACGGTCTTTTCGTCGAGCGTCACGGCGGCGTGGATTTTGCCGAAGAGCTGCTGGATGAAGGCCTGACGAACGAGGCGGCGACGGCTGTTTTCGTCGCTCATCATGTTCTGCATGTACATGTTGAGGATTTCGTCGTTGAGCTCAAACATGCCGTACTGGCGAAGCTGCTGGGCGGCGATGTCCTTGGCGAGAGCCTCGACTTCTTCTTTGGTCACCTCAGCCTTCACCTCGCGGGCGGCCTGATTCTCGATGATGTCCCACTTGATGCTCTCGATCGAGTCGGCGTAGGCCTTGTCGATTTCTTCCTCGGTCATCTTCTTGTCGTCGGAAGCGATGAGCTTCTTGATGAGGCGTTCGGGGAGGGTCATCTTGCCGTAGCGCTCCATGAGGTATTCCTCGGTCTGACGCTGGAAGAGGTTGGCGCTGTTGGGCTGGAGAGCCTGCGCGATGGCTTCGCGGAGCTTGGCGTTGTATTCCTCTTCGTTGTGGACGGTGTCGGCGCCGAATACGGCGTCGTAGAATGCCTGATCGTGGTCGGCGGGACGGTTGACGAGGATTTCAGCCACAGTCATTTCGAAGTTGGAGCGCATGTCGGCGGTCTTGTCGCGGTCAATGTGGAGCATCGAGCTGAGTTCGGCTTCGTTGCCCTCGCAGCTTGCCCAAGGATTGAACACAACCTTGCCGCCCACTTTCGAGCCTTCGAATTTCTTCATTTCGTCCTCGTTCTTGAACACGAACGGGCCGACGATGGCGTCTTCGACCTTCACGCCGTCTTCCTTGACGGTACCGTCTTCGTTGAGCTCGGCGAGCGAACCCTTGACGAGAGCGCGTTCTTCATAGTCCTGAACGGTCTCGCGCTTGCCGTTGCGGGCGCGGAGTTCCTTGTCCTGAGCTTCCATCATGTCGTCGGCCACGGCGATGTTGTAGAAGGGGAGCGTAACGTCCTTGTCGAACTTGATGCCGAGTTCGGGGGCGATGGCAACCTCGTAGTTGAAGGTGTAGTCCTTGTCTTCAAGGTTGATTTCGGCCACGTTTTCGGGCAGCGGATGACCGAGGATATCCATTTTGTTCTCGCGGAGCCAGTCGATTGCGGCGTGGTAGACTACGTCGTTGAGGACATCGCTCTTCACCATCTTGCCGAAGCGCTTCTTGAGCTGGGCCATGTCGATGTGGCCTTTGCGGAATCCGGGGATTTCCTTCTTGCGGCCAATCTCCTTGAGCTGTTCTTTTACCTTGTCTGCATAGTCGGACTCTACAACGTTGACAGTGAGTTTGCCTTCGTTTTCACCGAGTTTTACAAATGTAACTTCCATTTGATGTGGTGTTTATCTTAATTGCGTTAATAAATTCAAATTCTCGCGGGCGGGTTGCCGCAATTTCATTCTGCAAAATTAATAGCTTTTTGGCTAATGAATTTCTTAAAAATGTTAAAAATGAGCGTTCCGTCCTCTTTAAGGCTTAGGTAATACAAATATAATGCCAAATTCGTTCATCGGCGACGAAAAGAGCAAAAGAGCAAGATTTATTTTCAAGCGATGGAAATTTTGTGTACTTTTGCGCTTATGGAATCTCCGATTATCGAATACAAGGGCGTCGACATCCTGCGCCATGAGCACGTTGTGCTGAAGGATGTGAATTTCAGCATAGCCCCCGGCGAGATGGTTTATCTCGTGGGCCGCGTGGGTTCGGGCAAGTCTTCGCTGCTGAAAACCCTGTACGGCGAAGTGCCCGTCACGAGCGGCGAGGCCCGCATATTCGATTTCAACCTTCGGAATCTGCGCCGCAAGGACGTCCCCTTTCTGCGCCGCCGCATAGGCATCGTGTTTCAGGATTTCCAGCTGCTGATGGACCGCTCCGCCTATGCCAACCTCGAATTTGTCCTCGAAGCCACGGGCTGGAAAGACCGCGAAAGCCGCGAACAGCGCATCGACGAGGTGCTCAAAGAAGTAGGCATGGTCACAAAGGCCCATAAGATGCCCCACGAGCTTTCCGGCGGCGAGCAACAGCGCATTGTCATCGCGCGCGCCCTCCTCAACAAGCCCGAGCTTATTCTCGCCGACGAGCCCACAGGCAATCTTGACCCCACAACGTCGGAGCAGATTATGGCTCATCTCTACGGCATTGCACGCGAGACGGACACTGCCGTGATAATGGCCACACACAACCTTTCGATGCTCGACGCTTTTCCCGGACGCACTCTCCGCTGCGACGGAAAGCACCTCGGCTGAACTATCGGAGGCGAGGGTGCGTTTTAGAAGTAATTCATAAACTTCTTAACAAGCCCTACTATGAAAAGCATTCTATGCCTGCCGGCGCTTGTCCCGGCATTGCTTGCCTCCGCTCAGGCCCCCGACGTGCCTGCAACGGACGCAACGCCAAACGATTCAATCAACGTATTCATAACCGACGATGCCCTTGCGCCGCGACTCGTGCTCCGGGGCGCCGACGGTTCGTTTCCGGCAATCGAAGACCTTGACGCCGACAACACGATTAAAATGACCTATACCCCTGACGGGTATATCGCCAAGAACGTCGACGTCTCCACCGGAGGTTTTCTGTTCTATGCCCTGCAACCCGACGACAACCTGCCTCAGTCTCAATGGGAACGCGTATACTTCAAACTCGCCGACTGGGCCGTGACCCCCGTGCTGATGCGCTATCTCAACCCCCTGTATCGTGTGCCGAGCACCTATAATCCGTCCGAGTGGTATATCGCCGTCGACAATGGCACATACGACATTCGCTACTTCACGCGAAAGCAACAGGAGACCGTCGCCGACCAGTTCTACGAACTCTTCAGCATCGTCGACGCATCAGACCCCGACCCCTCGGACCAGCCCCCGGAAATGTTTCTCGTCAACATGTATAACGAGGCCACTCCCGTGGCCGAGACAAAGCCTGGCATCTATGAGGCCAAGGTCATTCTGCCCGACGAAGATTTCAAAATCTGCTACGAAAGCTCCGGATATTACATCCCGGCATTCGCCTTCGGCCCGGCAGACATTTCTCAGACAGCCCTCGAAGGCGGAAAGCTCTACAACCTCGTCTACGGCTGGAACACGTACCACGCCTTCACCTACGCAACCGAAGTAAAGAACCCTAAAAATCTGCTTCACACAGGCGATGAGGCCCTCGTGACCATAAAATTCAACGACGGCGCTCCGACGCTCAACATCAACGGCATCGACGGCGGACCCGTCACCGGCATCGAAAACGTGGCCGCGACAACGACAGCCGACACTGCCGAATATTACACAGCCGGAGGCATGCGGGCTGACTCGCCGACGAAGCCCGGACTCTACATCGTGCGCCACTCCGACGGCTCCGTCGAAAAGATATTCCGCCGCTGACCGCCACGCTCAGCCGCTCATTCGAACCGAAAACACCGTCCGCGCGATGCCTGCGCGGACGGTGTTTTCTTTTTTCGAAAAAAAACTAACAATTTAGTTGCATAATTAATTTTTTAGTTATACCTTTGCGACATCAACTAAAAAAAATAGTTACGACAATGAAAGCCGGAAGAAAACGCCAGATGCTTACTGAAAAGGAAGCCGTGATAATGAACATCCTGTGGGAACACGGCCCCCTGTTTGTGCGCGAGATACTCGAGCGCTACCCGGAGCCCCGGCCCCACTTCAACACGGTGGCCACGACGGTGCGTATCCTTGAAGACAAAGGCTATGTGACCCACGAGGTAATGGGCGGCTCGCACCGCTTCCAAGCCGTGGCCCGGAGAGAGGATTTCCGAGAGCGCACCCTCGCCGACCTTATCCGCAACTACTTTGCGGGCTCGTACAAAAGCGCCGTATCGGCCCTCGTTGAAGAAGAGAAAATATCCGTCGACGAGCTGAGAGAAATCATCGAACTCGTCGAAAGCAAAAAATCCGTAACCGACTGACACCTCCTGCAAATATGGGCACACTCTTCTCCTACACCCTCTATTCGGGCCTTGTACTGACGGCCCTTTACCTCACCTACAAATGGATGCTTGCAGGCGAAAAGCAACACGCCTGCAACCGCGGAATCCTCCTCGGCATCTACGCCGTCGCCCTCGGGGTGCCTGCTCTTGCGGCCATTGTGCCGGAGATGTTCGCAGGCCACGGCGGCGCTCAGGCCGGAGTCATTGACTTCGGACTTATTCCCGTCGGCGCGGCCGAAAGCCGCGAGGCCGAGTCCTTCTCTCCGGCGCGGGTGCTCCTGTGGATATATATCGCAGGCGTTGCTGTCGCCGCCGCGGCGTCGATTGTCACGTGGGTGCGCCTCAGCCGCATCATCGCGTCAGGCGAAAAGCGGGCCGCGGACAGATACACACTCATCTTGGTCGACCGCACGGATATCGCCCCCTTCAGCTGGCGCAGATACATCGTCATGTCGCAGGCCGACTACGACAGCGCCGGACCAATGATTACGGCCCACGAACGCGAGCACCTGCGTCTGCACCATTGGCTCGACCTGCTCGCGGCCCAAGCCGTCGCCGTCGTGATGTGGTACAACCCCGTGGCGTGGCTCATGCGAGAGGAACTCAAGACTGTCCACGAGTATCAGGCCGACGAATGCGTGCTCCGCAACGGCGTAAATGCCCGCGAATATCAGATGCTATTAATAAAAAAGGCTGTCGGCGCGAGATTCCCGTCACTTGCCAACAGCCTGAATCACAGTAAACTTAAAAAACGTATCACCATGATGTACAATTCAAAGACATCTGCGGGACGGCGCCGCCTTCGCGCCCTCACGCTGGCCCCGGCGCTTGCCGCGGCTCTTCTCGGGGCTAACATGCCCTTCGTTGCCAATGCCATGGAAGCCCTCTCGGCAACCGAGCTGAGCGCCCCGGCCGCTGCTTCCGACAACAAAGTTACACAAAATTCCGCGCCCGCCAAAAAGTTGGACGACATCATCGTTGTGGGCTATGCAAACACGGAGGGCGCCCCGGCCATGACCGCCGTAGCCTCGTCGAAGCCCGAAAATGCCCTCGCCTCCTTCCCCGGCGGAGAGAGAGCCATGATGCAGTATCTCGCATCCGGCGTCCGCTATCCCGAAGATGCCATGAAGGCAAAGATTCAGGGGCGTGTGGTCGTGCGCTTCGATGTCCTCGACAACGGCACCGTGGCCAATCCCGAGATTGAAAAAGGTGTGTCGCCCTCGCTCGACGCCGAGGCTCTGCGCGTGGTGGGCGGGATGCCGCGCTGGACTCCGGCCCGCGAAAACGGCAAGAACATCACCACGTCGTATGTCATCCCCGTTGAGTTCAGGCTCGTTGACGACGACACAGCGGCCAAGGCCAAGGAGGCAAAGCCCGTCGTATTCATCGACGGCGTGCAATGCCCGTACGACGAACTGAGTAAAATCGACTCCGGCAACATCGAAAACATCGAGGTCATCAAGAACAAGCCCGAATATCCCGACGGCGCAATCTACATCAAATTGAAAAAGTAAGCCTCGGCTCACAAACGAAAAAAACGGGTCTGCACCTGAAAAATCCGGTGCAGATCCGTTTTTTTGTCGATATACTCTCGGCGGGGAGGGAGGTCAGTCTTCGTCGGCGGCGTCGGGAGCCTCGCCCTTCGGGAGGGTGAAGTGGAGCCAGATGTAGGCGATGATGCCCGAAAGAAGCGAGCCGACAACGATGCCGAGCTTGGCGTGGTCGAGGAGAGCGGCCATCGCAGGCGAGGCCGAAGCGCTGAACGAGAGCGTGGCTATGAAGAGCGACACCGTGAAGCCGATGCCTCCGAGCATCGACACGGATGCCATCATTTTCCAGTTGGAATGCGCAGGCATGGGCGCGAGGCCGAGCTTGACGGCAAGCCACGAGAACGAGAATATGCCGACGAATTTACCGACAAGCAAGCCGAGGATGATGGCGAGCGAGATGCCTTCGAAGATATCCGCCGGATTCATGTTCAGGAGGAATATGCCGGCATTGGCAAAGGCGAAGAGCGGCACGATGAAGAAGTTTACCACCGGGTGGAGCGAGTCCTCAAGGTCCTGAAGCGGGGAGATGACCTTGTCAGAGGCCGATTCCACCTGTTTGAGCCAGTTGAGCTGCTCGCGGTTGAGGATGGTGCGGCGGTCGAGGAGCTCGTCGTCCTCGCCGCGGAAGTGCGAAATCGAGCGGCGGATGGCCTGAATGTATTTCTTGGGGGCGAACACCGGAGTGGCGGGAACGCAGAAGGCCACGAGCACGCCGGCGATGGTCGAGTGTACGCCCGAATTGAGGAAGAGGAACCACACGACACCTCCGATGGTGAGATAGAACACCTTGCTCTTGATGTGCATGGCCGAACCGAGGAGCAGCACGGCGAGTCCGGCGGCGGCGTAGATGAGGAGCATCGTCTCGATATGGCCGGAATAGAAAGCCGCAATGACGATGATGCCGCCGATGTCGTCGACAACGGCGAGGGTGGTGAGGAAAATCTTCAGCGACACGGGCACGCGCTTGCCGAGCATGGCAAGCACGCCGAGCGAGAAGGCGATGTCCGTGGCCATGGGGATTGCCGCACCGTTGGCGTAGTCGGTGCCCCGGCTGAGGAGGTAGAAGACAAGCACCGGCACGGCCATGCCTCCCACGGCGCCGACAATCGGAAGAAGCGCCTGCTTGAACGACGAAAGCTCGCCCACGAGCACCTCTCGCTTGATTTCAAGGCCGATAGTGAAGAAGAACACGGCCATGAGGGCATCGTTGATGAAGGCAAGGAGATCCATCGCATGGCCGTCGTGGCTGAATAGATTGAAATCGCCTATCTGGAGGCGCACTTCCTGAGTCCAAAAGTCGAAATACAGGTCATTGATGCCGGGAATATTGGCAACAATCAGCGCAAGGACCGTCGCGGCTATAAGGATATTGCCGCCGGTGGCGTGGCGGCGGATGGCCTGTCGCGCGGAGAAGAACACGCTGTGGTTCTCGTCAAAATTTCCGGAAGGGCGCACTTCGGGCGACTCTTCCATTTGATTCCGTGTCATAAATGATGTAGTTGAAAACGTATGGGATGTTTATAAAAATCAACGCCTTAAGAGGGCGCATTGTTTACCTTGGCTAATGTTAAACGCTCACGAGCGGACGGAAAAGCCGCCGCAGGGCGCACGAGGATTATAATTTTGTACCTGAAACCGCGGATAACCGCAAAAACAGTGCAAATTTACGAATAATCCTTCAAACAGCTATGAGAAACATCACAGAAATCATCATCCATTGCACGGCGACGCCTGCCGGGCGCGCCGTATCAGTCTCGGAGATAGACCATTGGCATCGCGCCCGCGGATTTGCATCCATCGGCTATCACTACGTCGTCGGGCTCAGCGGCGAAATCATGGCCGGGCGCCCCGAGAAGCAGACGGGAGCACATTGCCGGGGCCACAACGCCTCGTCGGTGGGGATTGCATACGTCGGCGGCCTCGATGAGACGGGAACACCGGCCGACACGCGCACCGCCGCTCAGCGCGAATCACTCTGCCGCCTCGTGGGGAGGCTCAAGGCGCGCTATCCCGGGGCGCGTGTCTACGGCCACCGCGAATTTGCCGCCAAGGCATGCCCTTGTTTTGACGCCTCGGCCGAATATAATTGACCTGCGGCCATGATCAAGCTTGCAGTTTGCGCCCTCGTCCCGGTGCTTGTGTGCGCCTCGTGCCGCACCTCGGCCAAGACTTCCGAGGCCGCCACGGCGGCCTCGCTCGTCGACGGGCACAGCACCCTTGAGGCGGCATGGCGGGCCGACCAGCACCTCGCCGCGGCCATAGACGCCACTATCGAGCTCGACAGCATCGAACTCACCGTGAAGGCCGGCGGGCGCCCGGCGACACTGAAGGCACGGCGGGCGCGCATTCAGGCCGCCGCCTCGGGCGAGGCTGACATCGCCGCGCGCGGGGTCGTCCGCGACAGCGCCGCATGCCGGAGCGAGACCCGCGTAGAGACTGAGCGGCGGAGCGAACGCCGCACCTCGCGGCGCTTCCCGACGGCGGCGGTCGTTTTATTGGCCGCGATTGGAATTTTTTGCGTAACTTTGCGTCGCAAAACCGGATAAGCAGATGAAAACCCGCGACAAACTCATAGAAGTGGCCCGCCAGCTCTTTGACCGCAAGGGGATGGAAAACACCACCATCTCCGATATCGCCGAGGCCTCGTCGAAGGGGCGCCGGACAATCTATACATATTTCCGGAACAAGCTCGACCTCTACAACGCGGTCATGGCGGAGGAGGCAAGCAAAATGGTGGGCCATATCGAGATGATTGTCGACAACCCCTCTCTCGACAGCCGCGAGAAGCTGCGGCTCTTTATCATCGAACATTTCAAGCTTCGCATCCGGGAGGGCAACGCCGATGCGCTCAAGAGCATGCTTCGCCTCGACCTGAGGCGGCTCGAGAAGCTTCGTAAGCTGGCGGCCTCGCGGGAGGAGGCTCTTCTGGAGCGGTTGCTGCGCGAGGGGATAGCTCGGGGCGATTTCAGGGCCGACTACGCCGTTGATATCCGCAAATTTCTGGTGCAGGTGATGCTGGCGATGGCCGTAAGCGTCGAGGCCCGGAGCGACGATGCGGAGCTTTGGCGCGCCATCGAGAGCTTTGCCGAATTCATCAGCGAGCGCGCAGGCCGCTGAATTTGCACGGCTTGAATAATTTTACTAATTTTGCGGAGTCAAACCGACGCAATTTACCATAAATAATATACGCAAATGAAATTACTCGAAGGAAAGACGGCCCTTATCACCGGCGCCGCCCGCGGCATCGGCAAGGCCCTTGCCATTCGTTTCGCACAGGAAGGCGCAAACATCGCCTTCACGGACCTTGTGATTGATGAGAACGGCAAGGCCACGGAATCTGAAATCACGGCTATGGGCGTGAAGTGCAAAGGCTATGCATCGAACGCGGCTGATTTCGAACAGACCAAGCAGGTTGTGGATGAAATCCACAAGGATTTCGGGCGCATCGATATTCTTGTCAACAACGCCGGCATCACCAAGGACGGTCTTATGCTCCGCATGACCGAGGCTCAGTGGGACGCCGTAATTGCCGTCAACCTCAAGAGCGCATTCAACTTTATCAACGCTGTTCTGCCCATCATGATGCGTCAGCGCTCGGGTTCGATTATCAACATGGCATCGGTGGTCGGGGTGCACGGCAATGCCGGTCAGGCCAACTACGCCGCGTCGAAAGCGGGCCTTATCGCCTTGGCCAAGAGCATCGCTCAGGAAGTTGGTTCGCGCGGCATCCGCGCCAACGCCATCGCTCCGGGCTTTATCGAAACGGCCATGACCGCCGCTCTCCCCGATGAGGTTCGCGCCGAGTGGGCCAAGAAAATACCTCTCCGCCGCGGCGGCAAGCCCGAGGATATCGCCGACGTGGCCACGTTCCTCGCTTCGGACATGAGCTCGTACGTGACCGGTCAGGTGATTCAGGTCGACGGCGGCATGAACATGTAATCAGCCACCGCGAACAGGCTTTACGCAATAAAAAGGCCGGGGGCAGTGTGCCTCCGGCCTTTTTCCAATTATTAATAATACAACCATGAAAAAATCCTTTCTTACCATTCTTGCGGCAGCGATTTCGTTCGGCGCCACGGCGGCGCCGGATGGCGGGATGTCGCCTCGTATCGGCGACGGAGGGCGCGTGAGCTTTGCCGTTCCGGCCCCGGAGACTCTTGATTCGATGACCGTGCGCGGGCTTCCCTGCGGTCCGCTGCCGCTGACGTTCAGCGACGGCGCATGGCGCGCCGAGACGGTGTTGCCGTCGAATTACTATGATTATTGGATCACGGCCGCGGGCGGTATCCGCATGCTCGACGGGGCGAATCCGCAACGCGTCCGCGATGTGGCGACGACGTTCAGCTACTTTATCGTTCCCGGGGGCGAGGGCGATGTCTATGCCGCGCACGACACGGCCCGGGGCACGCTGACGGATGTGAGCTTTCCGAGCGCCACGCTCGGGGCGCCGCGCCGCATGAGCATCTACACGCCTGCGGGCTACCGCACGGGCGACAGTCTGCCGGTGCTTTATCTCCTCCACGGCACCGGAGGCGACGCCGAGGCATGGCCCACGCTGGGGCGCGCGGCGCAGATTCTCGACAATCTCATAGCCTCGGGCGAGGCTGTGCCGATGATTGTGGTGATGCCCGACAGCAATCCTATCCGCGACGACAGCATCGAGCGGAGTTTCCACGAAATCATGGATTATGTGGCTCGCCACTATCCGGGATGCGGCGTCGACGCTTCGACGACGGCCATTGCGGGTCTTTCGCGCGGGGGCTTCCAGACATTCCACACGGCCAAGGAGTTTCCGGGGCGCTTCGGTTATATAGCCATTTTTTCGGGGCTTTTCACCCCCGAGCCTCAGCACGAGGGAAGCGTTGTCACCGAAAATATGGATGCGAAGATTGCGGCTCTCTTTGGCGCCGGGCCGCGCATGATGCGCGTTTATATCGGCTCGGACGATTTCCTGTATGACGAGAATGTGAAGTGGCGGGCTTATTTCGACGAGCACGGCTTCGACTATGATTACATCGAGAGCGACGGCGGCCACACATGGCAGAACTGGCGACGCTACCTGCGCTCGCTCGCCCCTGCCCTCTTCCGCTAAATCCTTGTCCCCACCGAAAGCGGCATCGGCAATCGCTTGCTGATGCCGCTTTTAGCATCCTGTTGGAATCTATCGAATAAATTAATTACTATTAAGTTTTACATGCAATGCATGAAGTTTACAATTTTTTTGTAACTTTGCATTATACTATGCGCTTGCGCAGACAAGGTGCTGTGTGATGTGTAATGGTGTTGGTATTTGGATATTTCTACTGTGTTCGGACAGGTGACAACTGAATTCTTGCTGACGGCAAGCGCGGTATGAACCCGAAACAGTCGCCCGTCTGCCTCACTCTCATTCAATGATATAATAATTACGATTTAACACTATTGACTATGCCTGTTTTCCGTTTGGGCGAATTATTTTCCGGGCCGGGAGGGCTTGCGTATGGAGCTATTCAATCATTAAGCAGAGACGGTCAATTTTCAGTTGAACATGCATGGTCTTCGGACTACGACGCCGATTCATGCGCGACATATACTCATAACATATGTCCTGACACGCCGGAGTCAGTTATATGTCAGGACGTGCGGACACTTGATATTGAAGCCCTTCAACCCATAGATGCGTTTGCTTACGGTTTCCCTTGCAATAGCTTTTCAAATGTGGGAGAACACAAGGGTTTTGCAAATGAAAAATTCGGCCAGTTGTATTGGTTCGGCATCAAAGTTTTGCGCAGATTTCGGCCTCAGTGGTTTATTGCAGAAAATGTAAGCGGCATCAAATCAGCCGGAAACAATGATTTTCAAATCATATTAAACGATATGAGGGAATCGGGTTATCGGTTAACTGTGCATCAGTATCATGCAGAAGATTACGGAGTGCCGCAAAGACGGCATCGTGTCATTATAGTCGGGATACGAGAAGATCTTGATGTGACCTTTCATGTGCCGGACCCGATTGACTTCCGAGATGCAGATATAAGTTCACAAACGGCACTACACAATATACCTCATGATGCGCCCAACAATGAAGTCCGAAAGATTTCAGAAAAGATTGTAGAGCGTCTTTCATATATCAGACCGGGACAAAACATATGGCAGGCAGATGACGTAATGCCGGAACATCTTAAAATAAGAACCAAAACAAAAATATCTCAGATTTACCGCAAATTAGACCCGTCAAAGCCAAGTTATACCATCACGGCCGCCGGCGGTGGAGGGACTTTCGGTTACCATTGGACAAATCGTGAACTGACAAACCGAGAGCGTGCTCGAATACAGACGTTTCCAGACCATTATCGGTTTATGGGCAAATACTCAAGCGTCCGCAAACAAATAGGGATGGCTGTTCCATGCAGGTTAAGTCAGGTAGTTGTCACTGCCATTCTTAATAGTTTTGCGGGTATTCCATACAATTATATCGAACCTAACATTACTTTATAACATGAAAAAGATTACGGTGTCACTCATTGACAAGAACGGAGATGCCCAATATGGCCTGAATTGGGGAAGAAGGGATAAACGAGACCCGAACGAAGCATATCTGCAACTGACTCCCGAAGTCTATAAAAGTGACTTTTTCCCGCCTAAAAGAAAATACTTCATTGTAAAGACGGACGATAACAAAACCATAATATTCACTCGTGCACAAAAAGGTTTGGGGTGTACACTTCAGACGCCTGAGAATAATGCCCAACTTGGGTTGTATTTAAGAGAAAGACTTGGTGTGGCGCCCGGAGAGGAAATTACGAAACAAGATATCGAACGCTTCGGATTTTCAAAAATCACATTTACCAAAATTCAATGGTTCGGTAAAATTTGAGGTTGAACAGTCAGGCTTAAGCCGCTAATTGAGCCAACCTTTGGTTTATTTTCTGAATTATTTTGAGATGCGGGGATTTTCCGTAAGTCGAAATAA
>CAJUCQ010000042.1 GCA_910584905.1 uncultured Muribaculaceae bacterium
CACTGTAAATTTACTGATTTTTCGCGAGAATACCAAGAAAATCAGCCAATTAGTTTTATGCTAAATGGCTGATTGTTTTATTATTGAATAACTGAATTCTTATATCGAACTCACGTTGAATATATGTTTGCGGGGAGTGCGCCTGTCGACAGCCTCGCGCTTGCCGTGGACGATTATTCAGATATGATTGGGAGGGTCCCCGACAAGAGCCGTCAGTCCGCGGCTCGGTGTCATTTCTGGAAGGGCCGGCTGAGGCTTCGACAGGGCGATGCGCAGGGATGCGCCGACGAGATTGATTCGGCGCTCGCTCTTGCCGATTCAGTCCGCTTTCCCTACGATGTGCGTCGATTCCGATGGCTGACAGAAAGGCCGGAGGACAAAAGCGCGGGCGAACGCTACGCTTATCTTCGCGACGAACTTGATTTTTACGGGCGAAACGGGTGTGTGCTGATGCAAAGCACACGCAACATGGACCTCGGCTGGATGATGCTTGAGGCGGGTTATCAGAATCGCGCCCTTGATTATTTCCTCGCCGCAGACAGCCTTCTGCGCGGGACGCGGCTACGCACAGCCTATACCGGCAACCGCGTCAATATCGCCGACCTGACGTACGCCTCGGGGGATACGGCCGGAGCGTTGCGGATTTTCCACGAACTCCGCAGTCTACCCGAGGTCAAGGCCGACGAAGACCTGTCGACGCTCGCAGACTATAATCTCTATATCATAGGAGGCGATACGGCGGCGCTGAGGCGCGCATGGGAGAGCCTGAAGGGTGATACACTGCGTGGCGGACTTCGCGGCCTCACAGCGGCTCACATGGCCGAGCGCATGCTTTGTGACGGCGACACGGCAAAGGCGGCGGCGTACGCCTCGGAGGCACGTCGTTTTCTGCCTATGGTTACGCAGGGCGACCACCTTGCATTCATCCAAAAGACACTCGGACGCACGGCTATGGCCACGGGCAAGCACGATGTGTCGGCGGCGTATTACACGGCGTATGCGGCCACGACCGACTCTCTTCTTAAAGACAAACACCTTAAAGACAAACACCGCGGCGAACTCATAGCGGCCGAGACCTCGCGTCTGATAGCAGAGGCCGAGGCTACAGCCGCGCGCCGCAAGAGGGCCGTAGAGCTTCGGTTTGCTCTTATAGCGAGTCTTGTCAGCGCGCTTGCCGCCGCCGGAATATGGTACGTAATAAGACGCATACGTGCATTACGCCGACGGAAGGAAGAATCCGAACGCTCGGAGCTTGCGATGAGCCTGCGCATTCAGGAAAAAGACGGCATAATCGAACTTGTTGACAAGCGTCTCAATCGTATGGTCGAAGCCGGAATCTTATCCGCCAACGATATATCCGAAATCCGATCGGCAATAAAATCAGAAACGGCCACCGAGGCCGAAGGCGCGGGGTTTGTCCGCATATTTGCACAACTGAGCCCGGAATTTGCGTCGCGACTTCACGCACAGTACCCGGGAGTGAAGAAAGCCTCGGAAAAGCTCGCCTGCTATATAGCCATAGGTATGGACACGCGTCATATCGCCCGCATCATGAATATACGTCCCGAATCCGTGCGTCAAGGGCGCTGGCGTCTGAAAAGCCAGATGGGCCTTAGAGCCGGGGATCAATGCTATTAACTTAAGGCCTCATAGCGCTTGTCTGTAGTTAGTCAAAGTAACATATTTTCCGCTTGCCTTTATATTTCTGAACACTCGCGCATTGTGCCTGTCGGGGATTATCGG
>CAJUCQ010000043.1 GCA_910584905.1 uncultured Muribaculaceae bacterium
ACTGTAAATTTACTGATTTTTCGCGAGAATACCAAGAAAATCAGCCAATTAGTTTTATGCTAAATGGCTGATTGTTTTATTATTGAATAACTGAATTCTTATATCGAACTCACGTTAAGTTAATAGCTTTGGGACGCGATTAATCGCGTCCGCGACGAATAAAACTACCCCCCCCGTCCAAAAACATCCGCGCCGAATAAAGCAATCTCCCCTCGCCCAAAAATGCAGCTATCCCCCCGAATCATAGCCAAGGAAAAGCATATGAATAAGCGCCACAGCCGCGCTATCGCCGAATAGCTGAAGTCCCGTTCATTTCCGCATCAAGCATCAAAAAAAGGCTGCCCGACAGCGTCAGGCAACCCTTGTTTGATATATCGCTTACTTGCTTATCAAGCCTTGCCGGCAGAACCGAGCACGTTCACGATCTTGTGGCGATAAAGCTTCTCCATGTTGTCGCGAGCCGGGCCGAGATACTTGCGCGGGTCAAATTCCTGAGGCTGTTCGGCAAACACGCGGCGAACGGCGGCGGTCATGGCCAGACGGCTGTCGGAGTCGATGTTGATTTTGCATACGGCGCTGCCTGCAGCCTTGCGGAGCTGCTCTTCGGGGATACCGATTGCGTCGGGGAGCTTGCCGCCGAACATGTTGATCGTGTCAACTTCGTCCTGAGGCACCGAGCTCGAACCGTGGAGCACGATGGGGAATCCGGGGAGCTTTTCCATTACGGCGTCAAGAACGTCGAATGCCAGCGGCGGCGGAACGAGCTTGCCTTCCTCGTTGCGCGTGCACTGCGCGGGCGTGAACTTATAAGCGCCGTGGCTCGTGCCGATAGAGATAGCGAGCGAGTCGCAGCCCGTGCGGGTAGCGAAGTCGATTACTTCCTCGGGGTCGGTGTAGGTGTGGTGGTCCGACGACACTTCGTCTTCAACACCGGCGAGAACGCCAAGCTCACCTTCTACAGTCACATCGAACTGGTGTGCGTAGTCCACTACCTGCTTCGTGAGGGCCACGTTTTCCTCGTAGGGAAGGTGCGAACCGTCGATCATTACCGACGAGAAGCCCGAGTCGATGCAGCTCTTGCAAAGCTCGAAAGAGTTGCCGTGGTCGAGGTGGAGCACAATCTGAGGATTTTCCCACCCGAGTTCCTTGGCGTATTCAACTGCGCCCTGAGCCATGTAGCGGAGGAGCGTCTCGTTGGCATACTTGCGTGCGCCGCTCGACACCTGAAGGATGACGGGGCTCTTTTCGCCGGCTGCAGCCTTGATGATAGCCTGAAGCTGCTCCATGTTGTTGAAGTTGAAAGCGGGGATGGCATAGCCGCCCTTGATGGCCTTGGCAAACATCTCACGGGTGTTCACGAGGCCGAGTTCTTTGTAACTTACCATTGGTATTGTATTTGTTTTGAGGTTGATTTTGCTCGTTGCGGATGCGTGCGGACAAGCCGCTCGTTTCCATCTGCAAAATTACAAAATTTATTCAACTCTCGCAACTTTGCCCGTCCCTAATCACTGCTTCCCGAACTTCCCCTCCACAGCGATGCGCGCACGGTCAAGAATCGACAGCGACGCAGGCTTCAGATGGATGCTCACCTTAGACGACTTCCGGCTCAGAAAGATAATCGACGAATGAAGCACGATCGCAATCCACTCCTCGAACGGCACGATGGCGTGGATGCGCCGCAAAGGGATGCGGTGGAACGGCGACCCCGGCTCGACGCTGTTGATTATCATACAGTCTGTCGCCCCGTCCATGTCGATGCTGATGTTGTGGTGGTCCGCAACGTAGTCGAACAGGAGAGGCATATCGAGGCAGTCGGGGCTCGATGGGGCCTTGGAATACTTTTTATAGAGGGTGTCGATGACTTCGCGTGTAATCATTTTTGGCGCTTGTTGTACTTTTTTAATTCTTACACTTAACGATGAGCGACGCTCAAAAGTTTGAAAATATTATGCTTCTTATGTTTTATTTAGCTTTGACGCGGATTTGTAACATTTCTATCTTCCCCTCGTCAGCCCCAGCCGACGAAGACTCAGCGGTATAAGCCACGGAAGTATGAGACAGCCCGTCGCAATCGGACCGACAAGCGGACGCAACACCGATGCTCCGATGCAAACAACCGCCGCAAACAATATCAACCCCCTGATACCTCGCCCGAACCTCATCCCGTAGCGCCACCTGAACACGCCGTACACAGCCGCCGCATATACCCCGTACCACACGATATAGGCTGTCCCGAGGCCCTTGAACCTGAATAGCTCCCACCCCGACGTGTAAAGCACGAGCATCACTGCCGCGCTGACGACCTCTGTCGCCACGTAAGCACGGCCGTCGCCCTTCGCAAGCATCACAAACGCAATGCACCACGAAACCGCACGGAACACAACGCCGCCGATGGCGAGGCTGATAAACGGCAACATGCTGAGGAATGCCTGCGAATAAAGCAAACGCACCATCAGCTCGTCGAAACAAACAAACAGCACCGCTACCGGCATCAGAACCCACAGCGCAACGCTTATCTCATGCGACACCAGCACCGACGTCCGCTTCCGTTGCGAAACCTGAGCCGTCAGCCGAGGATAATACTCCATCGAAATAGCCGTGAAAATCACTCCCACGTAATAATTCACCATCGTGAACCCCGATTGATAGATGCCCACATCCGCTACGCTGCCGCGACGACTGAGATATATCGAAAATACATACGACGCAACTTGCGTCACAACGTCGCTCACCGTCAGCATCGCACCGAGCATCAGCATCCCTTTCCCCTCCGAAAGGCTTTCGCGCCACGTAGGCGCCACTGCCGGAGGCCCCGGGATTCCGCGGCTGTAAAGCCGCGCCATAATCCAAGCCCCGGCAGGGATAGCCAATACAGCCCCGACAATACCCCCCATGCCCCAAAAACAGATACAACACACAAGAGCCGCTGTCCCCGCGACAGAACCCCACACATTTGCCGTCGCAAGCCGGCGAAGATGCCCGAACGACTGCATGATAGCATTGTCCGGAGCCGTAAGAGACGTCATCAGCGGCACCGCCGACAATATCATGAATGCCCGCGTGTAATCTCCGTTCCCGAAGGTCCAGCGACTCAGTAGCGGTGCGCCGAGAAATGTAAGACCCATACCCGCTATTCCGAGCCAAAGGCCGAGCCGCCGCGCCGTGAACGACATACGCCGCGCCTTCTCCCCGTCAGGCTCGCCCTTCAGCAGCGACAAGTCCCTCACCGAACTTTGGCGCAGACTGAGCTGCGTGAGATACGACATGGTCATCAGCGACTGTACAAACAGCGACATAACTCCTACGCCCGCCGGACCAAGCCACAGCGCCGCGCACTTTGAGCGGACGATGCCCGCAAGGATATTGAGTCCCTGCACGCCCCCGAACACCCCGAGAGCCTTCAGTACGGTCGTTGTCAGTGCGCTCATCCTAATTCTTTCTAAGCCATTCCGTCGGATTCAGCTTCGTCTTTTCCTGACGGATTTCAAAATGCAGCGTCGGGCGGTTATCGTCGTCAGGGTCCGGGGCGAGTGTCCCCAGAAGCTGACCTGCCGCTACTTCCTCGCCCTTGCGCACCTTGAGCTCGCCGATACCGGCGTAAACCGTCAGATAAGCCCCGTGGCGCAATATCACGATATTGTTGTAGCCGTCAAGCCTGAAAATCGAACTTACAGTCCCGCGGAACACCGCCCGCGCCGACGCCCCGGCCGTCGTCCGGAGGTCGATGCCGTTGTTGCGAACGTTGATACGCGAAAGCTCCGGGTGAGCGCTTTGGCCGAAGCCCGCCGATATCGTATAGGCCTTGTCTACAGGTGCCGGGAGGCGCCCCTTGTTGGCCGCAAAACTGCCGCCGAGAGCCGTTGCCCCGCCCGGATTGATACTCTTCTCCGGCGCTTTGCCCTTTGAGGGCGGTGTCGGCTCCTTCGCGGGCTTTGCCGGGCGGCTGTCGCTCTTTTTGTCCTTGCTTCCGCCGGACTTAGTCGTCCCCGTCGCCTCCTTGCGCGCCTTCTCGGCCGCTTCGGCCTCGGCCTTGCGCCGACGTTCTTCCTCAGCCGCCTTCCGCTTGGCCTCTTCTTCCGCCGCTTTGCGAGCCTCTTCGGCTATGATGCGGTCAAGCTCGGCCTCAAGCCTGCGCGCCTGCGCCTGTTTCTCCTTGAGTACACTGCGAAGGCTGCTCCCCTGACGGCGCAGACTGTCGACAAGCTCGCTCGCGCTTTTGCGACGGTCCTGAAGACGCGCATTCTCGGCCCGGTGCGCGGCGAGAGTCACTTTCAGTGTCGCCTCCAGCGAGTCCAGACGCGCCTTCCGCTCGCGAAGCGTATCCAATTCGGCCTTGAGTGCGCGAGCGCGGCTACTTTGAGCCGCCGATAGTTCCTTGAGATAGCGCGCGCGGCTCATCATACCCGTAAAATTCCCCGCGCTGAATATGAACGTCAGATTCGAAACCCCCTGACGCTGACGCCGCATCGACTGTAGATTTCGGGCGTAGGCTTCCCGAAGACGCCCCACCTTGGCCTCCGTCATGCTCACGGTGTCGCTAAGCCCCTTCACTCGGGCGCGGATGCGCTCGACATCTCCCTGAAGTCCCGAAACCTTGGCCGCCGAAACTTCGATTTCCGAATCAAGACGCCCGAGGCGGTTCAGCTGACGCCGCGTATCCTTGGCGTTGGCCGCGATATCCTGTTGCGTACGCGCTATTTCGCCCTCCGTGCGCTTCTTCTCCCTTCGCACGTCGCGGGCCGTCCGCGGAGTCTCGGGGCGACGCGCCTTGGCGCCTTTGCTTTGTTTGGCTCGCGTTTCGCGCTTGGCAGGCGCATTTGTGCGGCGGCGCGCGTCAGCCGGTTCGCCGACGAGCATAGCTCCGGCGATGACGAGGATAATAAGTAATGTCGGTAATAGTCGGCGCACGTGTTTTTGCATTGAAGGGGACGGTTAGAGACTTTTGATTATCCGGCTCAGCTCTACGCGGCTGTAGTCGTTGCCCGGGCGGCGGAAGCCGAGACTCCCCCCGCCGCTATCCCATTTGGCCTGCGAAAGACGGTAGTCGATGCCGCCGTTGATTTCATGCCCCCCGGCTATTGCTGCGATGCTCACCGACGAAGCCGTCAGTCCCGTCGGCGTCGTCGCCGGCGCGCCGTAGACTATACCCGCCGCAGGCGTGCCGTTGCGGTAGAAAGCCACGATTTCAGGCATCGACGTCGTCGCGTTCAGTTCGTAAACCGTCCGCACCCCGCCAAGCTCGGGCACCGCGCGCAAAGGCCGCCCGAGGAGATAACCCTGAAGGTCGGCAAGCGTAAGACCCGTTCCGGCCGACAGCCACGCCAGTGATTCACCGACATACCATTTGTGCACTTTCTCGACCACAAACACCGAATCCGTGTCGGCATACAGCTGGCCGACTTCAAAGCCGAGAAATCGCAGCGAAATCAGTAGCTCCCGCCCGTTTATCATCGACGCGCGCCCGCTCATCCCGAGCTTCTTGGGCTTGGTCACCGACACCTGTACCGGAACCTCAAGACGGGTCCATGACCCGAAGGCCTTCGGAAATTCAGGCCCGGCGCTCACCTCAGGTTCTTCCGGTCGCACAGCAGGGCTGTCGGTCATCTCCTCCGGGCACGTCTCGTGTTCCTGCGGCCCGCCGGCCTGTTTCTTATGGCAGGCAGTCGTAGCGGCCAGCAAGACAGCCGAGACCGCAAATGCAATTAATCGGGCTATACCTTTCATTCAAAAAAATAGGTTTTGAATTTAGCTTTTTTCTTTATCTTTTCATCCTCGGGCATCAGCAGCGCGGCCTTTTCCCAGAATTCCACGGCCTCGCGGTGAAGCCCGTTCCAAAAGTATATGTCTCCGGCGTGGTCATAAATCTCACCCGTAGGCTCCATCGGCGTCTCCGTGACTACTTCAATGACCTCCGCCTCGGAGTCCGCTATCGCAGTGTCCGCAGGCAATGAGTCTTGGCGGTTATAGGCGGAGAGGGCGAGGTCTATCAGACGCTTGGCCTCGCCGAATTCCTTCCGGCGGAACTCAACCCATGCGTGTGTGTCAAGAAATGTCGGATTCTCGGGTTCTTCGCTCACCGCCATTGTCGCATAAGTCCGCGCAAGGTCGAGATTCACGCTGTCAAGCGCCATGAAATATGCCATGTTGTTCATAGCCATTGCATTCCGCGGATTAAGCTCGATTGCACGGGTATATTCCTTGTAAGCGCTGTCGCGCCGCCCGAGAGCTTCCTGAAGGTCGCCGCGGGTGGCGTGATACTGCGATGCGCGTATCGGGTCCGCGAGCGCCTCGTCGCTCACGCTGTCAAGCAGCGCAAGGGCCGCCTCGCGCTCGTCCCGGAATATAAGCGCCCCCGCTGCCGCAAGTGTATATGTCAGCTCCTCGGGAAACAGCCGCGCCGCCCGGCGCGAACTCTCAAGCACAAGGTCCTCCTCATTGTCGAGCGATAGCAATCGGAGATAGCCCATCCATATCTCGCTCTGCATCGGGTCGAGATCAAGCGAATAGGAGTATTGCTCGCGTGCGGCCGCGCGGTTGCCCTGCGTCTCCTCATAAGCCCCGTAAAGAGCGTGTAGACGCGCCTCACCCGGATTCAGCTCCAGAAGACGCTCAAACATCGCATCGACGCGCGGACGGTTCGACGCTTCGCCGAATAGGCCCTGTACGTAATGCACCAGAAGCTCGAATTTCGGCTCGAAATCGAGGTCCGACGCCGCAAGTGCGTTGAAGACCTCGCGGTCGAATGCCTCGGAATCGACCGTTTTTTCAAAATAACGGGCTCGCGTTATGAACACACGTCCGCTCTCAGGCTCAAGCGCAAGGGCGCGGTCGAGATACTTCATCGCCGAGTCCGCCATGCTTAACGCCGCATAAGTCTCGCCCGTGTAGAGATTCACCTCGATATTGTCGGGCGCCGACGCCACAAGACGGCTCAGCTCTTGCACTATCGCCGATGTATCCTTGCGCGCGGAATAAGCCCGGATTTTCTGCGACGTGATGCCCGCGTCGCCCGGAAGGCCCGCCAGCAGACGGTCATAGATACCGATTGCCCGGTCGAAGGCACTCGTGTCTCCGCGAAGCGATTTTACAACCAGTATCGACGCCAGATTCAGCGACACGTCCGACCGTTCCGGCCTCAGCGAATCAAGGATGCTCCAGACTTCGACGAGGTCGTCGATATTGCCGGCGTCATTGGCTGCCCGGGCATAGACCCCGGCAAGGCGGAGATCCGACGGCGCAGCAAGGAATCGTCGGCGGATGTCGGCGTACGCACGTCGGCCCGTCACGCTGTCCGTAAGAGGCGACAACATATCCATCTCGGCCATCTCTCCGGCTATGAACGGATCTTCGGGAGATAGCGCCCGCGCACGGCGCAACAGCATGTAATAATCGTCGTAGCGCTCGGCGGCGAATGCGTTGGCCGCCTCGACGTAGATATAGGCCGCTTTCGTCAGGCGGCGCTCGGCTTCAGCCTCTCGGCTCGTGGCATCGCTTCTCTTGGCCCATAAGGTCAGGCCGAGGAACGCTAAAGCGCTTGCTGCTAAAAATAGACGGATGCCTTGTGTCATTGTTCTTGTTGACTCTCTTGGTTGTGTCGACTGATGCCCCCTTTGGCGCTCTCAGGCCATACCCGTATGGCCGAAGCCGCCGTCGCCGCGCACAGTCCGGTCGATTTCATCGACTGCCTCCCATTCAACGCGGGTGTACTGCGCGATGACCATCTGGCAGATGCGGTCGCCGTCGTTGACGGTAAAAGGCTCCTTCGACAGATTGATGAGGATTACTCCTATCTCGCCGCGGAAGTCGGCGTCGACTGTCCCCGGAGTGTTCGCGAGGCTGATGCCGTGCTTGAGTGCGAGGCCGCTCCGAGGGCGGATTTGCATTTCGTAGCCTTCGGGGAGCTGCACCCGCAGTCCCGTAGGTATCAGCGCGCGCTCAAGCGGTCCGAGAGTCACAGGCTCTTCAAGGCAGGCGCGCACGTCCATGCCCGCCGACCCCGGAGTCTCGTACACAGGCAACTCGTTGCCCGAGCGGTTTATGATTTTTACTTTTAACACGTTCTTGTTCGTTTTTGTTTTTATACGCCGGAGCGTGATGTCGACCGGCCTCAGATGTTGATGCGCCGCGTCGTCTCCCCGGCTTTGAGAATATAGATGCCGCGGAAGGGCAGGCGCAGACGCATTGTCCCGGCCTGCATGTTGCGCGTTGCAACAGGTTGGCCGAGGATGGTGAACACCTTAACGCTCACCGGGCGGTTTGTGCTCACATACACGTGCCCGTCGCGGACGCGGACGTCAATCCGCTCCCCCGATGACGCATCTTCGGTGAAAACCCATGCACTCTCCTTCGGCGTCTCCGTCGCATGCCACTGCACCGTCGCAGGAGCCGCAGGGCTTTGGGCGGGAGCGACTGTCGGAGACGCAGCGAGAGCCGCACCGGCGGCGAGAGCGAGTAGAAGGCGTTTCGTATGCATGAGCATTGGAGTTTCGTTGTTGATGTTTTAGACGTGGACCGACATCTCTCCCGCAAGCGGGAGACGAAGGTAGGTGGTGACTTCCGCAGGCGAAAGATTCATCCCGAAAAGATACATCATCTTCGTGATGGCGGCCTCGAACGTGATATCCGAGCCGGACACAACGCCCGTGGCGGAAAGAAGGTCCCCCGCAACATAGCGCGTCGGGTGAACTCCGCCGTTGACACACTGCGTCACGTTCAGAATCACAACCCCGCGCTTCACCGTCTCGCTCAGAGCGTCGACGAACCACTTCGACGTCGGTCCGTTGCCCGCTCCGTACGTGCGGAGTACGATACCCTTGATGCCCGGTGTGTTCAGAAGATGCACCAGAACGTCCTCCTTAAGCCCCGGGAACAGGTCAATCGCCATTACCGCCGGATTCAGACGATAGTGAGGGTTGAGCGGACGCACCTCCTCGACTTTTGCGAGGGCGTCGCGGTCGAATTGGATGCCAAGCCCGATCTTTGCAAGAGCCGGATAGTTGTTGCTCTTGAACGCATTGAAATTGTCGGCGCTGCGCTTGGTCGAGCGGTTGCCGCGCCAAAGATAGTTCTCGAAAAGGATAGCTACCTCGCGCACCATCGGACGGCCCGTCTCGTCGCGCGCTGCCGCTATCTGAAGGGCCGTGATGAGATTTTCTTCGCCGTCCGTGCGGACCTCCCCGACGGGCAGCTGAGAACCCGTGATGATGACGGGCTTGTGAAGGTTCTCGAGCATGAACGATAGCGCCGACGCCGTGTAGGCCATCGTGTCAGTCCCGTGAAGAACCACGAATCCGTCATAGATGTCGTAGTTCTCGGCGATGCTGCGGGCGATGTCGGTCCAGTGGTCGGGATTCATGTCCGACGAATCAATGGGCGGATGAAACTGGATGTTGTCGATGATATAATCCAGCATCTTGACCTTGGGCACATTCTCCATCAGGTGCGTGAAGTCGAAAGGCTTGAGAGCCTTCGTCTTCGGGTCTTCGATCATGCCGATCGTTCCGCCTGTGTAGATGATGAGTATCCGGGGTTTCATTTTACTTGAGAGCCGGGTGTGGCCGGCGAGGAGGGGGCGATGAGTGTGAGACTGCCGTCGGCGTTGAGAGCCGAGAGAATCATACCGTCGGAAACTATGCCTTTGAGCTTCCGGGGAGGAAGGTTGCCGATGAATACTACCTGACGGCCTACGAGTTTTTCAGGCTCGGTGTAGTGCTCGGCGATGCCGCTGACGATGGTGCGGCCTCCGGGCGTCAGTCCGCCGTCGTCGATGAGGAAGCGAAGCAGCTTGTCGGCCTTAGGCACCTTCGTGCATTCAAGGACTGTGCCTACGCGAAGGTCGGCTTTCATGAACGTGTCGAAGTCAACGTCGGCCTGCCGGGGCTGGGGCTGCCAGCTCTTGAGCCGGTTTTCTTCTTTGATGCGTTCGAGGCGGTCGGTCTGTGCCTTGATGGCCTCGTCGTCGATTTTCTCGAACAAAAGCTCGGGAACGGCGATTTCGGTCCCCGCCTTTATCATGTCGCGGCGGCCGAGGTCGGCCCATGTGAGCTTGTCCATGCGAAGGGATGCGGCAAGACGCTCGCTCATGAAGGGCATGAACGGCTCCATCACAACGGCGATGTCTGCGCAAATCTGGAGGGCCGTGTTGAGGATGGTGGCCGTGCGCGCCATGTCGGTCTTGGCTACCTTCCACGGCTCGCAGTCCTGAAGATATTTGTTGCCGGTGCGGGCTATGTCCATCGCAAGCTTGAGTGCCTCGCGGAAGTGGAACGTCTCGATTGCCTCGCTGACGCCTTTTTTAAGCTCGTCAATTTGGGCAAAAGCAGCTTCGTCAACGGCCTCAAGCGTCCCGGCCGCGGGAGCAACGCCGCCGAAGTATTTGTGGGTCAGGACGGTCACGCGGTTGACGAAATTGCCGAGAACGGCAACCAGCTCGTTGTTGTTGCGGGCTTGGAAGTCGCGCCATGTGAAGTCGTTGTCCTTGGCCTCGGGGGCGTTGGCCGTAAGAACGTAGCGCAGAACGTCCTGCTTGCCCGGGAAATCCGACAGGTATTCGTGGAGCCATACGGCCCAGTTGCGAGAGGTGCTGATCTTGTCGCCCTCGAGATTCAGAAATTCGTTGGCCGGAACATTGTCCGGGAGCTGGAAGCCGTCGCCGTAGGCCATGAGCATCGCAGGGAACACGATGCAGTGGAACACGATGTTGTCCTTGCCGATGAAATTGATGACGCGGGTCTCGGGGTCTTTCCACCACGTCTCCCACGTCTCGGGATAAAGCTCTTTCGTGTTGGAAATATAGCCGATGGGGGCGTCGAACCACACGTAGAGCACTTTCCCCTCGGCCCCTTCGACCGGCACAGGCACTCCCCACGAGAGGTCGCGCGACACCGCGCGGGGCTGAAGGCCGAGGTCAAGCCAGCTTTTGCACTGTCCGTAGACGTTTGCGCGCCACTCCTTGTGGCCTTCGAGAATCCATTGGCGAAGCGCAGGCTCCCATTTGTCAAGCGGCAGGAACCAGTGGCGCGTCTCGCGCAACTCGGGAGTCGCTCCCGTGATGGCGCTCTTGGGGTTGATGAGGTCCGTGGCGTTGAGGGAGCTGCCGCAAGCCTCGCACTGGTCGCCGTAGGCCTTCGGGTTGTGGCAGTGCGGACACTCCCCCGTGACGTAACGGTCGGCAAGGAACTGCGAAGCCTCGGGGTCGAAGAGCTGCATCGAACTCTTCTCCACAAACTCGCCCTTGTCGTAGAGATGACGGAAAAATTCCGACGCCGTCTCCTTGTGGATGGCCGAGGTCGTGCGGCTGTAAATGTCAAAAGAGATGCCGAGGGCCTCGAACGACTCTTTGATGAGCTTGTGGTAGCGGTCGACGATATCCTGAGGCGTGACGCCCTCCTGACGCGCTTTCAGCGTGATGGGCACGCCGTGCTCGTCGCTGCCGCCGATAAGTGTCACGGGGCGGCCCGCAAGGCGGAGATAGCGTGCGTAAATATCGGCGGGAACGTAAACTCCCGCAAGATGCCCTATGTGAACGGGGCCGTTGGTGTAGGGGAGCGCGGTGGTGATGAGGGTGCGCTTGTATTCTTTAGACATTGTGGGAAATGTGGTATTTTTTTAGGTTGGGCTGTGTGGGGTGTCGGGCGATTCAGGCGTCGGTGTCGTGCCATTCGGTCCGGAATGCAACCCCCTCAAGCTGACACGGGATGGGAGGCGCCGGCTTGGCTATCCTTATCATTCCGCCGCGAAGACGGGGATAGTCGCGGCGAAGCCGCTCGCGGATGCGGAAGGCCACATGCTCCAGAAGCTGCGACGCCTCCGACATCTCTTCGGCTGTGGCGGCGATGACTTCTGCGTAGTTTATCGTCGCGCCGAGAGAGTCGGTGCGCATGGCCTCCGCGGCGTCGAAGTCCAGTCGGAGGTCTACGATGAAGTCATTCCCGACGAGCGTTTCCTGAGGAAGAACGCCGTGGCGGCTGTGGAAGCGGAGTCCGCTGATTTCTATACTGTCCATGTGTGGCGGTGGGCTGGAAGAGGGTGGATGCGCGGTCGCCGTTGTCTTAGCGCCGTTTGCGGCGGTTTCTCTTGTCGCGCGGACTCGGCTGGGGGCGCTGTCCCGGCTTGCTCCCGAGGGTGTCGAGAGTCCGGGGCGGATTCTTTTCGTCGACAATCACAAAGTCAAGCTGCTTTTTGGCGAGGTCGGCGCGTGCCACTTGCACACGGATTTTGTCGCCGAGGCGGTAGCGGTTGTTGTGGCGACGGCCGATGAGGCTGAAGCTCTCGGGGTTGAAGTCATAGAAGTCGTCGGCAAGGTCGCGCATCGGCACGAGTCCCTCGCACTTGTTCTCGTCAAGCTCTACGTAAAGGCCCCATTCCGTCACGCCCGAAATCATGCCCGGGAAAACTTCGCCGAGATGGTCGGCCATGTATTCAACCTGCTTGTACTTGATTGACGCGCGCTCGGCGTTGGCCGCAAGCTGCTCCATGTCGGACGAATGCTTGCATTGCTCCTCGAGCTTTTCGGCGTTGGCGGTGCGCCCACCGGCGAGATAACGCTCCAGCAGACGGTGTACCATCATGTCGGGGTAGCGGCGGATTGGCGATGTGAAGTGGGTGTAATATTCAAACCCGAGTCCGTAGTGCCCTACGTTGGTGGTCGTGTAGATGGCTTTGGCCATCGACCGCACGGCCATGATGGAGAGGAAATCTTCTTCGGGCTTGCCCTTGATGTCTTCGAGCAGTTTGTTGAGCGAGCGGTTGATTTCCAAGGGGCTCCCCGTGGTCCGCAGTTTGTGGCCGAACTGACGGGCTATCGTCGACAGCGACAGGAGTTTGTCGGGGTCGGGTTGCTCGTGCACGCGGTAGACAAAGGCCTTGGCCTTTGTCTTGCCCTTGGAAGCTATCCCTATTGAGGCCGCAACAGTGCGGTTGGCAAGAAGCATAAACTCTTCGATGAGCTTGTTGGCGTCCTTCGACTCCTTGAAATAGACTCGTGTGGGATGTCCCTTGTCGTCGATTTCGAACCGCACTTCCTCGCGGTCAAAGTCGACCGAACCCGTCTCGAAACGTTTCTTGCGCAGTATCTTGGCCAGACGGTCAAGCTCGAGTATCTCGGCGGCGTAGTCGCCCTTGCCGGTCTCGATTACCTCCTGAGCTTCCTCGTAGGTGAAGCGGCGGTCGCTGCGGATGATCGTGCGGCAGATTTCGGGACTCGTCACCTTCCCCGCAGGTGTCATCTCGAAGATGCACGAGAACGAGAGCTTGTCTTCGTCGGGGCGCAACGAGCAGATGCCGTTGCTGAGGCGCTCGGGGAGCATCGGCACCACACGGTCAACGAGGTAGACGCTCGTGGCGCGCTCGCGGGCCTCGCGGTCGAGAGCCGTGTCGGGGCGCACGTAGTGGGTGACGTCGGCGATGTGCACGCCGATTTCATAGTTGCCGTTGTCGAGCTTGCGCATCGAGAGGGCGTCGTCGAAGTCCTTGGCGTCCTTGGGGTCGATGGTGAAGGTGGTGACCCCGCGCATGTCGCGGCGGCGGCCAATCTCCTCGGGGGTGATGTCGTCGGGGATGCGCTCGGCGGCTTTGTTGACGCTTTCTGGGTAGCGGTAGGGGAGCCCGAACTCGGCGAGGATGGCGTGGATTTCGGTGTCGTTCTCGCCGGTCTTGCCGAGGATGTCGAGCACCTCGCCGCGCGGGTTTTTGGTCTCGTCGGTCCACTCGGTAATGCGTGCCACGGCCTTGTCGCCCGTCTTTCCGCCTTTCAGCCGATTTTTGGGGATGTAGATGTCCGTGGCGAGGAATTTGGAGTCGGTGACGAGGTAGGCGAAGTTTTTGTCAACCTTGAGCGTGCCGATAAAGGTCTGCTCCTTTTTCTCGATGATTTCCGTCACGACGGCCTCGGTTTCCTTGCCTTTGACGTTGGCGGCGACGGTGATGCGCACGCGGTCGCCGTTGAGGGCGTGCATGGAGTTGCGCTCGGCCACGAATATCTGTTCGCCGTCGGCGTCGGTGATGACGCTGTTCTTGCCGTTGGAGCGCCGCTGGAATATACCCTCGGCCTCGGTTGTGCGGGTGATGGCCTTGTATTTTCCCGGCTCGACTTCGAGGATGTCGCCGTCGAATGCCATGCCTGCAAGTATCATCGCCACGGCGCGGTGGTGAGCGGGATTTTCGATGCCTAAGGCGTGCGACACCTGTTTGTAGTTGAAGGTGCGGCTACCCTGTTCAGAAATATAGCGGCCGATGGATTCGTGGAGGTCCTTCGGGACGCGCGGGGATGATGTGTTCTTGCGTGCCATGTAATTTGTTTTGGTTGTGTCTTAATCATAAACGCCGCCGCGATGGCCTTTGTTTGCCCCCGGGAGCGGCGTTTATGAGCCGGGCGTGGGGGTCAGGCGTCGATGTTGGCGTAGTTGGCGTTCGCCTCGATGAAGTCGCGGCGCGGGCCGACGTCCTCGCCCATAAGCATCGAGAATACGCGGTCGGCTTCGGCGGCGTCGCTGATGGTGACTTGCTTGAGCATGCGGTGGCCGGGGGCCATCGTCGTGTCGCGAAGTTCTTTATCGCTCATCTCGCCGAGACCTTTATAGCGCTGCACGGTGGTCTTCTCGCCGTATTTGGCGATGAACTGCTGCACCTGCTGGTCGGTCCAGCAGTATTCCTCGTTCTTGCCCGACTTGCATTTGTACAGCGGCGGCGTGGCCAGATAGAGGTAGCCCATCTCGATGACGGGGCGCATGCGGCGGAAGAAGAAGGTCATCAGCAGCGTGGCGATGTGGGCGCCGTCGACGTCGGCATCGGTCATGATGATGATTTTGTGGTAGGCGAGCTTGGAGATGTTGAGGGCCTTGGGGTCTTCGTCGGTACCGGGGGTGACGCGCATGGCGCGGAAAAGGTTGGTGATTTCCTCGCTGTCGAAGATGCGGTGTTCCATCGCTTTCTCGACGTTGAGGATTTTGCCGCGCAGGGGCATGATGGCTTGGAAGGTGCGGTCGCGCGCCTGCTTGGCCGTGCCGCCGGCGGAGTCACCTTCGACGAGGAAGAGCTCGCAGTTTTCGGCCGTGCGGCTTGAGCAGTCCCAGAGCTTGCCGGGGAGGCCGCCGCCCACGAGGGGCGTTTTGCGCAGCACTTTGCGGCGGGCTTCCTGCGCGGCGTGGCGCGCTTGGGCGGCGAGCACCACTTTCGACACGATGGTCTTGGCCTCGGCGGGATGCTCTTCAAGATAGTTGGCAAGGGCTTCGCTGACGGCTGTCTGCACGGCGCCGATGACCTCGTTGTTGCCGAGTTTGGTCTTGGTCTGGCCTTCGAACTGAGGCTCCATCACCTTTACCGAAATCACGGCCGTGAGGCCGTCGCGGAAGTCTTCGGAGTTGATTTCGACCTTGGCGTTCTTGAGAAGGTTGTTGTCGTCGGCGTATTTTTTCAGCGTGGAGGTGAGGCCGCGGCGGAAGCCGGTGAGGTGTGTGCCGCCCTCGATGGTGTTGATGTTGTTGACGAACGAGTAGATGTTCTCGTTGGAGGTGGTGTTGTAGGTCAGGGCCACTTCCACGGGGATGCCGGCGCGCTCGGTGTTGAGGTCGATGACGTCGTTGATGAGCGATTCTTTGTTGGAGTCGATGTATTCGACAAATTCACGCAGGCCTTTTTCGGAGTAGAAGGTCTCGGTGCGGGGGGCGCCGTCGTTGTCGCGCTCGCGCAGGTCGGTGAGGGTGAGGCGGATGCCGGCGTTGAGGTAGGCGAGGTCGCGCAGGCGGTTGGCGAGGATGCCGTACTGGTAAACGGTGGTCGTGAAAATCGAGCCGTCGGGCTTGAAGGTCACGCTCGTGCCGGTGGAGTCGCTTTCGCCGACGACGGTGAGTTCGCCCGTGGGCTTGCCGCAGGAGTATTCCTGAGAGTATATCTTGCCGTTGCGGCGCACGTCGGCGCGGAGATATGTCGAGAGTGCGTTCACGCATGATACGCCCACGCCGTGGAGGCCGCCGGAGACCTTGTATGACCCTTTGTCGAATTTGCCGCCGGCGTGGAGCACTGTCATCACAACCTCGAGGGCGCTCTTGTGCTCTTTCTCGTGCATGTCGACGGGGATGCCGCGGCCGTTGTCGACGACGGTGATGGAGTTGTCTTCGTTGATGGTCACTTCGATGTGGCTGGCATATCCCGCGAGGGCTTCGTCGATGGAGTTGTCGACAACTTCATACACAAGGTGATGGAGGCCCTTTTCCGAAATGTCGCCTATGTACATTGCCGGGCGTTTGCGCACGGCCTCCAGTCCTTCCAGCACCTGAATATTACTGGCGCTGTATTCTTCGTTTCTCTCTGACATGTTATATTTGTTCTTGCTTTTTCTATTGGAAGATGTGTATTTTATCGGGCAAAAATACAAAAAAAATCGCAAACGGCAAAATCGGATTTTTCCGCTTTCGCCGCGTTGCCGGGCCGGAGGCGCCTCAGTCGGCGCCGAGGGTGCGGCGCACGGCCTTGCGGATGGCGTCGGCCTCGGCGCCGCCGCGGCGGAGTGTGCGGATAAGGCCGTCGATGTAGCGGTCTTTGTTGCGGTAGCCGCAGAGCTGGGCCACGTTGCTGGAGATGAGCATCGATTTCTGGTTGTAGACCCGCAGGATGGCTTCGTAGTCGCCGGTGGACTCGTAGCGGCTGAATTCGTCGCAGAAGTGCTCGAACAGGCCCCGGGGATTGATTTCGGCGGGGAGCTCGCGGAGGTGGCGTTCGAGGGTGGCGACGTCGCGGCAGCGGGCGTCGACGCGGTATTCCATCGTGCGTTTGACGCGGTGGCGGGTGTGGAGCATGGCCTGTTCGCGGAGGTCGGCGCGGAAGAGCGCGAGGATGGTCTTGCGCACGCGGTTGAAGGCGCGCTCGGGGTTCTGGCCGTTTGCCGCGGCGACGGCTTTGACGACGTCTTCGAGGATGAGCATGTTCTCGATTTCGGCCACTTCGGGCACCATGATGCGCTTGCGCCGGAGGTAGGCCACTTCGGCTTCGTCGCGGCGGTCGCGGTCGACGATGCCCGTGCTGTCGAGTTTGTGGAAGCCTGCGAGGTCGTTGAAGGTGCGGACGGCTTCAATCACCTTGTTGCAGCTGCCGAGGGAGCGTACGGTGAAGTCCGGGAATATGAGGGGATAGAGTTTGGCGTCGATGGAGTGCTCGCCGTCGCCTTCGATGAACAGCACGGGTTTACGGCCTCCGACGAGGGTCATGTACAGTTCGGGCGATATGCCGCTTTGAGGCGGCAGGAGGTCGTAGTCCCAGAGGCGCGAGGCGGGGTCGCAGTCGCGCACCCACACGACTTGGGCTCCGTTGCGTGTGGAGGCGAATTCGGGGTCGTGGGTGGTGTAGCAGAAGGTGCAGTCGGAGCGGAGTTCTTCGAGGCGGTTCCAGAGCGAGGAGGTGAGGGTGGGGTGGAGGAACAGCTCGGGGGAGTCGATGAAGATGACGGCTTTTTTTGGGGCGTACATGACCGCCCCGGCGTAGTAGAGCACGGCGCGTTCGCCGTCGGAGAGGCGTATGGCCGAGTATGTGTCGTCGTCGAATCCTTTTGAGAAGAGTATCTTTCCGCTGTCGATCAGCACTCTGTTGCCGGGAAATACCGCTTGCCACAGGCTGATGACGCTGTCGAGGCGCGTGGGGCTGAGGCGCGCGTCCTTGCCGTCGGCGAGGGCGAGTTTGTAGCCGATGAGGTTGATCATCTCGTCGTGCATGAGCTTGGCGAGCAGGTCTTCGAGCGGGGTGCGGCCGTCGGCCGAGCGGCTGTAGAGAGCTTCGAGGGCCGACATCCTGAATGCTTTCGGGCCGAGGGAGTCGGCGAGGGCGTCGGTGAAGCGGGTTTTGCCGGCGCCGTTGGCGCCTATGATTACGAGGCTTTCGCCTGAGTCGAGCGTTGCGGGCGGGGCGCCGTTGCGGCGGGCGGGGAGAGTGATTTCCATTGTTGTCGCGGATGTTTTTGGAGACGCAAGTTAGCTAAATCGCTACAAATATACAAGTGATTAATAGATATTAACAGGAAACTGTCGAGTTTTAAATAATTAACATTCGTGTGGATAAAAAGGAGAATTATTTTTCCAAAAAGACGAACTGAATTTGCGTAAAAATGAGTAATTTTGCACCGGTTTCCGTGCGCACACGCTCCTTGTTTAAAGGAAAAACACTTGCGGGGCGGTGCATTTGGTCCTATGAATTAAGATAATATACAATATTTTAGACGTAATGAAAAAGACAGCAGCATGCATTATGGGCGTGGCCTTCGCGGGCTTCGCTCTTTCAGCTACATTCACTGCCTGCTCGGGAAAAGACTCCGCCGCTCCGGGCGGGGCTATGAGCGCACCTCAGATTGCAGTCCTGACGGTTAAGGCCGAGGACTCGGAACTCGCAAAGACTTATCCTGCCACCATCAAAGGCAAGACCGACATTGCCATCCGCCCGCAGGTAACGGGCTTTATCACGAAAGTACACGTCGACGAGGGCCAGCGTGTACGCAAGGGTCAGGTTCTCTTTACGCTTGACCAAGTACAGTTTCAGGCTGCCGTGGCGCAGGCTGAGGCCGCCGTCAATTCGGCGCGCACGGCTCTGAGCACGGCTCAGATCACGGAGCAGAATAAAAAAATGCTTCTCGACAAGAATATCATCAGCGAATACGAGTGGCAGATGGCCGCCAACACTCTCGCTCAGGCCAAGGCCCAGCTCGCGCAGGCCGAGGCCGGCCTCGTGACGGCGCGCAAGAATCTTGCCTACACCGTGGTGACGGCTCCGAGCGACGGCGTCGTAGGCACGATTCCCAACCGCGAGGGTTCGCTCGCGTCGCCTTCGTCGGCCCAGCCGCTTACGACCGTGAGCGACAATTCGGAGGTGTATGCCTACTTCTCGCTCACCGAGAGAGACCTCCTCGAACTTGGCGAGAAAGGCTCGGTCGAGGCTGCCATCAAGGCCATGCCCGCCGTAAATCTCGTGCTTGCCGACGGGTCGGTGTATCCGCTTTCGGGCACGGTTGCGACGGTGTCGGGCGTAATCGAGGGCACCACCGGCTCGGCTTCGGTGCGCGCGCTCTTCGACAACCCGAATTCGACGCTCCGCTCGGGCAACACGGGCATGATTTCCATCCCCGTCATCAACAAGAATGTGATTATGATTCCGCAGAAGTCGACGTTCGAGGTTCAGGACAAGCGTTTTGTCTACACGCTCAATGATTCGAACCGCACGGTGACTACTCCCGTCACGGTTCAGGCCGTGAGCGACGGCAAGCAGTTTGTGGTTCTCTCCGGTCTCAAGCCCGGCGACCGAGTTGTGACCGAAGGCGTCGGCACGACCGTCCGCGAAGGCATGCCCGTTCAGCCCGTCGAGGCCGCCACGGCTCAGGAGGCCGCAGCTCCCGCCCGACAGTAATCCGATGACCCTCCACCATTCAAAGTTTATAAAACAGTGAAACTCGATACATTTATCAATCGCCCGGTGCTTTCGACGGTAATTTCGATTTTTATCGTCCTGCTGGGTATTATCGGCCTGACGTCGCTGCCCGTGACGCAGTATCCGGATATTGCGCCTCCCACAATTCAGGTGTCGACCACCTACACGGGCGCCAACGCGCAGGCTGTGCTCAACTCGGTGATTGCTCCTCTTGAGGAAGCCATCAACGGTGCCGAGGGCATGACCTACATGAAATCGACGGCCACCAACACCGGCTCGGCCACAATCAACGTATACTTCAAGCAGGGTTTCAACCCTGACATGGCTGCCGTGGACGTGCAGAACCGCGTGGCCAAGGCTCAGAATCTTCTCCCGTCGGAGGTGCTTCAGGTGGGCGTGCTGACGCAGAAGCGCCAAAGCTCGATGCTCGTGGGCATAGCCCTCGTCGACGAGTCGGACACGTACACGCCGGAGTTCTTGGACAACTATATGAAAATCAACATTGTGCCTCAGCTTCAGCGTGTTTCGGGCGTGGGCGACGTGCTCAGCTTCGGCGCCGACTATTCGATGCGCGTGTGGCTCAAGCCCGATGTCATGGCCCAGTACAGCCTGATGCCCTCGGATGTGTCGGCGGCTCTTGCCGAGCAGAATATCGAGGCCGCGCCGGGCGCATTCGGCGAGCAGGGCGACCAGTCGTTCCAGTATATCATGCGCTACAAGGGCCGTCTGACCACGCCCGAGGAGTTCGGCGACATCGTGATTCGCGCCCTCCCGACGGGCGAGGTGCTCTATCTCAAGGATGTGGCCGACATCGAGCTTGGCCGCGTGACCTACGGCTTCGCCAATACGTCGAACGGCCACCCGTCGACTATGGCCATCGTGTTCCAGACCGCCGGCTCGAACGCCACGCAGATTATCGAAGACTGTCTGCAACTCGTCGACAACCTCCGAAGCGAGCTCCCGAAGGGGCTTGCCATCGACGTGCCGATGAACAACAACGACTTCCTCTATGCGTCGATCAACAACGTGCTCCACACGCTTATCGAGGCGTTTATCCTCGTGTTCTTCGTGGTTTACGTGTTCCTTCAGGACTTCCGTTCGACGCTTATCCCCGCGATAGCCATCCCCGTGGCGCTTATCGGCACATTCTTCGTGCTTAACCTCATCGGCTTCTCCATCAACCTCATCACCCTCTCGGCCCTCGTGCTTGCGATTGCGATTGTGGTCGACGACGCGATTGTGGTCGTCGAGGCCGTCCACGCCAAGCTCGACGCGGGTTATACGTCGGCCCGGCGCGCTTCGATCGACGCCATGAACGAAATCGCCTCGGCGCTTATCTCCATCACGCTTGTGATGATGCTCGTGTTCATTCCCGTGTCGTTCATGCCGGGCACGGCGGGCGTGTTCTACCGCCAGTTCGGTCTGACGATGGCAATCGCCATCGGCTTCTCGGCTGTGAACGCCCTCACGCTGTCGCCTGCTCTTTGCGCCCTCTTCCTCAAGCCCCACAAGGACGACAAGCGCACCGCCGGCGAGCGCCTCAAGGCGGCCTACGGCGCGGCCAACGAGATAGCGAAGGCCCGCTACGGCGGCGGCTTCGGCCTCAACGTGCCCCCGGTGTTTACGGTCATCGGCCTTGTGGCGACGATTACGTTCCTCGTTCTTGGCTGGTACAGCTTCCATAACGTCGTTCTCAGCATCGTGGCGTGGGCCGTGGCTCTCTTTACGGTTGCGGCAATCTTCGGCAAGCGTTTCCATGCCGCCTTCGAGAAGGGCTACGCCTCGCTTCTGAGCGTCTACGGCAAATGCGCCGAGTTTGTGAGCCGTCATAAAATCACGGCTTTCGCTTCGGTTGTCGCCGCCATCGCCTTCCTCGGCTGGATAATGTACGTCACCCCGACGGCCCTCGTCCCCAACGAGGACACGGGCACGATATTCGTGATGGTCGACCTTCCTCCCGGCTCGTCGCAGGAACGCACCACCGAGGTTATGGCCCAGGTCGACGAAATCATCGGCCGTATTCCCGCCGTGCAGATTCGCGAGGGCATCAACGGCTACAGCTTCCTTGCCGGTCAGGGCGCCACTTACGGCACCTTTATCGTCAAGCTCAAGGACTGGGCTGACCGCACTTCGGCCGAGTCGTCCGACGCGATTATCGGACAGCTTTACGCCATGACCTCGCAGGAGGTGAAGGACGCCCGCGTGATGATTTTCGCTCCGCCTATGATTTCGGGTTATTCGACGACCAACGGTTTCGAACTCGTGATGCAGGACAAGAAGGGCGGCGACGTCAACCAGTTCTTCGAGGTTGTGCAGGGTTTCCTCGCTCAGCTCAACGCCCAGCCTGAAATCCAGATGGCCTACACGACGTTCAATCCCGCCTTCCCGCAGTATCTCGTCGATATCGACGCGGCCAAGGCCAAGCAGGCCGGTCTCAGCCCTGCGGTGCTCCTCCAGACGCTTCAGGGCTATTACGGCGGCATGTACGTGTCGAACTTCAACCGCTTCGGCAAAATCTACCGCGTGATGATGCAGGCGGCTCCCGATGCGCGCGTCAGCCCCGAGACCCTCAGCTCCATCAAGGTGCGCAACGGCAACGAGATGGCGTCGATATCGAACTTCCTGACGCTCAAGCGCGTCTACGGCCCTGACCTTCTCGACCGCTTCAACATGTTCTCGAGTATCTCCGTGTCGGGCCAGCCCGCGCCGGGCTATTCGTCGGGCGAGGCTCTTGAGGCCATCCGCCGCGTGGCCGCCACGGCTCTCCCGCAGGGCTACGGCTACGACTATGCGGGCATGACGCGCGAGGAAGCCGGTTCGAGCGGCAGCGCCACGACTACGATTTTCGGGCTTTGTCTTCTCTTCGTGTTCCTGATTCTTTCGGCCCAGTACGAGAGCTATCTGCTGCCGCTTGCCGTTATCCTGTCGATACCCTTCGGTCTTGCCGGCGCATTCGTGTTCGCTCAGATATTCGGCATCTCCAACAATATCTACCTTCAGATTGCGCTCATCATGCTCATCGGTCTTCTTGCGAAGAACGCCATTCTGATTGTGGAGTTCGCACTCGAACGCCGCATGACGGGCATGAGCATCTTCAAGTCGGCCATCGCCGGCGCCACGGCCCGTCTGCGCCCCATCCTGATGACGTCGCTCGCAATGGTTATCGGCCTTCTGCCGATGATGTTCTCGTCGGGCGTCGGCGCCAACGGCAACCGCGCTCTCGGCGCCGGCTCTGTGGGCGGCATGCTTATAGGCATGATATTCCAGATATTCGTCGTTCCGGCCCTGTTTATCACCTTCCAGACGATTCAGGAGCGCTTCAAGCCCATCAAGTGGCATAACGAGGAGAAGGGCGGCAACATCGCCAACGAAATTGAGCAGTATGCGCGCTGACGCAATCATGACAGCCCCACACAAATCAAATCATAAAAGATGAACAAAATAATCAAACTTGCGCTGCCGGCCTTGGCCGCCGTTGCGATGACCACGCTGAGCAGCTGCCATATATACAAGAAGTTCGAGACGCCGACGTCGACGGAGCTTACCCGCGCCTACGCCGAGGCCAAGGCCACGCCCTCGGACTCGACGGCCTTGGGCAACCTGCCGTGGCAGCAGGTATTCACCGACCCCGTGCTTCAGGACCTCATAGGCCGCGCGCTGGCCAATAACACCAACCTCCGCAACGCTCAGCTCAATATCGACGCCGCGCGTGCGGGGCTGAAGGGCGCGCGTCTGGCCTACCTGCCGTCGATAGCCCTCGCGCCCAACGGCGCCGGAGCATCCTACGCAGGGAGCAATATCTCGTGGACCTACACCATCCCCGCGCAGGCAAGCTGGGAAATCGACATTTTCGGCAAGCTGCTCAACGGCAAGCGCTCGGCTCAGGCTCAGGTCTACCGGAGCGAGGCCTATGCGCAGGCCGTGCGCTCGCAGATTATCGGCGGCGTAGCCACGACCTACTACGCCATCGCCGCCGTGAAGGAGCAGCTCGCTCTTTCGCGGTCGACAGCCGTGCTGTGGAAGGAGAGCGTCGAGACGATGCGCAACCTCAAACTTGCCGGCCGCGTCACGGAGGCGGCCGTGGTGCAGTCGGCGGCAAACTATTATAATATCCTTGCCACCATCACCGACCTCGAGGTGAGCCTCGACCAGCTCTACAACTCGATGAGCCTTCTGCTGAACACGCTTCCGCAGGAGTGGGCCGTGGCCGAGGGCATCGAACTGGCCCTGCCCTCGGCTTACGAGGGAGGCGTGGCCATGCAGGCCCTCAGCTCGCGTCCCGACGTGCGCGCCGCCGAGCAAGATCTTGCCGTGGCCTACTACGCCACCAATCAGGCCCGCGCGGCCTTCTACCCGGGGCTCAGCATATCGTTCAACGGCGGCTTCACCAATCTGCTCGGGTCGATGGTCAAGAACCCCGGCGACTGGTTCTATCAGCTTGCCGGTTCGCTTGTGGCTCCGCTCTTCGCCCGCGGCCAGAATATCGCCAACCTCGAAGCCTCCAAGGCCCGCCAGCAACAGGCGATGAACACTTTCGAGTACACGCTCATGTCGGCGGCGGCCGAAGTCAGCGACGCTCTTACGGTCTACGCCAAGAGCATAGAGAAGTCGGAGGCGTTGCGCCGGCAGGTTGAGAATCTCGAAAAGAGCGTCGAATATACCAACGACCTGCTCCTTTACTCTACCGGCTCTACTACCTATCTTGAGGTGCTGACCGCACAGCAGAGCCTTCTCGGCGCGCAGATTTCGCAGATAACCACCGACCTCGCGCGCGCAAAAGCTGTCATCTCGCTCTATCAGAGCCTTGGCGGCGGACGCTGAGAAAAATGTAATTGTTCGTGCTTTTTACGCGGCATTCCGAAAGAGTTTGCCGATGAAAATTAGAAAAAATACCCGCAAAAAATCTTTTTTCACGATTTTTTGCGGGTATTTTCATTTTTATATGTATATTTGCGATTGGAACCCCGAAATAGCAAACCTGTGACAGTCGGAGCGTGTCTCATTTCCTCATCAACCGGCATAAAAATTTATCAACCAATACAAATAAACATCATGAAAAAACTACTTGGAAAAACTTTGGCAGGGGTGCTTGGCATTGCCGCGGCGTGCTCGCTCGGGGCACTCTTTGCAGGATGCTCCGATGAAAAGGGAACGCATGGCGACGGGCCGGAGGTTCCGGGTCAGAAACTATATAGCGATGTAGCGCCGCTGACGCCTCTCCGGGGATGGACTCCGAATGCAGCTGAGAGCAGCGATATCAAGGCGCTCAATGCTTTCGCCAATCGTCTGAACGGTAAGGCCGTGGAGGATTGTACCGAACTTTGGGGCGACGAGGCTCGTGGCAACTACTGCATTTCGCCGCTGAGTGTGGCTGTGTATCTCGGCGCGTTGGCGCAGGGTGTCGACGGGCAGGCACGCGAGGATATCAGCCGCATGCTGGGGGTAGACGCCGAAGGATTGGCATCGTTGAACAATTCGTTGCTCCGCTATCTTACGCACGAGGGCAACGACGGCTCCGAGGTGGCGATAGCAAATTCGGTGTGGCACACGGCTGATGTGGCCGTGCTCGACAGCTATAAGGAGCGTATGGCCGCGCTTTTCGGTGCTCCCGTCAATGAGCTTGACCTTTATTCCGACAGCAGCGTAGATGTGCTCAACGCGTGGTGCGGCGACAAGACCCACGGCGTGCTTGACAAGATTTTTCAACTGCCTCCGCGGGCCGACGTGCTGATTGCCAATGCGCTTTATTTGTCGGCCAACTGGATTTCGCCGTTTTCTGAAGGAGAAACAACGCGCGAGAAATTCCGCGGCACGGAAGGTGAGTCCGAAGTGGATATGATGCATAAATCGTTGATGAACTATGGTTATGCGTCGGCTGGCGGTTGTGCCGGAGTGCTCCTTTCGATGCAAGGCGGATTTGAGTTTGTGGTCGTGTTGCCCGACGAGGGAACTGATGTGGCGGCTGTAGGTAAGTCGCTCGGCGCGGTCGTGGAGCGTCTTGATGCGTCGATGGCCTCGAAGAGGGTAAATCTGAGTCTGCCTAAGTTTTCGGGGCATAGCGATGCGCAAATCAAGGAGTTGCTTGCAACGCTTGGCTATCCCGTCTACGACCTGCCGGCGGCGGGCATGACCGGCAACGACGCCTTTGCAATCCGCTATTCGCAGACGGAGATAAAGCACACGACGGCTTTGAAAGTGACGGAATCAGGCGTTGAGCTTGCGGCAGTGACGGCCGGAAATTATGGATTCGGGACTCCCGAACCGCTGGAAGAGGTGGAGATGAAAGTCGACCGTCCGTTCTACTATCTCGTGCGCGAGAGCCATACGGGTATTATCCTGATGACCGGCCGCGTGATGAATATGTAATATTGATTTAGTTTTTTCATACAGCGGCGCCTGCGCCCGTGTGATGCCGAAGAGAAAGGCTGAAGCGCGGCGCAGGCGCTTTTTTTCGGGGTTTTATATTGCGGATTCGGAATTTATTTGGTAGATTTGCCTTGAAAAACCATACTGACATCTATAAATCATAATACCACTCCTATGATTAGTCCCTTAGCTTACGTCGACGCATCGGCCAAAATCGGGCGCGACGTCACAATCCATCCTTTCGCATATATTGACGCGAATACAGAAATCGGCGACGGCTGCGAAATCAAGCCGTATGCAAGTATTCTTTCGGGCACTACGCTGGGGCGTAATGTGCGGGTGTATCAGGGCGCGATAATCGGCGCCGAGCCTCAGGATTTCCGCTGGAAGGGCGAGCCTACGCGTTGCTCCGTGGGCGACAACACGGTGATCCGCGAGCAGGTGATTGTCAACCGCAGTATCCGCCCCGACGGCGTGACGTCGGTGGGCGCCGAGTGTTTCCTGCTGGCGAAGACGCATATCGGCCACGACTCGCATATAGCTCCGAAGTGTGTGCTTGGCAACGGCGTCACCGTGGCCGGCGATGTCGAAATCGACGAGGGCACGATTCTGTCGTCGAATGTGATTGTCCACGAGCGCAGCCGCATCGGCAAGTTTGTGCTCGTAAAGGGAGGCACGCGCATCAGTTCGAATGTTCCGCCGTACACGATTATGGCCCATAACCCGGTGGTGTACTACGGCGTCAATTCGGTGATAATGGGCAAGCATGCGGGCTTCACCGAGGAGCAGATCGACGACGTGGCCAAGGCTTACAGGCATATCTACCAGACGTCGACGTCGCTTTTCAATGCTCTCAAGCGCATTGAGGCTGATATCGACGACGGCGTGGTGCGTCGCGAGATTCTGAGCTTTATCCGCAACAACAATTATAAAATCGCGGCCGAGCATTTCGACGTCGGCGAGGATTGACACGCGGCCAAAGACCGTCCCCGCGCACCGATTTGCGGCAAGCAACCGCGCGGGGCGACGGCCATTATCCAACGCAGCGCGGGCGCGATTAATCGAAGCCTCGCATTTCATCAATAATCAGAAATTTACGCCCCAAACGCAGTAGGGACGTGATTCAATGCTATTAACTTATGGCAATGTTATCAAAAACGGCCATGGCCGGTTATGTGTTATAAATTAGAACCAACACTTACCGACCATGGCTACTGAATCTACT
>CAJUCQ010000044.1 GCA_910584905.1 uncultured Muribaculaceae bacterium
CATATTGTTTCTTTGCCACAAAGCCTGGAGTGAACTTCGACTTTGAGGTACCCGAGTCAAACGGGCAGCTTGTCCTCTGGGATTAGTTTCAACCTATACAAATGAATCAGGCGACCCTGACAGGCCGCCCGATACTCTATATCCTTTGGATAGGTCGTAAATTAAATATTCTTATCCCGAACTCGCGTCTTGACTAATTTGGCACTGCGGCAGATAATGACTAACTTTGCACAAACGAAGATAAGAACGGCGTTGCAGAATGATGAAGTACAGAGGTGCCTCATCCGAGCCAAGTCCGATTTTTAACATACAGAATCAGGTGTCCCACAACAAGTTACCTTGAAGTTCAAAGTACAAGTGGGACCACAACAAGCGAAAGCAATTCGCGGAAGAATCCTGAAAATCAATGATTTTCAGGATTCTTTGCGTTTGGACTCCTGTGCAAAATCCGGCAGAATGAGGCACTTCGCGTTGGAGCATCCGTTGGACTTGTCTTTGACATGCCAAAAGTCCAACGAACTATGCGTCTATAAAGACAACAAACGTAATAATGTACTTGACATTATTAGTTTATCCAGATAATAGAAGCTTTCAATGAAAAAGAATTTACTATAGAATCAATAATAGATAACTATTTTTACTGGAATATCGTAGTCGCTGTATAGACTATATCTTGATAAAACGAGGCTATATCAAATAAGAATTGAACAATTAGATGCCCATTTGCAAGGTCATCGTACAAAAACAGGACAATTTTTAGGCGAAACTGCTGAAACCGATAAGAAATAATCTTCATATTTGATTTGTTTATGAAGAATAGAGAATTCTCCATATCAAAGGGTTAAAACTTCTCTATTTTAGAGTTTCTGCAAAAGTATATGTCTTTATTCCGACTATACCTTTAAGTTTTGTGTCATCATTGCTCACAAACGATATGGACTCTGAACCAAATGAAATTATTGCCACATAAGAACTTCCCATTAAAATACTTTTATGGCGAGAGTGCCAACGCTATCAAAATACAAATATGGGTGACTCTTATCGCAAACATGTTGCTGAAGGTAATGCAGAAAGGGCTGAAACGCCAAAGGAGCTTTTCTGGGTTGGCAACAATGGTCAGAATCACGCGTATGAATTACGTTGACTTCCACAGTCTGTTCAACAATCCGGAAAAAGAGTGGGAAATCATCCTTTCTGATGCGTCCGGCACACCACTGCTACCAACGCTCTTTGATTGAAGGGGCTCATAAAATGAAAGAAAAGACTCGAACGCCATAAAATCAGCGTTCGAGCCATACATTTTTGCCATCTTCAAGTTTTATCGGACAGCAATACTGTTTTGTCAAAAGAAAGGTCGAGGCGATTTTGCCAACTCAAGAATCTGATTCCGAGAGAACAGAAACCTCGACCCTATCTTCCGATGTGGAATCTTGTTTTTGTTATTGTAAATGGTTTGTGTACTCAGTCCGAGCGTTTTTGCAGTCTCCTTCACACTAATCAGCTTATCGTCCTGCATCTTTACATGCGAGACGATTGCCTCCTTAATGTCTTCTTTAAGAAGTTGGTGCAGTTCTCGAGCCACCATACGTGCTTCCGACAATGTCATAATAATTATGCGATACGTGTTACCTCGATTTTACGCGCCTGTCGAATCGTTCTGGTCAAGAACTTACTATTTAGCTCAAGACCCATAGTGCATGCCAAAGTCCTGATGTATGATACGCGAAATTCAACAATGTTAAAAACGGCTGTTTGTCCGGGTTGTAGCCCATGAAGCACCTGAGGAGCTCCTCCTCGTCCTCGCACCGGCATTACTATTAATTTATCTGCCATATGTTTGTTTATTTTGTTGATTAATTGTTATATTTGTAGGCAAATATATTCATTTAATGATACACAATCATTTTATGATGGTTAAACTATGCTATTTTTACAGTTAATACTTCTTGAATCAATGACTAATTTACAGAAATTAAAGGATTTAGCAAAGAAAAAGGGCATCTCTATTCGCGACCTTGCTGATCGAGTGGGGTTAAAGGAGAATCAGATTCACGTCATGTGTAGAACCAACTCCACGAAAATCGATACATTGGACAAAATCGCAAAGGAACTTGGAGTGTCGATTTCTTACTTTTTTGAGGAGAATATTTATGTAAAAAAGGAGGTTTATAATCAGTATGGTCATCATAACAGTCAGGCGAGAGAAATTGGCACAATAAACTACAATAGGGAAAGTACGTCCACTGACCCCAATGACGAAATCAGGTTGCTTACCGGACAAATTGCCTTGTTGAGAGATCTTCTTGATGAGAAAAACAAGACCATCGAACGCTACAAGAGCAAATACGGCGAGATTTGGCACCTAAACATCTACTTATCAAACACATAACAAACGGATTACTTTTTATATCTCTATAGTTGTTCATTGATTAGTTAATTTCAATTGCAAAGACAATATGATTTGGTATTGCACCCATTCCCTTTCGTGTTGTTTGTCTAATTTTAATATTTAATAAGATGATTGACAGAATCATATTGCTTAAAAAACATCTTGGTCTATCAACAAGAGCCTTTGCTATAAAATGTGGGATGAATCAACCAACATTGGATCGCATGTTGAATGGGGTAAATGCACTTAATCTTAATTGTATTGTCTCAATTTTAAGTACACTTCAGAACCGCATCGGACGCAAGAAAACCGTCCTCATCAGCCTTGCCGTCACAGCCGTGTCGCTCGTCATCCCGGCATTCGGCGAGGGATATACGACAATGCTCCTGTCGTTCTCGCTCCTCGGCATCAGCAACGCCATCATGCAGACCTCGCTCAACCCGCTTGTCTCCAACCTTATCTCCGGCGACAAACTGGCTTCGACGCTGACCTTCGGGCAATTTGTCAAGGCAATCGCCTCGTTTCTCGCCCCGATTCTCGCCGCATGGGGAGCAACCACACTCTTCCCCACTTTCGGCCTCGGCTGGCGCGTACTCTTTATCATATACGCAGTCGTCAGCCTGCTCTCCGTGTCGCTGCTTGCCGCCACGCCCATTGACGAGGAGCGCCCCGACCGCGCGTCGGGTGTTGTGGAGTGTCTCCGCCTTCTGGGGCGTCCGTTCATCCTGCTTTGCTTCCTCGGCGCATTTATCCTGCGTATGATGTCGCCCCGTCTTTTCTTCGACGCAAGCGTTGTGATGATGCTTGCAGGCATGGGTATTCTGTTCGTCTGCGACACACTCACGCCCCTCTATGCCGGCATAGCCCTCATCGGATTCGGCAACTCCAACATCTTCTCCGTAATCTTCGCACAGGCCCTCATCGCCTCACCCGACGAGAAGAATGAAGTCTCCGGCCTTATGATTATGGGGCTGTTCGGCGGCACGGTTTTCCCCCTCGCGATGGGCTTCGCCGCCGACACCTACGGGCAAGTCGGCGCCGTGGCCGTAATGACCGCAGGCGTGGCATACCTGATATTCTACACACTTAAAATCAAAAAATCCTGAATAAAACACTTATCATGAACAACATTGTTGTGGGAATGGGCGAAGCCCTCTGGGACGTCCTTCCTGAAGGAAAGAAAATAGGCGGCGCGCCGGCCAATTTCGCTTATCACGTGTCGCAATTCGGCCTTGCCTCTGAAGTAATAAGCGCCGTCGGTGATGACGCTCTCGGTGATGAAATCCTCGAAAATCTGACGTCAAAAGGTCTCAGCCATCTTATCGAGAAAGTGCCCTATCCCACCGGCACGGTGCAAGTAGAAATCGATCAGGCCGGAGTGCCGCAATATGAAATCAAGGAGAACGTGGCGTGGGACAACATCCCCTATACGGCTCGACTCGAAGCCATCGCCGAGCGCACGGGAGCCGTGTGCTTCGGCTCGCTCGCACAGCGCAACGTCGTGTCGCGCAACACCATCAACCGCTTCCTCGACGCCATGCCCCAAACCGATTCGACGGCCATTGTCTTCGACGTGAATCTGCGTCAGGGATTCTACAACAAAGAGATTCTCTGCAACTCGATGAAGCGTTGCAATATTCTTAAAATCAACGACGAAGAGCTCGTGACGGTGAGCCGCATGTTCGGCTATCCGGGCATCGACCTTCAGGACAAATGCTGGATACTTCTCGACAAATACAATCTGAAGATGCTTATCCTCACCTGCGGCATCAACGGGAGCTACGTCTTCACCCCCGGAAATGTCTCCTTCCAGCCTACTCCCAAAGTTGAAGTCGCCGATACCGTCGGCGCCGGCGACAGCTTCACGGCCGCATTCATAGCCTCTATTCTCAAAGGCAAAAGCGTGGCCGAGGCTCACGCGCTGGCTGTCCAAACCTCGGCATACGTCTGCACGCAAAAAGGCGCCATGCCTGTCCTCCCCAAAGAACTGACCAATCTATAATAACCCTCTGAGGTTTCCAATTCGAAGGTTTTCCATCCAAAGGCTTGCACACCGCGGGTGCGTAAAAGGGACTGTAAGCCCTTGCGCACCCGCGTCTGTCTATCTGCCGGCGCGCATCAAGAAATACGACGCGGCGTCCACGGCCCGGGCGAAAGCCGTCGGCTGGCCGCCAACCGTGATAAAAAGGTGAGTCGCACCCTCAAACACCTTGTGGTTCACATCCACACCGGCTTCGGCGAGCTTGCGGCACATGGCTTCGCCCTGATCTCGGAGAATATCGCGCCCGGCATTTATCATCAGCACCGGAGGCAAAGCCTCCAGATGCGACGACGCGGCCTCGAAAGGCGACACAAGCGGCATCCGGGCGTCGGCCACGCCAATCAGATATGCCTCGTTGAAAGCCTCCATTATGCCGCTGTCAAGGCCGTATCCGTTGCCGTAGGCGCGCCATGAGTCCGAGCCGTCGGCCCAAACTTTCACCACGGGATAGAAAAGCACAAGCGATTTAAGCCGCGGTAGCGCATCAGCGGCGGCCATCTCGCGGGCGTAGACAAGATTGAGCGCGGCGGCCAGCGCAAGGTTTCCGCCCGCGCTGTCGCCTCCGAGAGAGATTGCCCCGGGGTCTATGCCCAGCTCGTCGGCCCGGGCCGCAACAACCGCGATTGCCTTTGTCACGGCATTGAGTGCGGCCGGGAACGGATGCTCGGGAGCAAGAGGATAATCCACGGCAAGCACGGCCATGCCCGACCGCTCGACGAGAGCCGCGCAAAAGGCCGCGCAACTGTTGATGCTTCCGAAGCACCACCCTCCTCCGTGGAGATATATCAGCACCGGCAATGCGCGCCCGTCACAGGCCGATGCAGCAGGCGTATATAGGCGATATTCCTCGCCTATATCCTGCGTGCGCACGCCCTCGGGGATATCCGGGAGTGAGTTGCGCGACGAACGCACGGCCTCAAGCGCCGAGACATCGCCGCCTATAGCCTGCCTGACGGCAGATTTCTGACGGGCCTGAAGGCCCACGGGCACAGACCGCAGAAAGGCATCGGCCTCGGCAGTCATCATTAAAGTATCGTTGGCGCACATGGCCGGCACACACGCAAGCGCAAGCGCCAACGCGGCGATAACGCGCCGAGCGGCGCGCGGTATGATTAAATTCGTCACGGGAGTTTCAGGTATTGTGTAATCAAACGTTTGGGAATCCGTCGCCCCGACTGCCTGACGCGCGGGTCTACGCCCGTCAGCCCAAGGCGATATCCAAGGCCATCATCAAGGCAAAGCCAAAGGCAAAACCGATTGTTGCGAGATTGGAATGCTTGCCGCGCGAAGCCTCCGGGATGAGTTCTTCCACAACGACATAAAGCATGGCGCCTGCAGCAAATGTGAGCATATAAGGCAAAACGGGCCTCAACACTCCGGCAAGGAGGATTATGATGCCCGCGCCGATGGGTTCGACAATGCCGCTTAGAGTGCCGTATGCAAACGCCCTGCGACGCGAGTTGCCTGCGGCTCGCATAGGCATTGAGATAATAGCTCCTTCGGGGATATTCTGAATGGCTATTCCGAGAGATATCGCCACCACCGAGGCTGCCGAGATATCCGCCGACCCGTCGATGAGTCCGGCGAGCACGACACCGATGGCCATGCCTTCGGGCAGATTGTGGATTGTGACGGCAAGCGAGAGCATGCTCGTCCTCGAAAGCTTCGACGACGGACCTTCAGGCGTGGCGGCTCCGGGATGCAGGTGCGGCGTGAGTATATCAATGAGCAATAAAAAGCCCATTCCGAGCAGAAGGCCGACGACCGCCGGGATAACAGCGGCTGAGGGCCCCATCGAGTCGCGCGCCATATCCACCGCCGGCATGATAAGACTCCACACCGAAGCCGCGACCATCACCCCGGATGCAAAACCGAGAAGCAACTTCTCAACGGCATTGCTCATCTTGTCCTTCATCATGAAGGCGAACGAGGCTCCGAGCATCGTGCCGAGGAAGGGTATCGTAAGTCCGGCTACAAGCGGGTCAATCAAGGGCATATTCACGGGCGGGGGATAAAGTCAATGAGTCAGGAGCGGCGTTGATGCCGCTCCTGACTCATTGACAAATCAACGCGGGAGAACGTTCACCTTGAGGCTGTCGTAGGCGCGTTGCGCCTTTGCGCGCGCAGCGTCGAGAGTCTCGTCTGTTGCGAGAATGACGCCCATGCGTCGGTGGCCCTTGATTTCGGGCTTTCCGAAAATGCGAATCTGTACGCCGGGTTCGGCAAGGACCTGTTCGAGCGCATCCATCTCAATCTTGTCCGTATCGCCTTCGACCACAACGGCCATCGAAGCGGAAGGCCCGAAGAAGCGGATTGCAGACACGGGGAGGCCGAGGAGCGCGCGGGCGTGAAGGGCAAATTCGCTGAGGTCCTGCGAAATCATTGTCACCATGCCCGTGTCGTGGGGACGTGGCGATACTTCGCTGAAAATCACGTCGTCGCCCTTTATGAACAGTTCTACGCCGAAAATGCCGTAGCCGCCGAGGGCGTCGGTGATAGCCTTGGCAATGTGGCGGGCGTTTTCGAGGGCCTTTTCGCTCATGGGCTGCGGCTGCCACGATGTGCGGTAGTCGCCGTTGACCTGAATATGGCCTACCGGCTCGCAATATGTTGTTCCTGAAATACTGCGCACTGTCAGGAGTGTGATTTCATAATCAAAATCCACAAAGCCCTCGACAATGACGCGTCCTGCGCCTGCCCGGCCGCCTTCCTGCGCTTCTTTCCATGCGGCATGGATGTCGGCCGGCGTCTTCACGGTGCTTTGTCCGTGGCCGCTGGAGCTCATCACCGGCTTTACGACACAAGGGATGCCGATTTCCTCGATGGCCTTGTTGTATTCCTCTTCGGTCGATGCAAAGCGGTAGGGCGAGGTCGGGAGACCGAGCTCTTCGGCGGCGAGGCGGCGGATACCCTCGCGGTTCATCGTCAGAAGAGCCGCACGCGCGGTGGGAGTGACGTTATATCCCTGCTTCTCAAGCTCGACGAGCATAGGTGTGGCGATGGCTTCAACCTCGGGGATGATGTGGTCGGGTTTTTCGAGTTCGACAACTTCACGGAGTTTTTGCGCATCAAGCATGTTGAAAACATAACTGCGGTGAGCGACCTGCATCGCCGGAGCGTTGGGATACTTGTCGCAGGCCACAACCTCCACGCCGAGACGCTGAAGTTCGATGGCCACTTCCTTGCCGAGCTCGCCGCTCCCGAGGAGGAGCGCCTTGCGGCCTACAGGGGTCATTACAGAACCGATTTTTGCCATAAAAGAAAGTAAAAAGTAATGGATGGAGTATTTGAATTACGGTTACAAAGGTACACAATTTTCCTTTAAATCTCAAATTAGCATTTTTTACATAAAAATTGTGCCAACCGCACAAGCTGGCACGCCTTTTGCTTTGTTATACTTCATAGAATTTCAATCAAACCATATATACACGCATATACCGCCATGCAAAAAGGAACTATCGGTGTGACTACGGAAAACATTTTTCCGGTCATAAAAAAATTTCTTTACAGCGATCATGAAATATTTCTTCGCGAGCTTGTGTCGAATGCAGTGGATGCCACTCAGAAGATTCGCACACTGTCGTCGTTCGGCGAGTTCAAGGGCGAACTCGGCACCCTCGACGTGCGAGTGAAGATTGACAAAGAGGCCGGCACACTCACCGTGAGCGACCGCGGCATAGGCATGACCGCCGAAGACCTCGACAAGTATATCAACCAGATTGCCTTCTCGGGGGCTGAAGAATTTCTCTCTAAATTCAAAGACAAGGCCAACACGATTATCGGCCACTTCGGTCTCGGATTCTATTCGGCGTTCATGGTGGCAAAGAAGGTTGTCATCGAGACACGTTCGTGGCAGGACGGCGCCGAGGCCGTGCGCTGGGAATGCGACGGGTCGCCCGAGTACACGATGGGCGAAGGCTCCCGCACCGACCGCGGCACGGACATTATCCTCTATATCGACGATGACAACAAGGAATTTCTCGAACAGCTGCGCGTCGACACCCTGCTGAAAAAATATTGCCGCTTCCTCCCCGTGCCGGTAATTTCGGGCAAGGAGCAGGAGTGGAAAGACGGCAAGTACGTCGATACCGACCGCGACCTCGTTGTCAACGCCACGGAGCCGAGCTGGATGAAGAAGCCCGCCGACCTTACCGACAAAGACTATCTCGACTTCTACCACGAGCTTTACCCCGGACAGGATGACCCTCTTTTCTGGATTCACCTTAATGTGGACTTCCCCTTCACGCTCACGGGCATCCTCTATTTCCCGAAAATCAAAAACAACTTCGACATCCGCAAAGACCGCATTTCGCTCTATTGCAATCAGGTGTTTGTTACTGACTCGGTCGAAGGCGTCGTGCCGGAATTCATGATGCTCATGCAGGGTGTGATTGACTCGCCCGACATCCCTCTCAACGTGTCGCGCTCGTATCTCCAGAGCGACACTGCCGTGAAGAAAATCTCCGGCTACATCACCAAGAAAGTGGCCTCGCGCCTTGAAGATCTTTTCAAGGCCGACCGCGCCGATTTCGAAAAGAAATGGGACGACATACGCCTGTTTATCGTCTACGGCATGCTCACCGACGACAAGTTCTGCGACTCGGCCATGAAATTCATGCTCTTCAAAGACACGGAGGGCCGATATTTCACCCTTGACGAATACAAGACTCTCGTCGAGGCCTCGCAGACCGACAAGGACGGCAACATCGTCTACCTCTACGCAACCGACCCGACGGCCCAATACAGCTATATCAAAGCCGCCAATGACAAGGGCTACAATGTGCTTCTTCTTGACGGCCAGCTCGACAACCACTTCGTGCAACTCTTGGAGCGCAAGCTCGAAAAAACGCAGCTCGTGCGTGTGGACAGCGATGTCGTAGAAAACCTTATACGCAAAGACAACCGCAAGGAAGCCGACCTCACGCCCCTGCAACGCAACATCATGACGACGCTCTTCTCCTCGCAGGTGCCTGAAATCGAGAAGACGAATTTTATCGTGTCATTCGAGGCTATGGCAGCCGATTCAGCTCCGGTGGTAATCACGCAGAACGAGTACATGCGTCGAATGAAAGACCTCGCAACGATGCAGCCCGGCATGAGCTTCTATGGCGAGATGCCCGACAGCTACATGCTCGTCGTGAACACCGAGCATCCACTCGTAAAGGGCCTGCGCTATGCGGCCGACAAGGCTCTCGATGCTCAAGTAGAGCCTCTTATGTCGAAAGTCGAGGCCGATAACGCTTCGGTCGAGGCCATCCGCAAGGGCGCCAAGGACGGCAAGCTCTCGGCCGAAGAGGACAAGCAGATTTCCGACCTCGAGAAGGCCGTGGCCGACGCCCGCGCCGAGCAGGATAAGCTTGTCAGGGATTATGCTGCAGGGCAGCCGCTCGTCAAGCAGCTCATCGACCTCGCACTTCTGGGCAACGGGCTTCTCAAAGGCGAAGCTCTCAACGGTTTTGTAAGCCGTTCGGTAGAACTTCTGATGAAGTAAACGACGCCCGACGTCTGAAAACGGATTTTCCGCATCCGCGCACGGCCCTACGGCCCGGCGGGGATGCGGATTGTTTTCACCCAGCCTCGAACGAATAACGGACGAATAATCTGCGGATTGTTTGGAAATGCGGGGAATATTTATTACCTTTGCAGTCGCTTTTTAGCATCCCGTGTGATGGGAAATTAAGGAGCAAGACTTAATTTTTAGTAACACAAAAACTTAACTACACAATGAAAGTTTACAATCTCGTAGCTGAGCCTCGCACCAACCTCGGTAAGAAGGCCACCAGAAGCCTCCGTGCAGAAGGCAAAATCCCCGTAGTTCTCAACGGCGGCGCTATCATCGACCTCCCCTACACCGCCGAACTCAAGCCGGGTGAGAAGGTCGTTGAAATCGGCAACGGCAAGGGCCTCATCACCACTGACCTCACTGTCAGCAACGAAGCAGTGCGCAAGCTCATCTACACTCCCGAAATCTTCGCTATAGAACTCGAAGTCAACGGAGAAAAGCGCATGGCCGTACTTAAGGACATTCAGTTCCACCCCGTTAAGGACAACATCCTTCACATCGACCTTCTCGAAGTGAACGATACGAAGCCCGTGGTTATCGAAGTTCCCGTCAAGCTCGAAGGTCACGCAGAAGGTGTGAAGGCCGGCGGTAAGCTCAACCTCTCGATGAAGAAGCTCAAAGTCAAGGCTATCTACACCGAAGTGCCCGAACGCCTTGTCATCAACGTCGACAACCTCGGTCTCGGCAAGACTCTCTCGGTAGGCGAACTCCACTTCGAAGGACTGGAGCTTGTCAATGCGAAGAATGCCGTTGTCTGCGCCGTAGCTCTCACGCGCGCCGCCCGCGGTGCTGCCGCAGCTGCCGCAGCCGGAAAATAAGAGATTCCACACACAGCTGACGAATGAAATATCTGATTGTCGGGCTGGGTAATATCGGAAACGAATATGCCCGCACCCGCCACAACATTGGATTTATGATATTGGACGCCTTGGCTGAGGCGTCCAATATTTCTTTTTCGACGGAACGCTACGGCGACGTTGCGCGCATGCGCCTCAAGAACAAACAACTCGTTCTGCTTAAGCCGTCGACGTATATGAATCTGAGCGGTAACGCCGTGCGTTATTGGAAGGAGCACGAGGGCATTGACACGGACCATATTCTGGTACTTGTCGATGATATCGCCCTTCCGTTCGGAGCCATACGTCTGAAGCCGTCGGGCAGCGACGCAGGCCACAACGGCTTGAAGAATATAGCTCAGATGCTGGGCACACAGTCGTACCGCCGCCTACGCTTCGGTATCGGCAATGATTTCCCGCGCGGATGTCAGGTGGACTACGTGCTGGGGCGCTTTACGCCGGAGCAAGAGCAAGAGCTTCCGGAGCGAATAGGCGTGGCTATTGACGCAATTAAAGAGTGTGTGCTCGCGGGAATACAAAATGCCATGTGCAAGTATAATAACAAATGACACCATCCGTATCTCTAATCATCAGCACATATAACCGCCCGGATGCATTGCGTCTGGTGCTGGAAAGTGTGCGCAGGCAGACGCTGACTCCTATGGACGTCGTCGTATGCGACGACGGGTCGCGCGATGACACACGCGCCCTTGTGGAGAAGTTGCGCGACAGCGGTTTTCCGGGGCGTCTGGTGCATGTATGGCACGAAGACCGCGGCTTCCGTCTTGCCGAAATCCGCAACAAGGGCGTTGCCGAATGCCGAGGGGAGTATATCGTCCAGATTGACGGCGACATGATGCTTGACCGTCATTTTGTGGAAGATCACGCCCGGCTGGCTCGCAAGGGCTTCTATATCAAGGGGACGCGCATCATGCTCAACGAATCGTACACGCGCAGACTCGAGAGGCGCGGGAGGCTCCCGATGTTTCTTCCGGGGCTTTTGAGCCGAGGGATTGCCAAAAACAGGATTAAGAGCCTGCGGCTTCCGTGGCCGGGATTCAAAAAGACCCCGACCTACCGCACGAAGGGGACGGGCATCGGTGCCAACATGTCGTTTTGGCGCGAAGACTTCATGAAGGTCAACGGCTACGACGAGAGCTTTACGGGCTGGGGGTGCGAGGATACCGACCTCATGGACAGACTTGAACGCATGGGAGTGCGGACGTTCAAAACTTTTCATCTCGCAAAAGCGTATCACCTCTATCATCCCGAGAGCAAAAATCCGCGCCTTGAGGAGGCCAACCGCAAGTTGCGGGAGAAAATCGAAAGCGGTGAAATACGATGCTCCAACGGAATTGACAAACACATGACACACAATGGCTAAATCAGAGGTACGAATCGACAAGTGGCTATGGGCAGTGCGCGTTTTCAAGACGCGCACGGTAGCGTCGGAAGCTTGCAAGAAGGGGCGAGTGGCTGTCGGCGGAGCCGAGGCTGTGAAGCCTTCGCGCACGATAAAGGTCGGCGACGTGGTGCGGGTGAGGAAGTCGCCGGTGACTTATTCATTCAAGGTGCTGGCACTTACGGAGAATCGCCTCGGCGCCCGTCTTGTGCCTGAATACATGGAGAATATCACACCTCAAGAGCAACTCGATCTTTTAGAGGTAGTCAAAATCTCGGGTTTCGTCGACCGTCGCAAGGGACTTGGACGCCCGACAAAACGCGAGGCGCGCGATCTCTCGAAATTCACGGGAGCAATCTACGATGACGAGTCGGAGGGCTGGGACTTTGACGAGGGCTTTGACTTTGATGACGAATAATCGCACGTTGCCGCGGCTGTTTAAGCGAAGTTAAAAAACGTCTTTTCTTGATTTTTTTGAGTAATTTTGCAGTATCATGAATCAAGAAAACAGTGCAGTGTTCGACGCATGGGACCGCGACCATCTTTGGCATCCGTATACGTCGACTATAAATCCGCTCCCGACTTACAAGGTCGCATCAGCATCGGGGGCACATATCCGGCTTGCTGACGGCCGCGAGCTTATCGACGGAATGTCGTCGTGGTGGTGTGTCATCCACGGCTACAGCCATCCGCGCCTCAACAAAGCGGCTGAGCGCCAGCTGGCCAAAATGAGTCATGTAATGTTCGGGGGACTTACTCACGAACCGGCAATCGAGCTCGGGAAAGCGCTTTTGGCGGTTGCCCCGCCGTCGATGAACAATATTTTCTACGCCGACTCGGGTTCGGTCGCCGTCGAGGTGGCTATGAAAATGGCGGTTCAGGCGGCAGTGTCGGCATCGGGGAGCCATGACAAGACAAATTTTGCGACCATACGCTCGGGGTATCACGGCGATACATGGAACGCGATGAGCGTGTGCGACCCTGTGACGGGGATGCACGGTGCGTTCGGGAGGGCACTTCCGGTACGCTATTTCGCGCCTCAGCCGCGGTCGCGCTTCGGCGGCGATTGGGATGTGTCAGATATTGAGCCTATGGCCGAACTGATACGAGAAAAGCGCGATGAACTGGCCGCCGTGATTCTCGAGCCGATAGTGCAAGGAGCCGGCGGAATGTGGTTTTATCATCCTGAGTATCTTCGCGAGCTAAGGCGTCTATGCACGGAAAACGGAGTCCTTCTGATTTTTGATGAGATTGCCACGGGCTTTTGGCGCACGGGGCGCTTTTTCGCGTGGGAACACGCCGGCGTCGAACCCGATATCATGTGTATCGGCAAAGGCCTGACCGGCGGTATGCTGACTATGGCCGCCGTGCTGACGAGCAAGTCGGTAGCTGATACGATTTCGAAGGGAGAGGCCGGGGTGATGATGCACGGACCTACGTTCATGGCCAACCCGCTCAGCTGCGCAATAGCGCTGGAATCGTTGAAGATGCTTGCCGAGCAGGATATGGCCGCACGGACGGAACATATCGAGGAGATTTTGAAATCGGAACTGGCGGCGGCTTCGGACCTGCCGGGAGTAGGCGACGTGCGAGTGCTGGGGACGATAGGCGTTGTCGAGGTCAAGCGCAACGTTGATGTCGGTCGTTTCCAAAAGGTGTGTGTAGACAAGGGCGTCTGGATCCGTCCGTTCGGCAAAAATGTGTATGTCATGCCACCGTATGTCATCGACGAGGAGGACCTGCGTGTGCTTTGCCGCAGTCTGATTGAAATCATACGCGATGAAAACAACTATTGAGCACGAGCTGAGGCGTCTTGACCAAGAGGGCAATCTCCGTCGTATTCCGGCTCAAGATATGCCCTGCGGGATGGTCGATATGAGTTCGAACGACTATCTTGGTCTTGCGTCGCGTCAAGATTTGCGCGATGAGTTCATGGCCTCTTCCGGGGGCAAGTTACCGCTTTCGTCGTCAGCCTCGCGTTTGCTGGCCGGGATTCAGGCACCGTTTACATCGCTTGAGAAAACTATAGCGGAAGCGTACGGCGGCGACCGCGAGGCATTGGTGTTCAACAGCGGATATCACGCCAATACGGGTATGATTCCGGCTTTGTGCGGCAATAATACTGTCGTTGTGGCCGACAAACTCGTGCACGCAAGTATCATTGATGGAATGAAGCTTAGCGGATGTCGTTTTGTTCGTTTCAGGCATAATGACACGTCGCACCTTCGGGGCATCCTTGAAAGTTGCCGGAAGGAAGGGAAACGCGTGCTGATAATCGTGGAAAGCGTGTACAGCATGGACGGCGACTATGCTCCGCTGGAGGAAATAGCCATGCTTAAGAACGCGCTCGCGCCTGAGGGGCTGCTCTACGTCGACGAGGCTCATGCCGTAGGCGTCGAAGGCCCGAGCGGCCTCGGGCTTGCCAACGGCATCAAAGGCGTGGATGTAATTGCGGGCACATTCGGAAAGGCACTTGCTTCGGCCGGAGCTTACGCCGTGTTGTCGGCGGAGCTGCGCGACTGGATGGTGAACCGAAGCCGAAGCCTGATTTTTTCCACCGCCCTCCCACCTCTTCAGATTGCGTGGACCGAATGGATTTTCAGAAAATCTCTAAGTATGGACTCCGAACGCAGACGCCTGAGCGAGCTCTCGGCAAGGCTTGCGGAAATACTGTATCGCCACGAAGCCGGAGACTGCAATCCGGGGCATATCAGACCGCTGATAACGGGCAGCCCGCACAGCGCCGTCGAGCTTTCGGGGCGGCTCCGAGAAAAGGGATTCAATGTGTTGCCTATACGAACACCTACAGTCCCGCCGGGGACTGACCGACTGCGCTTCTCGCTATCGGCAAATATCACCTTTGACAATCTCGCGGCCCTTGATGCCGCACTTGACAACATCAGGGAATGAATCAAAAAAAGGACACATATCTCTCACGACGCAGAAAACGCAAGAAGCGCCCGTCGAAGCTATCACTGGCATATATCGCCATAGCCTGTGCGGTAGTGCTCGCATTCAATATTTTCGCATGGAACGATGGCCCGACGGCCGACAGGTTGCCGCACGGGACAAGCGCTGAGGATTTGATGGCGGTGCTCATCCCCGATGACCAACCGGAAGTGAAAAAAGAATACACGGGATTCACCGTGTCATTCAATCCGTCGCACCGCATTCCCAACTATGTGGCATGGGAACTTACGGCGGCAAAAGCGCAAGGAACCGAGCCTCGGAAAAGCGACTTTCATCCGGATGCGGACGTGTACGGGTGTCCGTCGTTGAGCGATTACAAACGCTCGGGATTCGACCGCGGCCATATGGCTCCGGCTGCCGACATGAAGTGGAGCGCCCAAGCTATGTATGACTCCCACGCGCTGACAAACATGTGTCCGCAAGAGAATTCGGTAAACACCGGCCGCTGGAACACGATTGAAAAGCTCGAACGCAAGTGGGCCATTCAGGACAGCGTGCTCATCATCATCGCGGGTCCGGTGCTCACGGATGAAATAACCCGCAAAATAGGCAACGACGTGAGCGTCCCCGAGCGCTTCTTCAAGGTGATACTCGCCCCCTACTCCAACCCTCCGCGAGCAATCGGCTTTCTCGTTCCCAACTATCAGACACAGGAAGGCGCCCAGCAACTCGCCGTAAGCGTAGACGAAGTTGAAGCCGCAACCGGATATGACTTTTTCAGCACCCTACCTGATGAAATCGAATCAAAGGTAGAAAGCACTTTTAATTTCAATCAATGGCAATACAGGAAATAAACGATACAATCTGCGCAATATCCACGCCTCCGGGCTGCGGAGGCATAGCCGTAGTGCGCATCTCCGGGCCCGAAGCAATAAAAATTGCAAACAGCCTGTGGCGCGGCAAATCACTGGAAACCGTCCCGTCGCACACGGCACACTTCGGCACAATGCTTGACTCCGACGAGTCGGAGCTTGATGAAGGCGTAGCAACGGTGTTCCGCGCCCCGCGCTCTTTCACCGGAGAGGACACGGTAGAAATCTCCGTCCACGGGTCGAAGTGGATTCAGCGACAGGCCGTGAACGCACTGATTGACAAAGGTGCGAGAAGCGCCGGCCCGGGAGAATTCACCCGCCGGGCGTTCGCCTCGGGCCGAATGGACCTTGTTCAGGTCGAAGCCGTAGCCGACCTAATCGCTTCGTCATCGCGGGCGGCCGCAAGGGTAGCGCTCAGCCAAATGCGCGGCGGGGTGTCGTCGCGTCTTGACAAGCTGAGAGAGCAGCTGATTGAGCTGGCGGCCCTTCTCGAACTTGAACTGGACTTTTCAGAAGAAGACGTTGAATTCGCCTCTCGTGACAAACTGATTGAAACCACCGACAACATTCTGGCAGAACTGCGCCATCTACTGTCGACCTTCCGCTCCGGAGCGGCAATAAAGGAAGGAATCCCCGTGGCAATAGCCGGGGCCACAAATGCCGGGAAATCATCGCTCCTTAACGCCCTGCTCGGAGAGGACCGCGCCATTGTCAGCGACATTCACGGCACAACACGCGACACGATAGAAGACACAATAGAAATCGGCGACTACCTCTTCCGCTTCATTGACACAGCAGGAATACGCCACACCGACGACAGCATAGAACGTCTCGGCATCGAGCGATCAATCCGTGCGCTCAAGCACGCAAGAATCATACTACACGTCGTCGACGCTACGGCGCCGCAGGAAACAAATCTGGATGCCGCAGGAGAAGATGCCATCGTAATACGCATCCTCAACAAATGCGACGCAGTAAGCTCCGTTAGCGGAGACGGAATTAAAATATCGGCACTAAACGGCGACGGCTTGGACGAGGTGCGCAAGAGCCTCGTCCAAGCGGCAGAAGCCGAAAGTAAGGATTTGGGCGAGGACGCGGTCCTCATCACAAACGTGCGCCACGCCGAAGCTCTTAAAGCAGCGGCAACAAGTGCGCAGGCCCTTTCGGATGGCCTGCGCACCACCCTACCCGCCGACTTATTAGCCCAAGACCTCCGCGAAACCCTGCACCACCTGTCAACCATAACCGGCGAAATCACCACCAACGATATACTCATCAATATATTCGAAAACTTCTGCATCGGAAAATGACCGGCAATTAAAGATAGGCAACTATAAGTATAGATAAGTATTAAGGCGTTCAGTTTGAGCGCCTTTTCTTGTGTCCGGCTGTCGGCTGTTTAATCGGTAG
>CAJUCQ010000045.1 GCA_910584905.1 uncultured Muribaculaceae bacterium
AATGCTTTGAGTGCTATCGCTGCTTACTGCTTTTTCCCAAAGAAACCGTCGATCTCTTTGGAGTTTGTGACAGATAACCAGCTAACTTTGTTCTGATTGCTTATATCGAACTCACGTTTATTACGATCTTATCGCAGAATCTCCTTTGCATAAAAAAACGCCCCTGCATCCGCGCTTGGCGGCCGCAGGGGCGTTTTTTAATCCCTAAATTTAAAATAAATTATTCGCCGGGGATGATTGCTTCGCTGGGGCAAACGCTTGCGCAGGTGCCGCAGTCAATGCAAGTATCGGGATCGATGTGATAGATGTCGCCTTCGCTGATAGCGCTGACGGGGCACTCGGGGAGGCATGTGCCGCAAGCGACGCAGGAGTCGGTGATTACGTAAGCCATTGTTGTAGTTTTTGTTTTGTTTGTTTGTAATAGGTTGTATTGTTTTGTGAATGCAAAATTACGCCTTTTTTTGATTCTGACAAGTTATTTCTGCAATTTTTTTATTGGTCGACAGCCTGCGACTCCATTTCATCGGTTAGGGTGTTCCTCTTGACGTTCGGCTCTTCGAGACCGTAATTGTTCTTGGCGTTCAGAGCCTTGAGCCATATACCGAAGATTATGGCAAGGACGCCGAATGATGCGAAGATAATCATGGGCACGCGGTAGCCTCCGGTGGCGTCGAGAGTCTCACCGATGAGCAGGGGCACGAGGCAAAGACCGATGTTCTGAATCCAGAAGATGAGGCAGTAGGCAGAGCCGAGGATATTGGCGTCGATAATCTTCGGCACGGATGGCCAAAGAGCAGCCGGCACGAGCGAGAATGAGAGGCCGAGAATGAGGATAAGGGTGACGGCAAGCCAAACTTCGGGAAGGGCCGGAAGAAGGAATGCGAAGCCGAGGTGGCAGCAGGTCATGATGACAGCTCCGACGATGAGCATGGTCGCGCCATAGCCCTTGTAGTCAAGGAATGCTCCGAGAAGCGGGGTCAGAACCATTGCGAGGATTGGGAAAACACTGAAAAGTCGCGCGGCAGTCTCGGCGCTGACGTGAAGGGTCTCCTGAACGTAGTTCGGGGCGTAGCGCTGGAAGGGGAAGATGCCGCTGTAATAGAGCACGCAGAGGAGGGCCACAAGCCAGAACATCTTGTTCGACAAGATTTTCCCGAGGTCCGAGATATGGAATTCCTCGTCAGAAGATTCGGCTTCGGCGGCAATACCTTCGGCGGCAAGGTCGCGGTCGAGGCTGCGGTCCATGAATGTGAATATGGTATAGCAGATGAGGCCTGCGAGGAGGAGCACGGTGCAGAAAGCTACGGGAGCGACAACCGATTGGTCGAACATGCCTGAGATGAAGGGCGAAATCCACATCACGGCGAATACGCCAAGACGGGCAATCGACATCTCGACACCCATTGCGAGGGCCATTTCCTTGCCTTTAAACCATTTTGCAATCGCCTTCGAGACGGTGGTTCCGGCCATCTCGCATCCGCATCCGAAAATCATAAAGCCCAGCGAGGCCATTTTTGCGCTGCCGGGGAAGGCGGTCCACCAGCTGTCGAGCCAAGAGCAGAATGCCGTGGCCTGAAACCATTCGCTGATTCCGACGAGCTTGATGACTGCACCAAGCACCATCATCGAAGCCGAAAGCATGCCTGTGAAGCGAATTCCGGTTTTGTCGAGGATGATTCCGGCGAAAATCAGGAAAAAGAAAAAGACGTTGAGAAAATACTCCGACGCCGCATACGTGCCGAAGGCGGCACTGTCCCAGTGGAGCTTCTCTTCAAGGAGAGACTTCAGAGGCGACATCACGTCGACGAACATGTAGGCGAAGAACATCATCGACGCCACCAGCACCAAGGCTGTCCACCGGGCCCAAGCTTTTTCGTTAAGGGCCTGTCTGATTGCATTTGTCATAACGAGGTTTTATTAATGATTGGTTGATTGCAAAGTAAGGATTACTGAAGTGCAAAGTTATAAAATTTCGCGGACTTTTTGCGGCGCAAACTTCGGAATGTCGCACTTTTTAGCTAAATTTGCGGCTAAAAGCAAGTAAACCATGAGTAAAATCGCCACTACCACTGTGCCCGGGCCGGAAATCGAGCCCCGGCGGCCCTATACGTTCGACCGCGTTGTGCGGATGCTGATTTCGCTTGCTCTTTTCCTTTCGGCGATATGGCTGGTGGACGTGCTCCGGAATGTGCTGTTGCCTTTTTCAGTGGCATGGCTTTTGGCGTATATGCTTGAGCCTTTCGTGCAGTACAACAAGCGTATCCTGCGGATGCGCCGCAGGTGGCTCCCGGTGTTCATGACCCTCTTCGAAGTGGGGCTTACGCTCGCGGCTGTCGGAGTGTTCGTGATGCCGTCGCTGATCGACGAGATGCATCAGGTAGCGGCCTTTTTCGGGCGCTACGCCGATTCGACCAACCATGTGCTCCCCGAAAGTGTGAATGCGTTCATCCGCGAGAATATCGACTTCCGCGACATCTCGAAGCGGATGACGTCGCAGGACCTGCGGTCGATAATGAACGCGGCGGGGTCGTTTCTGAGCGGCGGAATCAACATCGTCATGGGGATATTCAACTGGTTTGTGGCGCTGCTCTACCTTGTGTTCATCATGCTCGACTACGAACGCCTCAGCTCAGGCTTGAAGCGCCTCGTGCCACCCAAATACCGCCGGACCGTGAACTCGATTGGACGCGACATCAAGGAGAGCATGAACCATTATTTCCGCGGACAGGCCCTTGTGGCGTTCTGCGTGGGTGTGTTGTTCAGTATCGGATTCAGCATCATCAGCCTGCCTATGGCAATCGTGCTGGGGATGTTTATCGGGCTTCTCAACATGGTGCCTTATCTGCAGCTCATCTCGATAGTGCCCACGACGCTGCTATGCCTTGTTTACAGCGTCGACGCCTCGATTGATTTCTGGACGATATGGTGGGAGTGCATGGCTGTCTACGCCGTCGTGCAGTGTATTCAGGACCTTTTGCTGACCCCCAAAATCATGGGCAAGGCGATGGGTCTGAATCCGGCGCTCATCCTCCTGTCGCTGTCGGTATGGGGCACACTCTTGGGCTTTATAGGACTTATCATAGCCCTGCCGCTGACGACGCTGCTGCTCGCATACTACGACCGCTATCTCATCACGCGCGAAGACGGCGAGAGCGCTTTGGAGCGACGGGCTGACCGCAAGGCGCTGCGCGATATCATCCGCGGACCCGAAGAGTAAGCCTCGACATGAAGGGAAAGCGAGAAAAAATATATATCGTCATGCCGGCCTACAACGAGGAGGCCAATGTGGCCGTCGTTGCCCGGCAGTGGCTTTCCGTCGCCGCCGAGCTGGAATCCGAGGGCCACGAGGCGTCAGTGATAATCGCCGACGACGGCTCGACCGACGCCACAGCCCGGATTCTTGCCGCGCTCGCCGCGGAAGACAAGCGCTTGACAACGGCAAGCAAGCCTAACACGGGCCACGGCCCCACGCTACTCTATCTCTACAAGAGGGCCGTAGCCGAGGGAGCGACGTATGTGTTCCAGACCGACAGCGACGGGCAGACCGACCCGAGGGAATTTCGCGCAATGTGGGACGCTCGCGCGGAATACGACATGCAGGTGGGCCTGCGCTCGAAGCGCGGCGACGGCGCGGCGCGGGCGGCGGTGGCCAAAGTGCTGAGGGCTGTAATCCGCCTGACTACGGGCGTAAGCGTGGCCGATGCCAACACGCCTTTCCGGCTTATGGAGGCGAGGGCGCTGAAGCATCTGCTTGAGATAATCCCCGAGGATTTCTTCCTCGCCAACGCCGCGGCGTCGGCTCTCGCCGTAAAAGCCGGGATGCGCACGCGCTGGGTGGAAATAAGCTTCAAGCCGCGTCAGGCAGGTGTCAACTCAATCAATATCCGTAAAATTTTCCGTATCGGCCTGTCGGCGGTCAAGGCATTCCGCCGTATCGGCCGGGCGGCGCACACGAAGTCATGGGAAAGCTCGCAGGACTGCTGACCCGCATGGTCGAATCCGCGCCGTGGCGCATAGCCATTTTCCTTGCGGCCTACGCGCTGATGATGCTCTTTGTGGGGCTGAGCACATCGCCTCTGGTCGGACGCCTCTACATTGACCAGATTGTGTTTACAGCCGTCGGCGACGGGTGGCTCCACGGCCTCGTCCCTTACCGCGACCTCTTCGACCACAAAGGGCCTCTTATGTATCTCATCCAGTGTGCGGGGCTCCTCCTCGCACCGGGCAAATGGGGCATATTCATTCTCGCAACGGCTTGCGCGGCGACGACGTCGGAGCTTCTATACCGGTGCGGCCGCGTGACGGGGACGCCGACGCGGACAAACGTGGCGGCGCTGACATGCGGCTTCGTGCTCTACGGGCTTTGTCTGTGGATGGGCAACACGGTCGAGGAATGGAGCCTGCCGTTTCAGTGTCTGGCCCTGTTGCTGTGTCTGCGCATCCTCACGGGCAAAACGCGGCGCGTGGCCGCGGCGGCGTTCGTGTGCGGGCTATGCTTCGGGGCCACGGCCATGATTCGCGTAAATAACGACAACATCATCTGCGGCGCATGTATCGGCATGGCCATATTTCTCATCCGCGAAGGCCGCGTGAGAGAACTTTGGCGTGCGGCCGGTGCGTTTGCGGGGGGATGTGCGGCGACAATAGCTCCGTTTATTGTCTACTTTGCATGGGAAGGGGCGCCGGGAAACATGTACGACTCGTATATCCGCTTCAACCTCACCTATAAGATGCACTGGCTGATTCCCGATAGCTTCGAAGAGTATCTACTGAATATCGACGCTATGGTCGGCTGCTTCATAGCGCCGGTGGCAGCGTGGTTTTACGACCGCTGCCGCGGAGCTCAGCTGTTTCCGACGACAGCGGCAATCTGCGCCATCACCGTCGGCGTGTTTATCCGCGGGCCTTACTACACTCACTACTTTTTCATGGCGCTTCCGGCCGGTGTGCTCGCGGTGCAACTCGCAGGGAGCATCCGTCGGGGCTTGGGCCTCGCAGCCGCCCTCGCAGTGTGCGTGCCATACGCCATCGACCAACGCGAGACGCCCCGCAATACACGCAACGAGTACGTCATGGCCCGACAGGCCGGCGGTCCGCCCTACTCGTTCTTCCCGGATATTCCGGCCGAGAACATCGCAACCGCGGAGCTTGACTCGGTGTACACCATCGGTGCCCACTGGTGCGCCTACACCTTGCTTGAGACGGGTCATTTCCCCGTGGGACGCTACTTTTACATGCAGGATGATTTTCAGAACTTCAACGCCACGGTCAGGAATGATATACTCAACGAATTTGTAAAGGCCAACCCGCTCTACGTGATGTCGAGCCTCAGGTTTGACCGAATCAGTGTGTTTGCCGGCCAAGCGGAGAAATACACTCTCGTGGCGCACGACACAGCCGGCAGCCTCAACATCTACCTCTACCGCCGCAACGACGAGTTAATTTTTTCACAGGGCGGCGAACCAAGGCGAAGAGTAAAACGTTAGGAAGTCATAAGAACACTTAAAATTCATATGACAACAAAAAAACTTGAATACTCACAAACCAAAATTCAACCCTAAAATGAAAAAATCAATCCTCCTCTCAGGCTCGGCAGTTGCCATGGCAGCCCTCGCAGCCGCTCCCGCCGCATCGGCACAGGATGAAACCGTAACGGTCGTTGAAGAAACCGCTCTCGTGAGCGATATTCCATGCAAGACCCACTACTATTCAGGTTCGGGCGACAACTGGTTTATCCAGATTGGCGCAGGCATCGCCTCTCCCTTCATGGAGGACCACCCCGCAGGCCCGAGTCCCGAACACCACATCACGGTGAACTACAACTTCGGCTTCGGCAAGTGGATGTCGCCCTATCTCGGCTGGCGACTCAGCTTCTACGGCGGCCCGCTCCACTGGCAGAACGTAAGCTGGGAAAAGAGCAAATACGTAAACGCCAACTTTGACCTCATGTGGGATATGTTCAACAGCTTCGGCGGAGTCAACAGCCGCCGCGTGTTCTCAATCGTTCCCTTCGTAGGTCTCGGCGGCAGCTATGCATGGGATTTCAAGCCCAACCACGGCAACATCCTCAACCATCACGGCACGCAGAAAACCAACTCGTGGACACTCCCCGTGTCGGCCGGTCTGCAACTCCGCTTCCGTCTCTGCAAGTATGTCGACTTCTTCGCTGAAGGCCGCGTAAGCTTCTATGGTGACAACTTCAACAACTACGCCTACGGCTCGCCTATCGATATGAACATCACGGCCACCGGCGGTTTCTCCTTCAACATCGGAGGATGCGACTTCAAGAGCTACAACCCCTGCGACTACCTCGACTATATCAACACGCTTAACGGTCAGGTCAACGACCTCCGCAACGCACTGGCTGTCACAGGCGCCGCCCTCGCCGAAGCTGAAGCCCAGCTCCCCTGCCCCGAAGTGCCTGAAGCTGTTGTCGCCGAAGTCGAACCCGCTCCTCTCATGGCCACCGTACGCTTCCGTCTGAACTCGGCCAAAATCACCGACGAAGAAATGGTCAACGTCTATAACATCTCGAAGTGGATGAGCGAGAATCCCGACCAGAACGTAGCCATCGTAGGTTATGCCGACAAAGACACCGGCACCAGCGAATACAACATGGGCCTCTCCAAGCGCCGCGCCGAAGCCGTCCGCGACACGCTCGTAAACAAATACGGCGTGAACCCCGACCGCCTCTCGATTCAGGCCGAAGGCTCCGACGTTCAGCCCTACGACGTCAACAACTGGAACCGCATCGTAATCTTCAACGCCAAGTAAATTCATACATCAAGCAAAAAAATCCCGCAGGCTCAGGGCTTGCGGGATTTTTTTATTCAGGTCTGCAGGATTCAGCGGGCGGGATTGACAAAGATTTTGGTAGCGGAAGCTCCCTGACGGCGGATATAAAAGCCGCCGGCGGGCTCGGTCACGCGGATGCCCTGAAGCGTGTAGTACTCGACAGGGGCTTCTTCGTCTGCAACTACGTCCTCGATGCCCGAGACAGTCTTCTCGACGAGGGCTTCGGGGGAAGCGGTGAAGTAGTAGTCGCGGCCGCCGACAATGGGATAGTCGGGGAGCTGCTTGCTGCGGTTCCAGTTGTTGACGATAAGCGAGAACGAGCCGCTGTCCCCGTCGTGGCCGAATACCTTGTAGGCGATGCCTTCGATTGTCTGTTCGTCGACAGGAGCCTGTCCGGGCCATGCGCCCCAGATTTCCTTGTCGCCATAGGCATAGACGCCCATAGCCTCATAACCGGTGTTGTCTTCGATGTAGATATGCCATTTGTATTCCGGCACGGCATCGACTTCGGCCGAGATGGCGAAGTTGTCGATGGCAAGCGCGGGAGCGCCGGCGCAGTTCGAGCCTGAGCTTACGGAGATGTTCCATGCGAGGAAGAGTTCGCATCCGGGTTCGAGGGGTGCGGCAAGAGTCCCGGCCACGCCCACGGTTTCCATCGGCACTACGGCAGCGCCTGCAGTGGCGGATGCGGCAGGGAAGACGGTCGTAAAGTCTGTGCCGGCTTCGGTCCAGTTGCGACCGTCGGCTGAGGTATAGAGCTTGACTGTGAATCCGGCGGCATTGTTGCCGTTGCGGTATTTCTCGACGTCGTAGCTGAGGGCGATGTTTTCGAGAGTCTTGCGGCCGTTGTTGACAAAACGGGCGTAGACATTGACGGCGCGGGTGCCGTTGTCGACACCGGTGGTTATCCCGCCGACAGCGCGGTCGGAAGCGTCATCGCTTGCGCCGAAATTCCAAAGGCCGTTCTTGGCGTTGGAAGGGAGACTTACACCTCCGGCATACATCGTTGCGGAAACGGCGCTGAAATACGTGCCTACTTCGCGGGGCGAGTATGTGCGGTCGATACGCCAGCCCTCGGGGAGCTCGGCTTCGGCGCTTTCGCCCATCGTATCAAAGTTCTGACGATATGCGGCGTTGTCGGCGTTGATGTCGATTCCGGGCACACAGGGCATTTCGGTGACGTGCGAGCCAACGGTGACGACAGCCGAACGGGAGAAGCCCGAGGCCGTGGCCGTGACTTTGTACGTGCCTTCGCCCGTGGCGGTGAACACACCTTCGGGGGTGATGACGGCGCCTGCGGGTTCGACAGTGTAGGCGACGTCGGCAGGCATAGGCATTCCGAATTCGTCGAGAACAGTGGCCGTGAAGCGCAGGGTGGATGCGGCATGGTCGACAATCTGCGTGCATGCGTCGATTGCGTCGGCGGCGCGGCGGCGCATGTCGGCGGCATCGGCGGCGCTGACAGCGGCGGGATGGGTGGTGATTTCAGCGGGGTCTACACCCATGATGACGCCGTATTCCATACATGCGGCCATATAGGTGGAGAGGTCGGTTGGATGGCGGTCGTCCTGAAACCAAGGTGCGAGGCCGTCGGCGCCTTTTTCGTCAAAGATTGTCTGATATGCGCTCATGACCGGGCAGATGACGAGACCGAATTCGGCGGCCACCGAGCGATAGACTTGCATGAAAATGTCGTTGAATGGAGTGAAGTTGTTCCAGTCGCCGGCGTAAGCCCAGTTTACGGGAAGGATAATCACGGCGTTGGGGTTGGGGCAGCTTTCGCGGATATAGTTGACCCAGCGCTCGACATTGGCGCGGAATGTGGCGGGCGATGTGCGAGGAAGCGAGCTTTGCTCCTGAAGGATAATATGGGTCCACGGCTGCGAGCGCACGAGCATCTTTGCGCCGGGCATGCCGTCACCGGCAAGGCCGTCGCCTTCGTCCCAGTGGGTTGCGAGAGATTTGCCGAGGAGGGTGTGCTTGGTCCACGAGGCGTCGGCTCCCATAGCCTTGGCGATGTCGTTGAACATCAGAGCCTGATCATTGTAGTGGATAAGCGAATTGTTGAGCGAGAGCACGCGGACTGCGGCGGGCATCTGCGGGGTAAGGACAGCCGCAAGGGGCGAAAGGGTCATCTCAGTGGCTACGGAGCTGACTTTGGTCAGCGAATACGCACCGGTGGCGAGGTCGAAAACGACGTCGTACGTTCCGCCGGTGACGGCGGCGTTGGCAGTAGCGCCCTTGACGAGAGTGCCTTCGACAGCGGCGACATCGGCATCGGCCTGAAGGCCCCAAGCGCCACCCATGCCGAGACGCTGGTAGATACGCCAGCGGCTGAGGCCGTCGGCCCCGGCGGTCATCGACACGCGGCCTTTGAAAAGATTGTCGGCTTCGTCGAGTTTAAGCTCGCCGGATGTGTCCATGAAATTCCACGAGTTGAAGTCGCCGACCATGTACACGCTCGTCAGCCCCGTGGGGTCGTCGTTCGGTTCGAGCAGGAGCGTAGCCGTGCCGTCCTCTATGGTGAGGAGAATGCGTGTGCAAGCGTAGGTGTTGACGCCGCAGGAAATATTTGTCGACTTGTCGCCGGGGGTGAGCGTATAAGGCTCGTTCATGATTATATTCGAGCCGTTCGAGCCGTAGTTGCAGGCATTGCTCCAGCCTGCATCGGCGATTTTGAATGTGTTGGAAATGGTTTTATTCTTAAGTTCGAAACTGGTGTCGCTGAGCGTGTTGAACTCCCATTCGTCGTCGACTCCCCAACCGTTGATATCGCCGCGGAGATATATTCCTGAGTGATTGATTTCAGGTTCCTCGGGGTTTACCCAGTCAGGGTCGGACTCGGCGAATGTGGCCGAGATTTCGATGTCGTCGACGGCAAGGCCCTGAGCTTTGTTGGCCGTGGTGCCGGAAGCGACGGAGATGTTCCAAGCCACATAAAGGTTAGCTCCCGGCTCGACGTGTGTGCGAAGCTCCTTGGCGTTCACGGGCACTACGGCCACGGGCACGCCGGCCGCTCCGGCGGTAGCGTCGTCGGGCTGAAAGAGCGTAAGGAATTCGTCGCCTGCCGAAGTCCACTTTTTGCCGTCGAAGCTTGTGTAGAGCTGCACGGCGAATCCGGCGGGGTTGTCGCCCTTGCGGTATTTTTCCACATTATATGATAGAGTGAGGCCGGTGATTATCATCGCATCGTCGGCATTCGTCAGCTCGGTCATCACGCTGAGACCGCGTGTGCCTCCGTCAACGGTTGTGGTGAGTCCGCCGATAGCGCGGTCGGAGTTTTCAGGGCCGAAATTCCACGTGCCGTTTTTAGCGTTGGAAGCGAGGTTTACCCCACCCTGATACATCACTTCGCCGGAGCAGTCGGCCCAAGCGTTGACGCGTCGTGGAGCCGTGAGGTTGCGATCGACTCTCCAGTTCTCGGGAAGGACGAGGGTGCCGGCCGAAGAGGCGTCATTCCACATCGAATTGAAATTCTCGCTCATCGACGGGGCGGCCTGCGAAAGACCGATGCCCGCGCTTGCCGAGCCTGCGCCTAAAGCAAATACGGCGGCAGCGGCCAAGAGCATTCGTTTTGTTTGTTTCATGGATAATTGATTTGGTTTAACTTACATCTGCAAAATTACAGACACAATATAGATAAAGAAAGAGCCTCAAATCCGATTGTAGATATATTTAGAAGCTATATATTTAATTTACAACGAATTAATCCGCACAGCCCGCGGCAGAATTGTAGACATCAATCTAATGAAATCAGCGCTGAAACGGGGCTATGCGCCGGCAATAAATTCGGTTTCGAAGCTTGTGCGGTCAAGCGCGCGATTGCGCATCTGAGTGCGGTAGTTGTAGACGGTCGATTCCGAACAACGGAGAAATTTGGCGATGTCGCCGCTGTTGCCCACTCCGAGTCTGAGGAGGGCATATATACGCAACTCCGTGGAAAAAGTGGTGCATTCAGGGTAGCGCTCTTCCGGGCGAAGGAGAGCATTGAGGTCGGCAATAAAATCGGGATACAGCGAAAGGAATGCTTTGTCGAAGCGGCGGAAGAACTGGTCGACCTCGCGGTTTACGTATCTCGATGATTTTATGGTCCGCGTCAATGCATCCCAGTCGCCTCGGGCGGCTATTTTCCCGAGGTCGGCACGATAGGACTCCATTTTCTTCAGATAGCTCAGACACAGCTCCATAAAAGCCGTGATATATTTTTCTTTAATTCGGCTTTCGGCGGCGAGACGTTCGTTGAGGCGTTGCATCGACTCGTTTGTGCGTTCAAGGCTGTCGCGGGCTTCGATGAGCGATTCGGCGCTATCGTTGAGCTGACGGTTCTTGCGCCTTACGGTAATAAACCCTATGCCAACGCCTGCGGCAAGGAGCAGACCGAAGATGCTTATCAATGCAACAGTGAGAGTGCGCCGCTCCTGATAGCGCGCATAAGCTGCGTCGATAGCCGGGAGAGAAGCCGCAATCTCAAGCTGGCGCTGGGACGCATGGCACGCGGCGGCATCGTGCGCGCTTCGGTGGATATAGCGGTGGGCTCTCGTGACGTCGCCGAGGGCCAGCAAGGCCACGGCAAGCTCAGGCAAGGCCTTATACTCGCGCACACCGGCGCGGAGGTCGCACACGGCGGCGGCGGCAAGGGCCTCGCGGGCTTCGTCGCGCATGCCTCTGCGGTCGTATATACCTGCAAGTGTATGATATATCGGAGCAAGGCCTTTTTCGTCGGACGGAGTGTCAGGGAGTTCGGCCTTTAGCAAATGCTCGGCTTCGGGAAGTTTTCCCTCCTCGACGAGGCGGTTTGCCGCGATAATGGGGCTGCCTCCGTCGACTGTCATTGCCGAATCGCGATATGCGGCGGCAACCGAACGGTAGTGTCGGCTGAGTGTACGGTCGAACGACATTTCCGCAAGAGAGCGGTTAATCTGCACGCCGAGTATATAATATTCGCGCCTTACAGCGGGCGACATCCCGTCGGGGTCAAGGCCGTCGAAAATGGCTGACGCATCCTTGACCATAGCACCCTGCGAGTTGTATAGCGAGGCGAGTCGCAGAAGGGCGCGGGTGGCGGCATCGCGCCCGCAATCTTCGCGCCGCGAAAGGTCGAGAGCCGAGTGTATATGCTCAAGGGCTATTTCGAGGTCAAGCGCGGAATAGGTCGACGCCACGCGCAGATGGGCCTCAAAGAGGCTGTCAGGGCGCTCTATCGCGGCAAGACACGAGGCGGCTGAATCGGCGGCAAGCATGGCGCGGGTCTGGATGTCGTCGGCCGAGCGGAGAGCGCTGTCGACGCGCCGCAAGCCCTCGTCGCGGCTACAGGAGAGGACCACTGAAAGAAGTGTAAAAAAAAGAAAAGGGAATATTTTTTTCATGGCGATACGCAAAAGTACATATTTGTCGGAATATATGCAAATTACCCTTATCGGCTCAGGCGAGGAGGCATTTGTTCCACGGTGTCATTTTTTTCGCCAAGCACAAAAAAAGCTGTCAAAAATTTTGGATTTTAATATTTAGTGCATACCTTTGCGGCAGAAACGTTCCATCACACGATGACAAAACCAGAGGGTTTACGCAAGAAAAAAGCGCACACAATCATTCATTAACAAATCAATTTCTAAGAGAAGATGCAAAAAATCTACACACTTGCTCTTGCCGCCGCAGTCGCGCTCACTGCTTCAGCCGACCGCCGGCCCGCCTCACTTGCCCGCCTTAACGCGCACATCAAGGCCGCACCCGCAGAACGCACATTCATCCTCCCGTCCAAAGCACTCAACGCCCCTGCCAAGGCCGCATCCGTGGCTGATGTCGAGGGGGAATACACTTGGTCGTACCTCGACCTTATTGACGATGGCGAAGCGGCTGCAGGATTGGCAGACATCGCCATCGTTGACGAGCAGACCGGAGCCGCTACAGTGACAATCGACGGAGATCTCGTGCTCAAGGCAACCATCAGCGGCAACAAGCTGTCAATTCCAAACAATCAGATTGTCGGAGAAGACCAATACGGCAAAATCTACTTCTACCTCAAGGACCTCGGCTCCACCGGTCTTGTCAGCGGTCTTGGCTCCGCCACGGCTACTGTCGGCACAATCAACGGCACGACCATCACATTCGACGAGTTGGACGTGTGGGCATTCGGCGACCCCTCTGCCGAGGATCTTGGCTACTACTACCTTACCTATGGCAACAGCTTCACCCTCTCCAACAAATGGACCTTGCTCGGCAACGGCAGCTTCCTTGAAAACATCGTAGGCCCGTTGTTCACCGGCTCGGAGAACACCAAGGTTTCTCAGGTCGAAGTTCTCGCTTCGGAAACAAACCCCGGCCTGTATCGTATCCTCGACCCTCTTAAGACTCTTTACGCCGCCAACAAAATCAACGCAGTAAGCCCGAGCCTTGACCTTGACGCCACGGACCCCACCAACGTGCTTGTCGGCCTCACATCTACCGGGCTCGGCAACAAAGATGACGGTCTTTACGCCTATTTCAGCGAAAGCTGGTATGATATAGAAATCGAACCGGCCATAACTCCCGACGAATACAAGATTACCCTCAAGACCGAAGGCAACAAGGCCACCGTTACCTTCCCCGTCAAGAGCATCGGAATTATAACAACCCTCAGCAGCGAGTATTTCCCCGGCGCTCCCTACGCCAGCACACTGACATTCAATCTCAGCGACGAAAACGCCGGTATCGGTGACATCACGGTTGAAAACGCAGGCGGCCCTGCAACGTACTACAACCTTCAGGGCGTGCGCGTGGAAAATCCCTCGAACGGCATCTTTATCCGCCGCGAAGGCAACAAAGCCACAAAGGTGCTTGTAAAGTAATCATCCATCAACCATAGTTCTACAAAATACCCGGACAGCGCATGCATCCGGGTATTTTTTATGTAGCGGCAGGCGACATTGACAAACAAGAGAGGGCCGTGTCTGAATCGACACGGCCCTCGGCTTTAGCAGGGTGCCTGGTGGGGTTCGAACCCACGACCTTCGGAACCACAATCCGACGCTCTAACCAACTGAACTACAGGCACCATATTGGTGTGCTTCCTTTCAAAAGCACTGCAAAGTTAGTGCATTTTTTTTATTTGTGCAAATTATTTTCGGATTTTTTCGCAACTTTTTTCTTTATCTTCATCTAAAACATTGCTAACCCGAGCGATACGCCGTCCGGTCGTTGTGTTGATTATAAGCGGGACGGTCTCGACGGAAACTACACTCGTGTCGAGGCCCATCGCCGAGGTGTCGCTGAGCTCGTAGCGACGCAGAAACTCATGAAGGTTCATCAGGCGCCGTGCCCCGTTGCCGCAGTTGCTCGTGGGCGAAAAAATGCGGTGAAGGACGATGAAGCGGAAGTCGCCGGGGATGCCGCGACGCTCAAGCGAGGGGTAGCTGCTGGTAAGAGTGACGAGGTCTTGGTCTACGAGGTCTTCGATAATCTGCCTGAGATATACGCTCACCTTAGGCTCGACACGGAAGCCGATGCGCATCGTGACGAAGTATATTGTCTCCGGGACAAGAACGTCAACGTTATATTCGAGCGTGTCCGGCTCGTCGAGGTGTTCAAGATGGATAATCCAATAGTGATCGGCGCGCTTGGGGAATTTGTTGACTATCGAATACAGGAGTTTGCTCTCGAGTTCGCACTTGTCGGCCGAGCGGCTGAAATACACGATATTGGACGCGAACTTCGGGATTTCGGAATCGGCCTTAATGTCGGCTATAATTCCTGCATAGTCCTCGAAACTGCGGTATTCGATATATGTGTCGCGGCGTCGGGTTGCGTTTCGCCACACAATCATCACGAATCCGACGAGCCCGGCCATGAGGATTGTGTACCAGCCGCCGTGGACAAACTTGAAGAGGTTGGCCACAAAGAACGCCCCCTCGACAACCGTGAAGAAAAGCATGAACGCTCCGCACACAAAGGCGTTGGCGCCGCGGGAGTGAAGCCAGAACGTCAGGAGTGTTGTGGTCATAAGCATCGTGATGGTGATTGCAAGGCCGTAGGCAGCTTCCATGCGGGAAGAGTCGCGGAAGAGCAACACCGTGATGAGGCAACCGACGAGGAGAGCCCAGTTGACGGCGGGAATGTAGAGCTGTCCCTTCTCGCCTGAAGGATAGTGGATTTTCATCCGCGGCCAGAAATCGAGATGAATGGCCTCGGAGAAAATCGTGAATGACCCGCTCAGGAGAGCCTGACTGGCAATGATTGCGGCTCCGGTGCTCATGACGACCCCGAATAGCGTGAACCATCCGGGCATAATTGCATAGAAGGGGTTGAGGCCTTCGACGCCGCCGGGGCCTGCGGATATAATCCACGCGCCCTGACCGAGATAATTGAGAATGAGCATGGCCTTGACGAAAATCCAAGAGAACGAGATATTCATGCGTCCGCAGTGGCCGAGATCGGAATACAAGGCCTCGGCTCCCGTGGTGCAAAGGAATACGGCTCCAAGGACAAAAAACCAACCCGGATAAGAAACCAGCAATCTGACGGCATACCATGGGTTGAGGGCCTTGAAAATGGCCGGAAATTCATGGATTGAACACAAGCCGAGAATGCCCAGCATGAGAAACCATGCAAGCATGAACGGTCCGAAAAAGCGACCGATTTTGCCGGTCCCGGCCTGTTGCATGGCGAATATACATATAATGATAGCGCAGACAGGACCTATAACCGGGACCTGAGGCCATACTCCCCGGAGGCCTTCGAGAGCCGAAGTGACCGTAACGGCCGGAGTTATGACTCCGTCAGCTACAAGGGCTGCCGCACCGATTGCGGCCACGAGATACAGCCACTTGCGCGGAGAAGCCTTCAGGAGCGAAAACAGCGCGAGGATTCCACCTTCGCCTTTATTGTCGGCGCGAAGCGCAATAAGGACGTACTTGAGCGTTGTCTGGACGGTAAGAGTCCATATCACACATGACACGGCCCCGATGATATATTCGGGGTCGAAATCGGGGTTTACCCCCGTGATGGCTTTCATCACGTAGAGGGGGGACGTCCCGATGTCGCCGAAAACTATCCCCATTGTCACGAGCATACCGAGAGCTGTGGCTTTCTGCAAGGTCGTCTTCCGGCCGGTAAGTTCACTTTTCATATTTTGTTTATATCATATACGGTCCAAACGCCGCAATTCAAAAAAAAGTTTGTAACTTTACGAACATTTCAACGTCGCAAGTTATTATAATATTGTATTCACATAAAATTTTTTCAAGCATGAGAATCGAATCACGAATCAATATCTATGCAGTCGCAAGCCTCGCTTTGGTGCTGAGTGCGGCTGTGTCTTCATGCAATATCGCTCCCGACGGGAAAGAATCCGGCAAGTCTGCGGACGCAGTGGAAGAAGACACCCGCGTGGCTTTCACCACGATTAACGAAAACGCGGTTTATGCGCTCAGCGACAGCGTCGTGTTCGGGGCCAAGGACGGAGTGTTTTCGGCTCAGGCGTCGTTGCTTATTCCGACGTATGTAAGCGGGTCGGACATCAACACGCTTCGCACGGCAATCACGCAGGCGGCATTCGGAATTCAAAGCGCCGAAAGTCCTGAAAAGGTGCTTCGCGCCTATATCAATACCAAGGCGGATTCACTGGGCTATGCCGTCAGGGCTCTCGACGCCGACACCGTTGACCCGGCCTCGGCCCAAGGATTCATCAACATCTACGGCAACGTGGCGAGCATGTCGCCTCGCATTCTGTCGTATGCCGTGACAGAGTATTTCTATCCTCCGCTTGCGGCAAACGGCTCGACCACCCTGAGCTATGTGAACTATGACTTTGCCACCGGGCGTGTGCTAAGCCTCGACGATATCTTTACTCCCGACGGCATCAAGGCCCTGCCGACTCTAATCGCAGGCCGCGTCCGCACGAGCTGTCCTGACGCAAACGTGACAGCGCTACCCTCGGACGGAAGCTATTACGTCGACTACGAAGGCCGCATAGTGTTTGTCTACCAGCAGGGCGAGGTGTGCTACCACGCCGCCGGAGCCGTGACCGCGGCATTCTACCCGCAGGAACTCTCCGAATATATGACCGCAACCGGCAAAAGCTTCCTTATCGGCTGAAGCCGACATCCGACGCGCCACATTCCGCCCTCCCGAGGAAAAACTTCGGGAGGGCGGAAACATTTAAGGGGCAAATGATGTTCTCTATATACACGACGAACAAAACAAAGCTATTAACTACCATACAAAGCAACACCATCATGACAAAGAAAGCCAAAAGCCTCAAGGGCACCAAGACTGAGGAGAACCTCGTCACCGCATACATGGCCGAGTCATCGGCCTATTCGCGATATACGTTTTACGCGACACAGGCCACCAAGGAAGGCTATCACCCTATTGCCCTCATATTCAACGACACTGCCGCCAACGAGTTGCGCCATGCGAAGGTATACTTCAAATTCCTTCAGGGCGGTCAGGTAAGCACGACGATGAAGGTCGACGCCGGCGTAATCGGCACAACCGCCGAAAACCTCGCCACAGCCGCCGCCGAAGAGCTGACGGAGGGCGTCGACATGTATATGGCTTTTGCCAAGACTGCCGACGAAGAAGGCTTCCATGAAGTCGCCGAGCACTTCCGCGCCATAGCCACAATCGAGCAGCGCCACCACGACCGTTTTGTGCGCAACCTCAAGCGCGTGAAAGACGGCACGGTATGGAAACGCGACAAATCCATCGTATGGAAATGTCTGGTGTGCGGCTATGAATACACCGGCACCGAACCGCCGGCCGAATGCCCCGCATGCGACCATCCGCGCGAGCATTATATGCCCCTTGACGACGCCGAAGACCTGATTTAAGCCCCGGCAAAAGAAAATAATCTGCTGATACCGCACCACAACAGCAGGGCCTGTAAAGAGGCTCTGCTGTTATTATTTTGAGACTCGGAGTAAAAAAAAGAGATAAACCATCATATATTCCATTATTTTTAACTAACTTTGCCACAGAAATTCTAAACCACAAATCAAAATAAACAAGTATGAATCTTATCAAACGCATTCTCCTTGTCGCAATCGCTGTAGCCGCAGCGGCCACCACCGCTTCCGCACAATTCCGCATCGGTCCGCGCGTGGGCATAGACGTCAACTCGCTTCGCTTCAACGAATCAGTGTTCAACTCTGACAACCGCGTAGGCTTCACAGGCGGTATTCAGGCTGAATTTACCGTTCCGGTAATCAACCTCGCATTCGATGCGTCGGTGATGTACACGCGCCGTAACAGCGAGTCTGCCGTGTCGGCTACGGATGAAGACGGAAATATCTACAAGAGCCGCGATTACATAAGCATACCCGTGAACTTCAAGTATAAGTTCGGTCTTCCGGTGGTAGGCAAAGTCCTGTCGCCCTACATCTTCACGGGTCCTGAATTCGCTTTCCTCGCCTCCAAACGCGCGGCCGCTGACGCATGGAACCAGAAGAAGGTAGACGTGGCATGGAACGTCGGTCTCGGCCTCCAGCTTTTCACTCATCTTCAGATTGGTGCTTCGTACGGTTTCGGCATCACCAAAGTTGCCGAAAAGATTTCGCCCGTAGACGGCAAATCCCTCGACGGCAAGAACAAGTACTGGACCGTGACGGCCGCATGGCTCTTCTAAAACACAACACAGCCCCCTACTCCACCCAATCCAGAAAACAGACTTACATTTTATTATCAAATAAAAACCTATGAGACTGATTATCGAACCGGATTACAACGAAGTATCCCGCTGGGCCGCCAACTATGTGGCCTCGCGCATCAACGCCGCCAACCCCACTGAAGACCACCCCTTCGTGCTGGGCTGCCCCACGGGGTCGTCGCCCCTCGGCATGTACCGCGAGCTTATCAAGCTCGTCAAAGAGGGCAAGGTAAGCTTCCGCAACGTCGTGACCTTCAACATGGACGAATACTGCAACCTTCCCAAGGAGCATCCCGAAAGCTACTATTCCTTCATGTGGAACAACTTCTTCTCGCACATCGACATCAAGCGTGAGAACGTCAACATCCTCAACGGCAACGCCGCCGACCCCGAGGCCGAGTGCAAGGCATACGAAGAAAAAATCGCCTCCTACGGCGGCATCGACCTCTTCATGGGCGGAGTGGGCCCCGACGGCCACATCGCTTTCAACGAGCCGGGTTCGTCGCTGACTTCGCGCACACGCATGAAGACACTGACAACCGATACGATTATCGCAAATTCGCGGTTCTTTGACAACGACGTCAACCTCGTTCCGAAGACGGCTCTCACCGTCGGCGTCGGCACGGTAATGGCCGCCCGCAGCGTGATGCTCATCGTCAACGGCCACAACAAGGCCCGCGCCCTCAAGCACGGCGTCGAAGGCGGCATCTCGCAGATGTGGACCATCTCTGCCCTCCAGATGCATTCCCAAGCCATAATCGTGGCCGACGAGGACGCATGCGGTGAACTCAAGGTCGACACCTACCGCTACTTCAAGGATATCGAAAAGAACAACCTCTGATTCGAGGGACACATCTTTTAACGCTTTTAACACCCCCGCGGGCCAACATTCAGGCCTGCGGGGGTGTTTCTCTTACGTACTTTGAACACACACAAACATCTCTCCCCTTAATACTATGGAACGAAAAATACCATTTAACGACATTGAAAAAGCCCTTAACGAGGCATATGAAAAATACAAAAGCGTCGACGAAGGCAACGTAGACCCGCGTCTGGCAAAGACGTCCAAAGCCGACGCATTCGGCATCGCCGTGGTGCTCGCCGACGGGCGCACCCTCACAGCCGGCGACACTTCGACCCCTACGCCTCTCGGCGGCATAGCCCGAGTGGGCCTCAGCGTAGAACTGCTCAGCCAATACTCGCCCGACGAACTGGTGAAAAAGAGCGGCAGCTGCTGTTGCGCCGATAAAAACACATGCGCATCGCGCCCGCAAATCGCATTCGGCGCCCACACCGTGCGGGCCGTCAGTGCCGTAGCTCCTCAAGGCGACCGCGACGGAAAATATCAGGTGCTTCTTGACCGTCTGCTCTCGCTCACGGACGGACAACCCGTGTTCAACGACGAGCTCTACAAACTTTTGTCAGAAGAGGCTGTGTCGATGAAGATGGCCGACGTGCTCAAGGAAACGGGCTACGAAATTTACGACGACGGCAATGACAGCCTTGATGTCTACAGCCGCCTTATGGCCCTGCAACTCACGACCGAACAGCTTGCCGTAATCGGGGCGACCATCGCCGCCGACGGGCGCAACCCGCGTTCGGGCGTCTATGCCTTCGACGGCTCGGCGTCCGAGTCGGTAGTGACGCTTATGGCGCTCCATCGCCTCGGCCACCACGGGCGTCGTGCTTGGCTCATGCGGGCAGGACTTCCGGCAGCGGCAAGCTTCGGTGGCGCTGTGCTTGCGGTGCTTCCGGGCTTCGGCGCCATCGCGGCCTACTCGCCTCGTCTCTGCGACAACGGAGTAAGCATCCGTGCCGCACGGGCAATCACATACATAGCCCGCGAACTCGGGCTCAACGTCTTCGCCTCGGCCCGGCCGACCGCAGGCTGAAGCCCCAAGGTCCGGCCCGCGAGCGGGCCGGCATCAAAGCCTTTTATGGTTGAATGTTATATAATTCTGCAGGATAGCCCCGCCACCGCACGTCGATGTCGGGGCTATTGTTTGCGCCGCCGCGGCGACAAACACACGGCGACAGTCGGGGCAGGCGAATAAAGCCACCCGCAAGACTTGCGCCGCACGCGGGAATTTTGTAATTTTGTAAGATAATAATCCGAAAAATCTCCCACACACAAATCCACACGTCTCCAACGATGATTGAAGCCCTTTTGCAGCCGCTTGTGATTTTCGACGCCGCGGCATTCTTCGACTGGTTTGTAAATAACGCCAGTTATCTTTTCGTATTCGCTTTCATGGTCATAGAAAGCTCTTTTGTGCCTTTTCCGTCAGAAGTGGTAGTGCCGCCTGCGGCTTATCTCGCCGTCCAGAAAGGTGATATGAACCTGTTCATGGTCGTGCTCGTGGCCACGGCCGGCGCAATCGTCGGCGCCCTTATCAACTACGTTCTCGCTCTCGTCATAGGCCGCCCCGTGGTCTATGCATTCGCCAATTCCCGGCTCGGCCATGCGTGTCTTATCGACGAAGCCAAGGTGAAGAAAGCCGAAGACTATTTCGACTGCCACGGCGCCATCTCGACCTTTGTGGGGCGTCTGATACCTGCCGTGCGCCAGCTCATATCCATCCCGGCCGGCATAGCCAAGATGAACATCTGGGCCTTCACGCTCTACACGGGGCTTGGCGCCATGCTCTGGAACGGCATACTCGCCGGACTCGGGTGGTGGCTTGCACAGCACGTCAGCCTCTCGCAGCTCTACGACGCTGTCGAGAAATACAACTCGTATCTCACAATGGCCGGATTCGCACTTCTCGGCTTATGTATTATCTACATACTCTTTAACGCATTCAAAAAGAAAAAATGATAGTTTCGCCCTCGATACTTTCGGCCGATTTCGCCAACCTCGGCCGCGACATCTGCATGCTTGACGAAAGCGACGCACAGTGGATTCACTGCGACGTCATGGACGGCGTGTTTGTGCCCAATATCTCATTCGGTTTTCCTGTAATCAAAGCCGTGAGCGAGCTTACGGATAAGCCTCTCGACGTGCATCTTATGATTGTTGACCCCGGGCGCTATGTCGGCGCCGTGCGCGACTGCGGGGCGGCGATAATGAACGTGCATCAGGAAGCCTGCACTCACCTCCACCGCACCGTCCAAGCCATCCGCGACGCCGGGATGAAAGCCGCCGTGACCCTCAATCCGGCCACGCCCGTATCAACGCTTGAAGACATCATCACGGACGTCGATATGGTGCTCCTCATGAGTGTGAATCCGGGATTCGGAGGGCAGAAATTCATAAGCCATATTCTTGAGAAGACGCGCCGTCTCCGCCGCCTCATCGACGAAAGCGGCTCCAAGGCGCTGATAGAAATCGACGGAGGCGTCAACCTCACCACAGGGGCCGCCCTCGCTGAAGCCGGAGCTGACGCGCTCGTGGCCGGGAACGCCGTGTTCAACGCCCCCGACCCCAAGCAAGTCATTTCCGCCCTTACAGCGCTTTGACCGCGCCCCCACCACTCACATTTCCCACCCACTCTACCGCAAGACTGAAAATGACCAATTATCCCGATCATAACATGCCCGAAAGCTTCGATGACTACGAACTCGGGATGGGCGCTACGGGGCGCCGCGACAACGCCCCCCGGACCAAGGCCAACACACCGAGGCCCGACCGCGAAGCCGCGGAGCCCCGCACGCTCCGCAACGAGGCCCGCGCCGCCGAACCGCGCCGCCGACCGGCCGGGAGCGCGCCTGCCGGCGCAAGCACCAAACGCCCGGCTCCGGCACGACGCCCCAAAAAGCCGTCGTACGGTCTGAAGGATTTCATCTGCGACTACCGCACGCACTTCGCCGCCGGGGTCTTCCTCTGCGTTGCGGCTGTGGTTATGATATGCGTGTCGGTGAGCTTCCTCTTCAACGGCAAACTCGACCAAAGCGTCACCCACGGGCGCACAATCGCTGAGATTGTCGATTCGGGTGCCGAACTCGCCAACGCAGGAGGGGCTGTCGGCGCTCGCATTGCCCACTTCCTTATGGTCGACACGCTCGGCATCGGGTCGTTCATCCTCGCCGTCTATATATTTCTCATCGGCCTGTGGGCCATCCGCGCCATCCGCATCGACTTCATTACCCTGACGTTCAAGAGCCTTTATTCGGCAGTCGCCGTTTCGCTCATCGCGGGGCTTCTGACCTTCAACACGGAGAGTTTCTTCCATTTCGGAGGAAACCACGGCTACTACATCAACGATATGATTCAGCGCTTTGCCGGGTCGCTCGGCGCCTATGCCGTGGCTTTGGTGCTGCTCGGCGGCCTTGTTGCGATTTATCTTCATCCGCTGCGCACCTTCTTCAGGATAGCAATCCGCGCATTCCGAGGCGTGCGCGAAAAGCTTCCCGACGGACTCGGAGAAAAAGTGAGCTCGCTGGTCAAGCCATCGCCCGTGAGCATCAGCTCGCTTGACGATGGCGATGAGCCGCTTTCTACAGCGGACGTCGACACCGAAGATGCAGCCGAAGACGAATCGACCGAAGAAATTTCTGAAAGGGATGAAAACGCGGCTTCTGACAGCGAGCCCGCGCGCGAAGGTTTCGGCATGGCAGCCATAGAAGCCCTTGACGATGAGGACGAGCGCCCCGCCCGCGGAGAGACGCAGCTCCCGGAGGTCGAAAGCAGAGAGGTGCCCGCAACGCCTGCTCCGCAAGCAATCCGTACACAGGAGCGCGCGGCCACACCGGTCGCCGTGCAAACGCCGCATACCGGCCCGGCGCTGACTATCACAAACATCGCCACCCCCGACAGCCCCGAGCATGAGGTGCAAGAGCTTGATATGCCTGAAATCCACGACGGCGCCCACCTCGGGCTTGACAGCCCCTACGACCACCGGGCCGAGCTCGGCAACTACAAGGCCCCGTCGACCGAAATCCTCATCGACCGTCCGGCCGCAGTCAAAATCAACACTCAGGAGCAGCAGGAAAAGACCGACCTGATTGTCAATGCCTTGCGCAGTTACGGTGTGGAAATAGCCGAAGTAAAGGCCACAATCGGCCCGACTGTGACGCTCTTCGAGATTGTACCGGCCGAGGGGGTGAAAATAGCAAAAATCAAGAATCTCGAGGACGACATAGCCATGAACCTCGCCGCACTCGGCATCCGCATCATCGCTCCCATGCCGGGCAAGGGAACAATCGGCATCGAGGTGCCCAACCGCGACCCTCAGATTGTGGGTATCCGCACCGTGCTCGAAAGCGAGGCTTATGAGCGGGCGAAACACAAAATGGCGCTCCCGATGGCCCTCGGCGCAACGATTTCGAACGACATCTTTATCGCCGACCTCACCAAAATGCCGCACCTGCTCGTGGCCGGTGCTACGGGTCAGGGTAAATCGGTAGGTCTCAACGCCATAATCACGTCGCTTATCTACGCCAAGCATCCGTCAGAACTTAAATTTGTCCTGATTGACCCCAAACGCGTTGAGTTCAGTGTCTACAAAGCCCTTGAAAACCACTACATGGCAAAGGTGCCGGGCGAGGACAACCCCATCATCACCGACCCTATGAAGGCCGTGTCCACCCTTCAAAGCCTGTGTGAAGAAATGGAAGCCCGCTACGACCTCCTCAGCGAGGCCGGCGTGCGCGATATCGCAAAATACAACGAACGCTTCTGCCAGCGACGTCTGAACCCACACAAAGGCCACCGCTACCTCCCCTATATCGTCATTATCGTCGACGAGTTTGCAGACCTCACGATGGTGGCGGGCAAAGATGTGTCGCTCCCGATTGCGCGTATCGCCCAGAAGGCCCGCGCCGTGGGCATGCACATGATTCTTGCCACACAGCGCCCGTCTACCGACGTCATCACCGGTATGATCAAGGCCAACTTCCCGGGACGCATAGCCTTCCGCGTACAGCAGATGGTCGACTCCCGCACTATTCTCGACTCTCCGGGCGCCAACCGCCTCATAGGCCGCGGCGACATGCTCTTCAGCAACAGCGGACAGATGGAGCGTGTGCAATGCGCGCTCGTAGACACAGAGGAAATCGAGGCCATAGTCGACACAATAGGCTCGCAAGTGGGCTACGCCACAGCCTATGAATTGCCCGAACCTCCGGCAGCCGAAGGCACGGGAGGCCCCGTGGACCTCATGGGCGGCTCGGTTGAAATCAGCAAGCGCGACGACACATTCATGCAATGCGCCCGCTTCGTCGGAACTCAGAACGTGGCATCCACGTCGATGCTTCAACGTAAATTCAAAATCGGGTTCAACCGCGCCGGACGCATTATGGAAGACCTGCAGAATCTCGGCATCGTCGGGCCGCCCAACGGCTCCAATCCGCGTCAGGTGCTTATGACCACCGATGAGGTCGAACAGGTGCTTTCAAACCTATGAACGACGCACGAAATCGAACCATAGCAACGCCTCGCGCGTTAAAACAACAGTCATTCAAACACATGCTTATGAAGCTGAGTCTAAAAACGCCCCTCATCATCGCCCTCGTCACGGCCGCGGTATTCGGCGCCGCCGCGCAGGCCTCCACCGACCGCTCTGCGGCCGCAATCCTCGAGCGGTGTACCTCGGCCATCGACAAAGCCGGAGCCGTGCAAATGGACTTCACCATTCAGGGACAAGGAGGCGATTTCGCCGGAAAAATAACGATGGCATCCAACTACTTCACTATGGTTGTGCCCGGCGTGAGAATATGGTTCGACGGACGCACGCAGTGGACTCTTCTTGAGGAACAAAGCAGCGTGAGCATCACCGAGCCTACACCGGAAGAACTTATGGAATCAAATCCGTTTGTAATTCTGGCCAACTACTCGAAGCGATACAACGCACGCCGCATCGCAGGCGCTCCGGCCGGAGCCAAAAGCGTGGTTCTGACGCCCACCGGCAAAAGCGCCGCGGGCATAGCTCAGGCCGTGCTCACCGTCAGCGACGCCACGTGGCTACCTTCCGAAGTAGACATCACCTTCGACAACGGCGCGGAGATAAAGGCCACGGTAACAGCCTGCCGCACGGTAGCGAGGCCCAATCAGGCCGCATTCCGCTTCCCTCAGAAAGACTATCAGGCCATCGAGATTGTCGACCTCCGCTAAACCGGCCATCGGCAAGTCCATCCCCGCAAACATCAAAACACGAATCTCAAATCTCTCTTATATTCACCCACATGAAAACCAAATGCCTCATAATCGGTTCCGGCCCGGCCGGATACACAGCCGCCATATACGCCTCGCGCGCCAATCTCAGCCCTATCATCGTTGAAGGCCCCCAGCCGGGAGGGCAACTCACCACAACGACCGAAGTTGAAAACTTCCCGGGGTATTTCGAGGGAGTGCAGGGCCCGCGCCTGATGGAAGACCTCCGCACGCAGGCACTGCGCTTCGGCGCTGAGATTATCACAGGCACTGTCACTGAAGTCGACTTCAGCACGCGCCCGTTCAAAGCTACTGTCGACGGAGGCAAAACCATCGTCGAAGGCGACACCGTTATTATCTCCACAGGAGCCTCAGCCCGCTATCTCGGCCTCCCCGACGAAAAGAAATATCAGGGACTCGGCGTAAGCGCCTGCGCCACCTGCGACGGATTCTTTTTCCGCAAACGCCCCGTGGCCGTGGTCGGCGGCGGCGACACTGCCTGCGAGGAAGCCCTCTATCTTGCCGGGCTTGCATCGAAAGTGTATCTAATTGTCCGTAAAGATTTTCTGCGCGCATCGAAGGTGATGCAAAAGCGCGTGTTCGAAAACGAGAAAATCGAAGTTCTCTTCAACACCAATACAACAGGCCTCGAAGGAGAAGAGGTGCTCGAACGCGCGCATCTCGTGCGCTTCAAAGGCACGCCTCAAGAAGACCACTTTACAATCGACATCGACGGTTTCTTCCTTGCCATCGGCCATCAGCCCAACACTAAGATATTCGAAGGAAAGATAGCCTTGGACCCTCAAGGGTATATCCTGACTGAAGGACGCAGCACGGCCACGAACATCGCAGGCGTCTTTGCAGCCGGCGACGTAGCCGATCCTCAGTATCAGCAGGCTATCTCCGCCGCCGGAATGGGATGCCGCGCCGCCCTCGACGCCGAACGCTTCCTCATGCTTCAGGAATAAGCCGTATAAACCTCGATTAACTTCGATTTCCGAAATGGCTAAAAACGACATCAAAAAGACCAACGCCGCGCGCCTGCTTGACCAAGCCCGCATCCCATACGAGCTTATCCCGTACACTGTCGACGAAAATAATCTTGCGGCCGACCACGTGGCCGACGAACTCGGCGAGGATATCAGGCAGGTGTTCAAGACGATTGTGCTCCACGGCGAAAGGACGGGCCACTTCGTGTGTGTCGTTCCCGGCAACTGCGAAATCGACCTCAAAAAAGCCGCACAGGCCGCAGGGGCGAAAAAAGCCGAACTCATAGCAATGAAAGAGCTCTTGCCCCTGACTGGATATATCCGCGGAGGCTGCTCGCCCATAGGAATGAAAAAGCCCTTTCCGACCTTTTTCCACCACACGGCTACGGATTTCGATTACATATACGTCAGCGCCGGCCAACGCGGTCTGCAACTTCGGATTTCTCCGTCGCAGCTTATAGCCTTTGTCAAGGGCGAAATCAAAGACCTTGTGAAATGAACACGTTCGGACATCTTTTCAGGCTCACTGATTTCGGCGAAAGCCACGGTCCGGCTATCGGTGGCGTCATCGACGGGATGCCGGCGGGCATCGTCTTTGATGCCGGGCTTCTCGACGAGGCCATGAGCAGGCGTCGTCCCGGCGCACAATACACGTCGCCTCGCCGCGAGGATGATAAAGTGGAAGTTCTTTCAGGAATATACCGCGGCTTCACAACGGGTGCGCCGATAGGATTTATAATCCGAAACACCGACGCCCGCCCGGACGATTATGCCGGTCTCAGCCGCAGACCGCGACCGAACCACGCCGATTACACCTACGGCATCAAATACGGGCGCTTCAACGATTTGCGCGGCGGAGGCCGCTCATCGGCACGGCAGACGGCTTGCCGCGTCGTTGCCGGCGCCTTCGCGCGAATGGCTCTCGGAAAGATGCTCCCCGCCCTCGACATACGCGCGTCGCTCATGCAAAGCCTTGAGAATATCGTAGCCGCGCGCGACGACGGTGACAGCGTGGGAGGTGTGGTGGCCTGCCGAATCACGGGCTTGCCGGCCGGAATCGGCGAGCCGGTCTACGGAAAGCTCCATGCACGGCTCGCCGAGGCGATGATGGGTATAAACGCAGCACACGGGTTTGAATACGGCGACGGATTCGCACTCGGCAACGCACGCGGCTCGGAGGTAATCGACGAATTCGCCGCGGCCGCTACCGACGGGGGCCCCACCCTATCCAACCACTCCGGCGGTATACAAGGCGGAGTGTCGAACGGAATGCCTGTCGAATTCCGCGTAGCCTTCAAACCTACGCCCACATTTGCACGGATGACCCCTGCCGGGGCGCGCACAGGGCGTCATGACCCCTGCGTGGCAATGCGCGCGGTGCCCGTTGTCGAGGCAATGGCGGCAATGGTAGTGCTCGACTGCCTGATGCTGGCAAAAGCCCGCGCACTCGAATGAAAACATACGCGCAGTTTCTGGCTGAACATTTCAGCAGCAAAATCAGGAAACTCCCTATTGACACTGCGCTGGGGTGTCCTCACGGCGGAAGATGCACTTACTGCCTGAACGCGGCCTTTTCGCCCGATGCAGGCAAGGCAGCGCGTCCGATTGCCGAACAGCTTGAGCGCGGCAAACGCTTTTTTGCCGGAAAATACCAATCTTGCAGGTATCTCGCGTATTTCCAAAGCTATACATCGACGAACGCACCGACGAGCGCTCTCATGGAGATGTTCGGCGAAGCTATGGCCGATAAGGATGTTGCCGGAGTGGCAGTGAGCACGCGGCCCGACAGCGTCCCTGACGAACTCCTTGCGGCAGTAAAGTCGCTGCCCAAGCCTGTGTTTTTTGAAATAGGGGCTGAAAGCAGCCACGACGCAACGCTCAGACGCGTGAACCGCGGGCACACGTGGGCTGACACTGCCGATACCGTTGCGCGAATAGCGGCGGCCGGTATTCCGGTAGGCATACATCTAATCAACGGTCTTCCCGGCGAGGACGAAGCTATGATGCTTGAGAGCGCCATGAAGGCGAACGCGCTCCCGATTGATTCCATCAAATTCCATCATCTGCAAATTTTGCGCGGGACGCCGTTGGGACAGGCGTTTCTCAGGGGCGAAGAGCTTGATGTCATACATTTCACCCCGGAAAGCTATGCGGCGCTATGCCGCCGCATTACCGATGTGGTTCGGCGGGATATAGCCATAGAACGGTTCGTGGCCGAAGCTCCGCGCCACTTGCTTCTTTCGCCGAAATGGGGCATAAAGCCCTGCGATTTCAACCTCATGCTCACGCTGCCAACGGCAGACTAAAAAGGCCTGCCCGAAGGGGGCAGACCGCAAACGGCAGTATTTATGCTTATATTCAATAGTAGAGTTCGCTGATTTCTGCAAGCTTTACAGTGGATAGCGTGCTTTCTTCGCATTCACCGACACTCCACTCGCCGAAAAAAGAAGCGGCTGTGTTGATGTTTTTATTGTTGCACAATGTGAGAATCAGATGAGAATAGGGGAAATAAGTAGCCATTGTATTTCAGGTTTTATTGTTATTACTGAAATAACAAACGCTGTCCGATGGATTTTGTTCATACGATGATATATTTTTTTCAAAAAAAATCCCGACCCGCGGAATTGCGGGCCGAGACTCTTGACGCCATCGCTGAAATCAGAATTCAGCGTTATTGGGTGTGCGCGGGAAGGGGATGACGTCGCGGATGTTGGTCATGCCCGTTACGAAAAGGACAAGACGCTCGAATCCGAGTCCGAATCCGCTGTGGGGCACGGAGCCATAGCGGCGCGTGTCGAGATACCACCACATATCTTTCATCGGAATGTTAAGTTCTTCAATGCGTGCAAGAAGCTTGTCGTAGTCGGCCTCGCGCTCGGAGCCGCCGATGATTTCGCCGATGTTGGGGAACAGAACGTCCATCGCGCGGACAGTTTTTCCGTCGGCGTTCTGCTTCATATAGAATGCCTTAATCTCTTTGGGGTAATCGGTGAGGATTACGGGCTTGCGGAAGTGTTGCTCTACGAGATAGCGCTCGTGTTCGCTCTGCAGGTCGGTGCCCCAGTGGACAGGGAATTCAAATTTCTTGCCGCACTCTTCAAGGATTTTGACGCCTTCGGTGTATGTAAGGCGGACAAAATCGTTGTTGAGGACGAATTCAAGACGCCCGATAAGTTCTTTGTCGAAGTGTTCGGAGAGGAATTCGATGTCGCTGCGGCAATTGTCGAGGGCATAGCGTATGCAATATTTCACGAATTCCTCGGCGAGGTCCATGTTGTCCGTGATGTCATAGAAGGCCATTTCCGGCTCAATCATCCAGAACTCCGAGAGGTGACGAGGTGTGTTGGAATTCTCGGCTCGGAAAGTGGGGCCGAATGTGTAAATTTCACCAAGGGCTGTGGCACCGAGTTCGCCTTCAAGCTGACCGCTGACGGTAAGGGCCGTAGGCTTGCCGAAAAAGTCTTTGGAGTAGTCGACCTCGCCGTTTTCGGTAAGGGGCAGTTTTGCGAGAGGGAGGGTCGTCACTTGGAACATGGCACCGGCGCCTTCGCAGTCGCTTCCGGTGATGAGTGGCGTGTGAAGATAGGCGAAACCTTTCTCTTGGAAGAATTTATGAATTGCAAACGCAAGAGCGCTACGCACGCGGAGTATGGCTCCGAAGGTGTTTGTGCGCGGACGCAGATGTGCTTTTTCGCGAAGGAATTCGAGAGTATGGCCTTTTTTCTGCAGGGGGTATGTAGCAGGGTCTGCGGTTCCGTATATTTCGAGTGTCTCGGCCTGAATCTCGCAGGTCTGGCCTTTGCCCATGCTTTCGACGAGTTTGCCGCATACGCCGATGGAGGCGCCTGTGGTGATTTCCTTAAGCTGCTCGTCGGAAAACTTGTTCATGTCAAAGACAATCTGGAGGTTGCCGACACACGAGCCGTCGTTGAGGGCCACGAACTGGACAAATTTGTTTCCGCGGCGCGTGCGCACCCATCCTTTGACGCAGACCTCGGAGCCGATAAGCTCGGGGCTTGCGAGGATGCGGGCTATCTTGATTCTTTTCATATAATATCGGTGATTGGTTGCTTGCGTTAGATGTGCTTATTCGAATGAACCCATTTTGAGGTAGTTTACTTCTTCCTGCGTGAGGTAGCGCCAACGGCCTCGGGGGAGGTTCTTCTTTGTCAGTCCGGCAAAGTAGACGCGGTCGAGCTTTGTCACGTGATATCCGAGGCTCTCGAATATGCGGCGGACAATGCGGTTGCGTCCTGAGTGGATTTCGATTCCGGCCTGATTGCGGTCAGTCTCGGTGGCGTAGCTGATTGCGTCGGCATGGATGGGGCCGTCCTCAAGTTCGATGCCGTCGGCAATACGCTGCATATCATCTTCGGAGATGTCGCGGTCGCACCAGACGTGGTATATTTTTTTCTTCACGAATTTGGGGTGCGTGAGCTTTGAGGCGAGGTCGCCGTCGTTGGTGAGAAGGAGCACACCGGTAGTGTTTCGGTCGAGGCGGCCTACGGGATAGATGCGCTCGGTGCATGCGCCCTTGACGAGGTCGAGGACTGTTGTGCGTCCGTTGGGATCGTCGGAGGTCGTAACGCAGTCTTTGGGCTTGTTAAGAAGGATGTAGCATTTGCTCTGCATCGTCACAACCTTGTCGTCGTACTCGACAACGTCGGAATGGCTTATTTTCGTGCCGAGTTCGGTCACAACCTGACCGTTTACTTTGACAAGCCCCTGCTGGATGAACTCGTCGGCTTCGCGGCGCGAACAGATGCCCGAATTGCTCATGAACTTGTTGAGACGCATCTGCTCGTTGGGGTCCGGGATTGCCACTTCGTATTCGATTCGTTTGGGCCGGGGTGTAAAGCTCTTGCCGCGCGCAGGGAATGCGCCGCCCTGCTGACGGTTGTTGTAGCCGCCCTGACGGGGGCCGCGGTTCTGATTATTGTAGCCGCCTTGACGGGGCGCGCCGCCGTAGTTGTTCTGACGGGGGGCTCCGCCTCCGGCGTTGTATCCGCCCTGTTGCGGACGTCCCTGTCCGTAGGAGCGGTTGCGGTCGTAGTTCTGGCGAGCGTCAGCGCCATGAGCGTTGTATCCGCCCTGACGTTGGTTGTATCCGCCCTGACGCTGGTTATATCCGCCGCGTTGGGCTCCGCCGTTGTTGTATCCGCCTTGCGGGCGCGGACGCTGGTACGAGGGGTTGTAAGGGCGCTGGTAGCCGCCGTTGTTGTCCTGACCTTCGCCGTCGTCGGGAATCTGCGGACGCTGATATGAGGGGTTGTAGGGACGCTGGTAGCCGCCGTTGTTGTTCTGGGGGCGGTTATATGATGCAGCACCGCGCTGGTAGCCGCCCTGCTGGTTGCGGGGCTGGTATGGACGCTGATATTGACGCGGAGCGCCGAAACGGGCTCCTTCGCCTTCGCCGCCGTCGAAGGGAGCACCTTCGGCTACGCCTTCGGGGCGCGGACGGTTTTCATACGGGCGGTCGTAGCGGGGTCTGTCGTTGTTTTCGGGGAGGAAGCCCTGACCTATACGCGGGCGTTTGGGCTTTTTTTCATTGGAATTTTCCATGTGTTCTGGCGTAGTGTGTGCTGGTAGCTTGTTTGTGTGTGCGCGTGAGTCAGAACCGAGCTTGGCGTGGTCATGAATCACCGGCTGTTTTTTGTGTTTTACGGCGGCCCGCATGGGGAGGTCGCCTTTCTGCGATGTCAAGGCCTCGCGGCCTTGTTGTGAATGTGATTGAAATTGAGGGTTAACCTGTTCGGGAATATGTGCGATGTTTGCTAAAAGGTTATGGAATAGTTGTGTCGTTTAATATTTTTGCAAAGATACGATTTTTTTTTAGTCCGGGCAATTTATTTAAAAAAAAGCCGCCGAAGTTTTTATCGCGGAGTTTGCTTCGGCGGCTTCGTTATGCGCTAAGAGGTTTTATTCAGCCGACTGCAAGGGTGCAGGCACGTTGAACACGCGCGCGGCAAGTTCGCTGTCAAGCATATACAGCGCCAGACCGTTGTCGCCGGTAAGCTTCAGGCGGTCAATGAGGCCTTGGGCTGTCTCTTCCTCTTCGACCTGCTCGGCTACAAACCAGTCGAGCTTGCCGCGGGTGGCGTAGTCGCGGTGCTCCTCGGCGAGGGCGTAGAGGGCGTTGATCATGGCTGTCACTTTCTGCTCATGGGCAAGAGTATCCTCGAAGGCTGCGAGAGGCGAAGCCCACGTCTGAGGCACCTCGGCAATGGGTTTGAGGACAACACGACCGCCTCGGCTCACGATGTAGTTGATGAAGATTTCGGCATGAGCCTGTTCTTCCTTGAACTGGATGCGGAACCAGTTGGCAACACCGGCATGGCCTTCACTTTCGAAGTGCATGGCCATAGCGAGATAAAGGTATGCCGACCAGAACTCGGCATTGATTTGCTCGTTGAGAGCTTCTTGAATTTTCGGATTCAACATTGCTAAAACGTGTTATAAGATGTATGACTTGTATTATAACATCCGCGGCGAGTCGTTGGTTTTTACAGCCGCCGCGGATTGAGGATTTATTTTTTAATTATACGAATCGTGGAGGGCGCCATGAGGGTGCAACCGGGTTCCACGCGCAGGATGTAGACACCCGAGGGAAGTGTCCCGACGGATATGGCAGCGGTATATCCGCCCTCGACGGAGCATCCGCCGACACGCCGACCGTCGGCCGCGAAAAGCGTGGCGTAACCGGTTTCGGCGCTGCGCACCATAAGACAACTGCCGCTGAGCGTGGCGTCCACGGCTACGACGGGGAGGCAAGGCTCGACACCTGAAGTCGAACAGTCAGTGCCTGCGACATAGGTGAGCTGACGGGTGACGGCGAGACCGCCTGCGAAGGCAATCTTGACGCGCACCTTTATCGTTGTCCCGGCGGCGACGCCGTTCAGTGTTGCAGAATATCCGCCTTCAGGGTCGGCATTCATCGGGATTTCGGCGAAGCCGTCCGTTTCGTTGAAGAGCCACGGACCGGCAAAGCCTGTGTAGGCGCTTTCGTCGCCGAATGACGCCGAGATTTTCACTCCGCCTCCATCGCCGAGGGTTGTAAACCCTATTGCATATGGCGCCTTGAATTCGCCCTCGGATGCTTCGGAAGATATTTCGATACATTCGCCTGTCGAGGGGGTGCCGGGCTTGTCGGGGTCGGACGGATCGGATGGTTCGACGGGCGAAAGCGTGCCGTCGGAGACAAATGTGGCGGCCGAGCGAGGCGCGACATCAAGGGTCGTACCGTCGGAGAAGGTGACTTTAACCGGAGACGCCGAATAATTGGCGGCAACGTAGGTTGTCACGTCGCCATTGCGGAAAGCCTGCGCGAGAGGCTTGTCGGCGGTGAGCGTCAAATCAGGAGTGCCGACAGCGGCGAGGGCATGAATCCAATAATAAGTAAGAGCGTGGGAAGCGCCGAACTTGACGCCCATGCGCGATATGTTGCGGTTGTAGAAGTCGAGAGCCTCGGCGGGGTCTGAAAGCGCTCTGAACTGCGCCCATGCGTCGTACCAGATATTGGGGTTGGTGTCGCCTCCGAGAATGCCCGTGCGCGCACACATCGACTCCCACAGACGGGAGGCATATTCGGGTTTGTCGACGAGATAGGTCGACGAAGGCTGCACGGGATATATCTGGATGCCATACGAGCCGGCAATGCCTCCGCCCCAAAAGTTCTCATCGTCGTAGCCGTTGGCAAACACGCGGGAGGCGAGCGCCGAAGCAAAGCCTGACGGGCGATTGCGGGCCTCGGTGTCGAACCAGTATTCCTGAATTGCGGAAAGCTCGGTGGCGAACATCCACACGGCGGCATCGCGCAAAGCGGTGTTGCCCGTGACCTCGGCCCATTTTATCATGGCCGCATGACACATCATGGCTTCCGACGTAGACTCTTGGTCGTTACCGGGACCGAGGGTGGCAAAGCCGTTAGCCCAGCAATGGCCCGAATAGGGGCTGAAAGAGCGCAGATATGGAAACATGGGGTCGTTTCGGTCGATGCTTGCGATGTCGCGCACGAGAAGGTCGACCATAGCTCCCCACTTCGAAGCCCATTCGGAATCGAAGCTCGCGACAGTGGCTGCCGCTTCGATAAAATACCCGAAGTGGAAATTATGATCGTTGAGATTCGAATCCTGTCCGTGTCCGGCAGGATATGCGAGCATGGCGTTCCACGGCTTATGATAGTAGAATACAAATGCGACGTCGCCTGAGGCGGCTGTGAACCACTTTTCGAGCTGAGTCTTAAGCAACGAGATTGCTCGGGCCGCCCCGTCGTCATAGCCGGCTTCGCGGGCAAGCATAGCCGTCTGCGAAAGGCGGTTCATCAACTGGCCGTCGTTATAAGAGTCGGTCCAAGGGTCGAAACCTGTGTTGTCGCACACTTCATCCACGAGCGTCTTCAGGCGTTCAAAGCTATAGCCTGTGGCGGCAAGATGCGCGGCCGGGAGAACGGGAAGAATGCCGCTGAAGGTGCGCTCGGTGGTAAATTCGCTTGCGGTAACAAGACGCAGCTCGCCGCGCACGGTTGAAAATCGCCCTTGCGCCGGGAGGGCGCCGTCGCAGTCAGCGGCAAGATTGGCCCAATGATGCGGAAGAAGACCTATTATCGGCTTTTCATCGTCTGAGCCTTCTTTATAGCACGGGGTTACGCTATACTTACACCTCACAAGCCCCGACGACGGCTCATAGCTCCATTCGGCCTTGGTATCGGCAGGAAAAACGAAAGCGTGCGAACTCCACGAGCGCGCTGACGCCTCATCGTCGCCGGCCTCAGGAAGCATCGCCACTGTCCAGTAATCCTTGCCGGCAAGGTCGGAAGTGATGACATTACCTTCAATTTTCCACTTGGCTCCGGATGGAGCGTATGCGGCATACGAAGCTCCGTTATACGACTTTGAAATGAGCACGATATTGTCGGATATGGCACTGACAGCACCTTGGGCAACCGCGATACGCACGGGCGCACTGCCGGTGCGGGTAAAATACACCATCGGCATCCCCTGCCCCATGACGGCCTCCATAGAAGAAGCGGCGCCGGGCCACCGCAGGGTGACAGTCCAGTCGGAATAGTCGCTGACGGCAGTCTGAGGAGCATCCAGCCCCTCAAGCCCGACAACCAGCGGATTCTCGGCCGTAATCGCCTGCTGCTCCATATTGCGGATTATGGCAAGGCCTGCATCAAGCGGCTTGAGAGCCATAGGATAATTGAAAATACCCGCGCCGTGGGAATTTATGAGTTCGTTGCTCCACCAGTCGTTGGTCGGCACCGGTCTGTCGGCCGCGGCTCCGCACACGGCCGGCACGCCGGGCGGGTAAGCATTGCGTCCTGCATTGTCCGTGCCCGGAAATTCAGTAAGATAACTTGCGGCTCCGACCGTCTCGGCCATCACCATCAGCCCGCCTGACATCGCAAGGGCGAGTGAAAAAAGGATTTTCTTCATGGATAGTTTTTAAATGGATAATTATAATTGGTCTGTGTTATATCAAAACAGCATACAAAGATGATGAATTATTTACAAAAAACCAAATTTTCCGACGCCCACTCGGCAACAGCGTCTGAGACCAGATTCATCGCCGTACGTTTATCGGGCAAAGGGGCATCAGCGGCCTGACAGGCAATCGTCATGGGATAACGCGTTGCATCAGTCACTCGCCCGCCGACAGCCAACACAGGGACCGACCGACGGCAACAGTAGCGAAATATCGAATCGACACATTTCCCCCCGGCAGTCTGCTCGTCTATCGAACCCTCACCGGTGATTACGAGCCGCGCGCCCTCAAACAGACCGTAATGGAAATCAATTACGGCTTCCGCTCCAAGACGACATTTACTGCCCGGAACGGCGCCGACTGCATATCCGAGACCGCCGCCCGCACCCCCGAATGCAGGCAATGACGACGCGACACATGAGGCCACGAGGGCGAAAGCATTCGCTACCACAGCGCGCTGCGAATGCGACACAAATCCTTTTTGGCGGACAAAATCCATCGCGGAAAGCGACGATAGCCCATCACAAGGCAACATGGGACAAGCAACGTCGCACAAGCCGACAAGCCCCGGGCCGTCAACCCCCGAAGGAATCACCTCCGACAGCCCGCGCCGCGCCAGCACGGCCGGAGTAGGCACCTCGTCAATACGTCTGCCTGACGAGTCAACAAACGTCCACCCGAGCGAATACAAGAAACCCGCCCCGGCATCAGCCGATGATGTACCTCCGATTCCGATATAAATATCACGGAAACGAGGAGCCAGCCGCATTACGGCCTCACCGACAAGCGCGCTCGAACGCATCTCCGGTGATAGCGACAGCAAATTGGCGCCGGCCAAACTGCAACTCATCACCAATACAGCATCATCCGACAACCTGTAGGCACCGCTGACCCCGCTCACAGGCTCGGCGTCGAAAGCCTCGGGAGTCCCCTCCCCTCCGTCAGCCATAGGCAAAAATACCACATCGTCCGACACCCCGGCACGACGAAGCCCGCGAGACATCGCATCAGCGACCTCGCGAGCGCTCATCGTGCCCTTGAACTTATCGGGCGCGAGAAGAATCATACCTTCGAAAAATCGACGGGTATCTTGGCAATACGGCGCTCATGGCGTCCGCCCTCAAAATCAGTGTCAAGAAACACATCAACGATATTCAGAGCCTCTTCCGGCTTGATAAACCGAGCCGGAAGCACGAGGACATTTGCATCGTTGTGCTGACGGGCCAGCGCCGCGAGTTCAGTGTTCCAGCACAATGCCGCACGGACACCCTGATGCTTGTTAAGAGTCATGCCGATACCGTTACCGCTGCCACACAAAGCTATCCCGGGATACACAGCGCCATTTTCGACAGCCGTAGCACACGGATGCGCTAAATCCGGATAATCACAACTGTCGGTCGACATCGTCCCAAAATCCTTATACGCGATACCCAGACTCTCGAGATAACCCTCAATTATACATTTCATTTCGTAGCCGGCATGGTCAGAACACAGCCCGACAGGCACACCGGAATGAAGAATACTTGCCATACTTTCTAATATTAAATCAAAGCGCCGAAGCGCATAAAACCGTACAAAATTAACAAAAAAATCGCCACGAAGGTTGCAAAATCCGAAAAAAGTGCTTACCTTTGCAACGCAAAAGCCGAAAGGGCTGATTCTCATTATTGAAATCACAGCTTCGGCTCAAGCCCCAAGCCCAGGTGGCGGAATGGTAGACGCGCTCGTTTCAGGTGCGAGTGCCGCGAGGCGTGCAGGTTCGAGTCCTGTTCTGGGCACAGATTTAGCGAGATAACTCATTGAAAATTCAATAGTTATCTCGCTTTCATTTTATTCTACGTGCATATTACGTGCAAATGGTGTCA
>CAJUCQ010000046.1 GCA_910584905.1 uncultured Muribaculaceae bacterium
GACAGGCACAATGCGCGAGTGTTCAGAAATATAAAGGCAAGCGGAAAATATGTTACTTTGACTAACTACAGACAAGCGCTATGAGGCCTTAAGTTAATAGCATTGAATCACGTCCGTACTGCGTCGGCGGCCGGGCGTATGTAGCAGAATGGGATAGCGCATAAATAATTGATTACGAAAGATTACTAAAAATTCATCGAGTCCGTACAATCATACGAATACGCAATCAGTTGCCGTATCAAAATCGGCGCAACTTCCTCAACAGCCTTGACATAATATAAAAGGCGGAGTCCGGGGGTTGGCCGGACTCCGCCTCAGGGGGGAGAGAGACGCGTTGCCGTCTGCTGATCAGTTGAGGATTACCTTTACGGCGTTTGCGCCCTGACGGCGGATGTAGATGCCGCGGCCGGGAGTTTCGACGCGTACGCCCTGAAGGGTGTAGTACTCGGCTTTGGCGTCGCTGTCTGCGCCTACGGATTCCACGCCGGTGGTCACGTGGTCAACGTCTTCGACGGGCGTTACGGCAGATACGTTGTGGGCCACGAGATATGATGTAGCCTCCGAGCCATATCCTGCGGGGCGCACGGGGACGTATGCGCGGCTCACGGCCTGATAGTTCGTCCGAGAGCTGAACGCATCATCATTGATGGCGACAGTGGCGTAGGACTTGTGGAGGTCGTATCCGCGGTAGTAGGGGTTGAAGTCGTCGTTTTCGTTGAACTTTGTAGAGTGGATGGTGGTGACCCCTTCAGCTCTCGCCTCAAGGTTGTAGAACGAAGACCATACGTTGTAGAGAACCTCGTCGCCGTTTTCGGTCGTGTAGGAGTCTTTTGCGTCGTTCAGCGAGAGGAGAAGATAGTTCTTGAATATTTTGCGGTCCTGAGCGATATAGCTGTTGAGGACGGGAGCGTTGAAGGATTCAACAGCCGCAGGGACGCATCCAAAGGAAAGATTGTCGGTCGAGACGCCGTATTCAGACTTATAGTCCGCATTGAGTTCGGAGCGACAAACGACTTCATAGTAGTAATCCGGTGCAGATGTGTAGTCAATGAAAGCAACCTGCGAGACGCCGTTATCTTCAATGCTGTAAGATGTGATACCGGCTGCAATCCAGCCGCCTCCAGCCGCGCGGGTAAAGGAGGCGAATTTCTCGGCCTTTGTGTCGGAAGTATATTTGTAGACGTCGAACGATACCACGCGCGTCTTCCAATCGATTTCGTCGGGGACCGTAATTTTTACGTAGCGGGCAGCGCCGAATGTAAGCGATTCAGAAGGCTCGGAGTCATCAGCTGTTTTGATGAAATCGAGGGTAGCGGTTCCGGCAATTTCGTATTCGGGACGAATAGAGGGGTAAACGACTTCGTCGTAAGCCATTTCCAAGGCGTTGGCCGTGTCGTCTACATCGTCTTTGGTGTCTGCGAAATAGAGATAGTACTCATAGGCCTTGACGGCGTTAGCGGGATTGTCGTTGCGGGCGATAGTGATTTCGGTGGCATCCTCGTCGATAACTACCGCGCTGAGGTCGATAACCCCGTCGGCGCCGGGAGCGGGAAGAGAGCCCTTGCTACCTGTGCCCACGCCCTTTTTATCGTAGACGTACTCGTAGTTCGAACCGTTCTTGATGATTTCGATGTATCCCACGACTTCGCCCGGTGTGTCGCCGTTAGTGTCCGTGAGGGATTTGCGGGTGAGCGTAAGGCATACGTAGTCTTTTGCAAAAAGATAGCCCTCGATAATACCGTTGCGCCACACTGCCGGCATCAGGTCTTTGGTTTTGAGGGGACGCTCGGCGCTTTGACAGAGGAAAATTTTGTTTTTTATCGTATTATTGGCTTTTGAGGCGCCTACGCCCAAAAGGCCGCCTGCGTTTGCAGCTGTAAAGGTCGTGTTGGGCACAACGGTCATGCCTACTTCGAAGGGATAAGTCGTTTCGGGGACTTGGGGGAGTTTTACGTATGCGTAGTGCACTACCGTAGCCCCGAGGTCGAGGTTGGCGACGGAAATGCGGTTGAGACGGAAGCCGAAGCAGGGAGCGTCGGTGACGATTGTAACTTTGGTTTTGCCGCCGCCGATGAGCTGGAGACCGACAGCATTGACATCGGTCGTTTTGCCCACTTCAATAGGCTCGGCTGTAAAGTCGTAGGTTCCGTCGGGGTTCTGAGGATATGAGAGGGCCACGATTTCGACTGCCTTTCCGAGGTTGAGGTCGAGGACAGAGCCTGCAGTAAGGGCGAATCCGGCTTCAACACCTGCGGGGAAGGGCTTTGCCTCGTTAGTGAGGACGGTGTAATACGCGCCTCCGACGTTGAGCACCGCTGTGGTGGCGCCATCGGTGATGTCATTATTGGTGAGGTTGTGTCCGCCTGTCACCATTCCTGCAACTTTCGAGAAGGCCGTAGGGTAGTATTTGCGGATAATGGGCACAAGCTCGAAGTCGTCGACAAAACCGTAGTGGAGACGCACCTGCTTGATTACGCCGGCATCGACGCCGCCGATACCGAATCCGATACCGTCGAATTCGAGGGGGGTGCCGTCATTGTCTCTTTCGGGGGCAAAGGCGGTGATTTTCTGCTTTCCTCCGCCCACGCTGACGAGGTTAAGGCCGAGGACATCAAGTTCGTCGGCCTGCGCGTTCTTTTCGGCTACAAGCTTATCGCCCTTATAGAAGTATATGATAAAAAGCTTTACAACGTCGAGGTCGAGGACACTCACGCCCGAGCCGTTCGCGGAGAGGACGAATCCGACTTCGGCGCCGGGCCCGTAGGTGCGCGGGGTGATACCGTTCGCGGCGCAGTATTCCTCATCGACAAGGAGCTTGACGTCGTTGTCGGCAATCAGTGTAAGGTCTGCAAGGTTTGTGCAGGAGGCGTAGTTTTCGGGGTCATTGTCGGTGATGTTCTCGTGGTTCTGAATCGAGCCCTGCCCTACCCCGATGCTGAAGGCTCCTGACTGAGCCTTGTATCCGAGGGATTTAAGCATGGGGGTTCCGACAAAACCTTTGTAGACGCCCTGTTCGACGTCAAGGTCGTCGCCGGCTGTCTGCGATGCTCCTGAAAACGATACGGAGGCAACAGCCAGCAAAACCATCAGTAATTGCTTGATCTTCATAATAGAATCAATCTAAAATATTGGAAACGTTATGTGTGGTAATGACTATGCGCAGTGAAATGGTGTTTACAATTCAAAAAATCAGCGCAAAATTAGCGAATAAATTACAATTACCCCCCCCCATTTGTTATTTTTTGTTAACGAGGCATCCAATCTTGTCATCCTCCGCTTTATCCCTTGTGCGCACGCATCGGAGCAAAGTTATTCAAGGGGCGGGATGGATTTTATGAATCGAAAAAAATTATTTAGAAATCAAGGGTAAAAACGGCGTAAATTTGTAACTTTGCAGTCGGAGAGCCTCCGGCAAGGCCGGTCAACCGCCCTCAAAACGACAACACGAATATATCTAACCCACTACCGTATCAAGCTATGACACTATTTGAAAAGCTCACCGCTCGGGCAAAAGAAATGCCGCAGCGGATTGTGCTCCCTGAGGGCATGGAGCCCCGTACGCTCACGGCCGCAGACCGCATTCTGGCCGACGGACTGGCACAAATCATCCTTATCGGTGACCCGCACGAAATCCGCCACATGGCCTCGCAGCTTGAGCTGAAGCATATCGACAAGGCCGAAATCGTCAACCCCGCAGACGAAAATGTAATCGACAAATACGCTCCGCTGTTCTACGAACTCCGTAAAAAGAAGGGCGTGACGATGGAGGAGGCACGTCTTACGACAGCCAATCCGCTCTATCTGGGCTGTCTGATGGTCAAGGCCGGGGATGCCGACGGTCAGGTTGCGGGCGCGATGAACACGACCGGCAACGTACTTCGCGCGGCATTTCAGGTAATCAAGACTCAGCCGGGCATCAGCGTGGTATCGGGAGCTTTCGTGATGCTTCTTCCCGAGGGCCTTCCTTATGGAACAGACGGCATACTCGTGTTTGCCGACTGCGCCGTCGTCCCCGACCCGACTTCGGAGGAGCTTGCCGAAATAGCCATTGCCGCGGCGCGCACAGCCCGCGACATCGCGGGAATCGAACCGCGAGTGGCCCTTCTTTCGTTCTCGACAAAGGGCTCGGCCAAGCATGAGCGCGTCGACAAGGTGATTCAGGCCGTGCAGATAGCGCGCGAAAAAGCTCCCGAGCTGATACTTGACGGCGAGCTTCAGTCCGACGCGGCGATAGTGCCGTCGGTAGCATCGACAAAAGCTCCGAACAGCCCGCTGAGCGGACGCGCCAACGTGCTTGTATTCCCGTCGCTCGAAGTGGGCAACATCGCCTACAAGCTTGTGCAGCGTCTTGGCGGAGTTCAGGCCGTAGGCCCGGTGCTTCAGGGCCTTGCGGCTCCGGTGAACGACCTTTCGCGCGGATGCTACCCCGAAGACATCTACAAGACCATCATCATCACCTGCAATCAGGCAATAGGGCTTAAAAACAACTGACACACGACATAGCGTCCCGGGGTCTGCACCCGGACATCAATAAACCATATACTGACAGCAATGAAAATCCTCGTTCTCAACTCGGGCAGCAGCTCGGTAAAATATAAATTAATCGCCACCGGCACCGAAGACCGCGTGCTGGCCGAAGGCGGCGTAGAAAAAATCGGGCTCTCCGACGGCTTCCTGAAATATAAACGCGCCGACGGCTCGAAAGCCATCCTTGAGCTTGGCCTCACGGACCACAAGGGCGCCATCAAAGCCATTCTTGACCTTCTGACGGACTCCGCCGAAGGCTGCATCAAGAGCTTCAGCGAAATTGACGCCGTAGGCCACCGCGTGGTGCACGGCGGAGAAAAGTTCAGCGAGAGCGTGCTCATCACGGACGACGTCAAGGACAAAATCCGCGAATGCTATGCGATTGCTCCGCTCCACAATCCGGCCAACATGACGGGCATCGACGCTATCACGGCTCTTATGCCCGATGTGCCTCAGGTAGGCGTGTTCGACACGGCGTTCCACCAGACGATGCCTGCAAAGTCGTATATGTACGCCCTTCCGTACAAATACTATAAGGAAGACGGCGTGCGCCGCTACGGCTTCCACGGCACGAGCCACCGTTACGTGTCGGCAAGGGTTTGCGAATTCCTGGGCGTTGACGCCAAAAATCAGAAAATCGTGACCTGCCACATCGGCAACGGCGGCTCGATTACGGCTGTCGACGGCGGCAAGAGCGTCGACACGTCGATGGGCCTGACGCCTACCGAAGGCCTTATGATGGGGACGCGCTCGGGCGACGTCGACCCGGGGGCGCTCACGTTCCTGATGGAGAAGCACGGGCTTAGCCCCGAGGCCCTTCAGGCAATCATCAACAAGGAAAGCGGCGTGCTCGGCATCAGCGGACTCAGCAACGACATGCGCGAAATCGAGGCCGCCGACAAGGCCGGCGATCCGATGGCAGTCCTCGCCCTTGAGATGTACGAACAGCGCATCATCAAATATATCGGGGCCTACGCCGCAGAGATGGGCGGCCTCGACATCATCGTATTCACGGGCGGAGTAGGCGAAAATCAGACCGGCGTGCGCGCCAACGTGTGCCGTCCGCTGGGCTTCATGGGCGTGGAAATCGACACGACCGTCAACGACGGTATCCGCGGCAAGGAAGCTGTGATTTCAACTCCCGCCTCGCGCGTGAAAGTCTGCGTCATCCCCACCGACGAAGAACTAATGATTGCCAAGGATACGGAGGCAATCGTATCGAAGTTATGACCTCGAGCCGCATATTCACGGTATGAGCGAAGAGAAGAGCTTCTGGGCCCATCTCGACGATTTGCGCGGCGTGCTTATCCGCATCATTTGCGTGTACACGGCTGCATGTGTCGGGCTATTCGCTTTCATGCCGACGATATTCAACAAAGTAATCCTCGCGCCCACGCGCGGGGATTTCCCTGTCTATGCCTTCTTTGAGCGAGTGGCGCGTCAGGCTCCGGCGCTGGCCGACGCCTCTCTCTCGGAGGGCGAGGCGGCCGGGTTCTCGGTCGAGCTTGTGAACATCGAGCTTGCGTCGCAGTTTTTCATCCACGTGTCGGCCACGTGCTGGCTTGCGTTGCTGGTGACGCTACCGGTGATAATCTATCTTTTGTGGACATTTGTCAGGCCGGGCCTCTACCCCGAGGAGCGGCGCCACTCGCGCGCGGCTTTTATGGCGGGAAATCTGATGTTCTATCTCGGAGCGGCGACAGGCTATTTTCTTGTGTTTCCGCTTACGCTCCGCTTTCTTGCGGGCTATCAGCTGAGTGCGCTGATACCGAACGTCATCTCGCTCACGAGCTATATGGACACGTTTGTGACCCTACTGTTGCTGATGGGACTTGTCTTCGAACTCCCGTTGCTGGCATGGCTGGCAGGCAAGGCCGGGCTGATAACGCGCGAGTTTTTCAGCCGCTACCGCAGGCATGCCATCGTGGCTCTCGTTGTGGCCGCGGCCATCATCACTCCGACGGGCGATCCTCTCACGCTATTCGTGGTGTTTATCCCCATTTATGTGCTGTGGGAACTGGGTGCATACCTCGTCAAGGCGAATCCGAAGGACGAATAAGCGCCAGTCTGAAATTATTTTTGCATTTTCTTTGGAAAAATGTTGCATATTTAAGAAATTATGTGCAAATTTGCCATTGAAAACAGATCGCTGTCAGATCTGGCATAAATCGATTGTGAGGAAAAGGCCGAAAGTGATTCCGGCCTTTTCTATTTTTTACACCTGAACGCACACTGCCACCCCGGCAAGAAAATACAGGCCCATATTCCGCAGCATCGTTATTAACGTGAGTTCGATATAAGAATTCAGTTATTCAATAATAAAACAATCAGCCATTTAGCATAAAACTAATTGGCTGATTTTCTTGGTATTCTCGCGAAAAATCAGTAAATTTACA
>CAJUCQ010000047.1 GCA_910584905.1 uncultured Muribaculaceae bacterium
CCTGTCTGAGCAATGGCGATGTCTACACCATACTGACCAACAAGGACGCGCATGGAGGCAAAGGGGCTCTTGCGGCAATGGTTCGTGGCGTGGCAAGTGACACAGTGTCGGCAATACTGCGAAAAGTTCCTTTTAAGCAGCGTCTTAAGGTGAAAACGGTTACTACAGACCTTTCTTCAGCCATGATGCTGACTGTCAGAAACGTATTTCCCGGCGCATCACTTGTCAATGACCGGTTCCATGTCCAGCAGCTCATATCCGAAGCCGTTGACCAGCAGAGGATACGACTCCGTTGGGAGGTACTCGATGCCGAGAACAAGGCAATCAGGGAGCATCGCCGGAAGCGAAAGGAAGCAAAGTCAAAAGAAGAACGCGGACTGATCGGACAATGGGAACCCGAGAGGATGGAGAATGGCGAGACCATGCCTCAGATCATGGCTCGCAGCCGGCATATCATACTCAAACACAAATCGAAGTGGAACGAGCAGCAGAAAATACGCGCCCGGATATTGTTCCGAAAGTTCCCTGATCTGGAAAAGGCATACGGACTGTTTCTAAAGCTTGTTGACATATTCAACGAGAAAACCTCTGCAGGAGTCGCCAGGCTGAATCTCGCAAGATGGTACAACGAAGTGGAGGCCTTCGGGAATAATGAATTCAACAAGGTTCTGGAGACCTTCGAGAACCACAACGCCACAATAATCAACTATTTCGAACGACGGCTCACAAATGCCTCGGCAGAATCCTTCAATGCCAAAATCAAGGCGTTCAGAACACAGTTCCGGGGTGTCGGCGACATCAAGTTCTTTATGTTCAGACTGTCCACACTATACTCATGACATTTCCTCTCGCCCACCGGAAAAATCCGCTGACCCGGCATTTTCGGGCAAATCCACTAAAATGAAAAATTCCTGTAAGGAGCAACTTACAGGAATTAAAAAAATTTTGGCGGAGAGGACGAGATTCGAACTCGTGGTAGGATAACTCCTACGTCAGTTTAGCAAACTGGTGGTTTCAGCCACTCACCCACCTCTCCTTGAGGTTTTGTACTCGACTCAACTATGCGTTCGTCGTTTTTGACGGTGCAAAGTTAGTGCATTAATTTCAATTTTCCAAATTTTTTGTGCTCGTTTTTGATTATTTTTTCACTTCCGCGCTCCGAAATTGAGGCGTGTAAGATAGTCGCCGAGCCATAATCCACCGAGTATCAACACGATTCCGGTAATCCCGACAAAGCTCACGCGCTCGTGCAATATAATCGCGGAGACGACCATAGTGACTATCGGCTGGAGATACATATAATTGTTGGCGGTAATCGCGCCGAGGCGCTTGACTGTATTGCCCCATATAAGGAAGGCGGCTGTGGAAGCGCCAAGGCCGAGGAAGAGGAGATTGCCCCACACAGCGGGACGCGAGAGCACGTCCAAGGGGTTTACACCTCCGGCATCGCCGATGACGAGGAACGGCAGGGAGGTGAGCAGGCCATAGAAGAAGGTCTTGCGGGTTATGAACCACACGTCGTAGACGGCATTGAGTTTTTTCAGGATAAGGCTGTATATCGACCAGCTGAATGCGGCGAGGAGCGAAAGGAAGTCGCCGAGGGGGCGAATCTGGACGTCGGTGCTGCTGTTGAACACGACGCATGCGACGCCTACAAAAGCAATTGCCGTCCCAATCCACGTTCCCGGGGAAATTTTTTCGCTTTTATATATACAGGCCACAAGTAATACGGTTATCAGCGGGGAAAGCGATGTCAGCAGGGCCACGTTTGTTGCGAGGGTGTATTCAAGAGCGTTGTTTTCCGCGATGAAGTACAGCGAGCCTGAAAGCAGGCCGCACACGAGTATCAGACACTCGTCGAGCCAGCTTCGGCAGAAAATTCGTTTGTGGCTTATACACAACACCACTATGTAAGCAATAATAAAGCGGCATATGTATATCTGCGTCGGGCCGAGGCCGTTCTCGAGAAGAACCTTCGTCGAAACAAAGCTGTAGCCCCACATTGCCACGGCAATGGCGGCGAGGGCATGAGCCCAGAAATTGTGTTGCGACTTGTGGATTTCGCCGGTGGAGGCAGGGGTGTTATGATGATTCATGGTGAGTATGTCGCTTGACGTTTGTATTGCAAAGTTAGTTAAAATTTCGGAAGAAAAAAAACATCGTATGACGCATTTTTGTTAATTTTGTAATCAAATTATTCCACGCACAAACTTATAGAGACCATCGAAAATGAAAAAGAACAGCATCAGAATAGCGCTCCTGACGATAGCAGGCGGCGCCCTACTTATAGGCCAGACGGCTTGTAATTCTATGACTAACACCGGCAAAGGCGCGCTTATAGGCGGCGGTGGCGGCGGCGCTCTCGGTGCCGGCATCGGTGCGCTTATCGGCGGCGGAAAAGGAGCCGGTATCGGAAGTGCCATCGGTGCGGCCGTCGGAGCCGGAGCCGGAGCCTTGATTGGCAACCGCATGGACAAGCAGCAGAAGGAGCTTCAGGAGCAGCTTGCGAATCAGGCTAAAGTGGAGCAGACTACCGATCAAAACGGTTTGCAGGCAATCAAGGTGACCTTCGACGGCGGCATTTTGTTCCCCTTCAACAGCTATCAGCTTTCGAAACAGGCCAAGAGCGACCTCAGCGGCTTTGCGGCCAACCTCAATCAGAACCCCGGAACCGATGTGCAGATTTTCGGCTACACCGACAATGTGGGTTCGATGGCGGCAAATACAAAGGTTGCCAACGAGCGCGCGGATGCGGTCAAGAATTATCTGATGAATTCCGGCGTCAGCTCGTCGCGCTTAAGCGCCAAGGGTATCCCTATGGCCGACTATGTTGCCAGCAACGACACTGAGGCCGGGCGCGCGCAGAACCGTCGAGTCGAGATTTACATCACCGCTTCTCAGGAGATGATTCAACAAGCCGAAGCCGGAACCCTCAAATAAATGCGCGCGAAGCGGTTTTACATAAATTAACACACAAAAGCCCCGTTTTATGGGGCTTTTGTTGTATTTTTGCGTTTATTTACGTCATTTATTCTCATCTTATCTATATTACGATGGATTTTTGCAAGCATTTTAAAGGCCGCCGCCTCGCGCTGATAACGCTTACATCCTTGACGATGGGGGCAATGAATCTCAACGCACAGGTCAAACTGCCTGTGACGGTGGTAAACGGTCGTGAATGTTTTTATTACAAGCCTCAAACATCTTCCGAGACGGTGTACGGACTGTCCAAACGTCTGGGGCTTACACGCGAAGAGATTGTGGCATACAACCCCGGGGTTGCAGATGGAATGCGCAAAAACACGACGCTTTATTTTCCCGTCGACGACTTCCGCGACCGCATCGAACCCGACGCCGAGAACTCGGACGCCGTGGTCCGCGAACAGGCCTCGAACCGCATGAAACCGGTAAATATAAAATATGAGATTGAACCCGACACGGTGATTGCCGCCGAGCGGAAAGAGCCGTCGAACCGCATGAAACCGGTAAAAGTCGAATATGAAATCGACGCTGACAAGCCCGCGACGGAGGTCAGCCCCTACTCTATCGCCGTAGTCCTTCCGTTCAACCTCAAGGAAAGCGAGATGCCGCGTCAGGCCAAGATGGCCACCGACTTCTACAAAGGCCTGCTGATAGCGGCCGACACGCTGAGCCGCCGGGGCGAAGAAGTAAAAATCACGGCATTCGATCTACAGGCTATGCCGGACGTAGATCCGCTCACCGACCCCGCTGTCATCAATGCATCCGTGATAATCGCCCCCGAGGGCCGCGAGTTCATCGCAAAAGCTTTGAAATCCGGCATCAAAGGCCATATAATCAACCCGCTGAACTTTACCGACACGCTCTACAAGACTAACCAGCAGGTCGTACAGCCCAATATACCCCACGAGGCCATGTACACCAAAGCGGTTGATTATCTCATCACATCTCTCGACGGCGCTATCCCCGTAATCCTGAGCAACACTGAAGGCCGCAACGACAAGGAGGCATTCACCTCATATCTGCGCAAACGCCTCAGCGAAGAAAAAATATCGGCTGTCGAAATCCCCTACGAAGGCGCCCTTGCCTCCACGGACCTCGCGAGCCTCGCCAATGCCGGGCGTTCATACGCGATAATTCCCTCGGCCGGAAGCATCGGAGAATTCAACCGCATATCACACGCGCTAAACAACTTCCGAAACGCAAACCCCGACGTGCGCCTCATGCTCTTCGGCTATCCCGAATGGACCACATTCAGAGGCGATGCACAAGATATGCTTCACAACCTTGAAGCAACAATCTATTCGCGCTTCAACGACGACTACACCTCCTATGCCGTCCGAAACATCCAACGCGATTTTATACGCTGGTTCGGCGCGCCGATGATTGAGAGCATTCCGTCGCATGGCCTGCTCGGATATGACCTCGGATGCATGCTCATCAAAAATCTGAGATCCAACAACGGCGTGTTCACGCCTGAGGATGCCGACGGGTATTCCGGAATACAAAGCACATTCAGCCTGCGGCGTGCCGGCGAAAACGGAGGCTATGTCAACGACGCCCTCTATATCATTCACTATCTCCCGGTGACAGGAACTAAAGCAACGGTACTGTAAGAATGAAACTTGCAAAAGTAGTCATATCTGCCGCATGCATCCTTTCGGGCTTATCTACGGTCCGGGGAGAGACTCACTACGAACCACACATATGGCTCGGCGGCCGCGCGGGCATGAGCATGAGCCGGATGTCATTCTCTCCCTCGGTTAGCCAGCGCTGGCTCACCGGGTCCACAGGGGCTATAACCTTCAGATATTCCGAAGAAAAAATCTTCGGAGTAATAGCTGAATTCGGGTGGGAGCAACGAGGCTGGAGCGAAAACTTCGGAGATGGTAACCCGCTACGATACTCAAGACAGCTCACATATCTTCACCTTCCGATACTCAGCCACATCTATTTCGGGTCATCGCGCTTCAAGGGCTTTGTGAACCTCGGCCCGGAAATAGGCTGTCTCCTCGGCAGCAGCATAAGTTCGAACTTCGACTACTCAAACCCTACGTCATCGGCCGACTGGCCTTCGCGCAACAGGCAAACCGAACAGCTTACAGCCGAAATCAGCAATAAGTTCGACTACGGCATCTCGGCCGGACTTGGCGTTGAGTTCTATATCCGCCCCCGCCATTCCGTCGTAGTCGAGGCGCGCTACTACTATGGACTCGGCAATATCTTCCCCTCGTCAAAAGCCGACACATTCAGTGCATCGCGCTCAATGTCCATCGACGTGACTCTCGGCTATAATTTCCGCATCAAATAAAATTACTTTTGCGCCACACCACTTCGCGTATGACGCAAAAGATATATCTAGCCAATCATTTCCAACACACAAACAAGCCTATTAAAAAGCTACTCTCACGGCGGTTGCTGCGGCCATGCTGTTCACCGCTCCCGCTTTTTCAGCGCCCCCTTCGCGCAAAGCTCTCGACAAAGCTCAGAAGCAACGATGCGAACACGTTGTCAAAACCTCAGCCCACGCCGAGGCGTCGAAGAGCAAACGCAAATCTCCGCTTCGCGCCAACGCCGAAGCCAATTGGCTGCCCACGGCGCAAACTCTTTCCGAATGGTACGACGGCGAATGGGAACAGACCGCAGAAATCACCACGGTATATACCCCCGAGGGCCTCGTAGCCACCGAGACCTTCATTGATTCTGACGGATCCGCTATGCGCGAGCACAACAAATACAACGAAAACGGCCGCAACATCGAGCAGTTTATCGAAGCGTCGAGCGATGGCGAAGAGTTTGAAAACAGCACCCTCGCCCGCCGTAGCTACGCCCCCCGCATCACCTCGCTCATCATCAAGAACGAAAGCTACATCTGGATGGCCGGCGACTGGCAGAAAGGCAGCAACGACTACATCCGCACCGTCACCCGAAACGACGACGGCAATGTCACGGAAGTTGTCGTAAGCACATTCTTCGACGGAAAGGCGACAACCATCAAAAACGAAATCCTCTCGTACAACTGGGGCACCGACACCTACTATTGGGAGGACGGCGAAGAATACAGCAATATCGTCTGGGCCGAGACCGACGGGCAATTCGGCGAGATGGGCACTTTCTGCACCGGTGCCAACCGCTTCCTCTCCGCCACCTACACCTCGGAAGGCGAAACAATCGGCGACATGACCGTAACCTACACCGACAACGGCTATACCGCGCGCATCGAACAGGACGGCATGCTTTTCGTTGAATCATCCTCGACGCCCGACTCCTTCGGAAGCTTCTCCTTTACTTCCACCATTTCGTTCTATGACGAGGACGAAGGCATCAATGTTGAACTCATTAGAGGCGAACGCGCCACCTACGACAAATGGGGCCACGAACTGGAATACTATTTTTCGGAAATCACCGACCTCGACTTCCTCGGATGCGAAGAAGATATTATCGAATGGAATATCGGCCACGTTGAAATGGCCGAAGGGCAGCCCTACCCCTCCACGTATCTCCTCGAGACCTTCATCGTAAGCGATGATGAGGGAGAATATCCCGACGAAGACATTTATGCCCGCTCCGCCGAGACGCCTGCCGGAGAATGGGAGAACGTTTATATGGTCGAATATACCCAATGGAATGATCTCTCGGGCGTGAGCGACATCATAAGCGAAGACACCGACGCCCCCGTTGAATACTTCAACCTTCAGGGCATCCGCGTAGACGAACCGACAAACGGCCTCTTTATCCGCCGTCAGGGCCACAAAACAGAGAAGGTGATTCTCTAACCCATCTCCCGAATCAAGCAGGAGGCAAACACCGACGATAGGTGTTTGCCCCCTGCTTTCGTTTTTTCATCACAGCCGTATGCGGCGTTCGGCTGTTGCTGATGCGGTCTGTCGTAATATTCTGCGTGGGCGGTCAACTCCCTGACTCAAGGCGCACAACCGTGTTTTTCAGCGACAAAAGCGCGCGCCTTTCGCTGTCGATGCGTTCTTCGGCCTCAATAATCTGCGCGGCCACCGCCTGCGACCGCTTGGCCGCGTAGCTCTCACGAAGCCGCTCAAGGGCTACAAGCATCTTGCGTATTTCCGCTTCCGCCGCAAGATAGCGCAACATGGCGCGACGCGCATCGTCGCTGCGGAAATCTTCAAGCGCTGTGTACACTCCGCGCGCACCCATGTCAAGCTCAAATCCGGGCGCGGTTCGTGCCCCCGAAGCGCTGCAATCCGCATTGGCTTTGGCCAACCTTGAGGCCAAAAGAGCCTTATAGTCTTTTTCAGCATCGCGTGTAAGCGATATATCGCTCAAACGTGCAAGTGCGCATATATTTTCCGCCCCGGAATCATGGTTAACTCTCGTCTCTGCAGGAGCGTAGACATATATTGTCACGGCTCCGGGAATGCCGTCGCGGTCGGAAGCCCACCAGCCGAGACCTGTCGTCTCGTCTATGGCAAGCATGTAATCGTTAAACGGAGAGTTGTACGGCATCCCGAGATTCTGGCTCTGCATATATGTGCCGTCGTCATTTCGGCGCGTCATATATATATCGTAGCCGCCAAGTCCGTCAGGACCGTCCGTGGAGGCGTAATAGAGCGTCATGCCGTCAGGCATAAGAAACGGGAATGAATCATCGCCGTCATTGCCGAAATCGGCCTGCCGGGGATGCTCTACAGTGCCGTCATCCAAAATAGCCGAGGAGAATACGGCTGAATGGCCTGCGGAATCCGTAGCAGCCCAATACATCTCGCTCCGCGTCTCCGGAACGAATACGACCGTAGCCGACTCTTGCGAGGCAAGGGCTTCGCCGGGCGCAAGCGAACCTGCATGGGGCGAGAGGCGATAGTGGCGAAAAAAAGCCGCCGAATCAACAACAAGCGTATCTATAATTTCAATCTTCTCCACTCGCTGAAGCATATTTTCCATAGCTACGACGCTTGAGATCATTCGGAAAAAATCGTCAGGCAATGCTTTTTTCGCCTTCCGAGCGGCATTTTCCCACGCGTCAAGGTGCTCCTGAGCTTCCTCGGGATTATATGAATAGAACGCAAGCCTTGCGAGGCAGGCAGCAGCATCAACGTTGCCACGACTTTCGGCCACGACAAGGTGACGCACGCCTTCGCTCTCATTTCCTGTCTCTACAAGCGCTTTACCGAGAAGCCAGTTCGCCGCGGCATCGCGCGGTTTGCTCTTTACAACTTTGCGCAAAAGCGGCAGGGCTTCTTCATAGCGACCGCTGTCCATAAGCTTGCGCGCCTCGTCGACGGGCGCAGCTACGGCGGATACCGCCGTAGCGATGGCGGCGAAAAGGGCGAAGCCGCGTACAGATTTTTTTTCTAAAATACTCATGTGTTATCATTTAATCCCTCGCCGGTCAAGCGCTTGCCGATAAGCCGCGGCGTTGCGCTGATGCGAGGCAAAATCAGATGCAAAATTATGGCGTCCCGAAAAGTCAGGTTTGGCACACATATAAATATAGGAATGCGACGGAGCCTCAAGGACTGCCTCAAGAGTGGCTCGCTCCGGGATACGTATAGGCCCCGGCGGAAGCCCTTCGTGGATATAGGTATTGTATGCCGACTGTTTGCGCAGATGCCCCCCCGTGATGCGCCGCAACGAGAAGTCGCCGACAGCAAATTTCACAGTCGGATCAGCCTGCAACTTCATACCCTTTGCCAAACGGTTGAGATACAATCTCGCTACAAGCGGGCGCTCGGCCGAGGACGCCGTCTCCTCTTCAACAATGGAGGCAACAGTGGCCACCCCTACCGGGTTGAGGCCAAGCGACTTGGCTTTTGCTCGCCGTTCATCATTCCAAAAAAGATTGCGGACACGCGCAAAGGTCTCCACGACGTAGCGCGCATCAGCCGTCCAATAAAATTCATATGTATCAGGGAGGAATGCCGCCGGAAACGAGGCGCGCCCGCGGAAACCCATCGACGGGAGCACCGAATCGCATGCCGCAATAAAATCTGCGGCATCGAACTCCATTTTCGCGCCCACGCGGTCGGCAAGCATGTCGAGCGTGCGGATATTATTGAATGTAACCTTTACGGGGGTCTGACGCCCATACTGCAGGCGCCGTGCCAGACGATAGGCCGGAGTACCGCGTTCGACGACATAGAGCCCGTGAGCCGCCGAAGGGACAGCTCTGAAGAGCTTCCATGCTCTTATTACGCCTGCCGCATACTTGTCGCCAAGCGAAGCCTTAAGCGAATCAGTCAGCTCATCGAAAGAGGCGTCGGCGGGAATCCTTACGGTAGCCGTACGGCCGTTATCCGGCGAAAAACCGGCGACCATCGGACCACCCCATACGACAGCGCCGACTGCCGCCCCGGCAAACATCACGCCGACAGCAACAAGAAATTTACGAATGCTCTTTTGTGTTTTCATATGGCAAAGGTACACAAAAAAACGCTACCTCGCTCATCATAGCAGACGAAATCCGCAAACCCGCAGAAACCTCGCCCCGAAAAGAGCGCGGATATTGCGTATCTCGAAAAAAAAACTTACTTTTGCAGAAAATTTTCCAATAACGAACACATCGGTAAACGGAGAGGATGAAAGAAGTAATTTACGAAGGCCTTACCTTTGAGCCTTATATCACCAGCGACAGAATACAGACCCGAGTTCAGGAACTCGGCAAAGTGATAATGGAAGACTGCCGCGACAAGAACCCCTTGTTTTTATGTGTGCTCAACGGCGCCTTTGCCTTCGCGAGCGACCTTTTCCGGGCCGTCGAGGGAATTGATGCTGAAATCTCTTTTATTCGACTTAAAAGCTACGAAGGAATGGGCTCTACCGGCAAAGTCAAGCAGGTGATGGGGCTCGGAGAAAACCTCAAGGGCCGGACGGTGATAATCATCGAAGACATTGTGGATACAGGCAACACAATCCACAATCTTATTCACGACCTGAAAGAGCAAGACCCGGCTGAAATCCGTATCGCCACACTTCTCTTCAAACCCGATGCACTCGAAAAACCCGTGAAGCCCGACTACGTGGGCTTCGAAATTCCAAAAAAATTTATAATAGGTTTCGGTCTCGACTTAAACGGAAAAGCACGCAATCTCAAAGACATATACGTGCTGAAAGAAGATTGACAGACTAATGATGAATTTAGTTATTTTCGGTGCCCCCGGATGCGGAAAGGGCACTCAGAGCGAGCGCCTTATAAAGCGCTTCGGTTTGCACCACATTTCAACAGGCGAACTCCTCCGCGACCACATCTCCCGCGGCACTGAGCTCGGCAAAATCGCCGACAGCTACATTTCAAAAGGGCACCTCATCCCCGACGACCTGATGGTGAGAGTACTTGCCCATGAACTTGAAGAAAAGAAAGACAGCGCATCAAACGGCGTTATCTTCGACGGCTTCCCGCGCACAATCCCGCAAGCAATCGCCCTTGAGAACCTCCTCAAAGAGCATCAGGCTGAGATTCACACTGTCGTGGGGCTTGAAGTAGACGAAGACGAACTCGTCAAGCGCATGATTCAACGCGGAAAAGAGTCAGGGCGAGCTGACGACAATATCGACACAATCAAGGAACGTCTGAACGTCTACCACCAACGCACGGCACCCCTGCGCGACTACTACAAAAAGCAAGGAAAGTACCTCGCCGTTAACGGCAACGGCACTGTCGACGAAATTTCAGAATACATCGAATCGGCGCTCGCTCCCCAAAACTGAGCTTCGAATCCCATCCCCACCCAAGTCCCATGCGTACATCACGCCCGCGAAGCATCTTCCGCATAGCCATTTGCGCCGCTATCCTGACAACCATCGGAATCTCAGGCGCTTCTGCCAGAACCCCCTATACACGCGGAGAAAAATCGTTTGGCCCGCGGATAGGCTTCGCCGCACGCAACACCTCGGCCTCTGCCGGGCTGGTGTTTGAATACAGCTTCAGCCGCCATGTACGCATCGCACCTCAAGCCGGAATCATATTCCGCCACAAGGACCTTGACGCATTGGCAATTGATGTCGACGTCCATTTCCCGATACCCTTTTCAGGAGACAGACTCGCATTCTACCCCCTTGCAGGCATCAACTTCACATCGTGGAGTCGCCACGGAATATCACCCGACACCAACAAAGACGTCAGCGCGCATCTCAACCGCTTTGGCGGCAACGCCGGCGTCGGCTTGGAAATGAAATGCACCACCACTCTCAAGCTGAACGTCGAAGCTAAATACACTGTTATGAAAACCTACCCCGGCGCGCAGGTGTCGGCCGGAATAGCATACGTTTTCTGATGGCAACAATACTTGGCATAGAGTCCTCGTGCGACGACACATCCGCGGCAATAATCCGCGACGGCATCCTCCTCAGCAACGTCATAGCATCTCAGCAGGTGCATGAAGAATACGGCGGAGTTGTGCCCGAACTTGCATCCCGTGCCCATCAGCAAAACATCGTGCCCGTCGTAGACGCCGCGCTCAAACGAGCCGGCATCGACAAAAAAGACCTCTCGGCGATATCATTCACACGCGGTCCGGGACTCATCGGCTCCCTATTGGTCGGGACAAGTTTCGCAAAAGGCCTCTCGCTCGGATTGCGTGTACCCATCGTTGACGTAAACCATCTTCACGGACACGTTCTCAGCCATTTCGTAAAAGAAAAGGAAGATGACGAAGTCCCCGAATTCCCTTACCTTTGTCTGCTCATTTCCGGAGGAAACTCCCAACTCATACTCGTCAAAAGCCCCAAAGACATGGAAGTCATCGGGCAGACAATCGACGACGCCGCAGGCGAAGCCTTTGACAAATGCGCCAAAGTCATGGGCCTGCCCTACCCCGGCGGCCCGCACATAGACCGACTTGCCGCCGAAGGCAACCCCAAAGCATTCAAATTCGCCAAACCTCATATTCCCGGGCTTGACTATAGCTTCAGCGGTCTCAAGACATCATTCCTTTACACTATCAGGGATGCCGTAAGGACAAACCCCGACTTTGTCGCCGAAAACAAAGCCGACCTCGCCGCCTCGCTGCAAGCCGCGATAATCGAAATCCTGATTGACAAACTCGACAAAGCCGTAAAAGCGACAGGCATTACGACCGTCGCAATCGGAGGCGGCGTGTCCGCGAACTCCGGCGTCCGCAAGGCTGTCGCCGACTACTGCTCGACCCGAGGCCTGAAAGCGTTCATCCCGCAACGGAAATTCACAACCGACAACGCGGCAATGGTGGCCATAGCCGGCATGTTCAAATATCTCGACAACGACTTCTGCGCATATTCCGCCGTGCCATACGCAAGAGTGACCGTATAGCCTCCTGAAACCCCAATATTATGAAACTCTCCATCATCATTATCGGCGACGAAATCCTTATCGGGCAAGTCGCCGACACCAATTCGCGTGCCATAGCACAGGCATTCGGGCCTTACGGATGGGAAATCAAAACCATCCGGACCGTAGGCGATAACAGCCACGACATCCGCACAGCCGTCGAAACGGCAATGAGCGAAAGCGATCTCGTTATATCAACCGGTGGCCTCGGGCCCACCAAAGACGACATCACAAAACGTATTCTGACCGATATTTTCGGAGGCGAACTCCGCTTGGATGCTGACGTTGCCGCAAATATCGAGGAAATATTCGCCGGACGAGGCCTTAATCTCAACGAACTCACTCGCGCTCAAGCCCTTGTGCCCACAAGTTGCCGCGTGATTCCCAACAAATACGGCACAGCCCCGGTCATGTGGTTCGAGAAAAACGGCAAAGCGTTTGCCGCCCTTCCCGGAGTCCCATTCGAGACCGAAGGAATCCTTGCCGACGGAGAACTTATACGCACAGCCATGCAGAAATTCTCGCCCGACATAAGCCTGCGGCATCATTCCATAATGGTGGCCGGCATTTCCGAATCAGCCCTCGCTACAATGCTGGAGCCTTTCGAGAACTCATTGCCCGGAAATATCCACCTCGCATACCTCCCTGTCCCGGGACTTGTCCGCCTGCGGCTTGACGGCTTCGGGAAAGACTCCGAAGCGCTGAACACGACATTCGCCGACGCTCTCGCACACCTCAAACTCAGCCTCGGCGCGCTGATGATATACGACGGCGACGCCTCGGCTGCCGAAATAATGCTCTCCGCTCTCCGCCGAAGCGGCCACACCGTGGCAAGCGCCGAAAGCTGCACGGGAGGCTACATCGCACACTCTATTACAAAAATCGCCGGATGCTCGGATGTCTATAAAGGTTCGGTAATAAGCTATGCCAACGACGTTAAAGAAAACATCCTCGGCGTCAACCCCGCCGACATAGACACATGCGGTGCAGTCAGCGAAAACGTCGTGCGGCAGATGGCCGTCGGCGCCCTCTCGGCCTGCGGGACATCGGCCGCAATTGCTACATCAGGCATAGCAGGCCCCGACGGAGGCACCCCGGACAAGCCCGTCGGGACCGTCTGGATTGCATCAGCATTCATTCCCGCCGCAGGCAACGCGCCGATTGTGACGGCCAAATGCCACCACTTCCCCGGCAAACGCGAGCGCGTCATCGAACGCGCCGCCACCGAAGCCATGCTCATGCTTGCACGGATGTTGCCCTGAGAGCCTGACGCGCTGTCACTTTACGGATTCCAAGCCCCGTATAGGCAAACAGCAGAGTCATAATCGGCGACATATAATTGAAAATACAAAAGGGGAAATACACCACCGTCGACACACCAAGCACCGCACTATGCGTCACGCCGCACGAATTCCAAGGAATCAGAACCGAGGTCACAGACACTGAATCCTCAAGCGTGCGGCTAAGCAAACGCGCCTCCATCCCCGTGCGCCGGTAAGCATCACGAAACATATTTCCGCCGATGATAAGCGAAAGATACTGGTCGGCCGTACAACTGTTGAGAAAAAGCCCCCCCGCAACCGTAGACGCAATAATCGGGAAACGACGGCTCAGGCGGCTGGTGATAGCACGCGTTATCGACGCAAGCATCCCAGTGCCGATCATGACCATCCCGAAAATCATTGCCGACAAAACAAGCGCGATTGTCGAAGTCATGCCGAGAATACCCGAAGTGCCGACCAGCGAATCGAACAACTCATAGCCCGTCGAAAAACTTGTCGCATCCCATATAAACGCAACAATCGCCTGAAATACCGAACCTCCGGCACGACCCACAAGGTCGGCCGCAAGTGCAGGCTGAAACACAAAAACACCGATACACCCCATCACCGAGCTCAGCGCCAGCGTAAGCGTAGTATTGACGCGCACAACAATCAGGCCTACCGTAAGCAATGGAATCACCAGCGTCCAAGGAGTGATATTGAAATTCGACTCCAGATGCGAAAGAATCTCCATCGACTCGATACGAGCCGGAGCATCAACCGTCAACCCCACAAAACCATACACCGCCATCGCCACAAGCATGGCAGGCACCGACGTAAGCATCAGATAGCGTATATGCTTGAAGAGATTTACCCCGCACGCCGACGACGCAACCACCGTCGTGTCGCTGAGAGGCGACACCTTGTCGCCGAAATATGCGCCCGAAATGACAGCTCCCGCAATCCACGCCTGCGAAAACCCAAGCACCGTGCCTATGCCCATAAAAGCCACACCCATTGTTGCTATAGTGCTCCACGAGCTACCCGTCAGCACCGACACAAGCGAACAAACAGCACAAGTAATTATCAGAAACAACTTGGGATTAAGCATACGGATGCCATAATCCATCAACACAGGGACAACCCCGGAAAGCATCCAAGTCGTAGCCACAGTCGAAATAAAAATCAACATCACAACAGCAGGCAACAACTGCCGGGCACTTCTTGCAAAACCCAAGCGCAAGCCCCGGGTGGTCAACGCCCCCTTAAAACGAGCGATAAACAGCGCCAGCGCCGAAGCAATCAACAATGCCGGCGCACTCCATGCTGAAATAGCATCCGCACCCGAAACAACAATGACACAAATAAATATCCCCAAGAGCACCACTACAGGCGCCAAAGCCCATGCAATAGGCACTGAGCGCATTCCGGCGCCCGAAAACAGCTTACGCATCACAGTATTTACTTACCTTAAAAATTAAACTATACAAATTGGAGATGCAAAGATACACAAAAGCATCAAAACAAAACACAATTACAAATACTTTAATACTTACAGCCCGAGAAAAACCTAAAAACACGCATCATGCGTTAAAAAACAATAAATACTTGTTTATTTCATTTGCTCGTGCTATTTTTGTAGACCAAACACACGGGGCTGACCGGCTTTGACAGCGTGCAGAAGCGGTGTGTAAGCGTGCAGAGCTTTGTAGCCTATGCTCTTTAATATCAGGTTGCAGTCTATTTTAAATGGCGAAAACAACTACGCTCTTGCTGCCTAATCGAAGCACAGTAGATTAGCTTAATCGCCGCAACAGTTGCAGCGACAAGACATCGCCCGACGGTCCTTTTTCCGAGACTCGTCGACAAGGCGGTGCAGGAATATCGGAGATAGGGAGTCCGGCGCCTCGGAAGACTCCCGAAAATCAAGAGGCTAAGGCCACGGTTGGTAGTTTCAGGCCTGCCGCGGCACAAAAAACAACTTGAAACTACGCACGTAGAAAGCCCATTGATTCCACGTTTGGACGAGGGTTCGAACCCCTCCAGCTCCACTTGCTACTACGGACACTCAGTAGATTAAATCAGACAAACCGCAGACTATCAATTAGTTCTGCGGTTTTTTCGTGTCTAATCCTTTCGATTCAGGACCGAAATCAGACCAAGAAAAGACCGTTACAGACATAGTTTCGTTACTAACTCGTTACTAAAATTTTGGAAAATGAAATAGTAACGATTTAGTAACGATTACCGCGATAAGATTTTAATATACACATAGTTACAAAGACGCAACTTAGTCGTAAGTCGGAAAATATCGGACATCGAACAGGTCTAATCCAACACTAAATCCGACTATAACTGCTACTATTTCAATCGAGTATTGCTGCCACCTATCAGACAAGATTGGCTTGTGTTAATAAATATCGTTGTGAATCAACGAATTATCTTGTCCGATATACGTCTTTTTGTTTCTGAAAAGCGACCAATCCCACTAATTGTTTAACTCGTTTTCATATCGAAGCCGGTCAAACGGCAAAGATTGATAACACAACTCTTAGAAAGGATGAAAAAGAACACATTCAAAGTCTTGTTCTACATCCGTGGTAATCAAATCAACAAGGAGGGAAAGGCTCCCATCATGATACGAATTACCATTGACGGAGAGGTAGAACAGCTCAACTCGAAGCTCACCATCGAGCCTCAGCTATGGGATGTCGCAGCATCCAAAGCAAAGGGTCGGTCAGCCAAAATACTTGAACTTAACAGTCGCCTGAATGACATTCAAGTGATAATGAAAGATCACTACTATGATATTCAGCGTCGTCATGGCTATGTTACCGCAGAGATGGTGAAAAACGCCTATATGGGTATTACAGCCCGCGAAGAATCATTGCTGAAACTTTACGAACAGCATCTTGAAGACACCAAAAAACTTGTGGGATTAAGCAAGGCGGATCCCACCTATCAGAAATACGAGCGTATGTACCGACGTGTGGTGGAGTTCATGAAGGTGAAATACAACATCACGGATATTCCGCTCCGTGAAATAAAACTATCCTTCATCACCGATCTGGAATTTTTCCTGCGCACGGAATACAAGTACAGCCAAAACACTACCTACAAGTGTATGAAATTCTTCAAGCAGGTAATTAACAAAGCTATCCGCGCAGGACTGATTTTTGTAGATCCGTTCAACGGCTACAAAATCTCAACAGAGCGTGTTGACCGAGGTTTTCTCACCGAAGATGAACTTGAGAAAATGATGTCAAAGAATTTCGCTTCCGCACGGCTCAATCAGGTACGCGACATTTTCATCTTCGCCTGCTTCACCGGATTGGCATATATCGACCTCGCCCACCTTCGTGTTGACAACATTCAAAAGATGTTTGACGGTCGCTGGTGGATTGTGACCCATCGACAAAAGACCAATACAAAGGTGATGGTGCCACTGCTGCCCCCTGCGATGAAGATACTTAAAAAGTATGAGGGAGAGTTTACCGATGGGAAACTGCTGCCTATCATCACTAACCAGAAGCTCAACTGCTATCTGAAGGAGATTGCCGATATATGCGGCATCAACAAGAACATAACTTTCCATCTGGCGAGGCACACATTCGCAACGACCATGACACTCGGGAAGGGTGTGCCAATCGAATCTGTGTCGAAGATGCTGGGCCATACCAACATTCAGACGACACAAATCTACGCCAGAATCACAAACGACAAAATCAGTAAGGATATGGAGATTTTATCTCACAATCTCGGAGTTTTAGATTTTAATTGATATACAGGCTAACTATCTGACAAAGTGCTGGCTATATATCAATGGACGGCACTTTGTGTCTTTTTGAAAATGTTAACGCAGGTTAAAGTCGTGGAATATTCCATGGAACGTCCCGAATGAGCCTTTGCGCGATTGCCGAACTTTGCAAGCGTAACACTAAATCCAAAAATGATTATGGAAATAACTCTTGAAACGCTTCACGATAATCAAGAAGCTCTCCGGGAACTTGTTTCTTCGGTTCTCACCCTTCTTAATAAAGAGAAAGGGAAAACAGGTCGGCAGAAAGAAGAAAAGGACAATCAGCCGACCATGCCACCAATCCCCAATTCGGTAGCGGCAGCATTGCTCCGGATTTCAACGCGCCAATTACAGCGCATAAGAAAGCAGTACAATCTGAAATGGCTCAAACGCGGACGCGAGGTGCTGTACTTTCTTGGCCCACTTATCGAAGCCATCAACGTGTATCATCTTCCGTGGGATCCTGACGTGTTTGATAAAATCCGAACAAACTACAAAAACCGTCCGCGCTTATGAATGCCTACGAACTGAAACAGGTGTCGGCGATGATAAAGAGCCTTGAAAACACCTTTATGGAGCGTCTTCGCCAAATGGAACGGTCATACCTTGATGCTCTGAAAGGCTTCGGCATCATTGACGATGAGAAGATGTGGACTGAAAAGCAGGTTTGCGAAAAGTACGGCATCGACCGTAAGACGATGTATAATTACCGCAAAATGGAACTGATTCCATTCACCCGTAAGGGAGAGCGCGGGAAAATCTATTATCTGCCCGCAGATGTAAGGGCTTTCTTTGCTGACCTGTAACCCGCATAAAATACACACAACACACATACACCAAA
>CAJUCQ010000048.1 GCA_910584905.1 uncultured Muribaculaceae bacterium
TAGAATTTAATTGGGTTTAGAATTAAACGCTACTTTTTAATACAGTTTAATCAAGCCGATTTATCGTGGTTTATAGCGATTTAGATAGTGACTATTATAGTGACTACGCCCTGTAGTGGCTAAAAGAAAAATCGCCAACCCTGTAAGAATCAGCGATTTAATCTTTACTTGGGTGGTGCCACCAGGAATCGAACCGGGGACACAAGGATTTTCAGTCCTTTGCTCTACCAACTGAGCTATGGCACCTTTTGGGGGTTGCTTGGCAGGGGGCTTTCCCGCTTTTGCGATGCAAAGTTAGAAACTTTTTTTCGTTTGTGCAAATTATTTGGTGATTATTTTAGCATTTAGTTTTTCAATATTTCCGCATTGTTTTATACTTCAATCAATTAGGCCCTCATTTTTATTTCCCATGCTTGCGCGGCGGATGCTTCTGCTGATTTTGTATCGCCTTTATGCGCTATCGGCCGGGGGGGGGGAACGGTCTTGCGCGCACGCATACGTTCCCTGTTCCTGAATGCCCTGCACCCGCGCCTCTCCGAAATGACGGACGCGGCGTCCCCTCCCCGACGACGGTTCCATCGTCTGCAAAACCGATTTATTTTCGGCCGGTTCTTGGCGCCGCTTCGCCGGCACTGCCGAAGACAACCGCGTGGCCCTCATCAAATCGACAGGCACTCCCCCGACGCTGAACCACAACCGCTTCTACCCCGCATGGGACCGCACAACGGCCCTGCGCACCTTCTCATTCGAAGGCCGCGAATACACCGTCACAATCGACGGCGACAAGCGCGTGGCCTACGGCGAAGGGCTCCTCACGGGCTATCGCCACTACGACACCAAGGGCGTCAAACCGGCGTTTGCCTTCGGCTTCGGCAAGAGCTACACCGACTTCCGCTTCTCGGCCCTCAAAGTGAAAAACGAAAGCTCCAAAGGCCGCCCGCGCTACATCGTGAACTTCGACGTGACAAACACCGGAAGCATCAACGGCAAGGAAGTGGCGCAGATCTACGTGCGCCCCGTCGACGCGAAAGTGTTCCGACCCTACAAGGAGCTGAAAGGCTTTGAAAAGAAGATTATTCGCGCCGGCGAAACCGTGCGCTTCGAAATCGAGCTTACCGACGAAGCTTTCGCCTACTACAAGACCTCAATCCACGACTTCGGCTACGACCCCGGCAAGTTTGAAATCCTCGTGGGCAACGCTTCGGACAATATCCTGCTGCGAAAAACCGTCAGCGTGAAATAAGCCCCCGCCGGCCGCAAATTTCGCCGCCGCCCCCGACATCCGGGCGGCGGCGTTGTTTTATTGCCTATATTTATCATCCATTAGTAATAATTAACAATTGGGGAGGATAATTTGCATAGTATTTTGTAATTTTGCAAAAAAAATTTATAAACCGGATTCATTTCCATAACCAATCAAACACTCCTTGTTTTTATGCTAAAAAAAAGACTGTTGCCCTTGCTCGCAGCCGCCGCGCTGTGTGCGCCCCTCAGCGCATACGCCGACCTGCAGGCTCCGGGCGAATATCTCTACGTAATCGGCTCGCCGACAGGCTGGAACATCGACATGACCAACTACGTGCTGACCAAAGAAGCCGACAACGTCTACAGCGGCCTCGTGCACATCGCCCCGGGCATCGAGCCTGTGATGCGCTTCTACACGGCCTTAGGCGACTGGGATAAAAACTCCATCGGTTACCAAGTGGATGACATGCACACCTTAATCGACTTTTCCGACAGAAACTATTCGAACCCCTTTGTCGAAGGCAAAGGCGCATGGTATCTTGAAGGAGCCGAAGGTTGGGTCGACGTGACTGTCGACTTCAATTCGATGCAGATTTCGTTCACCGGCGTCGATATCGAACATGCAAGCTTCGTAAGCACCATGATTGACGACGCTTCGGTGCGTCCCAACGATTTCGACACGTCGGCTATAAGCTTCGACGGCGATCTTGAGTTTGTCTACTCGGTAAAGACGAGCAACGGCCGGACCTGCGACTTCGGCGCGCCCGTGATGTACACCGCCAACGGCTGCGGAGTCATGGGCAATTACAGCCTTGGCGCCGAAGCTCCGCGCGGCTACCTTGATATGGCGCCCTCGAGCGAGCCTCTCCGCATCATGGGATGCACGGCCGACAACGCCGTGAGCCTCACTGCCGACTTCGGCAATATGAATATCAACGTTGTCCGCTCAAGCTTCAACATCGACGACATCGTGTTCGAACTTCGCGAAGACCGCCCCACAACACTGAGGTGTTCATCAGCCTTTTCCTACCGGCTCTCGGCCTTTGTCAACATCGACCCCTCGCTTGACATGGGACGAATCAATATCAGCGGTGATTTTTCCTACGATTTGTATTCAGATAATAACGATTATTCTTTCGTAAATTATGAATCTCTCGGAGTGCAAACGTTCGTAATCACTACCGACGAGCTTCCGGGCAAAGAAATCAGGCTTGAAATCGAATGGCTCCCGGAATATCCCTCGGAATTTGTCATCTACACCCTCGACGGCACCAACACGGGCCTTACGCTCTCCCATTACAAAAACAACATCTACACCTCCCTTATAACCATACCCGAGGGAGAGGGCGACTTCGAATTCTACTTCAAGGGGCCGGAACCCCATGCCGACCTTTATGTTTACGCCACCTCCGGGCTCACGGCCGACCTTTCGCAGGAAACAAGCCAATACGTAGTCGGATCGTGTGTTTACGACAATTATAACAGACCGCTTGTAATCCCGGCCGAGTTCCGCGGCAATACATACATGTTCCGTTTTGAACCCAATTGGTATACTGAAGCTTCCCGGCTTGAAATCAGCCACTAGGGCTATGAGCGTCCCGTGCTGTTCGAATGGGCCGAAGAATTCGACGGCTTCGAGATGCGTGCAGGCGAATTCTTCTATTTCGGCGAAATCTGCTATAGACTGCGCCTCGACTCTTCGATTTCGCAAGAAGACCTTATCTACAGCGTAGAGCCGGGCGACATCGAAGGCATGGAGGTCTACGACCATGGCGTAAGCATATCCAAAGATTACAGCGGCCCGGAGACTCTCACAATCAGGGTCACAACCGCCGAACTGATGGCGAAAGACATATCGCTGACGACGGAACTGCGCATTTCGGCGGCTTATCCCGCTGAATGGGTGTTCGTGTCCGGGGGCGAACGCATCGGCGATCTCACACTCTATCCCACGGAGGAATACGGCGTGTTCGCTAACACAATCACCATCCCCGAAGGCGAAGGCGACTTCAGCTTCCGTTTCTCCGACGCCACGCTTTCCGAAAAGTATAATTTCGGCTCCGACGAGACGGTCGATTTATCGGCAGGCTTCTACAAAGGCTACATGTGGTCGGGGAACTGGGCCGAAATGACTATTCCCGCCCAATACCGCGGCCGGACCTTCGTGTTCAAACTCAACTGCCCGGAACAACGAATCTCCATCTATGAGGAAGGCGTCGACCTTTAGACTATCACGGTAGAATTTGCCGAAGACTTCCCCGAATTCAAAACCGCAGGAACGGAGCAACTTTTATACCTCACCATCAAGGGCGCCGACATCACAAATATCGACTGCTTCATTGACAATAACGACAACGCCCAATTAAACTGGTGGGACCTGTCGTCCATTGAAAACGGCACAGCCTCATTTGTAGTCAGCATTTCGTCTTATGAGCATCGCTCCGGTTCTTTCACAATCCATATCGGGAAATACATCAACGGCGAGTTCCGCGAATATTTCTCGCACACGATGGAGGTGCGCATCGTCGACATCGAGTCAATCAGCGCTCCCGAGAGCATCGTTATCCGCGAGGGTGAATTCGCAAACGTCGCCTTTGACGTCTTCCCCGCCACCAACTCGTTTGACACATACGGGATTGTAGAAAATCATGAAATCGCCGAACTCTTCGACTACGGCCGGAACAGCTTCTATATCCTCGGCAAGCAGGCCGGCACGACGAAGGCCGGCATCGTGGCCACCAACTGGAACGAGTATCATCAGGAAATGGCCGTTATAGCTATCACCGTTCTCCCGAAGGAGACCTCTGTCGGCGAGCACATCTTCCACGCCAACCTCGCCGTGGGCAACGAAATGAAGCTGAACGTTTCGGCCCACAACTCGCGCGCATTCGCCGAGGGCGTCACGTGGACAAGCTCCAATCCCGAAGTCGCCACCGTCGATGACGAAGGCAATGTCAAAGCCATCGACAACGGCGTGGCCGTCATCACGGCCGACTGCGGCGAGCATCAGGTCTACATGGGCATCATCTCCGGCGAAGGCTACACCGGCGTCGACACCCCCGACACCGACGAAATCCGCGCATACGGCCGCGACGGCATCCTCTACATCGTCGGAGCGCCCGAAGACGCTGACATCCGCGTGTTCGACGCCGCAGGCAAGACGCGCGCCGCGAAGAAAGCCTCGGGCATCACTCAAAAGATGAACGTAGGCCGAGGCATCCACGTCGTTTCCGTAGGCGGCAAGATGTTCAAGCTCGCAATCTGAAACTCCCTCCGCGGAGGCCTCCGGCTCCGGCCCTGAGACTCCGCCCGACAATTCTCCCGACAGCTCCCTGATAAAAGGGGGCTGTCGGTTTTTTTTACGGATTAACGGAACTTTTTCTTGGCCGTTTGTTATTTTATTATTACCTTTCGGAAATTTAAGTTAATAATCAACACCGAGCGTATGCCCTACCGCCGCGACCACCACAGCATCGCCGCCGACGCCGACCTCGCCGCCGTGCGCGAGGCCCGCCGCGCCACGTGGACCGGATTCTGGGTCAACGCCGTCCTCGGCGTCGCCAAAGTGTGGGGCGGCATCGCCGGGCGCTCCGGCGCCCTCTTCGCCGACGGCATCCACTCATTCTCCGACTTTATCACCGACGCCATCGTGCTCGCCGTCGTGGGCATAGCGCGGCGAAAACCCGACGACAAATACCAGTATGGCCGAGGCAAATACGAAACCGGCGCCACCCTCCTCGTGGCCGTCATTCTCGTTGTGGCCGCCGCCGGGCTTTTCATCGACGGACTCGAAAAAGTCATAGGCTGGGCCGCCGGTGCCGAACTCGAGCGCCCCTCGGCGCTCGCCCTTGCAATCATCGTCGTGTCGATTGCCGCAAAAGAATGGCTCTACCGCTACACCCGCGCCGTCGGCGAGCGCATAGGCTCGGCCGTCGTCGTGGCCAACGCGTGGCACCACCGCAGCGACGCCCTTTCGTCCGTGGCAACCCTCGCCGGTGTTGCCGGTGCTTTCCTGCTGAGTCCGCGATGGAGAGTCCTCGACCCCCTTGCGGTGATGGTCGTCGCCGTGTTCATTGCCTTCGTAGGCATAAAAATGATTATTCCCGCAGTAAAGGAATTTCTTGAAGTGAGCCTTCCCGAGCGCGAACTCGACGAAATAAAAGCCATCGTGGCGTCGACGCCCGGCGTAATCACCTTCCACCGCCTGCGCTCGCGCCGCAACGGCTCAAGGTTCATCGTCGACCTCCACATCAAAGTCGACCCCGAAATCAGCGTGTCCGAAGGCCACGCCACAGCCTCCCGCCTCGAACGCGCCATCACCGACGCCTTCGGACGCCGAGGCATCATCAACATCCACGTCGAACCCTATAAAGGTGAGCAAATCCGCAAGGACGGCTCGTGCGAATAACCCCCGCTCGCGAAAAACGATGAAAGCATTCATACACCGCGCATACGACATGTACGCCGACGGATTCCGCTCGATGACCGTCGGGCGCAAGCTCTGGGCTTTGATTATCATCAAGCTATTCATAATCTTCGCCGTGCTGAAGCTCTTTTTCTTCCCCGACCTGCTCAAAAGCGGCTACCCCGACGACGAAGCCCGCGCCGACGCCGTGCGCTCATCGCTGACCATTAACCCTTAAAGCTATATAACCCCGCTATGACAGACCTGATACAGACAGTCGACTGGTCGAGGGCGCAGTTCGCCCTCACGGCAATGTACCACTGGCTATTCGTCCCACTGACCATCGGACTCGCACTCATCGTCGCTATAATGGAGACAATCTACGTGCGCACATCCGACCCCCGCTGGAAAGGAATCACCAAATTCTGGATGACCCTATTCGGCATAAACTTCGCCTGCGGCGTGGCCACGGGCATCATCCTCGAATTTGAATTCGGCACAAACTGGAGCAACTACAGCTGGTTCGTGGGCGACATCTTCGGCGCCCCGCTGGCTATCGAAGGCCTGCTGGCCTTCTTCATGGAAGCCACGTTCGTGGCCGTGATGTTCTTCGGCTGGAACAAGGTGAGCCGCCGCTTCCACCTCGCTTCGACGTGGCTCACGGCGCTCGGCGTATGCCTCTCGGCCCTGTGGATTCTCGTGGCAAACGCGTGGATGCAAAACCCCGTGGGGATGCGCTTCGACCCCGCGAAGATGCGCAACGTCATGGACAACTTCATGGAAGTGGCTTTCAACGCCGTGGCTGTGAACAAATTTTTCCACGCCGTATTCTCGGGCTGGTGCCTCGCCGGGGTTTTTGTTGTCGGCGTGAGCGCTTGGCTCATGATCAAAGGTCGAAACAACGATGCTGCCCGCCGCTCGATGACCGTCGGCGCATGGGTCGGCTTGGCCGGTATCGTAATGACCCTATGCACCGGCCACGGCTCGGCTCAGCAGGTGAGCCGCGTTCAGCCCATGAAACTCGCCGCCATGGAAGGCCTCTACGAAGGCTCGCGGGGACAGGACCTCGTGGCCGCGGGCATTCTCGACCCCGCCAAAAAGCCCGGCGACGGACGCCAAGCCATGCTCTTCAGCATCGACATCCCCAAAGGCCTATCGCTCCTCATCGACGGCACAACCGACCGCTTCGTCCCCGGCATCGACGACCTCATCGCCGGGCGCACAATCGAGGCCGACGGCGACACTGTCTACTCAACGTCATACGCCGACCGCATCGCCTCCGGGAAGCTTGCCATCGCGGCCCTTCGTGACTACGAGCGCGCCCGCAAGGATGCCGACCCCAAGGCTATGGCCGAAGCCGAGGCGACGCTCAAAGCCAATTTCGAAAACTTCGGCTACGGCTACCTCCCCTCGCCCGAAGACGCAGTGCCGCCCGTGGGCCTGACCTTCTATTCGTTCCATATCATGGTGGCCCTCGGCGGATATCTCCTCGCATTCTTCGCATTGGTGATTTTCGCATGCCACTGCCGGGGCGGACGCATGGCGTCGAAGACGTGGTTTGCAGTCGTGGCCATTGCTTCGATTCCGCTCGTATGGATTTGCAGTCAGGCCGGATGGGTCACCGCCGAAGTCGGACGCCAGCCGTGGACAATCCAGAATCTTCTGCCCGTCAACGCGGCCATCTCCGACATTCCCGCATCGTCGGTGCAACTCACATTCTGGATTTTCGCCGCACTCTTCACGCTGATGCTCGCCGCCGAGGCCTGCATCATGCTCCGCTACATCTCTCACGCCTCCAAAGGCGACATCACACGCTAAAGCCCCACTCCTAAATACAAAAAATCACCATGACCGAACTATCATTCCTTCAACACTACTGGTGGCTGCTCATCAGCATTCTGGGCGCACTCCTCGTGTTTCTGCTCTTCGTTCAGGGCGGACAGTCGATGCTCGCCGGGCGCCTCGCCCCGGCCGAACGCACCCTCCTCGTCAACTCGCTGGGGCGCAAGTGGGAGTTCACGTTCACAACACTCGTCGTATTCGGCGGAGCATTCTTCGCTTCATTCCCGCTATTCTACTCCACAAGCTTCGGCGGCGCCTACTGGCTGTGGATGCTCATCCTCGTGAGCTTCGTCCTTCAGGCCGTCAGCTATGAATTCCGCCGCAAACGCGGAAACCTCTACGGCACACGCACCTACGACTTCTTCCTCGCCGCAAACGGCCTCATGGGCTGCGTGCTCCTCGGCGTGGCCGTGGGAGGCATGTTCTTCGGCGCGGAATTCACAGTCGCAAAAGCCAATATTCTCGACCCCCTCAGCCCCGTGATTTCGCGCTGGGCGCCCACCCGCGGACTCGAAGCCATAGCCTCGTGGCGCAACCTCCTCCTCGGCGTGGCCGTATTCTTCCTCGCGCGAACACAAGCCGCGCTATACTTCGTCAACAACATCGGCGGCAACCCCGCGCTCACCCGACGAATGCGCGCCGCAACCCTCCGAAACGGCATCGTATTCGCCGTGCTCTTCGTGGGATTCCTCCTCGTGCTCCTCAGCGCCGACGGCCTGCGGGCTTCCGCCGACGGAACCTTCGTCGCCGAACCCTGCATGTATCTCCACAGCCTCCTCGCGTGGTGGCCGCTCGCCCTCGTTTTCGTCCTTGCCGTCGTAGCCGTGCTCTACGCAATCGGCCGCACGGGCCTTGACGCCGAATGGCGAGGCGGAATATGGTGGAGCGGCGCAGGCACAATAATAGTCGTGGCCACGCTGTTTGCTCTCGCAGGCTATCAGGGCGCGGCCTACTACCCCTCCACGCTTGAGCCGCAGGCTTCGCTCAGCATCGCCAACTCGTCGTCGAGCGAATTTACGCTGAAAGTGATGGCTTGGGTCAGCATCATCATCCCCTTCGTCGCCGCATACATATTCGCCGTGTGGCGCAAGATGAACGCAACGCCCCTGACGGCAAGCGAAGTCGAAAGCGATTCTCACAGTTATTAACCTATAATTCCCTAACCCTTTAACCCTCTACTCAAAAAATGAAAAAGTTATTAGCAGAAGGCATCGGCACGATGTTTCTCATCCTCTTCGCCTGCGGCAGTGCCGTGCTCGCAGGTCCCGCAATCGGCGTTTTAGGCATCGGCCTGTGCTTCGGCCTCGTCCTCGTGTGCCTGTGCTACTGCCTTGGCAACATCTCCGGCTGCCACGTCAACCCCGCCGTATCGCTCGGCGTCTACCTCTCGGGGCGCATGACCGGCAAGGAATGCGTCGGCTACATCATCGCGCAGCTCGTCGGCGCCACTGTCGGCGCAGGCTTCCTCTACGCCCTGATGCACATGGGCGACGGCGCCTATAGCTTCGGCGGCACGACAGCAGCCTCCGGCTCATACCTTGCTACCAACGTGCTCCAGCCCGGTGCAACATCCGGCATGGCACTACTCGTCGAAGCCCTCTTCACCTTCTTCTTCGTCCTTGTAGTGCTCGGAGCAACCGACGCCAACAAGGGATTCGGCAAATTCGCAGGCCTCGCCATCGGTCTTGCACTCGGCCTCGTCAACATCGTGGGCATACCCGTCGACAACTGCTCGGTCAACCCCGCCCGTTCGTTCGGTCCCGCAATCTTCGACCCCACTGCTTGGGGCGACTTCTGGATTATGGTCGTAGGACCCGTGGTCGGCGCCATCCTCGCCGCTCTCGCTTGGAAAGCCCTCGCCGGCGGCAAGCGCGCCATCGAATAACATCCCCGACCCTGCTCCGAAAAGAGCCCGCGTCGCAATCAAACAGCACCCCGAAAGTCAGAAAAAAACTTCCGGGGTGCTGCTTTTATCGCACAATCTGCTGATTTGCAAACCCTTATTCCACAACAGTACGGACGTGATTAATCACGTCCGCGCCGAAAGAGCCATCAATCCCCTGATTTCCAGCCAATTCAACGAACAACGAGGACGGCCAGCCGCCAACGCAGTACGGACGTGATTAATCACGTCCGCCACGAAAATACTAACTTTCACCATATTAAGCCTGCCAAACGCACATAAATTACCCGCATTCGTCGCGGACGCGATGAATCGCGTCCATACAATCCGCTAATATCCAATCAGTTCAACAAGCGTCAGCGACGACCATTATCCAACGCAGTCGCGTCCATACAATCCGCAATCCCACAGCAAATGCACACAAAAGCAAGAGGCCGCGTCGCAGCAAACTACGACACGGCCTCTTATTGTTTTCGTGAGCGGGCGGCTCAGCGGATGTAGACTTTCGTCACGGCGTTGCCCTCACGGCGGATATAGATGCCCGGTGCAAGCCCCTCGCCGGAGACGCGCACACCCTGAAGTGTGTAAATCTCCACCGTCGTCGGCTCGGCAGTCTCAACGGAGACGATGCCCGAATAAACGAGATAGAGACCCTCGTCCGTGACGCCGCCCTTGTTGCCGGAGCCCTTGTATATATGGCCCTTGACGGGAGCGCTCTCGTAGTTGGAGGTCTGGTCGCTGCCATCAGCGTTGCAGAAAAGGAAGCCCGAAAGCGTCGAAGCGTCGGAGGGGAAAACAAATTTCCAGATATTGCCGTCAATACGCGTCATTGCCACACCGGGCCAAGTCGTCATAGGCGTGCTCCAATAGTGGATATTGACGCAGCTCCAGTTCGACGACGAGTTGTCGTAGAACACACACCATTCCCCCGGAACGGGATCAGGGTCAGGCGTCGGATCGGGCGTCGGGCCGACAACCGTGTACGAGCCGTCGGGCTTGTACGTGGCGCCGTTGACAAAGGCGAGGTCGCCACCTCCGGCCTTTTCGCCGCCGTTGTTGCTGAAAATAATCAGAGTCGGCACCTTCCCTGCCGGAGCGCTCCAGTAGAGCTTGCCGTTTTTCTCGGTCATGGGGTCGCCGGGCCATTCGGAAGCCGCAACGCAACTGCCGTCTTCGTTCCATGCCCATACGCGCACGTTCCAGTTCGACGTATTCTCGAAGTAGACGTAGCAATCGCCGTCGGGGGTCGGGTCAGGCGTCGGATCTGGATCTGGATTCGGGTCGGGAGTGGGATCGGGGGTGACACCGTCCTTGTAAATCACGGCGATGCCGCTTGCACCGACATTGCCGCTGATGGTCGTGGCCGTTACGGTGAACGTAGCGCCGGAAACCCTGTCCTTATACGTGCCTGCGGGGCAGTAGCCGCCTCCGTTGGCCACGCTGACATTGCCGGCGCCACCGGATTTCACAATCACGGCGCCACCGTTTTCACGCGTCACTGACGCCACGCCGTTGCCGCGCGAAAAATAGTCTTTCTTGCCCGTCATGAGATTGCGGAACTTGTTCACCTCCGCAATCTGAGGCTGCTTGAACTGCACGCTACCCTTCTGACCCATCTTGATGCTTGTGCGCGTAGTGGCCGACGGACGCGAAAAGTAGAGCGCCGTAGCCCCGGCGCGGCATGCGCCGATGGCCCATGCGCGGTCAATCTGCGCCTGCGACACGTGGGTCGAGGCCTGCCACTCGTTGGAATAATCGTCGTGGCTCTCGCCCCAGTAGACAACCTTCGTGTCGGAGATGGTGCCCGAGGCCCAGCCGGCATGGCTGTCAGGCACGCCGTCGGAGTGGCGGCATTTATCGCTGTATCCGTTGTCTGTCACGGACATATACTGCGTGTACTCCTTCATCAGGGCGTCGCCGTTGCCGCCGGGGCTGTCGAGGATTTCGCCGTAGTGGAACATTCCCGGCACGGACGTGACAGTCTTCCAGAAGTTGCACCCCTCCGACGGAAGGCCGATATGCTTGGCCGCATCCCAGCGGATGCCCTTGACGCCTATGCTTTTGAGGTCTTCGACGAAAGCCTTGGCGCGGGCCTGAACCTCGCTGTCCTCGGAATTGACATCACCGTAGTCGCCGAGCTGGCCGTGGGTGATTGAATAGCGGTTGCCGTAGTTGCAGCCGCCTTCCCAGCGCACGCGCCCGTTCTGGTCCCACCACGTTTCGTGGTAGCCCGAAGCCTGATTCACATGGTTCGCAACAACGTCGACTATCACCTTGATGCCGTATTTTTCGGCCTCGGCGCAAAGGCTCTGAAGCTGCGCGCGCGACCCGTTGCCGTTGGCGCGGAACTTGAAGTCGTAAGGCATATATGCGAAAAACCACTCGGCGTTGGTGGCGCAGTTGCCCTGAACGGGTGACACCTGCACCGAGCCGAAGCCTGCGGCCGCGATAGAGGGGAGTTCTGTCTTGATGTCGTTGAATGTCCAGTCGAAGCAGTGGAGGATGTTTCCTTCCTGAATCCCGGACGGGAGGCCGTATTCAGCCCCCCATGCGCTCGTAAACAGCATTGCACTCAATGCAAACGAACTGAAGAAGCGTTTCTTCATGGGGTCGAACGTGAATTTAAGGTGTAAAAAAATAAGTAAGTGATAAGTATCGGGCCGTGCAACCCTCTCGTCGCACGACCCGGCAAAGTTACTTAAAATTTCTTTAAACTCAAAATGCTCCGTTCATCCGGTCTGCCCTGATGCTGTCGAGGCAAGCGCCTCGTCAGGCTCGGGTGCAGGGACCAGTATCACGGCCGCCCCGCCCCCCGGGACAAGATGCAGACGCAGAAGGTCGCCGCGGCGCACATTCATATCCTTTATGTCAATACTCATCGGATTGGTGCGGTAATCGGCCTTCTCGCCGTCGACAAACATGCGAGCCGTGTAGGCCCGGCCCTCGGGCAGGAAATCGAGCGCAAACTCGCTGTCGTGTGCTTTACCGCCGGTGATGGCGCCGATATACCACTCGTCGGGATTCGAGCGCGAGGCCCGGGCCACGGTTACGAACTCGCCGATGCGCGCCTCGGGCACGACGGTCTGCTTCCAGTTAGTCGGGCAACGGCGCAGAAATTCGAATTCCGGTCGCCCGCAGTAGTTCTCGACCTTGTCGCTCGACATCACGATGGGGCTGTGGAGCACGACGGCAAGGGCGAGTTGCTTGGCGATAGTGGTCTGCGGGCGCGTCCCCGGCACCGCCGTATTCGTGAAATCGAAGGTCCCCGGCGTGAAGTCCATCGGACCGGCCATGCCGCGCGTGAAAGGCAGCGTGCATGTGTGTTCGGGAGGATTCCCGCCGTCCGGGCTCCATGCGTCGTACTCCTGTCCGCGCATATCCTCGTGCGACATCAGGTTGGGATACGTCCCAATGCTATTAACTTATGGCAATGTTATCAAAAACGGCCAAGGCCGGTTATGTGTTATAAATTAGAACCAACACTTACCGACCATGGCTACTGAATCTACTATTATAAACGTCTTAACAGATACATTTGTTAAATTCGCTACACGTGAAAATCTTAAAA
>CAJUCQ010000049.1 GCA_910584905.1 uncultured Muribaculaceae bacterium
AATACCTTAGGCGATAAGCCTCTGTGTTAGAGGACTTACCGCCTAAGTAACTTATAATAAGGGGGTATTTCTTAATCTTCGATGGCAGCCTGCGCCGCGGCTACGCGGGCGATGGGCACGCGATAGGGCGAGCAGCTGACGTAGTTCATGCCGAGCTTGGCGCAGAAGATTACGGACGAGGGTTCGCCGCCGTGTTCGCCACAGATACCTACTTTGAGTTCGGGCTTGACGGAACGGCCTTTTTCTACGCCCATGCGCACGAGCTGGCCTACACCTACTTGGTCGAGGACTTCGAAGGGATCGGTCTTGATGACGCCGTGTTCCTTATAGAACTTGAGGAACTTGGGTGCGTCGTCGCGAGAGAAGCCGAAGGTCATCTGAGTGAGGTCGTTGGTGCCGAAGGAGAAGAAGTCGGCAACGGAGGCGATTTCGTTGGCGGTGAGAGCGGCGCGGGGCACCTCAATCATCGTACCTACGAGATAGGGAAGTGAGTCGCCCTTTTCGTCGAATACTTTTGCGGCGGTGGTGTTGATGACATTGGCCTGATGCTGCAGCTCTTTGAGCGAGCCTACGAGCGGAACCATGATTTCGGGGTGAACCTCGATACCGCGGGCCTTGCATGCGAGAGCGGCCTCGATGATGGCGCGGGTCTGCATCTCGGTGATTTCGGGATAGGTGATACCGAGACGGCAACCGCGATGACCGAGCATGGGGTTGAACTCTTCAAGAGAGTCGACTTTGGCTTTTACCTCGGCGAGGGTGATGCCCATCTTGTCGGCGAGTTCTTTCTGAGTTGCGGTCTGATGAGGCACGAATTCGTGCAACGGGGGATCGAGGAGACGGATTGTCACGCCATAACCGTCCATTGCCTCGAAGATGCCTTCGAAGTCGCCGCGCTGCATGGGGAGGAGCTTGGCAAGGGCGGTGCGACGGCCTTCTTCGTCGTCGGCGAGAATCATTTCACGCACGGCGTCGATGCGGTCGCCTTCGAAGAACATGTGCTCCGTGCGGCAGAGGCCGATGCCTTGTGCGCCGAAGTAGCGGGCCTGCTTTGCATCGCGGGGCGAGTCGGCGTTGGTGCGCACGAGCGTCTTGGTGTATTTGTCGGCGAGGTTCATGATTGCAGCGAAGTCTCCGCCGAGTTCGGGATCCGTAGTGGGCACCTGACCGTCGTAAACGTCGCCGGTCGAGCCGTTGAGGCTGATCCAGTCGCCTTCGCTGTAGGTCTTGCCACCCATTTCAACGGTCTTGGCTACATAGTCGACCTTGATTTCGCCGGCTCCGGACACACAGCATTTGCCCATGCCGCGGGCTACGACTGCAGCGTGGGAGGTCATACCGCCACGCATCGTGAGGATACCTTGAGCCACAGCCATACCGCGAAGGTCCTCGGGAGAGGTTTCGATACGGACGAGGATTACTTTGCGCTTCTTTTCGGCCCATGCCTCAGCGTCTTCAGCCGAGAACACTACCTGACCGGCGGCGGCGCCGGGAGATGCGGGAAGGCCTTTAGCCACTACTTTAGCGCGCTTGAGGGCGGCCTTGTCGAATACAGGGTGGAGAAGTTCGTCGAGCTTCTGGGGTTCCATGCGCTTGAGGACGGTCTTTTCGTCGATTACGTCCGCACGGAGGAGGTCCATGGCGATTTTCACCATAGCGGCACCGGTGCGCTTGCCGTTACGGGTCTGAAGCATCCAGAGTTTGCCGTCCTGAATGGTGAATTCCATGTCCTGCATGTCCTTATAGTAGGCTTCGAGGCGGTCGGCGATAGCGAAGAGTTCCTGAGCGCATACGGGCATGGATTCTTCAAGCGAGGGATATTTTGCGGCGCGCTCTTCTTCGGAGATGCCCTGAAGGGCAGCCCAGCGGCGCGAGCCTTCGAGGGTGATCTGCTGCGGGGTGCGGATACCGGCTACGACGTCCTCGCCCTGTGCGTTGATAAGATATTCGCCGTTGAAGAGGTTTTCGCCGGTGGCGGCGTCGCGGGAGAATGCAACGCCCGTGGCCGAATTGTCGCCCATGTTGCCGTAAACCATAGCCTGTACGTTTACAGCCGTGCCCCACTCTTCTGGAATCTGGTTCATGCGGCGATAGAGGATGGCGCGCTCGTTCATCCACGAGTCAAACACGGCGCAGATGCCGCCCCAAAGCTGTTCCCATGCGGAATCGGGGAAGTCCTTGCCGGTGTATTCTTTGACAGCGGCCTTGAAGAGGCTGACGAGGTTCTTGAGGTCTTCGACATCAAGTTCGGTGTCAAGCTTCACGCCCTTCTGCTCCTTGACCTTGTCCATGATTTCCTCAAAGGGATCGATGTCGGTCTTGTTTTTGGGCTTCATGCCGAGAACGACGTCGCCGTACATCTGTACGAATCGGCGGTAGCTGTCCCAAGCAAAACGGGGATTACCGCTCTTATCGGCGAGAGAAGCGACCGTGGCATCGTTCATACCGAGGTTCAGCACCGTGTCCATCATACCCGGCATCGATGCGCGGGCACCCGAACGCACCGATACGAGAAGGGGATTCTTCGGGTCGTCGAATTTCTTGCCCGTGAGTTCTTCAGTGTGGGCAATAGCGTTGCGGACTTCTTCCTGAATACGTTTTACGACTTCTTCTTTGCCGTACTGCGTGTATTCGTTGCACACTTCGGTGGTAATAGTGAAGCCGGGAGGAACGGGCATGCCGAGGAGGTTCATCTCGGCGAGATTCGCACCCTTGCCGCCGAGGAGGTTTCTCATCTCGGCATTACCTTCGGCTTTTCCGTCGCCGAATGTATAGACTCTTTTCATAAAGTGAAATAGTGTAGGGGTTATAGTGAGATATTATGTATAATTTTCTGCCTGTGGACGTCCGCACGGCGGGCGCGATTGCAAAGTTAATAATTTTTGCCGAATTTCTGAAATCTTTTTTCATAATCCGCACGCGCAAGGCCGATATCGCCTACCCTGCCTATACAGGCTCGAAAACGAAGATTTTGACTTTTCGCGGGAGTTTTGTATCTTTGTATGTTTTTTCGCACAGTAGAGCATCAATGGACCAACTATTCTATATAATCCCGCGCGGCATAGCCATAGGCAGTCTGATTTCGGCGCCTATGGGTCCTATTGGAATGCTTGTGATTCAGCGCACGCTCTCCAAAGGTCGGCTTCAAGGCCTGTTCACCGGCCTCGGGGCATCGGTCAGCGATATTATCTATTGCCTTCTCACCGGTTTCTGCATGAGTTTTGTAACGGGATTCATCGAGCGCCACCAACTGATTATACAGCTCACCGGCGGAATTGTGCTTGCGGCTTTCGGGCTGTATCTGTATAAGAAAAACCCTACCCGAGCGCTCAAGACTGCCGATGTGCCGGCGACAGCCAATTTCTGGAACGATGCCATTTCGGGATTTTTTCTCACATTCTCCAATCCTCTCATCCTCTTTTTCATCATAGGCCTCTTCGCACGGTTCAGTTTTCTGCAACCCGAGTATATGCCCCACCACTATATAGCGGCCTACCTGAGCATTATCGCAGGCGCTGTAGCGTGGTGGTATCTCGTGACCCTGCTTGTAAGCCGCCTGAAGGGGCGCTTCAATGTGCGCTCGCTGTGGCTTATCAACCGTATCATCGCCAGCCTGCTGTTCATCATGGCTTTTGCCGGCGTAGGCATGGCCGTCTACGACTATTTCACATCTACCACATGAAGGTATTCAAGCGCATATTTCTGACGCTCCTCGCCACTTGTCTTGCCGGTGGAGCCATTGAAGCTCAAGAGCAGGCCCACTCCCATTCGGGCCACTCGAAGAAGCTCGTTCTCGCGCCCTCGAAAGCATGGAGTCTGATTCCGCCTCTCGGGCTTCGCAAAGAGGCTACTATCGACACACTGCTCTATAACTACTCAAGATATTCCATCCCTTCGGCCGTCAGCGACGCATGGGCTTCGACGGGCAACCTCGGAGGCGAGGGCATCAATATGCTGTTTGACGAGCGTCCCGAGATGAGCGACTTCTTTTTCCGCGATGCCATCGACGCGTGGTTGCCGACCTATGCGAAAATGAAGTTCTACAACACGCGCCAGCCTATGACGCTCGTGAGCTTTAACTCGTCGGGCGGACGCGAGACGGCGCAAGAACGCCTTCAGGCCGTTTTCTCAGGCAATATCAACGCCAAGGCTCAGGTAGGCGCCAACGTCGACTATCTCTATTCCAAAGGTTCATACGCCAATCAGGCCGCAAAAGACCTCGCATGGGGCGCCAACGGCTCATACCTCGGCGACCGCTATGAATTTCAGGGCTATTTCAACCACTACAACCTCCTGAACAAAGAAAACGGCGGCATAAAGGACGCATTGTATATCACTGACCCCGCCGAACTTCAGGGAGGCGTCGATAAAATCGAGGCTAAAAGCATACCCACCAATCTCTCCAACGCCCACTCGCGCGTGCGCGGCGAAGATTTGTACCTGAATAACCGCTATAAGGTGGGCTATTGGAAGGAGATTCGCGACAGCATCGACACCGACTCTGTCATTGCCCGCGAATACGTCGCCGTGTCGTCGTTTATCCACACGCTGCGCTATCGCGGAGCCAAGCATATGTTCCTTGACACGAATCCGACGGAGACAAGCGATTTTTTCAGCAACACCTATCTCAACCCCGATGAGACACGCGACTGGACAAGCTATTGGAGCCTGAGCAACACCATCGGCGTGTCAATGATTGAAGGATTCCACCGTCTGGCCAAATTCGGGCTTGCCGCCTATGCCACTTACGAGGTGCGGAAATACACGCAGACACCCGACACGCTTGACCGCGAACTCTACCCCGAACTGACACCGTTGCCCGAAGGCGTGAACGGAATGGCAAACAAAGCCACACAAAACCTGCTGTGGGCCGGAGCACAGCTTACCAAACAAAAAGGCTCGGTGCTTACCTACGCTGCCAATGCGCGCTTCGGGCTGATTGGCGCTGCGGCCGGAGACGTCGACCTCGAAGGGCGCGTCACCACACGCATCCACATTCCGGCCCTCGACACTCTCAGCGTAGCGGCATTCGGCGAATTTCACAACGAGCATGCGCCTTTCCTTATGAACGACTTTGTCTCGAACCACTTCGCATGGCGCAACAATTTCGGCAAGCAGCGCCGCGTCAGCTTCGGCGGCGAACTCCACGTGCGAAGCAGCGACTCGCATGTGCGTGTGGGCGTGACAAACCTTCAGAACTACATATATTTCGGCCACGATTTTCTTCCCCGCCAGCACTCCGCCAACATACAGGTATTCTCAGCATCGCTGCGACAGAATCTGCGCCTCGGCATACTGCACTGGGACAATTCAATAACATACCAGACGACATCCGACGTATCAGTGTTGCCGCTTCCGGCGCTGACGGTGTACTCAAATCTATACATCCTTTTCCGCTTCGCCACGCTCAACGTCCAGCTTGGAGTCGACTGCGACTACTATACCCGCTATCGCGGCCTACGCTATCAGCCCGCCACGATGAGTTTTGCCGTACAGGAGCCCGGGAAAGAAGTGCTCGTCGGGAATTACCCGTTCTGCAACTTCTACGTAAACATGAAAATCAAAAAGGCGCGCTTCTACGTGCTTATGTCGCATGTCAACCAAGGCCTTTTCGGGGACTCCGACTATTTTGCCATGCCGCTCTACCCCATGAACCCGAGGCGCTTCCAGATTGGCATCTCCGTGGACTTCGCCAACTGACATCGCTCTTGAGCTGAGGCTTGGCGTAAACTTCCGCGGGCCGACCGGCGTTTTAATAGCATGAAAGTCTCCGCAATGCGCCGCGCACTCCCGGCGGTCATCATAATATTTATCGCAATAATCTCGGGTGTGGCACTCTACCGCCACTTCAAATACGGGAGTTCCCGACTTACAGGCGGCTACGAACGACCGGCCGGAAAAGACGTGCTGTCCGTCGCCATCGAGCTGTCGCCAATGACCTACGACCCCACCACCGGCGATTCCGTGAAGGGCTACGACTACGAACTCCTCTCAAAAATCGCGCGCCGCCATAATCTTAAAATCGCCTACCACCCCTACACCAATGTCGAAGAAGCCCTCAAAGGCCTTGACGAAGGCATATACGACGTCGTGGTCGGCGACCTGACGTCGACGACCGACCTCCGCGAGCGCGGCTACGTCCTGACCAAAGATGTCTACCTCGACCATCAGGTGCTTGCCCAGCGTCTTGACTCGGCCGGAGCGTCGCCGAAAATCGACGCGCCTCAGAAACTGCGCCTCGTCGACTCCATATGGGTCCCCTCCGGAATCCACTACCGCCGCCGCATGGAGAACCTTTCTGCCGAGCTTGGCGACTCGCTTCATTTTGTAGCCGCTCCGGGCGCCACCTCCGAGCACCTTGCCATAGCCGTGGCCATCGGCGACATACCCTATGCCGTTGTGAGCGCCGAAGCCGCGGAGATAATCCAAAAGGATTATCCCCTGCTTGACCTCAGCACCCCCATAAGCTTCAATCTTTTCCAGACATGGGCCGTCGCCCCGGGCGATTCCGCACTCGCCGACTCGCTGAACCACTGGATTGACGAAGCAGCCGACTAACGCCCGAAGATATAGGGCAAAACTATCGTCTGCAAATGGCTCTAATGTGAATATTTTTTTGTATTTTTGCACGTTGAAAAATAAACCAAGCACTGCATAAATACGAAATACTCCGTTATGAGCAACGAACTCCCCCAGAAGTACAACCCTGCGGAGGTGGAAGACAAATGGTATGCCTACTGGCTTGAGCACCGACTCTTCCACTCCGAGCCTGATTCCCGCGAACCATATACCATCGTAATCCCCCCGCCTAACGTCACGGGTGTGCTCCACATGGGCCACATGCTCAACAACACGATACAGGACATACTCGTGCGCCGCGCACGCATGCAAGGCAAGAACGCGCTCTGGGTGCCCGGCACTGACCATGCCTCAATCTCCACTGAAACGAAAGTGATAGCCAAGCTGGCGTCAGAAGGCATTAAGAAAACCGACCTCACGCGCGAAGAATTCCTCAAGCACGCATGGGACTGGACCGAAAAGCACGGCGGCATCATCCTCCAACAACTGCGCAAGCTCGGCGCATCATGCGACTGGGACCGCACGGCATTCACGATGGACGCCGAGCGTTCGAAGGCCGTGACCAAAGTATTCTGCGACCTCTATGACAAGGGGCTCATATACCGCGGCCTCCGAATGGTCAACTGGGACCCCGCAAACCGTACGGCAATCAGCGACGACGAAGTGTTCTTCGTCGAAGAAAAGAGCAAACTCTACTATCTGCGCTACTATGTGGCCGATGACCCCGAAGGACGCTACGCCGTTGTAGCCACCACGCGCCCGGAGACAATCATGGGCGACACGGCCATGTGTATCAACCCCAAAGACCCCAAAAACGCTTGGCTCAAAGGAAAGCGCGTGATTGTTCCTCTCGTCGGGCGCGCAGTGCCCGTCATCGAAGACCGCTACGTCGAAATCGACTTCGGCACCGGCTGCCTCAAGGTGACACCCGCCCACGATAAGAATGACTACATGCTCGGCAAGACCCACAACCTTGAGACCATCGACATATTCAACGAAGACGGCACCGTAGCCGAAACGGCCGGAATGTACGTCGGAATGGACCGTTTCGACTGCCGCGAGAAAATAGCCGAAGACCTCAAAGCCGCAGGGCTGCTTGAAAAAGTGGAGGACTACACCAACAAAGTGGGCACGTCCGAACGCACAAAAGTAGCCATCGAACCGAGGCTGTCGCTCCAGTGGTTCGTGAACATGAAACATTTCGCCGACGAGAGCCTCGCCCCCGTCATGGACGATATCATCCGCTTCGTCCCGGAGAAATATAAGAACACGTACCGTATCTGGCTTGAAAACATTCAGGACTGGTGCATCAGCCGCCAGCTTTGGTGGGGCCACCGCATCCCGGCCTACTACCTTACATCGCCTGCCGACGGCAGCGAGCACATCGTCGTGGCCCCCACTCGCGAAGAGGCTCTCACCAAAGCGCGGGCAATTGCCGGTTGCGAAGGCATTGACGACTCGGCCCTCCGTCAGGACGAAGACGCCCTTGACACATGGTTCTCGTCGTGGCTGTGGCCCATCACCCTCTTCGACGGCATCAACAACCCCGGCAACGATGAAATCAACTACTACTACCCGACAGCCACGCTTGTGACAGGCCCCGATATCATCTTCTTCTGGGTTGCACGCATGATTATGGCCGGATATGAATACGTCGGCAAACAGCCCTTCAACAACGTATATTTCACCGGTATAGTCCGTGATGCCATCGGCCGCAAGATGAGCAAATCGCTCGGCAATTCGCCCGACCCTCTCGACCTCATCCGCGACTACGGCGCCGACGGTGTGCGCATGGGCCTTATGCTCGCCGCACCCGCAGGCAACGATATCATGTACGACGACAAGCTCGTAGAACAAGGCCGCAATTTCTGCAACAAAATCTGGAATGCATTCCGTCTTGTCAAAGGCTGGACTGTCGACGAAAGCGCTCCCCGGCCCGAAGTGTGCCGTCAGGCTTCGGAGTGGTTCGGCAGCAAACTTTCGGCCACCGTCGCCGAAGTCGAGGACCTCTTCTCTAAATTCCGCATCTCCGAGGCTCTCATGGCCGTGTATCGCCTCTTCCGCGACGAGTTCTCCTCGTGGTATCTCGAAATGGTGAAGCCGGCCTACGGCTCTCCCGTCGACGCCCGCACATATGAAGAAGTTGTAGGCTACTTCGATTCGTTGCTGCGCATGCTTCATCCCTTCATGCCCTTCATCACCGAAGAACTTTGGCAACACCTCGCAGAACGCCGCCCTGGCGAAAGCATCATGTCAGCATCCATGCCCGAGGCCGGAGTGACTGACGCCGCGCTCCTCGCCGCAATGGAGACTGCGAAAGAAATAATCACAGGCATACGCGCCGTACGCGCCCACAAGAACATTCCCGCCAAAGAAGCGCTCACGCTCCGTGTAGTCGGAGCAGTCATGCCTGCCGACGGCCTTAAAGACGTAGTGGCCAAGCTTTCCGGCCTCGCCGGCATTGAAGAGAAGGCTGAGAAAGACCCCACCGCTCAAAGCTTTATGGTCGGTACTTGCGAATTCAACGTTCCCATGGCCGCAAGCACGGACGTCGAGGCCGAAAAAGCACGTCTCGAAAAGGACATCAAATACTATGAAGGCTTTAAGGCCGCCGTAGAGAAGAAACTCTCCAACGAGCGTTTTGTATCCAACGCCCCCGAAGCCGTCGTAGCCGGCGAACGCAAGAAACTCGACGACGCCAACACCAAACTTGCCGCTCTCCGAGCAACACTCGCAGCGCTCTAACCGACATTTAGCATCAACAAACGACTGCGGCCAACGGAGAAAACACCTCCGCGCCCGCAGTCGCTTTTTATTTTATACTGCATGAAAAAAACAATTTCCGCCATAGTGCTGTCAGTGCTCCTTGCCTCGGGTTGCGGACACTCAGCCCGGCTCACGTCAAAAAAAGGTATTGACGAAGGACTTGCGCACACTGTCGACTCAATCATTTCATCGCATTCGGGCCGCACTGGAGTGGCTCTTATAGCGCACGACACCATGTTCGTTTCCGGCGACTCGCTGAAGCTTCCACTCATGAGCATATTCAAGCTCCACATTGCAATGGCTATCCTGAACAAGGGAATATCGCCTGACTCGACAGTCCATATCGCCGCCGAAAACATTCGTCCCGACACATACAGCCCGCTACGCGACAGCACCGGTGTGCGCGATATCGAAATAAGCGTCGACAGGCTCATGCGATATTCAGTATGCCGAAGCGACAACAATGCATGCGACGCGCTCATCGACCTTGCGGGCGGCATCAGCGAAGTCGACGATTATATCCGAAGCCTTGGCATCAGCGACTTCGCACTCAGCGAGACGGAGCACTCGATGCACACCGACCTTGCCGCCTGCTACAACAACCACTCGTCTGCAACGGCCCTTGCTCGTCTCATGGAATCGCTTTACACAGGCCGTGCACTCGCCCCTGAAAAAACGGCTTATATGCTGGGCCTGCTTGGTACAAGTTCGACCGGACGCGAGAAAATAGCATCCGGGATACCCTCCCATGCCTTCCTCGGCCATAAATCAGGGCTCTCTGACCGACTGCCCGACGGCCTGCGCATCGCATCAGGCGATGTTGCCGCCTTTTGCCTCCCCGACAGCACCACGGCATACCTCGCAATCATTGTTATGGACTCGGCCGAAAGCGACGAAGTCACGACTCGCCTGTTCACCGAAATAGCATCTGCCGCTTACGGCGCCTGCATACGGCAATAACGCGTCGATACCGGCACCCGTAAACGCCAAGCGCACTCCGCCAAGTCAGCTAAAAGACTTTCGGAGTGCGCTTGATTTTTATTGGGCTGAGGGCTTCAGTCAAGCTTCAGCACGGCAAGGAATGCCTTCTGAGGCACTTCGACCGAGCCAATCTGCTTCATGCGCTTTTTACCCTTTTTCTGTTTTTCAAGGAGCTTGCGCTTACGCGATATGTCACCGCCATAACACTTGGCCGTCACATCCTTGCGCACAGCCTTGATTGTCTCACGGGCGATGATTTTAGCACCTATCGCCGCCTGAATGGCTATGTCGAACTGCTGACGCGGGATAAGTTCCTTGAGCTTTTCACACATGCGGCGGCCGAAGGTCACGGCATTGTCGACGTGAGTCAGCGTCGAGAGAGCGTCGACGCTTTCGCCGTTGAGAAGAATGTCGAGCCTGATAAGTTTCGATTCGCGGAAATCATGGATATGATAATCAAAGGAGGCATACCCCTTGGAGATGCTCTTAAGTTTATCATAGAAGTCAATCACGATTTCTCCGAGCGGCATGTCGAACACGAGTTCGATTCGATTGCCCGAAATATAGTCCTGCTTCACAAGCTCTCCGCGTTTGCCGAGACAAAGGGTCATTATAGGCCCGATATAGTCGGCATTGGTGATGATGCTGGCGCGGATATAAGGCTCTTCGATGTGGTCGATAAGCGTGGCATCGGGAAGTCCTGACGGATTGTGAACTTCCGTCATATTGCCCTTCTTGTCATATACGCGGTAGCTTACGTTGGGGACCGTAGTGATGACGTCCATGTCGAATTCACGGCCGAGGCGCTCCTGAATGATTTCCATATGAAGGAGGCCGAGAAAACCGCAACGGAAACCGAATCCGAGTGCCGCCGAAGACTCCGGCGTAAAGGTCAGGGATGCGTCATTGAGCTGCAGCTTCTCAAGCGAGGCGCGCAAATTCTCGAAATCTTCCGTCTCGATAGGGTACACACCGGCAAAGACCATCGGCTTCACTTCCTCGAAGCCGTCGATTGCCTCTTTGCAGGGGGTATTGACGTGGGTGATGGTGTCACCCACCTTTACTTCCTTTGAGGTCTTGATGCCCGAGATGATATACCCCACATTGCCGGCCGACAACTCCTGCCGGGGCGACATATCAAGCTTGAGGATACCGATTTCATCGGCGTGGTATTCCTTGCCCGTAGAAACAAATTTTACGAAATCGTTTTTACGGATTGTGCCGTTCACAATCTTGTAATAGGCGATGATGCCGCGGAAGGGATTAAACACGGAGTCGAAAATCAGCGCCTGCAGCGGAGCGTCGGGGTCGCCGACAGGTGCGGGAATGCGCTCGATGATTGCCTTGAGAATTTCGGGGACGCCGATTCCGGTCTTTCCGCTGGCGCGGATTATCTCCTCGCGGTCGCAACCGAGGAGGTCGACAATCTGGTCTTCGACTTCTTCGGGCTTTGCCGAATCAAGGTCAACCTTGTTTATAACGGGGATAATCTCAAGGTCGTTGTCGATGGCCATGTAAAGATTGGATATAGTCTGCGCCTGAATGCCCTGCGATGCATCGACGATGAGGAGCGCACCTTCGCAGGCCGCAATCGAGCGCGACACTTCGTAGGAGAAGTCGACGTGTCCGGGGGTGTCGATAAGATTGAGCACGTATTTTTGCCCGTCAAGTTCATAATCCATCTGGATGGCATGGCTCTTGATTGTGATGCCGCGCTCACGCTCGAGGTCCATGTCGTCGAGCACCTGAGCCTCCATGTCCTTGCCGGCCACGGTGTCGGTATATTCAAGCAGACGGTCGGCAAGAGTGCTCTTGCCGTGGTCTATATGTGCGATGATGCAGAAATTGCGGATGTTCTTCATTCGTCGTAGTGTATTTCAGACTGCAAAAATACTAAATTTTAGGGAATCGAAGGGTCTGAATCGTGAGTTTTTTCATTTAACCGCCCATGAATGCGCAATCTCGACAAACGCCGACCCCCAAAAAGCCGCCCGACCCCTCCGAAAACGGGAGGCCGGGCGCGCGTATTGCAGGTTGCTGAGAAGAATTACCAATTGTATTCGCCGGCTACCATACGAAGGGCCGGGGTGGCCACATTCTGGAAGTTGACAATGTTGTTGTAGCGGCAGTTGATGTAAACGAGGTTTTGGTCGAAAGACACATCAAGGCTGAGGAGCTGGTTGTTGTTGCAAAGGAGACGCTGGAGGAAGGTTTGATTCGAGAGATTGAGGTTCTCAAGGTCGTTGTAGGAGCAGTCGACGAAAATCAGCTGCGGGCACTTTTCGACTGAGAGAGTGGTCAGGTCGTTATAGGAGCAGACCAAGTCGAGGAGGTTCTGACAATCGCGTACGCCGAGTTGCTTCATGTTGTTGTCGGAGCAGATGAACGTGCTGAGCGAAGGCAGGTCCGAGACGATGAGGTTGGTGATGCTGTTGTCGTCGCAGTTGAGATTCTGGAGAGCGGTCACACCTGAGAGATTGAGATTCGTGAGCTTGTTGTAGCCGCAATAGAGGGTCTTGAGAGCGGTGCAGTTGCTGATTGTAAGGTCCTCAAGGTGATTGCTCTGGCAGTTAAGGTATTCGAGCGTCGGCGACGACGAAAGGTCAAGAGCCACGAGATAGTTTGAGGCGACGTTGAGCGTCTTGATGAACGGAACGTTGTCGAGAGTAAACTCGGTGATGCGGTTGTTGTTCAGCGAGAGCTTTGTCAGGGCGGCGCATCCGTTGAGGTCGACGTCGGTGATGCGGTTGCGCGAGGCATTCAGCTCGGTAAGAGCACCGTCTTTTTCGACCGTAAGCGATGTGAGAGCATTTCGCGACACGTCAACGCTCTGAAGAGCGGTAAAGCCCGAGAGGTTCAAGGCGCCGGCCAGTTTCTTGTCGTTCCACTTGATGGCGGTGACGCGTCCGTTGGCCACGGTGACGCCCTCCCACGTGGCGGGGTTCTTCAGGTCGGTAATGTTGAGAGCCTGTGCGTTGGTGGCAGCCTCCTTGGCGGGCTCATTCAGGAAGGCTTGGAGCTGCTTGAGCTCATTTTTGTTGATGTTCTGAGCCAATACACCCGTCGTCGTGGCGAGAGCGACAGCGAGAAACAGTGCAATTCTTTTCATGACAATCTTTTTTTAATGGTGGATGAATGTTATTTTATGTTAGTTGTAATTCGTGTTTCATCTTTTATAAAAATCTAACACGCAAGCCGCCAAAAAGTTTTTATAGAAAAGAATATTTGCAAAAGCGCCCGGCCGAAAATGGCCGGGCGCTTGATATGACGATTGAAAAATCGTGCGATTTTCGGTCAGAGACTTACTTGGTCTCTTCGAGGATTTCGAGCATCTTGATAGCCGAGTCGGGGATACGCGTGCCGGGGCCGAAGATGGCGCATACGCCGGCCTGATAGAGGAAGTCGTAGTCCTGAGCAGGGATTACGCCGCCTGCAGTGACGAGGATATCTTCACGACCGAGTTTGCGCAGTTCTTCGATTACCTGCGGGATGAGAGTCTTGTGACCGGCGGCGAGCGACGACACACCGAGGATGTGGACGTCGTTCTCGACTGCCTGACGCGCTGCTTCTGCCGGAGTCTGGAAAAGCGGACCCATGTCGACGTCGAAGCCGCAGTCCGCATAGCCCGTGGCTACGACCTTGGCTCCGCGGTCGTGACCGTCCTGACCCATTTTTGCAATCATGATACGGGGCTGACGGCCCTCACGTTTGGCGAATTCGGCACACATTTTCTGTGCTTTTTCGAACTCGGGATCATTCTTCGTTTCGTTGCTGTACACGCCGGAAATGGTTCTGATTACTGCTTTGTAACGGCCCACGACATCCTCGCAGGCATCGGAGATTTCGCCGAGTGTGGCGCGCAGGCCTGCAGCCTTGACGGCGAGGTCGAGGAGGTTGCCCTCCTTCGTGCGCACGCATTCGGTGATTGCCGCAAGAGCCTCTTTGACCTTTTCTTCGTCGCGGTGAGCCTTCACCTCGTTGAGGCGTTCAATCTGTTCCTTGCGAACCTCAGTGTTGTCGATTTCAAGGATGTCGATCGGATCTTCGTGCTCAAGGCGATACTTGTTGATGCCCACGATGGTCTGACGCCCGGAGTCGATGCGTGCCTGCGTGCGAGCCGCGGCCTCTTCGATACGCATCTTGGGGAGTCCGGTCTCGATAGCCTTGGCCATGCCGCCGAGCTTTTCGATTTCCTGAATATGCTCCCAAGCGCGATGCGCGATTTCGTCAGTAAGAGCCTCGACGTAGTACGAACCGCCCCACGGGTCAATAGCGCGTGTAACCTGAGTTTCTTCCTGAATATAAATCTGAGTGTTGCGGGCGATGCGCGCGGAGAAATCCGTGGGAAGGGCAATTGCTTCGTCGAGAGCGTTGGTATGGAGGCTCTGAGTGTGGCCGAGGACGGCGCCCATTGCTTCGATACAAGTGCGACCCACGTTGTTGAAGGGGTCCTGCTCGGTGAGCGACCAGCCGGAGGTCTGCGAGTGGGTGCGCAGCGCGAGAGATTTGGGATTCTTGGGATTGAACTGCTTGACAATCTTGGCCCAGAGCATGCGAGCGGCACGCATCTTGGCCACTTCCATGAAGTAGTTCATGCCGATAGCCCAGAAGAAAGAGAGGCGCGGAGCGAAAGCATCGATGTCCATGCCTGCGTTAACGCCGGCGCGGAGGTATTCGAGGCCGTCGGCAAGCGTATAAGCCAGCTCGATGTCGCAGGTGGCGCCGGCTTCCTGCATGTGATAGCCGGAAATCGAAATCGAGTTGAACTTGGGCATATTTTGCGAGGTGTACTCGAAAATATCGGCGATAATGCGCATCGAGAATTCCGGCGGGTAGATGTAGGTGTTGCGCACCATGAATTCCTTGAGGATGTCGTTCTGAATCGTACCTGCCATTTCTTCAAGCTTGGCGCCTTGTTCGAGACCGGCGTTGATATAGAAGGCGAGCACGGGGAGAACGGCGCCGTTCATGGTCATGGACACGGACATCTTATTGAGCGGAATACCGTCGAAGAGCACCTTCATGTCGTCGAGCGAGCAGATGGACACACCGGCTTTGCCGACGTCGCCCACAACGCGCGCATGGTCGGCGTCATAACCGCGGTGCGTGGCAAGGTCGAAGGCCACCGAAAGGCCTTTCTGACCGGATGCAAGGTTGCGGCGGTAGAAGGCGTTCGACTCGGCGGCGGTGGAGAATCCGGCATACTGACGGATAGTCCACGGACGCAGGGGGTACATGGCGCTGTACGGGCCGCGGAGGAAAGGCGGCATGCCGGACACATAGTTGAGGTGTTCGAGGCCCTGAAGGTCTTCTTTGGTATATACGGGCTTGACGGGGATAAGCTCGGGGGTCAGCCAGTCATTCTCCGTGGCAGCTACCGCGGCTGAAGGCTGCGCGCCGAAAGCGTCGGCGGTGATGTCAATTGTCTTGAAATCGGGTTTCATATCTGTAACGGGGAATGATTATTTGAGGAGTTTGGCATTGAATGCGCGAAGAGTATCGAGAACGTTGCAACGGACATGGACGAAGTTGGTGATGCCTTCCTTCTGAAGGTCTTCCATACATGCAGGCGCGCCTGCTACCACGAATTCAGCACGGCCGTCGAGGAAGCGGAATGCTTCGGGTGCAAGAGTGGCGTATTCGTCGTCGGACGAGCAAAGCACTATTACGTCGGCATTCTGCGCAAGGGCGGCATTGATGCCGTCTTCAACGGTGTCGAAGCCGAGGTTGTCGACAATCTCATATCCGGCACATCCGAAGAAGTTGGTCGAGAACTGAGCGCGGGCGAGGCGCATGGCAAGGTTGCCGATGGTGAGCATGAACACCTTGGGGCGTCGGGCCGAAGCCTCGGTCGCGAGACGAAGGTCCTCGAAGTCCGTGGCCGCACGCTTGGCAATGAGAGCGTGCTCGCCCTTTTCCTCGCTGCCGCAGCAGCATGAGCAACAGCCGCCGATCTTAATCTTATCGGCCGCCTTTTCGTTGATATTGGGATACTGGTTGGTGCCGAGGAGCACTTCCTTGCGGCGGGCAACATCCTGATGGCGCTTGATGCAAGAGGCGTTCACGGCGTCCTGCACGGAGCCGTCGGCCACGCATGCGAAGAAGCCGCCCTTTTCATCGACTTCAAGGAAGAGTTTCCATGCTTCGCGGGCAATGGACACGGTGAGGGTCTCGACGTAGTACGAGCCGCCTGCGGGGTCGACTACCTTGTCGAGATGGCTTTCTTCCTTGAGGAGGAACTGCTGGTTACGTGCGATACGCTCGCTGAAAGCGTCGGGGCGCTGATAAGGGACGTCAAAGGGAGTCACAGTCATCGAATCCACACCGGCGACTGCAGCAGAGAATGCTTCGGTCTGCGAGCGGAGGAGATTGACGTGCGCGTCGTAGATTGTCTGATTAAAGCGCGAGGTGGCAGCGTGTGTGTGCATCTTGGCCGACTCCTTATCGCCCTTGTACTGAGCGACAATCTGCGCCCACATCATGCGGGCGGCACGGAATTTGGCAATTTCCATGAAGAAATTGGAGCTGATGCACATATTGAACTTGATTCGGCGGGCTACTTCGTCGGCGCTGCGTCCGGCTTCGGTAAGAGCCGTCATCCAAGCCGCACCCCAGCCGAGTGCATAGCCGAGTTCCTGATAAATGAACGCACCGGCATTGCCGAGCATCACGGAATCAACAGCCAGACAGCGAAGCCCCTTCACGGGAGCTGCAATATCGAGCATTTCCACCGCCTGAGCCGAAGCGGCCGAGGCATCGAACGACGCCCCCTTGCGCAGAGCTTTGCGAAGCGGATTGAAGTCGATAGAACCGGTGAAGGTCTCCTCAGCGCCCTGCTCGCGGATGTATGCTACAAGAGCCTTGGCCACTTCCATGACCTTGCTCATGCAACAGGTGATATTGATTTCTACAGCCGAAAGGGTTATATCCTTAAGAAGCACGGGGATTTCGGCGGCATCGCCCACCTTGAATCCGAGCGAGTTGATGCCCTTGTTGAGAACGTCGAGAGCGATTTTGTTCGCTTCCTCGGCACTGTCGGCGATAATCTCCTGACGATGAAGCCACTCGTTGTCACGACGCGTGCCGCGCACATAGGGAAACTCACCGGGCAGGCTGTCAGTGGTCTTGAGGTCCGCCGTATCCTCGGCGCGATATACGGGCTGTACGTTAAAGCCCTCGTTGGTGCGCCATACCAGTTTTTTGTCGAAATCGGCACCCTTGAGGTCCGCTTCAACCTTTGCTCGCCATTCCTCATAGCTGATGCCGGGGAACATGTCGAACAACTTTTCTTTCTTTTCTGCCATTTTTTCTACTTTTAAGGTAGTGTTTTTATGTTTTTTTGGTATTATTCAATTATAAGGGCGGGAGAGAGGCTAACCTGAGAGCAAAAATAAGCATAATTCTCAAAACGGCCAAATATTTTATTCTTCTTTCACTTTGCATCTGCGCGGAAATTCAGTAACTTTGCATTCGTGAACATCCGGATATCTTTCTCATTATATATCGCGCGAGCCGTCGTCGTGCTCGCGTGGATGCTTGTCGGCACAAACGTGCAAGCGCAGGTGAACACCGACCAAGTCGTCCAAATCGGCCGAAACGCCCTCTACTTCGAGGACTACATGCTCTCGATTCAATATTTCAATCAGGCCATCGCGGCAAAGCCTTATCTCGCCCAGCCGTATTTTTATCGCGCCATCGCCAAAATTAACCTTGAAGACTACCGCGGAGCCGAAGCCGATGCAACAAAAGCAATCGAACTGAACCCCTTCCTCACTGACGCATGGGAGGCTCGGGGCGTGGCCCGTCAAAACCTCGGGAACAACCGCGAAGCCGTAGCCGACTACGACGAGGCCCTGAAGCTTCTGCCGCACAACCGCATGCTCCTCTTCAACAAGGCTCTCGCGCAAAGCGAACTCAAAGACTACGACGCGGCCGAGGCCACATTCGACGAGCTCACGAACCACTACCCCGGCTACGACAACGCCTACCTCGGACGCGCGCGGATACACCTCGAACGGACCGATACCGCAGCCGCCCTCGCCGACATCGACAAAGCCCTTTCGATAAACCGCAATGCCCTGAACGCCTATATCCTGCGAGCCGACATTGCCATTAACTCACACAAAGACTTCGAGGCCGCCGAAAAAGACATTGACACGGCAATCAAACTCCGCCCGCACACCCCGGGGCTGTATATCAACCGTGCGTTTCTCCGATACAATCAGGACAATTACAAGGGAGCGATGGCCGACTACGACTACGCCCTCTCGCTCGACCCGCTCAACGCCACGGCGCTCTTCAACCGCGGCCTTCTGCTCACGGAAGTGAGCGCCAACGACCTCGCCCTTGAAGACTTCAACCGCGTGCTCCGGCTTGACCCCGAAGACTATCGCGCGCTATACAACCGGGCGATAATCCACGAAGCCAAAGGCAACCTCAGCGCCGCCATCGACGATATTTCAAAAGTTCACGACCGCTTCCCCGACTTCCCCGGAGCACTCTACCTCCGAAGTCGCCTGCACCGCAGGCGCGGCGACCTCAAAGCCGCCGAACGCGACTACAAGAGCGCCACGGCCGCCGCTAAGGCCCTTACCCCCGGCAAATACGACGATTACGCCTCCACCGGCCCTTCGGCTCCGGCCAACTCCGCCGAGACGCCCGTCGACGCTTCCGACGAGGCGACTGCCCGGCGCTTCGCTTCGCTTCTGACGGTCGACAACACCGCCGACTTCCGCGAAGAATACAACAACTCGGCAATCCGAGGCCGTGTGCAGGACCGCAACCAGACCATCGAACTCGAACCAATCATGATGCTGAGCTTCTACAACTCGCCAACCGAGCTTCGGAGCAACACTTATTACATAAAAGAAGTCGACGAAATCAATGCCACACGCGCCCTGAGATTCGTCGTGCTCGTCACAAACGCCGTGCCCACACTCGACGAAGCCACCGTCGAACGCCACTTCCGCAGCATCGAATACTACAACTCATATCTCGCCTCGCACACGCCGCGCGCCATTGACTACTTCGGCCGAGCCCTTGATTTCCTGACTGTCCGCGATTACATCTCGGCCGAAAAAGACATAGACCGCGCACTTGCCCTCACACCCGACTTCGCCATCGGCTACCTTCTGCGCGCACAGGCCCGATACGGGAAATACAGCATCGACAACCGCAACGGAAGTGCAGACGCGCCGTCGGGAAGCGACGCCGCCATGCGCGGAAGCCTGAAGCTTAAAGCTCTCGATGACATAGCCGACGACATCGACCGCGCGCTCCGCCTGTCGCCCGAAATGGCTGTCGCTTGGTTCAACAAAGGAAACATTCTCTTCGAGCGCAACGACCCCTCGGGCGCTGTCGAGGCCCTCTCTAAAGCAATTGAACTCAAGCCCGACTTCGGCGAAGCTTATTACAACCGCGGCTATATCAAGCTGCACGAAGGCCTCCGCGCAGAAGGCATATCCGACCTCAGCCGCGCCGGCGAGCTCGGCATAATCCCCGCATACAACCTCATAAAACGAATCGACCGATAACCCCGGCGCCCGATTCGCTTCATAACGTCCCGGCTATATAATATGCAAAAAATCCTCCTCTCCCTCATTGCATTCGTTCTGCCTTTGGCAAATTTTGCGCAAACGACCGACCAACGCATTGCCAAAGCCATGAACTCCGGCGACTGGTTCGCTTTGGATTCCATCTACCACGCCGCCCCCAAAGACTCGATAATGCCGTTTCTCGAAGTCTATTCACGCGCTCTTATAGGCAACCGCTTAAACCGCCCCGACATTTCAATCCCGGCATTTGGCGAGCTCATGAATACATATTCGTCAGAGCTTGATTTAAGCAACCTTCTCAATGCCTCCGTAATGCTGTCAATGGATTTGAGCAAGGTCGGAAACAACGCAAAGGCGGCAGAAGTTGTCGCCACGACGCTCGACGCAACAAGGCAATATCTCGACAGCGCGGCCATCGCCGGCATGCAACACTACATTGACCTATACACCGCACTGGCTGAATATACCCCCTACAGTGTTTCATTTACCGCCCCGGAAGGTAGCATCCCTTTCAAAATCGTACCTGTCGGCAAAATTGAAAAGGAGGCGTTTCTGATGCAACTTGACAAGAGCACCATCAACGGCAAGAGCGCCACAATCACGTTCGACACCGGCGCCGGCATCAATATAATTTCCGACTCCTTGGCCCGGCATTATGACCTTACTCCGATTAATGCCCGCCATACGGTGGCCGGAATAGGCAAACGACAAGGTCAGCTTGCAATCGCAAAAGAATTGGCAATAGGCAATATCATAATCCGCGATGTTCCCTTTCTCATTATTGACCTCTCATTGGATAACGAAGAAGCAAACAAATACACTGATTGCTTCAATATCATTTTAGGAAGCGAGCTGATGCTCCGCCTGAACGACCTGACCATTGATTTCACCAACCGATGCATAACAGTGCCATCCGTCGCGCCGACAAGAAGCGGCGTAGCGGCCAACATGTATTTCTCCCCTCAGATGAATCTCATCACAACAGGGGAAATACACAATAAAAAAATGCAAATCTGCATAGACACGGGAGATGCCTCCTACGGGTCATTAAACGGGGCGTTTTTCAAGGATTACAAAGATTACGTTTTAGCCAACGCCCAAGCGGAAACAATCCGCATGGCCGGGATTGGAGGCGTAAAAATATCAGAGTGCTACCGGCTTCCGAATTTATCGGCAACCATCGGCGACGCCCACACTGTAATCCCGCATATCACCGTCAACCCTGACACCTCGCCCCTCGCTCCCGATTACGAATGTAACCTTGGGCTGAAATCACTCATGCTGTTCGGGAAAATACGCTTTAATATGATTGATTTTACCGTTACCGCATATCCGCCCGCTACGTCAATGCTTGTGTCATCCAAGCAGACGCCTCCGACAATAAGGCTTAAACACGAAAAAAAGCCGTCATTTTTACAATCGCTCGGACTTGTCACTCTTTCAGTTGCAAACGGGCTACTCAATGCAAACGCTCCCTCCCCACCCGACCTTTAGCCGCGCCAAGCGCCCACTATGCACAAACGCATGCCCTCCCCACAAAGCTTAAGCTGTTCAGATTCCTCTTCCTCAATGAAAAAAAATGGGCGATTATAACGATTTCGGAGAATACAACGGAGATACCCCACACGACATGTGGGTAGATTATACATCGGAGCAATATAGTTGCGGCGGCATGAGTTGCTATGACTACGCCGGAAATATTGGTCCGGGCACTCCGCTGACTCGCAAACAGATTGAGCACCGCATTAACACGCCGGCGAAATCTTATAGCGAATCAAAGTTCAGAACAATGTGCATCCGAGAGCAAATCAGGCGCTGCAACCAAAGAATCTCAAGCATGAACCGGTCAGTGGAACGCATCACTTCTAAAACGAAAATTACATATTATCAGCGTCGCATCTCCGAAACCATAGTCGAAATTGAGAATCTCCGGCAACAACTCTCAGAAGAAGAGCAAAACAGCCAAAATATCAAGTCCCGAAATATCAAGCTCAGTATGCTGGTATTTGTCATACTGTGCGCAGGCCTGTTAATTTTAGCTTATCTTTCCGCCTTCAGTAATGCCGACAACGGTTGCTCATAAGCAAAACCGTCCGTTTTTTGTCAGTGAATTTTAACGATATATTCGCCATTTGAATGAAGATTTAAGGTCGAACAACTTGAAGATTGCAGTATCATTTGTGTATAACACAAAATTTATAACATCCCGGCTATATAACATGCAAAAAAAATCCTCCTCTCCCTCATTGCATTCGTTCTGCCTTTGGCAAATTTTGCGCAAACGGCCGACCAACGCATTGCCAAAGCCATGAACTCCGGCGACCGGTTTGCTTTGGATTCCATTTACAACGCCGCCGAGAGTGATATTTGCCACTCTTGGCGGCGTTGTTATTCCATATAAGCAACGTTTACAACTATCTTATAATTGCAGAAGGTGCGCTTCCTTGTGCGCCGACTTCATTGCCTCGCTGAACTATTTTACCATAGCCAATTGTATAAGCTATAGATAAATTTATACTCGGGCTTGCGGACGGTCGGTATATTTGTTGACATTCATCATAATATCGAGTATGTTTCTCCCATGTTTCGTAGCGCCATCCTTTATTAAAGATTAGTAGTGGTGCGATAAAAATCCAACCACTATGATTAATATATTAGTATTTAGTCAAATACAAGAGTACTTTGATTTTTCGATTTGAATTTGGTTTATTAGTCTTGTTGTTCAGAA
>CAJUCQ010000050.1 GCA_910584905.1 uncultured Muribaculaceae bacterium
CACTGTAAATTTACTGATTTTTCGCGAGAATACCAAGAAAATCAGCCAATTAGTTTTATGCTAAATGGCTGATTGTTTTATTATTGAATAACTGAATTCTTATATCGAACTCACGTTATCTTACAAACATCTTACGGCTTGAACCGTCGGAGAAGAGCACGATATTGAGGCCCTTGCGCGGGGTGTTGTATCGGCGACCCGAGAGATCGAAGTAGCCCACAGGCTCAACGCTCGCGGCCTCCGTCGTCACATCGTCCACTCCGCTTAGCTCGGGAGTCTCGAACGACTGCTCGTCGCCGTAGGTGAAGCCCGAAGCCGTCTCTACATACGCGCGGAATGCATAGACACTTCCCGGCGTGAGGTTGCTCAGGCTGGCGGTCATCACCTGTCCCGAAGCCTCGACCGTCATCACTCCGCTTGCCGGAGCGGCCTTCTGCGACCCTCCCGCGGCGCCCGTCCGCCAATACTGGAAACCTTGGCTTACGATGTTGTCAGTGCCCGCAAGCGCATAGCCGCGAAGCTTGGCGCTCGTGGGGCCTGCTTCTTCGATGGGGTAGGTGCGCACCGTCGGCTCAAAGAAGCTGAAATCGCTCGGGTCGAAAGTTGTCCAGTCGGAGTAATAATATTCATCGTTCGCATCCTTGTAGAAGGCGCGCACGTTGTAGTACGACGTCGGCTGGAGATTGCGGATATAGCCCTCGATAAGTCCGTCGCATACCACGGCATAGCCCTCGCTTGCCGGAAGCGAGGCCGGAGCGTCGTATTTCTTCCACTGGAAGCCTACGCCCGGCTCGTGTTCCGAAATATTGGTCTTGGCCGCAACAATCGCATTCGTGCTTGATACGCACTTCGGGGCCTGTATCTCTAACTCAAGTTCCGGAGTAGTGGCATACACCACCGTGGCTTTGAATGTACGCTTGTCGTCCGTCTTGACATAATATGTAAACTGGTATTTATTATTCGGTTGCAGGCCGGTGGCTACGGTCTCGTCGATTGGTGCTATTCCTTCCCAGCCGGATTCGACAATCACGGCGTCGCCCGCGTCATAGCTACCTGCGAGCCGTACGGTCGTCGGGCCGAGGACGGTGGCGCTTCTCTTCATGTCGATGGCTTTCGTCATCTGACTCGGAGCGTGTACGGCCATTCCGTTGTAGACTGCATAGACAAGGTCGTACGACGATTTCGGGACGAGGTCCTTGTACGTAACCTTTTCGCCGGTAAATTCCTTGGATTTACTGAAGTTAATGTCGGTCTTCACGTATAATTTCGGGGTTACGCTTTCGTCCGATGTTGCGCTCACCGAGTTGATGGTTATTGTCCGCTGGGTAGCCGTGTATTTGCAGCTTACTTTAGGGATCACGGTATTGAAGGTGTAGCTTGTATAACTATCGGCCGCTTCGGATCTGACCGACAGAATGTACTTCGTGTTATATGCGAGGTCCGTCACGATATTTTCCTTCAGGAATGAGTTGACGGGCTTGCTGTCGATGATTTTATCGTATTGAAAGTTGTAATGTGCAAGTGTTACGGTGGTTTCGTCGGCTGTGGCTTCGCCTTCGTAGTAGGGGTTGGCTTCGATGCTGAACTTCACGCCGAATATAAGCGGAGTTATCGACGAAAAAATGTACGGGTCATTAAAAGTGTACACTCTCCCGCTGAACATCTCTCTGATATTACCGGCTTCGCCGCCCCGGCAAATAATATATGAATCATCGTTCATATCTGCGAAAGGATTTAATCTCGAATCCCAATAGAGTCGTCCCTTTATTAAAAGTGGTTTTAATGTGCAACCGCTGAAAACACTGTAGCCACACATAGTTTCGCCTTCGACAGTCACGCGGTTCAGCCCTGTGCAACCTTTGAAAGCTTCCGCGCCTATATCCGTGACTGATGACGGAATCGTAATCGACTTCAGACTCCGGCAATTTTCAAATGCGCTGGTGCCTATAGTTTTGAGAGAACCTTTCGGGAGAGCTATGTCAGTGAGGGATGTGCAGCCTTCGAAAGCAAAAGAGCTGATTTCGGTAATACCGGAAGGCAATGTGATGGATGCGAGGGATGTGCAGCCACTGAAAGCACCTGAGTCGATTTTAGTAATATCGGAAGGCAATGTAATGGACGTGAGGGATGTACAGTCTCTGAAAGCATCCCATCCGATAGAAATAACTGATTCAGGAATAACGACAGATGTCAGTTTCTCGCAACCTGAAAAAGAAAAACCACCGATACTGACGAGTGTATATCCCGTTGAGCCGTCGTAGGCTGTTTCAGGGAGGATAAGTTGGGAAGCGATTGCGTCGGTATAACCGCTTGTCTCGCATGTCTTGGCGTCTTCGTCAATAACGCAGTATTTCACGCCCTGATACGTAAACTCATGCTGAGAGCCCTGTGCGGCCGCGGCAAGATTTGCCGCAACGAGCACAAGCGCGACGACAAATCCGCGGTACGCTCTTCCCGCTAACGTGTGTAGTGATGTAAACATAGTGTAAGCCTATGCCTCAGGCCCTCCTCCTCGGCGGATAATGTCGGTTATAAAAAAAAGCGTGAGAGCCGTACCGATTGCCCGTCCCACTGCTTGAGGCCTTCGCATTGCCCATCCCGGTAGAACGAGCAACTACGCAGAGGCCTCACGCAAATATGTATGTCATCACAATGCCTGACGCTTTGAGCATCATGCATTCGACAAGAATATACATATCCACAATAGGCATCTACCGTTGCTGCAATCATGACCGGGATTTTGAAAGTTGCGAAGTTTCAAGCAGTCAAGAAAGAGCGTCGAGTAAACGCTTTCCAATAATTACGCACCCACCCGCTCAACCCATATCGGGCCTCTGCAGGCGATATGCACCCGCAAAATTAGTAAAAAAATTCATTCCCCCAACCAAAACACCAAAAAAATTCATTATCAACGATTCCCGCCATACAACGCGCCGCCAAATATCCCCCACGGAAAAGCCATCCCACGCTCCGCGCCCACCAATCGAAGGTAATTTTTTTTGGAGGGGGAGGTGACGGAATAAACCCCAACAAACCAGCGAATTGTACGGACGCGATTCAATGCTATTAACTTAAGGCCTCATAGCGCTTGTCTGTAGTTAGTCAAAGTAACATATTTTCCGCTTGCCTTTATATTTCTGAACACTCGCGCATTGTGC
>CAJUCQ010000051.1 GCA_910584905.1 uncultured Muribaculaceae bacterium
GATTTCAACAATTTTTTCACGGTCGAGCGATTTTATCAGCTGACCATATATCGGCTGTCCGAAGAAATTACTACTTTTGCCCATGGTTAACTATGTTTTGTCGCAAAAGCAAAGTAACCTGCAATAGGTGCCAGCCCTAATTTTTCATCCGCTCAAAAAATGTTTAGCGGACAGTAATACTTTGCAATAAACTTCCCGCCGGTCCATGACGCCGCGAAATATCAATCAATATCCGATTTGTCCCACACAACTCGTTATGAATATTTGCATCGACACCCCGAGGCTCATCCTGCGCCGGTGGCGCGAAAGCGATGCCGAGGCCCTTTATGCCTGCGCTTCCGACGGAAGAGTGAGCGAAATGGCCCTGTGGCCGCGCCATACTTCAGTCGAGATGAGCCGCCGCATTATCAACGAATTCTTTATCCCGAACCCATACAACTTGGCTATGGTCCTTAAAGACACCGACACCCCCGTCGGATGCATCGGACTTGTGCCCTCAGGCGACGAGCATACCGCCCCTCTCCCCGGCGAACGCGAGATTGGCTACTGGATAGGGCATCCGTATTGGGGTAGGGGACTGACCTCCGAGGCTCTTGAAGCCTTTGTCCGCTTCTGCAAGGAATCCCTGAAGCTTTCATCGCTGTTGATTACAGTCGACGCCCGTAACCGAGCCTCCCGTCGTGTGGCCGAAAAGTGCGGATTTCTCCTCGTCGGCGACCTCGATTTCAACGGGATTCCGACAAAAATATTCAGGCTTCACCTCACACCTTCCCCGCAATAAACCATCAAAAAAAACAGGGCTATCCTCACGGGCAGCCCTGTTTGTCTTACACATAGTACTTAATGTTAGATTATATGTCTATTCCAGATTTGTTTAATATGAAAGCATTCACTCAATGCTTAGGCTTGTTGTATCATTTCCGATACAAAGGTAGCTTACAATTTCGAATCTGCCAAATTTTACATGACTAAAGTTCTTGTGCTGCATCTTTTAATCGCGCCTCAAAATCGCGATTTCCAAGAGCGATGTTTACACAACTATTGGGTGAATGTAGGAAATTTTAATGTAAATATACATTGATGAGGGTGATTACAAGTTTTATTAAAAAACATTAAAGCAGTGTTCACTCCAAGAAATATGTTATAAAGCATAAAAATCAACCCCCTTCACACGCCGCGTAAGCGCATTGCCTCTTGCAACTGTTTTCATTTTTCCTTAAAAATTTAACTGTAGAGAACGCGCGCTTTAAATTTTTAAGCACAATCGCCCCCTCGCTACAGCAGTCCCAGCATTTGAGCCGCCTTGCATGCTTCATGTGAGTTGCGCGCTTGTAATTTGCGCAATATTTCCTGACGATGGCGGTTCACCGTGTGTACGCTTATACACAGCGCCTCCCCGATTTCCTTGCTCGACTCACCCTTTGCCACAAGCTCGAGAACTTCCATTTCGCGCCGCGACAGAATGCGTCCGTCATCCTTGTTGTCAAGAGTGGTAAGGCGTCCCGTAATGGTGTCCACAGCGCCGTCAACCGCGCCTTGTCCCGTCCTGGAGGGCGGTCCGTAAAGACACAGCGCAAACCGTTGCGACGAGCCGTGTTCCGAAGGCATGTAAAACATACGGTGCAATGCCCTTACATATTCACCATTGCCGAACCTCATCCGTATATGCGTATGCAACACGTGATTACGCCTTTGATGTTTGGGCTGTCTATTTATGAAATTATAGAAACGCAACTCCTGGAGATACTTTCGTTCAAGATCTTCAGGATGCACAAGCTCAAGAATTTCGTTCTCCCATATAGACTCGATGACACCATCTTGAAATTCAACTGAAAAATTCAAGGCATACTTCCCCAAGTGAACATGACTGACGTTGCGCCGCAGGTCGCTGAGCACGACAATCGCATTCTCCATCTCGGCATAACCGGCGGCGATGGCGTCATAGTGCCTCATTGCCTCGTGGTCGTCGTTGCGTCGGTCGTCGGCCTGTGCCTGACGCGACAATTCAATATTCAGACGATCGAATACTCTCATAAAAATGGTTATTTTTAGTAATTGACGACAACGCCGGAAGTCCTTAACTTTGCAAAAGTAACAAATATAATGCGAAATCCCATAAACATACTCCATGAAAAGATTCCCTCTTGCATGCACATGTATGCTCATTGCCCACGCTCCCTTTGCCCGTTCCTTCGAAAATATGATGTGGTTCAACGAGCCGCCGCGATGGTCCGCAAGCCCTTCGACGCTTGAATTCGACGTCCCCGCAAACACCGACTACTGGCGCATATCGCATTACGGATTCACCGTCGACGACGCCCCATTCCTCTATGCCGAATACGGCGGAGAATTCGAAGCCAAAGTTAAGATATCCGGCAACTACAAAACACGCTTCGATCAGGCCGGAATGATGATTCGGGTCGACTGTCGAAACTACATCAAAGCCGGGATAGAATACGTCGGAGGAAAGTACAATATCAGCGTCGTAGTCACACACGACACATCCGACTGGAGCGTCATACCGCTCGAAACCCCTGTCAAATACATATGGATTAAAGCCATTCGCCGAAGAGATGCCGTCGAGATATTCTACTCCTTCGACGACAGCGAATACATAATGATGCGCAATGCTTGGATGCCCGACAACTGCCCCGTGCGTGTAGGTGTCATGGCCGCATCGCCCGACGGCGACGGATTCAAAGCTTCATTCGAAAACCTTCAGGTAAAACATCTTCCCGACTCCCGCCGCCTCGAATGGCTCCGGCAGAACACTGCCCCTGACGAGCCCTGAATATACAGGCCCGCCGAAGTACCCCATGACAGGCACACAGCCCCGGCGACAATATGGTCGCCGGGACTGTGTCGTATTTATCGGATAGCCCTGAATAGCTTACTCTTCGTACTTCTTGACGATAACCGATGCGTTGTGGCCGCCGAAGCCGAAAGCATTCGAAAGAGCGGCGCGCACCGTGCGCTTCTGAGCCTTGCCGAAGGTGAAGTTGAGATTGTAGTCGATTTCTTCATCTTCGTCGCCATCCTCGTGGTTGATGGTCGGAGGAACGATATCCTCTTCAACTGCTTTGATGCTGAACATTGCCTCAAGAGCACCCGTGGCACCAAGGAGGTGACCGGTCATCGACTTCGTCGACGAGATGTTGAGCTTGTATGCTGCTTCGCCGAAGAGGTCAACGATAGCCTTCACTTCCGAAATGTCGCCCTTGGGCGTCGAGGTGCCGTGAACGTTGATATAGTCAATGTCCTCGGGCTTCATGCCGGCATCCTCAAGAGCCATCTTCATCGAAAGAATAGCGCCGAGACCTTCGGGGTGCGTAGCCGTGATGTGGTATGCGTCGGCGCTCATGCCGCCACCCACGATTTCTGCATAGATTTTTGCTCCGCGGGCCTTGGCGTGCTCAAGTTCTTCAAGAATCAGCACGGCCGAACCTTCGCCGATTACAAAGCCGTCGCGGCTGGCGCTGAACGGGCGCGAAGCCGTCTGAGGGCTGTCATTGCGCGTCGAAAGGGCGTGCATCGAGTTGAAGCCGCCAACACCCGCAGGGAAGATTGCAGCTTCGGCACCACCGGTGACGAATGCGTCGGCCTTGCCGAGACGGATATAATTGAATGCGTCAATGATTGCATTGTTCGACGAAGCGCAGGCGCTGACAACGCCGTAGTTGGGGCCGTGGAAGCCGTATTCCATAGAGATGTGGCCCGACGCGATGTCGGCAATCATCTTCGGGATAAAGAAAGGATTGTACTTCGGGCCTTTCTCTTCGCCGGTAAGGGCGTAATAGCCGGCTTCTTCCTCAAACGTATGCAGACCGCCGATGCCGGCGGCTACGATTACGCCTACGCGGTTGTGGTCGATGCCTTCGCCGTCAAGGCCGGAATCCTTGACGGCCTGACGCGCAGCTACAAGCGCATATTGTGCATAGAGATCGAGCTGGCGCTCTTTCTTGCGGTCAAAGTGGTCGGCGGCATTGTAGCCCTTGACTTCGCAGGCAAACTGGGTCTTGAACTTCGACGCATCGAAATGGGTAATGGGGCCTGCGCCGCTCACACCCTCTTTTGCATTGGTCCACGTGGTTTCCACGTCATTGCCAAGCGGGGTGATGGCGCCTAAGCCGGTTACCACGACTCTTTTTAATTCCATATCTTATCTAAAGGAGGGGTTTGCGGTGATTGGCTTTAGGGGAGGGGAGAGGGATGAAATAAAACCGCCGGAATTGCCTGCCCCTTGGAGGGGGAGGCGTCTCCTCGGCGGCTTTAGATGTTTAGGGGGGTCTGGAAGCAGACGGACCCGGAATTACTGGTTGGCTTCTACGAAAGCGATTGCGTCGCCTACGGTCTTGATTTCTTCAGCCTTATCCTCGGGGATAGTGATGTTGAATTCCTTTTCGAGGTCCATGATGAGCTCAACGGTGTCGAGGCTGTCAGCGCCGAGGTCGTTGATGAAAGTTGCTTCTTCTGTTACTTTGTCAGCGTCAACGCCGAGCTTGTCTACTACGATTGCTTTTACGCGATCTGCAATTTCAGACATAATACTTTTCGTTTTTAATTAGTAAATTCACATTTTGCGGTGCAAAGTAACAAAAAATTCAGCATATAAAGAAATTTTTCCGCATTTTTCCGTTTATACCATCCTTGAAAAAATGTTAACGAGGCTGACTCTCACGAATTTCTATATATCATCGCTTCCTCCCGCATCCCTGCCGCCTTCCAAAACGGTCGTCCGCCATCGCAGTACAGACGCGATTAATTGCGTCCGCCGCGACAGGGGAGGGCGCGCCGTAAATTCCCGCAAAGAGGGTAAATTCCGTCAACGGCATCAAAGTCTTGCAAGCCAGCAAATTGTACGGACGCGATTAATCGCGTCCGCGCCGACATGGGATGCGCCTAAAATTCCCCGCAAAGAGGGGAAGTTCCGTCCGCGGCATCAGACGCTCTCAGAATCAGTGAATTGTACGGACGCGATTCAATGCTATTAACTTAAGGCCTCATAGCGCTTGTCTGTAGTTAGTCAAAGTAACATATTTTCCGCTTGCCTTTATATTTCTGAACACTCGCGCATTGTGC
>CAJUCQ010000052.1 GCA_910584905.1 uncultured Muribaculaceae bacterium
GACAGGCACAATGCGCGAGTGTTCAGAAATATAAAGGCAAGCGGAAAATATGTTACTTTGACTAACTACAGACAAGCGCTATGAGGCCTTAAGTTAATAGCATTGAATCACGTCCGTACATGCGCCGCCGCACCAAAATTCTGCAAATAAGGGGATTGATAGCTAATTCGCCGCCCGCCGCCGCACCAAAATCCTGCAAATCAGAGGGCTGATATTCCCTTCGTCGTCGCCGCGCCGAATGGCCCCCATCCCCCCGAATTGCGGCGCGGGTGTGGAATTTTTTTGTTAAATATTTTGCCGTTCGAGATTAGATACTTATCTTTGCGCTGTGAATTGATGTCTCCTGAGGGAGACTTTATTAGAAGGTTTGCGTCTGTCGGCGGCTTCGTCGGCGGCGTTCTTTCTATTATATTCGCTGACTCATAATCGTTTACGCCTTATCAACACAGTGAAATACTTACCGAAATTCCCGCCGCGGGCCTCTTACACATCTCTCTTCCCCCCTACGGTTCCGGCATTATGACAATATCATGCGTCCCGTGCCCTTGCGAGACTCTTTAGAAACAAATACAACAAGCCTTTGACTAATAAATACATAATCAATAACAATTAAAAACATTTGATTTTCATGAAAAAACTATGTGCGTATCTGACGCTCTTCGTGCTCAGCATCATCTGCTTCGCCCAGCCCGCAGCAGCGCAGACATCCCCGGAGGACAACGGCTACCGCTACATCCTCAGCGGTGGAAGCTCTTTCGGAAACTGGAATAACGATTTCAACGGCAACGGCGGCATGGAAAGACAATCCGACGGCTCGTTTGTGACCAAGCGGACGTGGACCTCAGCCCAACTCAAAGCAGAATTCGGCATTCGCGGCTGGGACGGCTCCAACAAGTTCTGGATTTGGTCCGCCGGTTCGTCTCAGACTCTTTCAGAGTCGAACCCTGAAATTACAATGGTAGCTGAAGGAACTGGTTCCGGTGCAAACCCCGTCATCACCGTAAAGGCCGACAAAGAGTACACCCTGACCTTCACCCCCGACGCAACCGGCAAGGCCGGCAAACTCACGCTTTCGTGGGAAAATGTCCCCGAGAAGCCCGTCGTTACGGCTACGGTCTACATCCGCGCAGCTTTCATTAGCTCCGGCATCTGGGGCAACAATCCCGGCACGGATAAGACGCTGACCTACGACGCCGCCAAGGGCTGCTACACCTACGAAGTCAGCGCCGACGACTTCAAAAAAGGCACTGCGTTTATGGTGTCGCTCATAACCGGAGACAAGTTCTGGGATGGTCGCTACGAAAGCATCAGCGGCGGCAAGCTCGACATCCCGGCTTCCAAGCCTGCAAGCGCAAACCTTAAGGCCGGCGGCGACAAAGACCTCTATCTCCCCGCCGCAGGCACAATCTGCTTCGACCCCGAGGCTCTCAAAATCTGGTATGACGCCGCTCCCGTTGCTCCCGTTGCTCCCGTAGTGAGCGCTACGGCCTCGACGACGTTCTACGACAATGTGAAAGTGGAAATCTCGGCCACCGAGGACGCAACCATCTACTACACCACCGACGGCACCGAGCCCACCACGGCTTCCGCTGTCTACAGCGCTCCGCTCACCTTCACCGAGACCACTACGCTCAAAGTCCTCGCAGTGGGCTCCAACGGCCTCTCGAGCAAGGTTGCCACTTACACCTATACCCTCGTGCCCGAGCCTGAGCTCTACGTGTTCTACGTCAAAATCGACGACAGCTATAAGACCAAGTGGGGCAACGACTGCTACCTCTACGCCTACAACCCCGAGGGCGGCTCAAGCTGGACTTCGATTGCCGGACAGGCCATCAAGTATACCGAGCTTCTCCCCGACGGCGTGTTCAAGTTTGTCATCAAAGGTCAGTCGTCGGCCGGCAACATGATTTTCAAGAACACCGCCGGCACCGGAGATGGCCAATGGTACCATAAGACCGCTGACATCGACGGCTCGAAGATTGTCAACGGTGCTCTCTACACAATCAAGAGCTATGGTACCCTACCCGAAATCACCCCCAACTACGGCGTTGAAGCATACTTTGAGCCTGAAGTGACTTACTACGTCGACGTCAACGGGTGCAAGTGGTTCACGGACGGCACCGCCACCCTCGGTGTTCGCTATGACAAAAAGGTCCACTACGGCTTCAAGCTGGTTGCCTCCGGCGTCTACGCCTTCACCGTCGAGAAAAAGCTCTCTTCGATTGAGGTGGGCCGTCGCACATCCGACGGTTTTTACAACTCTGTCACTGTTGACGCTCCCGTCGGCGACAACAACATAATTTATGTGAAGGCCTCCAACGGCGGCCTCGTATTTGACAAATGGGGCAAATACACCCCCTCGGGCGACTCCGGCGCGAAGGCCCTCTACATCCTCGGCTCCTTCATGGGCGACGACTGGACGAATGCCACGCCCATTGCAATGGAATATGACGAGGAAAAAGGCGTCTACTCCTATCGCATCTCCGCCAACGCTTCGCCCGCACACCCCATCGAATTCTCTATCTCTACCTCGGATACTCAGGCATCTTTCTACGATAACAACAAGCAGTTCGACCCGCTTTATCAGGACAAGGTATACCTCGGCTACGTACACTTTGCCGAACCCGCCTACAACAACGCCACCTTTGGTGACGCAAGAGACAGATACTTCAGCTTGATTTCGAGCGGTATGGTCAAGGCCAAGTATGTCATCGACGAAGATGGCGTGCATACCAAGGTGTGGTACGAACCCATCATCTGGCCCGACCTCTATATCCTCGGCTCTATTATCGCTCCCGCGGACGACACGCAGGGCGCAGGCACCGGCCAGTGGAATACCGTTCAGAAGATGACGCCCGAAGGCACCCAGCCCGGCCTCTTCTACTACGACCTCGGCCAGAACGGCAACGAAGACCTCTTCAACCTCAACGCCTATATGTCTGAAGAAGGCCTCAGCGGTCAATCGATTAACGAGGTAGGCCACTTCAACTTCTCGTTCCAGCCCACCAGCGAAAATGCAAGCAATGCGGTGTCCGACTTCTGGAAGGATGCATTCGTTCCGGCTGCCGGCGGCATGGGTACGCTCAACCTTGACGGCACTCCCGAACCCTTCGTTTACCGCGACTATAACACCGGACGCGGCAACTGGACAAGCACCAACTTCGTATTCGCCCGCCGGTGCCGCGTATGGGTCGACGCCGTGCGCCAGCTCGTATGGGTGGAAGTGCCCCGCAAAGAGTCCCCCAACGAAATCATCTTCGACTTCTGGGACAAGGGCGGCGCCGCATACCCCGATGACGCCTACTCATGGTGGACTCCCAACAACGACGCTACGTGGAGCGTAAGCATCTATCTTAACGACCCGGATAACTATGCTGAGGAATCCGTGGTCAAGTCCATCAACTGGATGACCGACGAGGTTGAAGACGGCAAGGGCGCAGGCGTGCGCTACCACTTCGTCCACAACGTTGGCGCCGAATTCTACACCGACGATACCTACACCAAACTCAAGGGCAACGGCCGGCTCTGTGTGCGCATCAGGAGAAAAGGCAATGACGCTTATGACATTCGTCGCCCCTACGCTTATCAGGCCACTTATACGCAGGGTCCGATTGACGACATCAATTTCAACCATTACGGTGCGGTCAATTTTAAGGGCGACCCCATCGTGACCATCGAACCCGAAGTGGACATGATCTACGCCGACAAGGAAGTAGTCAAGCTCCCCGGTTCGACCCGCGAAGATCAGGTGATGCACTATCCCTACCTCAACCAGTTCCGCACCAAGGTCACCGTCAACCCCGGCAACGTCTATCCCTTCTGGATGGAAGGCGTGACCGAACCCGGTGCTGAGGATGGTCAATTCGTGCCCGTTGAAGACTCGAAGGTTGTGTTCACAAAGAGCAATCAGGTAACCGTAAGCTACGGCACCGTGCGCGAGACCCGCATAGGTTCGACCGGCGTAGGCCTCATCACCGGCCTCGACCACGTAAACGCCACCGACGACGACAACCTCGACGTGCGCGTGACCTACACCTCGCCCGGCATGATCTTCTACCGTCGCAAGACCGAGAAGCTCAACGCCTACGCCACCGACGACAACCTGCCCACGCTTCAGGGTTCCGACGGCAACGAGCTCTCCGTCTACTCCTTCTTCGGCTCGCGCGGCACTGACAAGAGCTACTCCGTCGACCTCATCCTCGACATGCCCTTCAACTTCCGCGACCAGATGATTGCAAGCCGTGCGGCATTCGTAGGCTATGAAGTCGAAATCGACGGCGACCGCGACTTCAACTTTGTCGACGAAAGCAACAAGCACGTAGCCGCATCCGGCCGTCCCCTCATCTGGGACTTCAAGGAAGCCGACATTAAGAAGCACGACGCCGACCGCTGGCACTACGAGGCCTTCACCGACAAGCACCTCGCCGTGCAGATCCACCGCGTGGCTTCCGGCAAGACCATCGACGAAATCAAGGCCTTGGGTGAAGTGACCGGACGAATCACCTACCACATGTACGTGCCCGTAGCCACCGACTTCGAATTTGTCACCGGCGCCGCAGCCACAGGCTCGCTCCGCGCCCGCGCCGCTTCGAACGTCCTTGGCGACCCCTCCAATCCCTATCGCGGCGGCATGGCTGCAGGTAGCTATCAGAACTTCACCAAAGACTTCTCCGTCGACCTCGCCAAGGGTGTAACCACCGGTGTTGAAGACGTCAACATCGAAGACGCCGACGCCGAAGCTGAATACTTCACCCTTCAGGGCGTGCGCGTAAGCGGCGAAGCCCTCACCCCCGGCATCTACATCCGCCGTCAGGGTGGCGCCACCTCGAAGGTCTACATCCGCTAATTCCCCGCAAGGGACATAATCCCCACCGCAAAATCGGCGACCCCGCAAAAGGGCCGCCGATTTTTTTACACCCTCCCGCGAAATAGCCGATAATCCCCAAATATGCAGAATTCCGGAGAGGGGGGGCGAGGCCGCGCAGCGAATGTATGGACGCGATTCAATGCTATTAACTTAAGGCCTCATAGCGCTTGTCTGTAGTTAGTCAAAGTAACATATTTTCCGCTTGCCTTTATATTTCTGAACACTCGCGCATTGTGCCTGTC
>CAJUCQ010000053.1 GCA_910584905.1 uncultured Muribaculaceae bacterium
AAGACATTTAACAAATATTTAACACTTCAAAAACACCCCGAAAACACCCCCACAACCCCTACAACCCCGACACTCAACAAATTACACCCCGCCACAAAAAACACACCCCGAAATGAACATTTTCCCCACTTCCGATACACACCCGGCAAAAGTCAAAGACAAACGTCCGGCCTGAGCCGGACGTTATTTCATATTGCCTACAGTGTCAATCTCAATAATCTCCCGATGCCTGAAGGTCCGCGGAGCTATCGGCGCAATCACCATATATCGAACTGTCGAGTCCGGCATAAGGATTTCGTTTGCCTCGACATAAGGATTAATTACATTGTCGACGCCTACGAATACGGCCGTCTTTACGACATTCAATATTTTCATGAGCGGATTGTGGCCCTCACGATATTCACCGCCTTTTATACGGAGGAGTCCATTATACGGGCGGTCGAAAAACAAGTACGGGTAATCCCCGCGAAAGCGCGCATTGCCGGGGATAACGGGCAGGCTGTCGGGTGAAATTCCTTTGAAACGCTCCGGGAGAAAAAGCATCACACGCGAGCCTTTACGCCCCCAATAGCGCGTAAATGTGGCGTTATTGAAATTTTGGACTTCTTCCACCGGCGCAGGAATGTCATTAAGATAGAAGGGGATATCATCGGCATGGACCATCGATGCATAAGCGATGTCGCAGGTCAGGCTGCGCCTTGGCGCTACGTAATCCGCCAAAGCCTCATGGCTTCGTGTGACAGCTCGCTGCCAATACACCAGTTCGGCAAACCACCACGCGTAAACCGCCGCAGACACGACGCACACCACGCGCGCGGCCATCCGCACGGCGCGACGCCCTACCCTGATAAAAGCACACAGCTTAATAAAAGCGATATAGGCGAATATCTCACCACCCCAAGCCGCACGCGAATAAAAGCTCAAAACCACACACATCGCGCAGACACCGACCATAGCCGCCACACACGGCCACAACTCATGGCGGAAAAGCGTCCTCGGAATACCTCGTCCGAAAACCCTCGCCACAAAAATCGCCGTAATAGCCAGCAGACACGGCAAAAGCCCGGACACGAGTTTGACTCTATCCCACACGAGCTGCTGCATATAGAATTCCAATGTGAAATTCTGAGAGTCGATACGGCCTCTCGAACCGAGAGCCGCTATCGTCAGCAGGCCTGCCGCGAGGACCACGCACAATCCGACACGAACGAGGCGGGCGCGCCGCGAACCCTTGCGCAGGATTGCATCCATGAATACATATATACAAAGAGGCACCGTGAAGCCCTCATGAAAGAGCGACAGCACTCCCGTGGCAACAAAAAACACAGCCAATCCACGTCCGCCGAACCCGTCAATCCTCCTATAATAATATAGCCAAAGGACAAACAACACTGAAACAAGAGGATAGTTGAATATAAAATCTGACGACTGCATCGTATCCCACCAAGGGAAAACAAACCAAAACGCCGCCGTCGCCAAAAGCACAAGCCACGGCCGTCCGAGACCGCGCCGGCCTAAAGCATAGAACATGAGCGAGGCATACATAAGCCATACCGACAAACCGCATATCGTCTTTACCACCGGAAGGGGCAAAAGCCCGACGAGTATATATAAAAGATTCGTGAGCCGCGTATTAGATTCGAGAGCGTGGCCTGCAATCCCGCGCCACACCTCATCGGCCGAAGTGTACTCTCCGCCCTCGCACCACCAGAAAGCATAGTCACTGTACTCCCCGTAGGTCGGCGCGAGCGAATATACATAATCGTCGCTGCAGAGCGGCGTATTGATTTGCCACAACAATACGCCGACAAATGTCGCAAACAACATCAGGCAAGCATAAACCACGCCAAAAGAGAGCCGCGGCATAGTCAATCCGAAAAATTTCCCGCCTGTTACCGCCACCCTTTCTCTCATTGCCAGAAAATGATGATTAAATGAACTTATTGAATATATACCGTCAACACTTCCAGTTCGCCGTCAGAGGGCGTGATATGTATCCGGCGCACACTTGCCGGAACGAGAATCGTATGCCCCTGCCTGAGTCGGACGGCACGGCCGGAATCGTCCGTCACCGTCCCCGACCCACCCGTGGCCACAAGCACCCTGAACGAGTTGTAGCGCGACACGGGGAGTGTAAAACTGTTTGTGACGTTGATAACCGTTACCGTAAAATAAGGACATTCCTTCAGGACAATCTCGCGGTTGACGAGCGGCTCGAAATGGCGCATATAATCTTCATGCACACGGAAGTCGATAGCTTCAAGAGCCAAATCGGTGTGCAATTCGCGCGGATTGCCATTGAGGTCAAGGCGTTTGTAATCGTAGATGCGGTAGGTAATATCCGACGGCTGTTGCACCTCAAGAAGAAGAGTCCCGGCGCCGGCGCTGTGGATACGTCCGGCCGGGATATAAAAGAAATCGCCGTGGCGCGGATAGAACTTTGCAAGAAGGTCCACGATAGTGCCGTCGGAAATATGCTTGCGCAACTTTTCGGGCGTTGTGGAGCTTTGCAGGCCGGAATATATATATGAGCCGGGCAAGGTGCGGAGCGTGTACCAGAACTCGGTCTTGCCCGACGAGTTGTGGCGGCTCGCGGCGAGGTAGTCGTCGGGATGGACCTGAACCGAGAGATCCGAAGCGGCGTCGAGCAGCTTCACGAGTATAGGGAAGCGCGTGCCGTAAATCCGGTAAAGTCTCGGACCGAGAATCTCCTCGGCATGCCGGTCCATAATCTGCTTCAGCGACATTCCGGCCAAAGGTCCGGCGTCCTCCGAGGCCACGGACTCACAACCGCCGAGGTCCGAAACCTCCCAGCTTTCGCCCACCGCGGGTCCCTGCGAAGGCTCGCCCTTCAGGGCGGCGATGCGCTCGCCGCCCCAAACGACAGTCTTATAGTACGGTTCCAGCGGGATAAGCGGAAGATGGGCCATTTATGCAATAATAGTGATTTTATGCCAGACAAAGAATCAGCACCTGTGCGGCCACCACACGCATAAACATCGTGAGGGGGTAGACAGTGGAATAAGCCACTGCAGGAGCATCGTTGCCAGTGGAATTGTTGGCGTAGGCGAGGGCCGGGGGATCGGTGTACGAACCCGAGAAAAGGCCCATTATGGTCAGGAAGTTCAGGCGATCCTTGCCTCGGGCGATACAGCCCACGACAAGAAGGGGCACAACCGTGATGACAAAGCCCCAGATAACCCACCACATGCCCGTGGAATTGAATACCGCGGCGGCGAATCCCTTACCGGCTGATATACCAACCGAAGCAAGGAACAGGCAGATGCCAAGCTCGCGAAGAAGCAGCGACGCCGAAGACGATGTATAGGTGACGAGCTTAGCCTTGTAGCCGAAGCGGCTGAGAAGAATGGCCACGACAAGCGGGCCGCCGGCAAGGCCGAGCTTCATGCCGAAGCCGAGGTTGACCGAGCCGAGGATGATGCCGAGGATAATGCCGACAAAGATTGTGATGAGATTGGGCTGGTTAAGACGCTTCATCGAATTACCGAGACGCGATGCAAGACGGTCGATATCCTCAAGGTTGCCGACGACGGTGATGCGGTCGCCCATCTGCAGGCGCAGATTCGGCGAGGCGAGAAGGTCGACGCCCGCACGGTTCACACGAGTGGCGTTGAGTTTGTAACCGTTGTGGAGACGGAGCGAGCCGAGGGCCACGCCGTTGTATTTGCTCTGCGTCACGACGATGCGACGCGAGTACACGGGAGTGGGAGCCGATTCCCAGTCGGTTTCCACTTCCGGACCGATTACGGCGTTGAAGCGCGGAGCATCATGCTGGGAGCACACGATGAAAAGGCGGTCGCCGGTGTGAATCTCCGTGGTCGACTTGGGAATGGTGATTTTTCCGTCCTGATTCATTATGCGGGATACGACAAAGTTGCACTGCACAACGTCGTGGAGCACGCGGAGGCTCATCCCGTCGACAAGAGCGTTGGTCACCGATACTGAAATAAGATAGGGCTTGAGATGCGAGTCTTCCTGCTCGGCTTCAATCTGCCGGATTTCATCCTCGGTCTTGATGCCGAAAATGCCTTTGATAACAAACATTGAAGCAATGATGCCCACGACACCGAGGGGATAGGCCGCGGCATAGCCCGAAGCCATCAGGTTGGCGGCTTCCGCGCCTCCCGACATCTGGCTCACGGCCTGCTGGGCAGCGGCGAGACCGGGCGTATTCGTGACCGCGCCGCTCATCACTCCCACGAGAGCGGCGATATCATGGACATTGCCGAAATAATAGATGCCGAGCACAATCGCAACATTCAGAAGGATTCCGGCAACAGCAAGCACATTGAGCCGCATGCCGCCCTTCTTGAACGAAGAGAAGAAACCCGGGCCTACCTGAAGGCCTATCGAGAAGATAAAAAGAATCAAGCCGAATTCGCGGACAAACTTGAGGATATGGTCGTCGACCACATAGCCGAAATGACCCATCAGGATGCCCACGAACAAGACAAACGTAACTCCCAGCGACACACCGAAAATCTTCATCTTACCGATAAAGATACCCATTGCGATGACAAAGGAGTACAGCACCAGCGTCGAGGCTATGGATGTGGAGCCGGGCGCCAATAAATCTGTAAACAAGTCCATGTTAGAAATATGCTATTGGATAAGGATTAGAAATGCGGGTGCAAAGTTACGAAAATATTTCCGTTCTCTCAGCCTATAAAGTTCAATAATTGATTGGGCATTGAAATTATATGATCCGCGCAGGCCTCCTTCAGCTCAAGAATAGTGCGGAAACCCCACGACACGCCTACGCTTTCGACACACGCCCGGCGCGCCGTCTCAATGTCGACAGCCGAATCTCCCACGTAGAGACACTCGCTCTTTGGCGTGGGACACAGACTCAAGGCCTTGAACACGATGGAGGGGTCGGGCTTGGTCGGGATGCCTTCGACGTGGCCCAGCACGGCCCGCCAGTTGGCGTCCGGGAAAAAATGCCGTATCAGCTTCACCACAGCCGCCTCGTATTTATTGGAGGTGACGGCGAGGTTGAATCCGCGCTTTGTCAGCTCGTCGAGCAGCTCGGGAATCCCCTGATACGGACGCGTGGCATCGCAGCAATGTTCGTCATAATAGGCGGTAAAAGCCTGCCGCATGCGCGCCACGTTGGCCTCGTCGCGCGCATCCTCGGGGAGAGCGCGCTCCAACAGCTTCGTCACGCCGTTGCCTACCATACCCGGGTAGACCCAAAGGCCGTGCTTGGGATAGCCAAGGGTCTCAAGGGCATGGTTTGTGGCCGTGGCCAAGTCGTCGATACTGTTGAGGAGCGTGCCGTCGAGATCGAAGATTACATAGCTTTTCATTGAATGGTCATTGTGTTTAGAATGGGTAGCCCACGGAGAAATGAAAATTGGCGTCGCGGCTCCACTTTGGATGTATCAGAGGCCACGCCTCCTGATTCGCCGCCGGATTATGGGCCTTCAGGCCGAGGTCGAAGCGCAAGAGGAAATACGTGAAGTCCATGCGGATGCCGACTCCATAGGCCAAGGCTATCTGCTTATAGAATTTGTCGAACCGGAATTCGCCGCGCGGCTGGGTTTCATAGTTGCGTATGGTCCAGATATTTCCCGCATCAACGAAAAGTGCGCCCTCAAACACCCAGAAGAGCTTGGCGCGATACTCTGCATTCAGCAACAGGGAGATGTCGCCGCACTGGTTGATAAAGTCCGTGACCGAATTCCGGGCGTCGAACGCGCCCGGGCCGAGCGTACGCACCCCCCAGCCGCGCACACCGTTGGCTCCTCCGGCATAGAAACGCTTCTCAAAGGGCACCATCGTCGAGTTGCCGTAAGGATATGCGATTCCGAACCCGGCATGGAACGACAAGGCATTGCGCGAATTGAGATTAAGCGTATATGTGTAGTCGACCTCGCCCTTCACATATTGCGCATACTGTATTCCGAGAATCTTGTACACTCCGTCGGAGCGGTGCTGCCCGACGGCATTCGATATGCCGTAGAGCAGATTGCCTGCAGTCTCCACCGAAGCCCTGAGCGTCGTCACATAAGGCTGAATGGCGAAAGCGCTTTGTTGCGCCGTCGGCACACGGCGGTTTGTACGGTAGAACGTATAGCCCATACGCATGATAAAATGGTCCTCATAGCTATATCGCAGCAGGGGATTGTCGGGGGCTATCTGGTCAATAAAATCGTAGGTCGAACGCGGCAGACGCACATAATTGATGTCGACGAGCTCGTAGGTATGCCTGCGCATGAACCCGGGGCGCTGTTGCTGCCACTTCCATTTCCATGCCGCACCCGCGATGATGCGCGTATATTCGGGGCGCTCCTGATAATTGAACGAGACGGCAAATTCAGTCGAGGCCATGACCTTTTTCTTGAAATTCTTTGACAAGAACGGACACTCGAACTTCGGGAACGTAATGCCTGCCTCGGCCGCATATTCCGAATAGCGGTTATTGATAAGCCCATCGACATTTCCCGACAGGCTCTCGTAGGCCGTCCTGAACTTGGCCGTAAAAAGCTGGGAGCCTTTGGCGAGGTTGCGGTGCTGATAGGTAAGCCCGAGCCCGAAACCGAGGTCGCCCTCGGAATTTGTGCCTTCAAGCTCCACGGATATGCTCTGCTTTTTGTTGCGCGACACAAAGACGTAGGCGTCCAAAAGCCCGGCAGGAGCGCCCGGCGCCGACACCGGCACAAGCTCGATATTCACAAACTTGATGATACTCAGCCGACCGAGCGCCTCATACGTGCGGTCCACGGCCTTGGCCATGTAGCGTTCGCCGGGCTCGATATAGCACTTTTCTTCAAGTATATACGGGCGAAGAAAACGGTCCGGTCCGTAAATTATATCGAGATTACGCGCCGCCACCGTGTCGAGCCTCCCGGCGCCCCGCAAGCCCTCCACCGACGTGATATTGTCGGCGACAACGATATATACCTTTGCGAAATAAAACGGCCGGTTGCGAAAGAGCGCAGTCGTGTCGCCCGGAGCCACGCCGACCGCCGTCGCCGGCGCGTGTACCGCCGACGCGCGAAGATTGAGCGTCAACCCTATCTTCCGGCTTCCGCTGACCGTATCGGCCGTATAAGTGATGCAGTCGCGGTTGATTTCATAATAGCCTGCATTGCGGAGCAGATCCACAATCCGGCCGCGCTCCTCGTCAAGACGGTTGCGGTCGAAAAGGTCGCCGACGCCGACGTGTGCGTCAGTAGCCGCCGTGTCGCGCAAGACGACGCGGCGCACAGCCGTGTCCGGGATATTGTAGGCCATACTGCCTATGTAATGAGGCGTGCCTGCGAATATGCCGTATTCCACTTCCATTTTCTTCCCTTTCCGCGAAACCGTGTCGGCCACCACGCGGGCGTCCATATATCCTCGGTTGACGAGAGCCTGCTTCAGCTGTCGGGCCGAAGCCTCGGTGAGTTCATGGTCGTAAATCACGGGAGCCTGTCCTATACGTCGCAGCCAACGGTTATACCACTTGGTGGAATCCCGCCCCGAAAGACTGTACATCGACAGCTGGAGCTTGGCAAATCCGAGCACCTTGTGGTTGGGCTGCTGGCGCAAAAAGTTATAGAGTTCCTCAGTCTGAATCTTATCACCGTCCTTTACGCTGATGTCGACCTTGTCGAGAAGATACTCGCCCTCGGGCACATGCTTTGTCGAGCTGCAGCCCCACAGGCCCGCAACACACACCAGCATCAGCAAAAAACGTCGCGCCGCACCCATCATTCGACAAGAGGAAGGATGAAAACAAAGCGGGCGCCGCCCCGATAGGCAGTGTCGACCCTCACATCGCCTCCCATAAGCCTGGCGATGAGCCTTGAGATGTAAAGCCCGAGGCCGCATCCGCGGACACTCATATCGAGCTGGCGGAAACGCTCGAAAATCACCTCTTCCTTCCCCTTGCGGATTCCTATGCCCGTATCGGTCACGGCGAACGTGATGGTGTTCGCATCCTTGTCGGGGGTGACACTCAGCGTCACCGAGCCTTTTTCCGTAAATTTAGCCGCATTGTTGAGCAGATTCATCAGCACCTGACTCACACGTTGCTTGTCCGTCACCATCAGCGTGTGTGCAAGCTCCTCGCCAGGCTCGAACACAAACTTCACGCCGGGCGCTAAATTGTCAATGGTGTTGCTTACCGCAAAGTTGCATATATCAAGCACCGGCACAGCCATCTTTGCCACACTGAGCTGACTGCTTTCGAGCGAAGCCGCATCAAGGACATCGTTGACAAGACGCTGCATCAGCGCCACATTCAGCTCCACAATCCTGCCGAACTTGTCAAGAAACGGCTTCTTGTCTTCGGGGATGCAGTCAACAATAAGTTGCGAACACTCGGCTATTGCATTGAGCGGTGTGCGGATTTCGTGGCTCATATTGTTGATAAAATCCGTTTTCAGCTTATCAGATGACTTGGCTTCGTCGCGCGCCGTAATCAGCTCGGCCTTTACCTTCCGGAGGTTGTCGCGCTCCTCGACGAGCGAAGCGTTTATGCGCTCGATTGTTGCGGCCGACGCGGCGGCGCGGCGTTTCTGACGCCAAAGCACGAAAGCCGCTCCACCGAGCAGAAGCACAAAAAAGATTGCGCACATGCCCACGATGCGCGTCGTCATCAGCTGGCGGTCGACAAGCTCGCGCTTCATGGCCTCGGTCTCGTCCTTGAAATCCCTCACCGAGTAGGCCACGGCAAGTTCGCGGATACTCTCGGCCTGACGGTTGGCAAGCCGCCGGCGCAACATGTCGGAGTACACGCGATAAGCCTTCAGCAACACATCCTTGTCGCCTATTCTCTCGGCGGCGGTGATGAGGTCGTTGTAAATCATCTCGCGGTAAGGCAAGGGGCGCGAATTGTTGAGCACGCGGTTGAGAATCATCGGCACGGCCTTTTCATACTGTTCCGTAGCCATAAGATAGTAGATTTCCGCACGACGGTCGGTGCGGAGGTCATATTCGACATCCCCGTTGCGCGAGGCTATTTCCTGAATCTCATTCCAAAGGCGCTCAACCTCCGGCCTGCGAAGCCCCGCCGAATTGGCGAGCATACGCCGGTAAATGTTATAGCGCGACGTATCGTAATTGCGGTAAATGCGGCCCTGACGCGCATACTGCACCTCCATCGAGTCGATGATTCGCAGAAGACTGCGGTCGCTGTCGAGCGCCTGTCGGAACAGACCGAAGTTGGTGAACGACACCGCATTGCGGCTGTAAACCGCATTGCGCACGGCACCCGTCGTGAGCGGAAGCTCGTCCATCGCCTCTTGAAGCTTCTCGGTATAGTTTTCAAGAGCCGGGCCCTCGCCGAGATTGCCCATATACGCGCACAGAGTAAAAATAACCTCGAATTTTTCGTAAGGGTCGGTCGGCGGATTTGAAATATAGCGGGCGATAAGATTATTGAGATATTCCTCTATCGGCGCGTCGATTGTGACGCCGTGGCCGATATTGCACACCGTGTACATGATCTTGACAAAAAGAAGCGTCTCCTTGGCCAAGGCATCGCCCGATGCGGCCTTCGCCCTTGCAAGAGCAAGACAATGATCCATCACCGCAGTGCTGTCCTGATAAAGATTGGCGCAATGGCGAAGCATGTCGAGTTCGGCCTCCTCGTCGCCCATACGGACGGCAAGGTCATAAATCGGAAAAACAAGCTGCTTAGTCCGATAGCGCGGACCGAGATCAAACAGGTTGTAGTATATCTTAAGGCTGTCGCGGGCTGAAGTTGCCGCCGTGAGCTCTGCCTCAAGGCCGGCACGCAACCTCGACTGCTCCTCGCGCGTGAGAGTATTCGCATCTGACGGCATAAATCGCTCCGCGGCCGCCGGAGCGGACGACAACGCGCCGACTACCACAAGGGCAAGCACGAACAGGGCGTTATAGGCTTTCTTCATTTCATTTCACCGGCTCAAGGCTCTGCGCCCTGAAATCCGCAAGTATTAAGGCTATGCCCTGCACGCGCGTCACCGCAGCGGAGGGCCGGATATATTCAGATGACAAAAGTAACATTTATCCACCACCCGCGCAAATTTTTCTTCTGCTCATAAAGACAAAATCCGGCCGCCCCGCCCGTTTCGAGCAAGAAATTCACTACCTTTGCACTCCGACAAACACCCTCCCCTCCATACACATGAAAACCGCCGAACAGATAATCCTCGCAATGCGAGCGGCCGCCGACGACAGCCGCCGTCAGGTCCTCGAACGCTTTTTCAAGACCGGACCGGGCGAATACGGCGAAGGCGACCGCTTCCTCGGCCTCCCTGTGCCGCTGACGCGCGCATTCGTCAAAAAAATCGGGACTGACATATCATTCGAGGAAATCGAAATCCTTGCCGACAGCCCGTGGCACGAAGTCCGGCTCGCCGCATTCCTTCTGCTGGTCGAACAGATGAAAGCCGCCACGCCGTCGCCAAAACGCTCCCCGCTAATGTACGCCGCACGCCGAAGCGAAATCGCCGAATTCTACCTCCGCATAGCCCGTAAAGCCAACAACTGGGACCTCGTCGACCTCGCATGCTACAAAGTTCTCGGGAGCTACCTCACCCAACCTGACGCTTCCGGCAAGATGCCCGACAACACTATCCTCGACCGCCTGGCCGCAAGCACCGACCTCTGGGAGCAACGCATAGCCATTGTCTCCACCTTGGCATTCATCCGCAAGGGCGATACTTCGGTCACGATGCGAATTGCCGACCTACTTCTCCCCCACCCCCACGATCTGATTCACAAAGCCGTCGGCTGGATGCTCCGCGAAGCCGGCAAACGCAATCCCGCGGCCCTCGACGCCTACCTCGAAGCAAACAGCGCCAAAATGCACCGCACCGCCCTGCGCTACGCCATCGAGCGCCTGCCCGAAGCCGAGCGAAAGGCATGGCTCGCAAGATGACCCCGCCCCGACGCATCCGCGTCCCTTTTTCTTTCCATTCCGAAGAAAAAATGCTAACTTTGCAAAAATAAACACCATCCGAACCGATATGGGCCGACTCTTGTCTATCGACTTTGGCCGCAAACGCTGCGGCATTGCCGTCACAGACCCCCTGCGCATCGTTGCCACGGGGCTGACAACCATAGCGACAGCTTCGCTCGAAAAATTCGTCCTCGATTACATCGCGCGCGAAGGCGTCGACGCCATAATCGTCGGCGAACCGCGCGACATGCAGGGCCGGCCCTCCGAAAGCCAGCGATTCATGCGCCCGGCAATCGCACGCCTGCGCCGCGTCGTCCCGGACAACATACCCATTGAATTCTACGACGAACGCTTCACTTCGGTCATCGCTCACCGCGCCATGATTGACGGCGGACTCCCCAAAATGGCGCGGCGCGACAAAGCTCTCGTCGACGAAATGTCGGCCACGATAATACTCAACGAATATCTCCAAAGCAAACAATATACACAGCAATGAAACTTCCCGTATATCTTTACGGCCATCCCGTCCTCAGGGCTGTTTCCGAGCCCCTCACCCCCGAATACCCCGACCTTGACAAACTCATCGAAGATATGTACGCATGCATGTACGAATCCGAAGGCGTCGGGCTCGCGGCTCCGCAGATTGGCCGCAACATTCGTCTGGTGGTGATTGACGCCGACCCCGTGGCCGACGCATTCCCCGAATGCGCCGGACGTAAATTCACGCTCATTAACCCCGAAATCGAAATCCTCGAAGGCAAGACCGAAGTCCGTGCCGAAGGTTGCCTCAGCCTCCCCGGGCTCTCGGAGAACGTGCCGCGCGTCGAACACATACGCCTGAACTGGGTCGACGAGAAATTCCAACCCCATTCCGAAGAAATCTCCGGCTTCCTCGCCCGCATCGTTCAGCACGAATGCGACCACCTCGAAGGCAAACTCTACATCGACCACATTTCCCCGATTCGCAAACAGCTCATCCGTTCGAAACTCAACAACATCATCAACGGAAAAGCGCGCGTCGACTACCTCGTAAAATACGCTCCTAAAAAAAGGAAATAACTCCACTGAACACAAATGGCAGACGACAAAAAAGTAATCTTCTCGATGGTGGGGGTATCGAAAATCTACCCGCCCCAGAAACAAGTACTCAAAAACATCTACCTCTCCTTTTTCTACGGTGCCAAAATCGGCATCATCGGCCTCAACGGCTCCGGTAAATCTTCGCTCCTGAAAATTATAGCCGGAGTCGACAAGGAATATCAGGGCGAAGTCGTTTTCTCCCCCGGATACACCGTCGGATATCTCGAACAGGAACCCCGACTCGACCCCGAAAAGACCGTTATCGACATCGTGCGCGAAGGCGTCAAGCCCACAATGGACCTCCTCGCCGAGTTCGAAAAGGTAAACGAAGCGTTCGGCGACCCCGACGTGCTCGAAGACCCCGACAAGATGGACGCCCTCATCGCCCGGCAGGCCGAACTTCAGGACGCTCTCGACGCCGCCGACGCGTGGAATATCGACTCCAAGCTCGAACGCGCGATGGACGCCCTCCAGTGTCCCCCCGACGACCAGCCCGTAGCAACCCTCTCCGGTGGCGAACGCCGCCGCGTGGCCCTCTGCCGCCTGCTCCTGCAACAGCCCGACATCCTACTCCTCGACGAGCCCACCAACCACCTCGACGCCGAATCAATCGACTGGCTCGAACAGCACCTCCGCCAATACCCCGGTACGGTCATCGCAATCACCCACGACCGCTACTTCCTCGACCACGTCGCCGGTTGGATTCTCGAACTCGACCGCGGTGAAGGAATCCCGTGGAAAGGGAACTACTCGTCGTGGCTCGACCAGAAAACCAAACGCATGGCTCAGGAAGAAAAACAGGCCTCGAAACGACGCAAAACACTCGAACGCGAACTCGAATGGGTGCGCATGGCCCCCAAAGCCCGACAGGCTAAAGGCAAGGCCCGACTCAACTCCTACGACAAACTCCTCAACGAAGACCAGAAACAGCGCGAAGAACGCCTCGAGATTTTCATCCCCAACGGCCCGCGACTCGGCAACAAAGTCATCGAGGCCCAAGGTCTCGCAAAGTCGTTCGGCAAGAAAACCCTCTTCAAAGACCTCAGCTTCTCCCTCCCGCCCAACGGAATAGTCGGCGTAATCGGCCCCAACGGCGCCGGAAAGACCACACTCTTCCGCCTCATCATGGACCAGATGAAGCCCGACGCAGGCTCTTTTGAAGTAGGTGAAACCGTAAAGGTGGCTTACGTCGACCAGACCCACCACGACCTCCTCCCCGAAAAAACCGTCTACGAAGTCATTTCGCAGGGCGTAGAGACTTTCCGCATGGGAGGCCGCGACGTGAACGCCCGCGCATACCTCTCTAAATTCAACTTCGCCGGTGCCGATCAGGAAAAGAAAATCGGTGTCCTCTCGGGCGGCGAACGCAACCGCCTCCACCTCGCAATGGCGCTCAAGGAAGAAGGCAACGTCCTCCTCCTCGACGAACCCACCAACGACATCGACGTAAACACCCTCCGCGCCCTCGAAGAAGGCCTCGACGACTTCGCCGGATGCGCCGTCGTTGTGAGCCACGACCGCTGGTTCCTCGACCGCATATGCACCCACATCCTTTCTTTCGAAGGCGACGGCAACGTCGTGTTCTACGAAGGCTCGTACAGCGACTACGAAGACTTCAAGCGCGCTCAGAACGGCGGAAAAGAACCGCCCCGCCGACGCTACCGCAAACTCATGGAATAAGCCGTCAGGCAATATAAAACCGAAACCGCCCGTGAATCCTGAGACTCACGGGCGGTTTTACGTCTATATCTTACCTGTCGGCGCGCCACTTCCCTTCGAGAAGTCGCTCATAGCGCTCGCGGTCATTTATCAGCCTGAGCGCTTCGACGTAGTCGGGGTTCAGCGGCGCCACCGCCCTGTAATAACTGCCCTTTTCATAGAGGTCGCGGCATATAAGTCCCTTCATGATTGCGCGCGCAAGCGGAGCCGACCGCTCCCACTCGTCGGCCTTGAACTCGATGCCGGCCTTGGCAGCGCGGTCGATAAGGTCCTGAACGAGACTGTCGGGGACCGTGAATCCGGCGTAGAAGGCCTCCTCCGTAGGATACGCCTTCAGCAACTCGGCGCGGTTGACATCGACATAGCCCACTATCGCACGGTTGAAGACGGCCTTGGCCATCAGGTCGCGGTAATACGACGAATAATGCGTCGTATCGACCGCCACAAACACATCGGGAGTGATGCCCCCGCCGCCATAGACCGTGCGGTGGCGACGCAGAGTCTCATAGCGCAACGAATCCGGCCGCGGGATTGAATCCTCATGCCAAAGTTCTCCGCTGCTCATGCGGTTGAGCATATCGAGGTGATACTCCTCCGACCGCCCTTTCTCATAAGGCTTCTGGATGCACCGCCCCGAGGGTGTATAGTAGCGCGAGGTCGTCAGGCGTATCATAGACCCGTCAGGGAAAGGAAACGGACGCTGCACAAGCCCCTTGCCGAAGGTACGACGTCCCACGACGAGGCCGCGGTCGTTGTCCTGAAGCGCCCCGGAAAGAATCTCCGCCGCTGACGCCGTGTACTGGTTCGCTATCACCACCACGCGTCCGTCGAGAAAGTCGCCCTGCGTCTCCGTCACGAAGGTCTGCGAAGGCACCGACCGCCCCGACGTGCTCACCACAGGCGTATTCTTGGGCAGAAACTCGCCGGCCATGTCGAATGCCGCGCCGAGATAACCGCCGCCGTTGCCCGAGAGGTCGATAATCAGATTCTTCATCCCCTTGCGCCGCAGACTGCGGATGGCTTCGCGCACCTCGGCGGCTGTGCTCTCGCCGAAACGGCTCACGGCGATATAGCCCGTCGTCGGGTCGGCCATGAACGTCTCGTCGACGCTGTAAATCGGAATCTCGTCGCGAACGAGGTCGAAATCAATCATCTCCTCACCGCGCTTGACGCTGAGACGCACCTCCGAACCCTCAGGCCCGCGGAGATGCTTCATCACATCCGTATTCTTCATCTTCTTGCCCGCAAGTACAGTGTCATTGGCCGCCACGATGCGGTCGCCGGGCAGAATGCCCACCTTCTGCGACGGGCCGCCCGTGATAGTCTGAATCACATACACTGTGTCCTCCACCATGTTGAACGTAATGCCGATGCCGCTGAACTTGCCCTCGAGAGGCGTCGTGAATTCTTTGGTCTCGTCAGGGGTCGTGTACGACGAATGCGGGTCGAGCGTCTTGAGCATGGCGCGGATAGCCTCCGCCGTCAGCGCGTCAGCATCGACATCCTCGACGTAAAAACTCTCAATCAGTCCCTCGGCCGCACGCAGCTTCTGCGAGGGGGTCAGCTCCATAGGCTGAGCGAATGCCCCCGACGCACACAGCGCCAAGAGGCATAATACCTGAAATATTCTCATCTTTTCAATCTATTTTCTTGGGGAGAAACGGGCTTACGTCCACGCCATAGCCCGCAAGCTCGCGGACAACGCTCGACGAAAGAGCGCTCAGCTCGGGTAGACTATATAATAAAACCGTTTCAAGCCCTGAAAGTTTGCGGTTCATGTCGGCCATGTCGCGCTCATACTCGAAATCCTTGACCGAGCGCACTCCGCGAAGCAGAAATTGCGCCCCGGCGGCCCGGGCGGCATCCACCGTAAGCCCCGTGTAGCACACGACGCTCACCTTCTCGTTGCCATCGTAAAGAGCCGCTATCGCCGCCGCGGCCTCGGCGCCCGCGCTCCCGTCTACATCCTTCGACGCATTCACACCCACGGCGATGACTATACGGTCGAAAAGCGCGAGTCCGCGCTCGACCACCGACGCATGCCCGGCTGTAAACGGCCGGAACGAACCCGGAAAAAGCGCCACACGCTCCCCGCCGGCTGACTCATTCGAGGGCTTCATCTTCGTTTATCTTGCGGTCGTCCTCGACGACGAGGTTGTCAATAATGAAATTTTGGCGCTCCATCGTGTTCTTTCCCATATAGAACTCCAGCACCTCGGCCACGCCGTCCTCTTTGCGAAGGCTCACGCGGTCGAGACGGATACCCTCGCCGATAAAGCCCTCGAACTCCTCGGGCGAAATCTCGCCGAGACCCTTGAAGCGCGTGATTTCGGCATTCTGCCCGAAACGCTCTATCGCCGCCAGTCGCTCCTCGTCCGAGTAGCAGTAGACCGTATCGTCCGACGGCGCATCTCCGCCCTTGCGGCGCGACGATGCCGTCCGCTTGGCCGTCTTCTTGTTGCGCACGCGGAAGAGCGGCGTTTGCAACACATACACGTGACCCTTCTTGATAAGGTCCGGGAAGAACTGCAGGAAGAACGTTATCATCAGCAGTCGGATATGCATCCCGTCGACGTCGGCGTCAGTGGCGATTATCACCTTGTTGTAGCGGAGATTGTCGATGCCGTCCTCGATGTTAAGAGCAGCCATCAGCAGATTGAACTCCTCGTTTTCGTAGAGCACCTTCTGCGTCACCCCGAACGTATTGAGCGGCTTGCCACGGAGCATGAACACGGCCTGAGTGGCCACATTGCGGATTTTTGTTATCGACCCGCCGGCCGAATCGCCCTCAACGATAAAGATGCTCGACGCGTTCTTCAGCTCCTCGTTGCCGCGCGCATCGCTCAGATGCACCGTGCAGTCGTAGAGCTTCTTATTGTGAAGATTCACCTTTTTCGCCGTCTCGCGCACCTTCTTCGTCAGCCCGGCCATAGCCTTGCGCTGCCTCTCCGAGTCGACAACCTTTTTAAGTATCGCCTCGCCTACGCTGAGATCGCGGTGAAGATAGTTGTCAAGCTCGCGCTTGATGAAATCGCCTATAAACTTGGCCACGGAAGGACCCTCCGGCCCAACGTCGCGCGACCCGAGCTTTGTCTTTGTCTGCGACTCGAACACCGGCTCCTCCACCTTGATGGCCACGGCCGCAATCATGCCGTTGCGAATGTCGGAATACTCGAAGTTACGCCCGAAATAATCCTTGAGCGTGCGGCTCACTGCCTCCTTGAACGCGCTCAGATGCGTGCCGCCCTGCGTCGTGTGCTGGCCGTTGACAAACGAATAATACTCCTCGCCGTACTGATTGGCGTGGGTCAGCGCTATCTCTATGTCATCGCCCTTGAGGTGGATTATCGGATAAAGAGGCTCCTGCGTCAGATTCTCGCGCAACAGGTCGAGCAGACCGCGGCGCGACACAAAGGCCTTGCCGTTGAACACCACGCGGAGTCCCGTGTTGAGGAACGTATAATTTTTCAGAAGAGGCTCGATAAACTCGTCGCGATAGCGGTAGTCGCGGAAAATCGACGCGTCGGGCGTAAAGCATACATACGTGCCGTTCTCCATATCAGTCGCCTCAATCCCGCTGTCCTCGACAAGCTCGCCGCAGGCAAAAAGCGCCCGCCGACGCTGCCCGTCGCGATGGCTGATGATTTCAAAACGCGTCGAAAGCGCGTTCACAGCCTTGATGCCGACACCGTTGAGGCCCACCGATTTTTTAAACGCCTTCGAATCGTACTTGCCGCCGGTGTTCATCCGCGATGCCACCTCGATAAGCTTTCCCAGCGGGATGCCGCGCCCATAGTCGCGCACCACCACCTCCGCCTCGGACACATCGACACCTATCTGCCGCCCGAAGCCCATCATATACTCGTCGACGGCATTGTCAAGCACCTCCTTCAACAGCACATAGATGCCGTCGTCAGAGTTCGTTCCGTCGCCGAGTTTACCGATATACATGCCCGGTCTGCGCCGGATATGTTCGTTCCATACCAGCGTCTTAATATCATCCTCGTCATATCCGGCCGTGCCCGCAGGCACCTCAGGCAAGTTTGCGTCAAATAAATCCTCTTCCATGTGCAGATATTAAATGCATTTCCCACAAAGTTAAAAAAAAATCTCCGAAAACCAAAACAACACAAAAACCGCCGCATTATCCGATGGCAGTATATGTAGTAGTGGCATTCTATATAAACAATTGATTTCAAACGAAATGTACGGACGTGATTAATCACGTCCGCGCAACAAAATACTAACTTCTCGGAGTGTAATACGCTGAAATTAGCGCCATTCGCGGCGGACGCGATTAATCGCGTCCCAATGCTATTAACTTAAGGCCTCATAGCGCTTGTCTGTAGTTAGTCAAAGTAACATATTTTCCGCTTGCCTTTATATTTCTGAACACTCGCGCATTG
>CAJUCQ010000054.1 GCA_910584905.1 uncultured Muribaculaceae bacterium
ACAAAAAGAGTGTAAAACTTTTACACTCTTTTTTATTATAGTGTGATTTTCCCCCAACTTTGCACCGTGAAAGCGTGCCCGCAGTGGGCGCGCTGCATCTAATTCAGGTAATTTTATTACAATGGTTCGGTAAAATTTGAGGTTGAACAGTCAGGCTTAAGCCGCTAATTGAGCCAACCTTTGGTTTATTTTCTGAATTATTTTGAGATGCGGGGATTTTCCGTAAGTCGAAATAATTGTCGAGGCGAGATAAGACTCAAACATGAGCCTCTTGAACTGAGCCACTGACAGATTCGGATAATCTTCCCTTATGACCTCCTTGCAGACATTTAGCGTTGTAAAGGAAAGATTGAACGCGAAGTCGAGCCGTTCCTTGTCCCGGGTCTGCTGAGACTGAAGGCCGGTGAACTGCTTGGCATCACGTATGCCGAACTCAATCTGGAATCTGGTACGGTAAAAGCCAATGATCCGTTCGGGGGCCATCTCAGTATCGGTAGAGAAGTACACGACAGGTTCCCCGTTATCAACCGGACAGACGACAATACGGATGTCGCGCTTCATTGCCCTTGAATGGACAACCGCTGTGTGGCATTCGGTTTTGATTCCTTTCGAATCCTCATATATGAATGAAGTGAATACTGACATGTCAAGGCTGGAGAAATCCACTTTTTCTCCATACATTTTCTTGCGTCCGCGTCTTGGTGGTGCGGAAGGATCAGGTATGGCCAGGTACTTCAGATATGAGTTGGAACGCAACCTCCCGACAAATCGGAAGCCCATCGCAACTACCTCATTGATAAATTCATATTTGGAGAAAAAGGCATCGGCTACCAGAATATCGGTCAGAGAGAGTAACTCATCAGCCTTTGACCTGACAAGGGAAATATACCAGTCGAGCATCGACATGCCCCGCTCAGTCTCCAGAGTCTTGAAATTCGGAGACTGTATGGCTCCGAGCATCACGCAGGTGTGCTTGCTCAGGCTGATGGCTCCGACAGCCATGATTTCCAGACCGCGTTTTACCCGTTGCGCAACCCCGGACCAGAAACGTCCTATGCCATATGTCAGTCTGCCGGATTTGGAGATAAACGACGGATCGATCGCTATGGCGATGTCATCGCCGCAGCCGATACTGTCCCGCGCAATACCGCTGTTGACTTTTATCCAGTCGACAGAAGCTTTGAAATTGGAGGCAAAGGTCTTGGCCGTACGTCCGCCATAGCGCGACAGCCGGGTGAAATTGACCTTCCCCGGAATCAACGTGACAGTGCGTATTGTTAAAACCAGCCAGTTGAGAAACCTTTTGCTCATTTTGGTTGTAGTATTTTCAAATACAGATTTGCACCGAAAGGTGAAATCTTTGAGAATCGCCAATACGTTCATAGTCTAATGTTTTTATAATGAACGCTTTGGCGATTCATTTGTATCTGAAATATTAATATATTAACTTAATTTTCAATCACTTCGGTAGTTTTTACCGAACCATTGCTTATATTATCTTATGTCTAATTTTCTATGGAAACTGTATCAGTTGTTGCTGTTCTTCACGCGGCCGCCCGACGAGCGTTCGATTTCGGCCGTGGCGATATTGCTTCGTATGCCGCCGCCCGAATTGGCCGAGGCCTTGCCGCGTTCGGCCTTGAGATTGCGGCAGTCGACGGATGCTCCCGACGAGGCTTCGAGGTCGACTTCCGTAGCAGTTCCGGAGGCACTGATGTTTGACCCCGACGAGGCGTCGGCCTCGAACTTCTCGGCTGTTACAGCCTCGGCGTCGATGTTTGAGCCGGACGATGAGCTGAACTCTACTTTGGGAGAGATGAGAGTGGAGAATGAGATGGTCGCGCCCGAGTGGCTCTCGGCTTCGACCTTGCTGTATATATTGAGCGTGTCGGCAACGATTATCTCAGAACCCGAGTAGGCTTCGAAATCACTTACCGACGGTGCGGCAACGTAGGCGTGGAGGCGCTGTTCGTCGTTGCCGAACCTGAAGTTCGTGCCGCTTTCGAGCTGTATTTCAAGAGTGCCGCCTGACGTCATTCGGACAACGGCCTTTTTGAGCACATCTTCCGGCGCGCTCACTCTTACGGGAGCCGTGGTCGCCTGCTGTGTGTAGTGGACGACTACGCCGCTTGCGCTCTCAATGCCTTTGATATCGTCGAATTGCCATGTCTTTTCGGTGATTTTACCCGAGGGCGTACGGCCGCCGAAACTTGTCGCTATGTTTTTGACTTCGTTCACTGAGCAAGCCGATGAGGCCACCAGTAGCGCCGCACTTGCCAAGAGGATTTTAGTTTTCATAAGATTGCAGGATTGTAGATTTGATGCGTTATGTATATAAGACGCAACTCCCGGAGAAAAGTTACACTTTTTCCCGAAAAAATTTCAAAAATTTCCGTGTCGGAAAACCGCTGGCGAAGTAATACGCTTAAAATAAATCAATACCACGTCACGCCGTTCGAGAGCGACGAGCGCTTGTCGTATTTCAGATCGCTGAGCAACGACGATTTGACGGCGATATGGAAATTGTAGCTCTTGTAAGGTCCAACGGGTACGAAGCTTGCTGTCATCGTGAAGCAATGGAGGTCGCGCGAGATATTACAGTTCATATACGCCAGCTTCTTTGTGTCGAAATTGTACGACGCCGTGAACGAGAAATTCCAGTTCGGCGTAGGCCGTATATTGCCGGAGAACGACAGATTCTGCGTGATTTTCGAGTCATACTCCATCTTCTCCTTGTTGAATGCTCCGTAGCCGTACGACACTGAATAGTTCACCGACAAATTCCACGGACATTCCCACTTGACGTAGCCGTTATCGCCCATCTCCACCTCGTCGCCGTGCTCGCCGTTGCGGCCGCGGGCGTTGCGGTTGTTGCGGGTGTCGGCCTCGCCATTGTCGGATTCGCCGTCCCCTGAGGAATTGTTGTTGTTGCGGTTGTTTTTCTTCTTGCGGAAGGTGTCGTTGTTGAAGTTGTACGAGAATGACGTGCCTGTGCGCATCAGGCGCGGAAACTTGCCTGCGGCAAAGCGTGTGCGGTCCACGCGGACGGGGTTGCCTGCGGCGTTGAGCGCGTAGGTGTACATATCCCACGTGGCCGAGAGGTTGAGGTTGAAGCCCTTGGTGAGTCGAAGAAGAATCGACGTCGACAGGTCGCTCCACCGCAATGAGTCGGCCGCGATGTTGTAGCTTTCCGAGATGTTCAGGTTCTCGATAAGCGAAATTTTTTTCTCGCCCACGGAATCGTTGGTGGCCACTTTCATCTCGAGGTTATTGCTCAGCGACATGCCGATGCTCCCCGTCTTGCCTTGACCCGGAACGCCGAAAAGCGCGTTGGGAAACAGGCTGTATTTCAGCCGCTCGATTGTGCCCGCATTCGTGTTCGGGCGGTCATAGGTCCCGTAATAGCCGAAGAACGACGACCCGAAATCAGGCGCCCCCGAGAACGATACCGACGGCGTCATCACGTGGCGGACCATCTTGATTTTCTTTCCCAAGAAACCCAGCGGCTGGAAAAATCCGTAGATTTTCGTGTCCATCGACACTGAGGCCGTGAAATCCCACACGTTGTAGAAGCCGTAGGCCGTATCGGCCACCTCGACAGCCCGCTCCTCGTCCCAGCTGCGGCGCACCTTGTTGGTGTACATGCGGTCGGTGAGGTTGACCGACGGCGTGATGTTGAAGTATTTGAGCACGTTGAACGTCGCCGATATCGGCACATTGTGGCGCATGGCGTTGCGCCAGTCTTTCACGAGGCTTTTCTTGAAAAACACATCCTGTTTCGATGTCAGCGAGTTCTGAAGCTGACCCGAATACGAGAGCTTGATTTTCTCATACCACCGCTCGGCGCCGATGGCCTTCTTGCGCTTGAAGGGATAGACCTGACCCATCGTGATGGTGACATTCGGAAACGACACTGAGAGCGTCGAGTCCTGAGTTCGCTGCGACACGTTGAACGTGGTCGAAAGCGACCATTTCGACTGCGGGAAGCGATAGGTCATGTTGATGGTCGAGCTCTTGGTGTTCTCGGTGAACGACGGCGAGTAGTACGAGTTCAGGTCGTTGCGCGAGTAGCCCGACGTCGTGAAGTTCACGCTTGCCGAGAGCGACATGTTGGGGTTGGCCTTCGAATCCTGAGTGTGGCTCCACAGCACCTGAAAGTTGGTCTGCGACGAATAGTCCGGCGAGCCCTTCTCGCCGTAAATCGTCTTGAGATACGAGAGGTCGAAGTTGCCCGAGAATTTGTAGCGCTTGGCGTAGGTGCTTCGGGCCTGAAGGCCCCACGAGCCCTTGGTGTAGATTTCGCCCGTGAGCGCGAGGTCGACGTTGTCGTTGATAGCAAAGTAGTAGCCGCCTTGACTCAGGTAGAACCCGCGGTTGTAGTCGTCGCCGAACGACGGCACTATGATGCCCGAGGCGTAGGAGTCAGTGAACGGGAAGTAGCCGAAAGGCACCGCCAGCGGAAGGGGCACACCCGCCAGCACCATGTAGGCTGGCCCGGTGACTACGTTCTTGCCGGGCTGCACCTTGCCCTTTGTGATATTGAGGTAGAAGTGGGGGTCGTCGTGGTTGTCGCAGGTGGTGTAGCGGCCGTCGCGGATGTAGAACACGTTTTCGGGGCCTTTCTTGGTCGTGCCGCCGGTGAGGTAGCCTTCGCCTTGTTGCGTCACCACGTCGGTGATGTAGCCTTTTTCGGTCTTGAAGTTGTAGCGCATCGTGTTGGCCTCGTAGTCGGTGCCGCCCTCGGTGAATATAGGGCGCCCCTGAAGCTCGCCCGTGGAGTCGGGGGCCCCGAGGGCATACACGGTGTTGTCGCCGAGGTTCATGCGGATTTCGGCCGCCTTGAGGGCGATTTCGCCGTAGGTGACTTCGCCCGTGCCGTACATGTAGGCCGAGTCGCGCCGCACGATTACCATCGAGTCCGTGCTCGTGAAATTAACCGGTGCGTCGAGGTCGGTTTTTTCGTATTTGATTCTCGATGCTGCGGGTGCGGGCGCCGGGGGCGCAGCCAATAGCAATTCTCCGGGCGCGGTGTCGGCGGCGATTGCACCTGCGGTATCGGCCTCAGGCGCCATTGCGGGCATCACGGGCAAGGCCGTGTCAGGCCCGGCCGCCGGGGTGGCCGCATGCGCAAGCCCCGCTCCCGGGTCGGCTGACACGAGGCAGGCATAAGCTATAGCGCCGAGAAGGATATATACGAGTAGCTTTTTCAAAGGCTGTGTTCGCTCGCGCGAGCGTACGCGCAGGCATATTCGGCCACAAAGTTACGCAGAAATTCGCAGACTTCATGCGCACATTGCAAGATTTAACGATTTAACATTTTGGCGGCGTCCGTCCGCGGAGGTCAGTCGGCGGCGATAAAGCGGGCCACGGATGATGCCGTGTTCGGGCCGATGACAACGGTGGCAGCGGCCTTGACCTCGGGGAGAGCGTTTTCAACGGCCACGGCCACGTCCGCCGCGGCAAGCATCGGGAGGTCGTTGAGATTGTCGCCGAAAGCCACGATGCGGCTCAGACCCAGACGCTCGGCAAGCGATTTCACCGCCGCCGCCTTCGACACTCCCGGGGCAAGCACTTCGAGTATGCCCGTGTCGCTCAGAAATATATCGGGGTAGGCCGACACCGCGCAGGGCAGGCTCTTACGGATATAGTCGGCGGCGCGCATCACCGGCTCAAGCGGTCCCATAGCAAAAAACAGCATGGTTTTCGATGCGGCCGACGCCGGGGCGGCAGTCGAGAGATGAAAGCGTTTGAGCCGCAGGCCTCGTCGCTGGGCCACGAAGAGTTCTTCGCCGCGGGTCAGCGGCGAGGTCGGATTGCGGTAAGCGTGGATGATTCCATCGGTGCCGGGGAGCGTGTAGACAAAGGGCGAGAGGCCATGGGCGGCGAACAGCCCGGTCAGCGACGAATAAAGCTCGGGCGAAAAATAGCGCACGTCTTCGTAGCCGCCTCCGTCGCCGCGGCGCCAGAGCGCCGCTCCTGTCACGACGATGGCCGGCGGCAGTGTCAGCGTTCCCTCCAGAAGCGGAACGACTGTGGCCGGCGTCCGCGCCGTAGCCACGGTGATGTGGTGGCCTTCAAGCGAAAGGGTGGTGATTATCTCGCGCGATTCCTCGCTGATACGGCTGTCGGAGCCGAGGAGGGTGCCGTCCATATCGGAGACGTAAAGGGTGTCTTTTCTCGCCATCTTTTTTTGTTTGCGTCCCCAAAATTACATAACTTTGTAGATATGTACAAATCAATCCGCATAATCCGCATCGTCGTGGCGCTCGCGGCCCTGCTGGCGCCGACGGTGGCGCTTGTCGGCGGCTGGGACAGCGTTTTCAGCCGCATGCAGATTGTGCCGGCTATAATCGCGGGTGCGGCGATATGGCTCGTCGTGTGGATTGCCGTGACCTTCGTCTGCGGGCGTATATACTGCTCGACGGTGTGTCCGCTGGGTACGCTTCAGGACTGCGTGGCGGCGTTCCGGCGCATGATTCCTGCGCGGCGCGGTTGCCGCCCCCGGGGCTATCGCTATCATGCGCCCTGCAATCGCCTGCGGCTCACGGTCGCCGTCGTGGTCGTGTCCTGCATGGTATGCGGATGGATGCTCATCCCCATGCTCCTCGACCCCTACGGCGCTTATGCCCGCATCGTCGGGCAATTCGTGACGGCGCCTCTTACCGGAGGCGGTCCGGCCGTGCCTTTCGCGTTTGCCACGTTCGCTCCGGCGGTCACTGCGGCGGCGCTTGTCGTCGGCATGTCGTGGCGGCGCGGACGGCTCTTGTGCAACACTATATGCCCCGTCGGGGCGCTCCTCGGCGGCATCAGCGAGAGGGCTGTGCTCCATGCCGATATTAACACCGACAAGTGTATCAACTGCGGCGAGTGCAGCCGCGTGTGCAAGGCCGAGTGTATCGACCTGACCCGCCACGCCGTCGACGCATCGCGCTGTGTCGTATGCTTCAAGTGCATGGGCGTGTGTCCCAACGACGCCATCACCTATCGTGCGGGCCGTCACAGGCTCGTCATGCCGCTCATGCAGCCCACGCCCTCGGCGCGGATGGCCGCACCTCACACCGAAAATTTCTCAACCGATGAAACAATATCTCCGACTACTCAGCGACATCCTTGAAAACGGAACAGACAAAAACGACCGCACCGGCACCGGCACGCGCTCGCTCTTCGGCTATCAGATGCGCTTCAATCTTGAGGATGGTTTCCCTCTTGTGACTACAAAAAAACTTCATCTAAAGTCGATTATCCATGAATTGCTGTGGTTTCTCAAGGGCGACACGAATGTGCGCTACCTTCAGGACAACGGCGTGCGAATCTGGAACGAGTGGGCCGATGAAGACGGCAATCTCGGCCACATCTACGGCTATCAGTGGCGCTCATGGCCCGATTACAACGGGGGCTTTATCGATCAGATTTCGGAGGCGGTGGACACGATTAAAAATAACCCCGACTCGCGCCGCATAATCGTCAGCGCATGGAATGTAGCCGACCTGCCGCAAATGAAGTTGCCGCCGTGCCACGCTTTTTTCCAGTTCTATGTCGCCGACGGGCGTCTCAGCCTCCAGCTCTATCAGCGCTCGGCCGATTCCTTCCTCGGTGTGCCGTTCAATATTGCGTCCTATGCCCTTTTGCTGATGATGGTGGCTCAGGTGACGGGTCTGAAGGCCGGCGATTTCGTCCACACTCTCGGCGACGCGCATCTCTACCACAATCATCTCGAGCAGGCGCGGCTGCAACTCACGCGTGAGCCCCGTCCGCTGCCGAAGATGGTGCTCAATCCGGATGTAAAAAATATTTTCGATTTCAAATACGAGGATTTCGCCCTCGAAAATTACGACCCTCATCCCCACATCAAAGCCGAAGTATCCGTATGATAAACATTATCGTGGCAATTGACAACGGCGGCGCCATAGGCCGCGCCGGTGACCTTCTTTATCACATCCGCGAGGACCTGCGCCGCTTCAAGGCTCTCACCGTGGGCAACACTGTGGTGATGGGGCGCAAGACCTTCGATTCGCTCCCCAAAGGGGCTTTGCCCGAGAGGCGCAACATCGTGGTCACGCGCAACGAGGCATTCTCAGCCGAAGGGGCCGAGCGCGCCGCATCCCTCTCCGAAGCGCTTGAAATGGCCGCGCAGGGGCCGGGCGAGACGTTTGTCATCGGCGGCGGTGAAATCTACGCTCAGGCTCTTTCCGAGGCCCGGAGGCTGTATCTGACTATGATTGACGCGCCTTCGCCTGTGGATGCCGCGGTGTATTTCCCGGCTATTGATGCGGCGCAATGGCAGATGACGGAGGCTTCCGAGGCGACAGTTGACCCGGCAAGCGGCCTATCGTATCGTTTCGTCACGCTCGAACGCGTGTAGCGGGCGGCTCAGCGGGCGGGGGCGTCGTAGTAGGGATACTTGACGTCCCAGAGAAACAGCGCCTCGCCCGGGACGCTCGTGCCGGCGGCGCACCTGTCGCGTGCTTCAAGAATCTCGAGGACTCCTTCGGGGCGCATTTTTCCGCGCCCTACGACGGCGAGCGTGCCTACGATGGCGCGCACCATGTTGCGCAGAAAACGGTCGGCCGTGATTTCAAAATACCATCTTCCCGGTTGGCCTTCGACGGCATGCCAGCGGGCTTTGCGCAGATCGCAGATGTTGGTTTTGACGTCGGTGTGGAGCTTGGAGAACGACGTGAAGTCGCGTCGCCCGATGAGCAGGTCACCGGCTTCGTTCATGGCATCGAAATCCAATCCGCCGGGCACGGCCCATGACAGCCCGCCCAAGGCGAATGGGTCTTTGTCCGTGTGCACGAAGTAGCGGTATGTGCGCTCCGTGGCGTCGAAGCGGGCATGAGCTCCGGCGTCGACACCGGTGAATGAATACACGGCGATGTGGCGCCCGCATATGCTGTTGAGTGCTCGCAGAAAGCGCCCTTCGCGGGGGGCGAAGCCGTCGGGGAGGTCGACGTGTGCAATCATGCGGCGGGCGTTCACTCCCGCATCGGTGCGGCCTGCGCCGGTCACGGCCACGGGGCCGCGTCGCACGAGCGTGGCAAGGGCTTTTTCGAGCACTTCCTGCACGGTCTCGGCCCCGGGCTGGACCTGCCAGCCGTGGTATGGGCCTCCGCAGTAGGCCAAGTCGATGAAATAGCGCATGGCAGCCGCCCTCCTCAGCTCTCGAGATAGGTGTAGCCGAAGAGGCCGGCTCGATATGTGCTGATGAAGTTGCGGCCTTCTTCCGGGGTGATGGAGCCTGCTTTCATCGAGGCGGTGACCCAGCGCTCGACGTTGCGCACGAGCTTCTTGGCGTTGAACTGAACGTAGTCGAGGACCTCGTCGACGCTCTCGCCTTCGATAATCTGGTCAATTTCGTAGTGGTCTTTGTAGACGCTGATATGGACGGCGTTGGTGTCGCCGAAAAGATTGTGCATGTCGCCGAGGATTTCCTGATAGGCTCCGACGAGGAACACTCCGATATAGTATGTCTCGCCGCTTTTGAGGGCATGTACGGGGAGGGCCGAAACCGTGCCGTGCGACGATATGAAGTTGGCAATCTTGCCGTCGCTGTCGCATGTGATGTCCTGAATGGTGCACGTGCGGGAGGGCTTTTCATCAAGGCGCGCGATGGGCATGATGGGGAATATCTGGTCTATGGCCCACGTGTCCGGGAGCGACTGGAAGAGCGAGAAGTTGCAGAAGTACTTGTCCGGAATCATCTTCGAGATTTTTCGGAGGTCTTCGGGCACATGCTTCATCGAGGCGGCGATGTCGCCCACCTCGCGGGCGATGCTCCAGAAGAGTTTCTCGATCTGGGCGCGTGTGCGGAGGTCGAGGAGGCCGAGGCTGAAACGCTCCAGCGCTTCCTCGCGGATTTGGAGGGCGTCGTGCCAGCTTTCGAACACGCGGCTCATGTCGAGGCGGTCCCAGATGTCGTAAAGTTCTACGGCGAGTTCATGCGAGCCTTCGGGGAGCTCCTGAGTGTCGCCCCATTTGGGGAGCTGTGTCGTTTCCAACACGTTGAATATTAATACTGAATGGTGCGCCGTGAGTGAGCGTCCGCTTTCGGTGATGATATTCGGCTGGCGGAGTCCGTTTTTCGTACACACGTCGACGATGGCCGAAATGGCGTCGTTGGCATACTCCTGAATGGAGTAGTTCATCGAGCTTTCGCTCGACGAGCTGCGAGAGCCGTCGTAGTCCACGCCGAGTCCGCCGCCGATGTCTATGAACTCGACGTTGAAGCTCATTTTCGACAGCTGGACGTAGAATTGCGTTGCTTCGCGGAGGGCATTTTTGATGACGCGGATCTTGTTGATTTGACTTCCGATGTGGAAGTGGATGAGTTTCAGGCAATGACGCAGGTCGCGGCGGTCGAGGATGTCGAGAGCCTCCAGCAGTTCTGATGAGTTAAGGCCGAATTTCGACGAGTCGCCTCCGCTCTCGCTCCATTTGCCCGACCCCATGCTCGAAAGCTTGATGCGGATGCCGATGTTCGGTTCGATTTTCAGGCGCTTGGCGATGTCGGCAATCAGTCTGAGTTCGTTGAGCTTCTCGACGACGAGATAGATTCGGCGTCCCATCTTTTGAGCAAGGAGGGCCAGCTCGATATATGCTTCGTCTTTGTAGCCGTTGCATATAATCAGCGCGTTTTCGGCGATATTGGTTGCGAGCACGGCGTGCAGCTCCGGCTTGGAGCCGGCTTCGAGTCCGATATTGAATTTCTTGCCGTAGCTGACGATTTCCTCGACAACCTGCCTCATCTGATTCACCTTGATGGGGTAAATCATGTAGTTCTTGGCCTCGTATTTGTATTCCTCGGAGGCGGCCCTGAAGCAATTTGAAATCTTCTCGATTCGGTTGTCGAGAATGTCGGGGAAGCGCAGAAGCACCGGCGCGGAGATGTCGCGGAGCTGCAGCTCGTCGAGCACATATTTAAGGTCAACGGGCGCATGATCGGGGCGAGGCGTCACCACGACGTGGCCCTTGTCGTTAACGGAAAAGTAGTTGCGGCCCCAGCCGCGGACGTTGTACAGCTCCTCGCTGTCTTCAATTCGCCATTTTCTCATCAGCTGAAAGTGGGAGGTTAATAAACGGTAAGAGGTAATATCATGCAAAATTAGCAAAAAGAACGACTCACGCCCCCGAAAAGCGAGAAAAAATTTGCAGAATCCCTGTAAAAGCCCTAACTTTGCACTCGTAAAGCGCCCGGATGGCGGAATCGGTAGACGCGACGGTCTCAAACACCGTTGGGGCAACCCATCCCGGTTCGAGCCCGGGTCCGGGTACTGATAATGGCTGTTAATCTATTGATTTACAGCCATTATCTCTTTTACAAGGTGTACTAAAAGTGTACTATCGGCGAAAATCGAGCCATTGAGGAACAAACGGTTTTAGGATTTTTAAGTGGCGTTAGTTATATTTAATTCGATTCCATTTGATTAATTAACCGTTTTTTAGCCTTTGAATTATAGTAAACTGCAATATTGTATGTATCTTTGTATTCGGTTTGGCAAAGGCCAACCATTACATTTCGAAAACATAAGAAGCGTTATGCTTATCTTGTAATTGGAAACGTAGGAACTTTTCGAGCGTGCAATGATAGCATAGTGGTTCTCACGCATATGCGTGGGTCACTATTGTTACATCTGCACGGCAGGTTTCCTACGACCTCCAATTACGACGTGGCATAGTTGGCTCACGTTTTCTTTCACTAATAATAATCTCTCCATCGAGCCAACTGAGAAATATCAACATGAAGAAAATCTTAGTATTTATAGTTTTTATTGTATCGGCAGTCTATACGTACTCGCAAAACAACTCAATAGCCGACAATCCGGCTGATGTGCAGACGAGCATCAGTAGTCATAGTCCACAGCAGCTCCCGCCAATGCTGATGAATGATGCCTACAAGAATACCCCGGAATGGGGCAAATATAAGGCATTGCGTGCCGTTGGCTGGACTACATTCAGCGTTGGCATGACTGCTACCGGAGTCGGGGCTATCGTGTCATTGGCATTGAGCAGTATTCATGGTTCTAACCATGATAAAACTCAAGCCGGGCCAATTATTATATATTCGGGTCTTGGTTTGACGGCAGCAAGCATACCGATTCTAGTGAGTGCCTATCATTATAAGAACAAGGCCAAGAAGATAGGCATGAGCATGGGCGTGACTCAACTCTCAGCACCAACCTTCGGCCAAAATCTATCATACACTCCTGCAATGAATTTTACTATTTCTTTTTAATTAGTAATAGTCAAAAATATGAAAAACGGCTATCTCGCCAAATTAGCGTGGATAGCCGTTTTTATTAGTAGATTAGTATCGAAGTCCTCGGCTGAAAGTTTGTTTTAGGCGTTGCCATTGCTCTTTGAGCCACTGGAACACACGGGTACCGTTGATGTGGAGGTGAAATTTGTTGTCGGTTGGATTGCGCTTGATTTGCACCTCTGCGTTGGACACATCGAAATCTTGACGGTATGTTTCCGAATGTATGGTTGCTCCCTCCTTAAAATATCGCGGCTTCTGGTCAAGCAATGCACGGGTTACAGTGTCCGACAAACCGACCTCTCGGCATTCTCTCGCCGCCTCCAACATCGGGAGCACATCGGGGAAGAACGTGTTGAGGTCGGTTTCCAGATAGTTGTGTATCCGGATAGTGGAGGCTTCACTCTCCTTTTGTCTGCGGAGGTTGTCGGATAGGTTGGACATCTCACGGCGAAAGTCCTGCTCCCTTGCCTCGACACGGTCTTTCAGCTCCCGGATTTCATTATCCTTCCGTGCAACCTCGGCTTCAAGCCGCTTGGTCTTGCTCCCGGTGAAGATGTTGGCGATGTTGCTGACGGCTTCTTTCCGTTGTGCGTCACGCTCGGCTTTGGCTTCATCACGTTCACGCATGGCGGTTTCTGCCTCCTGCCGTGCCTCGGTGGTCTGTGCCTCGTATGCCTTTTTCTCGACGGTCAGCCTTTCGGTGTCCGCTGCAAGATTCTCCCGCTGTGCCGAAAGTCTTGTGGCTTCTTCCGAAAGTCCGGCATTGGTATAGGCAAGCGATTTGTTTTCGGCGGCGAGAGAAGAATTTGCCTCGGTCAGCCGGGTGTTCTCGGAATAGAGTTCGCGGTTTGTCTGCCGGATTTCCTCGTTTACCTGCCTCAACTGCTTCTTTTGAGCGTCAAGGGCGATTGCGTTGCATTCAAGATGACCGACCTTGCTCTCCAACGATTTCTTCTCCTTGTCGAGTTTCTTTTTCTCGGTGGAGAGTTCGGCAACATCCTTTTCAAGTCCGGCTTTCTCCCGCTGGCATTGGCGGTAGTATTCGTGTTGGTCTATGTGCCGTGCTTCCGAACCCCGGATACCTCGCTCCAATCCGTACTTCGCCATTGCCTCGGCATAGAGGTCTTGGTAACGGCTCATCGCCTTACGCTCCATTATGTCGTCTGCACACAGCCGGGGGCGGTTGGTCGGCTTGGTGCGGTAACGCTTCTTCACCGCCGCTTCCCTCGCTTTCTTTTTTCTCTCGGTGGTGACAATCGGAACGACCGCTATGTGCAGGTGCGGTGTGCGCTCGTCCATGTGCAGGGATGCGCCGACAACATTGTCGCTGCCGAATGTGTCACGAACCCACTTGATGTTGTCGGCTATCCATTGGTCGAGTTTTCCGGCGTCGATGATTTTCTGCATACCCTCGTTGTCGGAGGTCATCACCATGTTGAGGCAGCGCACCTGCCGGTCGGAGATTTTTCGGGTTATCCCGGCGTTGGCTATGCGGTATTCGACAGCCGCCGCAAGCCCGGTTATCCCGTCGGGATACTCGACCAGACCGTAGCGGTTGAGGTGTGTTCGCCCCGGGTCTGCGTTGTCGGGATGGGAGCTGCGCTCGATATGCTTGGCTATCGAGTTCAAAGACGAGTTCGCCTTGATGATGTGGAACACTGCGTAGCTCATAGGCGGACGAGTTTAAGTTGCGGAGCAATCGGAGTGTACGGCTTTCTGTTAAGCCGTTCCGGGGATTGACCTACGGTCTTTCCCCGGCTGCACTCGGCATAGTCCGGGCAAGCCCGGCTCTGCCCTCGTTGGCGCGGGGATTCCAAAGGGGTTGACCTCTTTGGCATATTGGGGATATTTTCAGCGTATCGGAACGATATGCGGCTCGGAAAATTCCCTAATATGCTAAGGAATTTCCCGCATGGCTGTAATTTCCGTGCGCGGCAGCACGGATGGGACTGCTCCCCGGATATGGGTCGCTGGGCGGTAAACCACTGTAACGGGTATAGTGGTACACCGAGAAAAAACTCTGTTGTCATCATTTCAAATTCAGGGATAACCCCCGTGCATTCCTTGCACTCTTGCACGGTCGGGAGTGTGCAAAAGTGCAAGGTGTGCATGGGGTAAATTCAAAGTTTGGAATAAGAGCCGTAGGCATCGCGGGTGAAGAAAACGCCCCGTCTGTCACGAAGGAATTTCTTGAACGTGCGTTCCGCCATACCGCATTTCCCGGCTATGGCAACTCCCTCGGCGGTGGTGAACGTGGCGGGCAGTTCCGACATCACGGCAAGCTGCACATCGGTCAGCGCGTCCTCGCCGATGATGCCCTGCACCCTTGTCGCCGTTACTCGGAAATACTCAGTCAGACGGATTGCCCTATCGACCGTAGCCGCTTCTATCGCCTTTTTCTTTTTTGCCCCGCACGCCCAGTCGGAGAGGGCAAGAAGAAGGCAGAACCGCACGGCATAGATTTCAAGTTTGCTCGCAATTGCCGTGAGCGTGTCGCTCCCCTCGGCGTTGCACCGCTCGGTCGATTCATTCTGCCAGGAATAGAGGCGTTGGAGCGCGTCCGGCGAGAACGGCACACCCTCGGGCATTATGTCGCCGCCGCTGTCAGCCGCAGGAACAATCCCGGTCAGTTTGCCGACAATCTCACGCCACGCCGAAAGGATGTCGAATGAGGGCGATTTTCTCTCGCTGTTCCATTTCGCCTTTGTCTGGTCGTCCGGCACCACATAGAGAAAACGCTCGGTGAAACCGTTTGAGTTGCGGTTCCCTGCGGCAAGCTCACTCAGCACTTTGGGCTGGATCGTGCCGATGACGCAGAGGAACGGATTGCGGATGAAGACACCGCTCTGGCTGCTCTTGCGGTCGGACATGGCTACCTTGTGGTTGAATACCGACATCCAGAACTCCGATTCGGAGCCGTTGTTGTAGCGGTTGAAATTCTTGAACCACCCGGCAAGCTCGTCGGCATAGAGGCACAGCCCCCTCGGATTTTCCGAAAGGATACGGTGTACCGCCTCCGGCGTGACATCCTGCATTGTGAAGCGGATGCGCCTCGGTTCGGTCGGGTTCGTATCATAGCCGTTTGCGACTCTCTCTTTCGGCGGCAGCTCCAACGCCGCAAGATAGCGTTTCATAGCCTCGGAGAAGATTGCCGACTGCTCCGCATCGAAATCTATGAGCGGCTGCATGGCGAAGCTTAGCGGATGGCTCTTGTTGGCTCCCGGACGCCCTACGAGTGCGACGAAAAGAATACAGTATTCCTGCCAGCCTGCCATGTGTTCGGCGTTGTGTGTGTTTCCGACAGCGGCGGCAACCGCCGTCAGCATCGACATGGCGAGATAGTCTTTCGGAAATCCGAG
>CAJUCQ010000055.1 GCA_910584905.1 uncultured Muribaculaceae bacterium
TCAAATTCTACACGGCATACTCACAAGATAGCTATCTGCAACGAGAGCATAGTTTAACATTTCTCTTTCGCAAATATATTCATCTATTTTGGTTTGGTTCGGGCTTTATATATGCCCGGTTAAACCTAAACCTATATATGGAGGCGGGGCAAAAGAAAATGGCTCCCCATAATTTTCTTTTTCCTCAGCTATAGTTTGAACACAGAATTTGAACACAAGGGCATGAACACGGCGGCTGTCAATGGCGGCTGAAATGAGTTGGCGCGGAGTTGTGTTCATATTTGTGTTCAAGATAAAAGAAAAAGCAGCTACGATTTGTTTCGTAACTGCTTGATTTTTAGGAGGTGGTCCCACTTGGGCTTGAACCAAGGACTCCCTGATTATGAGTCAGGTGCTCTAACCAACTGAGCTATAGGACCGGCATTTCCGTTCTGCGGGGGAGGGGGTGACGTCTCACGTGCGTCCCGGCGCGAACGTTATGCTTTCAAATCGTCCGCTGACGATTATTTTTTGTTGCGGTTGCCGTAGCGGCTCATGAACTTGTCTACGCGGCCTGCCGTGTCAACGAGCTTCTGTTTGCCGGTGAAGAACGGGTGCGAAGCCGAGGTGATTTCAAGCTTCACGAGGGGATAGGTCGTTCCATCAATCTCGATGGTCTCGCGGGATGCTACGGTCGAACGCGTGATGAAAATTTCGTCGTTGGACATATCCTTGAAGACTACTTCGCGATAGTTGGAGGGATGAATGTCTTTTTTCATTGTTATGAAGTCTCTTTAATACGTATTATTCAATGATTGTTTGCCGCGCTGGTAGGGGCGCTCATTCGTAATGGCCTGCAAAGGTAAGCATTATTTTTGACTCAACCAAATTTTTTACGCCTTATTTTATCGGCTCGCCTGCCGATACGCAAAAAAAACGGGGGAGCGTATGAGCGCCGGGCCCATGTCTCCCCCGTCGACAAGGTCAGTCAAGTTTGTGAATCACAAGCCCGGAGCGGAGTTTGGGCTCGAACCACGTTGTTTTTGGGGGCATGATGTTGCCCGTATCGGCAATTGCCATCAGTTGCTCCATCGACACGGGGTACAAAGCGAGGGCAAAAGCCATTTCGCCCGAGTCGACCCGCCGACGCAGCTCCTCGAGGCCGCGGATGCCGCCTACGAAATCAATGCGTTTGTCGCTTCGCAGGTCAGTGATGCCTATGAGATCGCGCAGGATAAGGTCGGAGCTGATTGTCACGTCCAGCACGCCGATGGGGTCGGAGTCGTCGTACGTCCCCAGGCGCGCCGTCAGCGAGTACCAGCGCCCTTCAAGATAGAGAGCGAAGTTGTGGAGCGCCTGAGGTGTGTAGACCTCGCTACCTTTCTCCTCGACCACGAAGTCCTTCTCGAGTTTTTCAAGGAATTCGGCGGGCGACATCCCGTTGAGGTCGCGCACTACGCGGTTGTAGTCAATGATTTTAAGCTGAGATGCGGGGAAGGCTACGGCAAGGAAATAGTTGTATTCTTCCGTGCCCGTGTGCGCGGGGTTAGCGAGGGCCTTCTCATGGCCCACGAGTGCTGCCGCAGCCGTGCGGTGGTGGCCGTCGGCTATGTAAAGCGACGGCATTTTCGCAAATTCCGACGTGATTTTCTCGGTAAGTTCTTCCGATTCGATTACCCAGAAGTGGTGGCCGAAACCGTCAGGTGCCGTAAAGTCGTATTCCGGCTTGCCTTTGGTCACGGTCGATATCACCTCGGCGAGCACATCGTTGTCCGGGAATGCAAAAAAGACGGGCTCGACATTCGCATTGTTGATGCGCACATGCTTCATGCGGTCCTCTTCCTTGTCGCGGCGCGTCAGTTCGTGTTTCTTGATGCGCCCCTCCATGTAATCGTCGACGTTTGCCGCGATAACGATGCCGTACTGGGTGCGCCCGTTCATCGTCTGCGCATAGATATAGTAATGCTCCTTTTCGTCCTGAACGAGCCACTTGTTGTTTTGGAAGACCTCGAAATTTGCCACTGCGCGGTCATAGACCTCCGGCGCGTGTTCGTCCTGTCCGGGGGCAAAATCTATTTCCGGCTTGATGATGTGGTAGAGCGATTTCGGGTTGCCCTCGGCTTCGGCGCGGGCTTCTTCGCTGTTGAGCACGTCGTAAGGGCGGGAGGCAACTTCCTCCACAAGCTCCTGCGGCGGACGCAGGCCGCGGAATGGTTTTACTTTAGCCATGTCTTGATGATGTGTTTTAGGGTAGGGTGGTTAGTGTTGGGGGGGGGGAGCCGGCCCCGCCGGGGCCGGCTCGTATTTATCAACGCTTGCGCACGATGGTCTGTTCGCGGTCAGGGCCGACCGAAAGGATTTCTACCGGCACCCCGAGTTCTTTCTCAAGGAATGACACATAGTCGAGGAATGCCGCCGGAAGCTCGGCCTCGTCTTTGATGCCGGTCATATCCGTCTGCCAGCCCGCAATGGTCGTGTACACGGGCTCCGGTGCTGAATCGCCGTCGACCGTGAAGGGGAAATCGCGCGTCTCGCGGCCGTCCGGCAATCTGTACGACGTGCAGGCCTTTATCTCGGGGAACACGTCGAGCACATCGCTCTTCATCATTATGAGCTTCGTCACGCCGTTAATCATTATGGCATAGCGGAGGGCAACGAGGTCAATCCAGCCGCAGCGTCGCTCGCGGCCCGTCACGGCGCCGTACTCATGCCCGCGGTCGCGTATCAGACGCCCGGCCTCGTCGAAGAGCTCGGTCGGGAAAGGCCCTGAACCCACGCGCGTGCAGTAAGCCTTGAAGATGCCGTACACGTCGCCGATTCTGCGGGGGGCCACGCCGAGGCCCGTGCATGCGCCGGCCGTCACCGTGTTGCTCGACGTAACGAACGGATACGACCCGAAGTCAACGTCAAGCATCGTCCCCTGCGCTCCTTCACAAAGCACCTTCTTGCCCTCGTCGAGAGCTTTGTTGAGAAAATGCTCCGTGTCGATAAACTCAAATTCCTGAAGATAGGCCACGGCGTCGACCCACTTCTCTTCAGCCGCGGCAAGAGCTTCCATGTCAGGGTCAGCCCCGAGAGAGTGGAGCATCTCAAGATGGCGGTTGCGGGCCGCGGCATAGCGGTCGCCGAAATCGGCAAGCTCCGTGTCGCCGAGTCGCAGGCCGTTGCGCGAGATTTTATCCGTATATGTCGGGCCGATACCCTTGCCCGTTGTGCCTATCTTGTTTGCGCCCTTGGCCTTCTCGCCTGCGGCGTCAAGCATGCGGTGCGTCGGAAGGATCAGATGTGCCTTGCGGCCCAGTTTGAGCACCTTCTTGAGATCCAGCCCGGAAGCTTCGAGCGCCTCGGCCTCTTCGCGGAAGAGAACGGGGTCAAGCACAACGCCGCCGCCGATAATGTTCGTCTGGCCGCTTTGGAAGATTCCCGACGGGATGGAGCGAAGCACAAACTTGCGATTATCGAATTCAAGGGTATGACCGGCGTTGGGCCCCCCCTGAAAGCGGGCGACGATGTCGTATCCGGGTGTAAGCACATCTACAACCTTGCCTTTGCCTTCGTCGCCCCACTGGAGCCCTAATAGTACGTCCACTTTCATGTCAATGTGAGTCTATGAGTGTAATATTTATGAGTGAATGTTGTTGTTTTGTTCGTTCCCTTTCGCTGACCGGCTGCACCGCGTGCACTCGCAGCTGATATGGATGCTGACCACGCCGCGGCTTGTGTCGAACCCCGTAAAACGGTGGCGTCGCAGATAGTTGGTCAGCTGGCTGTCGCGCACCACCTTGACCTTGCCGCACACCTTGCATTCAATCGCAAGGTCTACTCCGAGCTTATCCGCAACCCTCGTCGAGGGTGCCGTGTAGGCGTAGGTCCATGACCCGTCGGACGAGCGGCGTCGCTTTCGCAGCAGCCCCAGACGCTCGAACGCACGGATGCCGTTGTACACCGTAGCCGTGTTTACCGGAGAGCCGCCCTCCTCAAGCGATTTCACCAGCGAGCGGACCGAGAAGTACTTCCCCCGGCCGGAGCGCATGACCTCCCGGAGTGCAAGCCGCTCAGGCGTAACCCTAAGCCCCGCGCCGCGTAGCAGCGAGGTGAAAGCCTGCAATTCCGAATCCGGCGAGGCTGCTTCCTGTCGGGAGGCCTTCGTGTTCATATCTACGGACAAATATACGGCTTTTATTCAACTTTCGCAAACTTTTTCATCATCCGGGCATTTTCGCCCGCACGTAAGACGCCGTAGATACGAGAGCATCCTCGGCGAAAGCCCGAGCGCATACAGCACAAGCATTATGCCCGAATATAAAAACGTGAGTGTCCACATAAATCGCCCGTCATCAATAGCCGTCATTGCGTCAAGCACCTCGCGCGCACTCTTGGCCGAATACGGAAGCTCGGGACTCAGCGAGCCGAGCGTGCGCTTCCACAAAATCCGTCCCTCAGCGAGATAGACCACACCCGCCGACCCGCGAACAAGCATCTTGAGCGACGTGTCTTCCGCCTCATACGACGCGAAATTAGGTCGCGTAAGCCGTTGCCAGCGGTCGAAGGCATCGCCCGAGGCGCCCACCAGCGCATACATCCCAACCCCTCCGGCTCTCAGATAATCGTTAAGCTCCTGAAGATAGTGCGCGCGCGTCATGAACTGAGCCTCGGGGTCGCTCACAACAAGGAGCAGTGCCCGCGGACTCGCCGAAATCTCATCGCCGAACTCCTCCATACAATCCTCTCCGTCGCCGTCATATACCATGATTGAAGCCCCGTCGCTTACGTCGCTCTCGGTTCGCACGAAGCTCCACGTCGAGTCCGGCAATGCATCAAGGCCGAAAGCCTTCTCCGTCCCGCCTTTCGAATACACAAACAGGCTTTCTCCCCCCTCGGATGTGTCAAATAGCAAAGTCCCCGTCTTGAACGGACGGAAATCAACCGTCGGTTGAGTCTGATAGCCCGTGTAGCCGATGGCAAGAGGATAAAGCCACGTGGCCACTATCACAAGCCACTGCACCGGCGCAGGGTAAAGACCGCGACGGCGTCCGTTGAAAACCCATAGCAGACCAACTCCCGCCGATATGAATACATTCTTTATCAGCGTCGCAGTATTCGACAAAATGACAAAATCGCCGAAACATCCGCAGTCGCTCACCGGGTCGGCAACGGCAGTCCATATCGTAAGCGGAAGCATAACCCCCATGAAAGCCGCAGCTGTCCATACGGCAACGCGACGCAGACAAGCCGTCGCGAGCAGAACTCCCGTCACAAACTCAAGCGTCGCCACTCCCGTAGCTCCCATGAGCACGATTTCCTGAGGCAACGACATTCCCGCCGCCGTGAGATATTCCTCTATCTTGAGGCAGAAGCCGTGAAGATCAACACTCTTTGACCATCCCGAGAAAATAAAAACAGCACCGATGCCGACACGTAGCACCCATAAAAGCGCCGTTGCCGCAGAGTGGGGCACACGAAACCTACTCAATGCCATGTTCAAGGCACTTGATAACGCCGAAAACCGCATAGTTGGCTATGTCGAGATAGTTGGAGTCAACGCCTTCGCTGACGCTCGTCTGACCCTCGTGGTCCTCTATTTCTTTTATCCTTTCGATTTTGGTAAGGATGAAATCATCATACGAGCTGATGCGCATGCTCCGCCATGCCTCGTCATAATCATGGTTCTTTTTGACCATCAGTGCGAGAGCCTCGGATGCAACGCCGTCGTATGCCGCAAGGGCCGCTTCCGAATCCATATCCTTGCTGTCGACAAACCCCTGGCGGTACTGAATCACTCCGATAAAAGAATAGTTTATAAGAGCCATAAACTCGCCCGTTATCCCGTCGCCTACCAGCGTCTTTCCCTTGAGCTGAAGCGAGCGGATACGCTTGGCCTTGATAAAAAGCTGGTCCGTCACCGACGACGGACGCAACAGCCGCCACGAGGGCCCGTAATCGCCGAGCTTTGCCTCAAACACCTTGCGGCACATCCCGAGTACATCGGAAAACTCGCGGTTAGTATCTTTAATCATATCTGAGGATGAACTTTCTTCAAAATAAACTTTCATCGCAAAGTTACGAATAATTAATCATTCGGCAAAATCCCGCTTCAGCCTCCGTTGCGCTTGGATATGACGATGCCGCCGACGTCGGTGCTCCGACGTCGGCGGCATAAGCGACCGTCCGGCCCGAACCGTCTATTGGTCGTTGCGCGGATTGTTGTTGAGAGTTGCCGTACGCTCTTTCTCAAGCTTGCGGTTGACGTCATTCTCATCAGCGCGGTTCACAGCCACGCCCGGATAGCGCCCGGCATCGCGGGCCGCCGTATCCGTTTTCGTTCTTTTCTTGCAGGGCATAATCGTAAATTGTTATAAAGGGTTAGTTTTGCTATATAACAACCGAATCCCACGGAAAGTTGAGCCCATCTGCTTCAAGAAGCTCTTTGGCGCTGATGGCCTTTGGCTCCGCTGTCAGCCCGGCCCTGTACGCGGCCATACCCGTGATTTCCTCGGGCGTATATCGCCGCCGCAGCTCCTCCATGCTCATTGAACGGTCGCGTTTTGACAATCGCCGGCCCTCCTCATTCCGAAGAAGCGGCACGTGGATAAACGCCGGAGCTTCGAACCCGAGAAGCTCATAAAGATAAAGCTGCTGTGCCGTAGAGAGCAGAAGGTCATCGCCCCTGAGCACCTCCGTAACACCCATGAGGGCGTCGTCCACAACCACAGCCAGCTGATAGGCCCATGCCCCGTCCGCTCGTCGCAACACAAAGTCGCCGCAATAATCCGTCAGATTGATGCTCTGCGCTCCGCACACGCCGTCGGTGAAAGAAATCACCCGGTCCGGCACAAAAAGCCTCGTGGCAACACCCTGATACTCCTCGTCGGCTGAAAACGGCGGCTTCGTCCCGGGACGGCATGTCCCGGCATAGACAATTCGCCCGTCGCTTTGATGAGGCGCCTGCGAGGCCATGATATCCGCCCGGCGGCAACGGCATCCATACGTTAGCCCCGCCGCCCTGAGGCGTCTGAAATACTCCTCATAAATATCTCCGCGACAGCTTTGGCAATAATGGCGGTCATCATAGCCGCCCTCGTCCCATTCAAGACCGAGCCACGCAAGATCATCCTCTATCAGACGCGCAAATTCAGGCTTCGACCTTTGCGGATCAAGGTCTTCGATGCGCAGAAGCCACGTGCCGCCCTTCCGCTTGGCCGAAAGCCACGACAGAAGCGCCGTGTAAATATTCCCGAGATGCATGCGCCCCGTCGGCGACGGCGCAAATCGTCCCTTTATCGCCATCGCCCCTCAATGCTTGAGATAAGTTCGGTGAACGCGAGGCGAAATCGACGTCAGAATTTCATACGGAATCGTATCAAGAACGCCCGCAAGCACCTCCACCGGCATCTCGGGACCGAATATCTCTACGCGGTCGCCGACGCGCACATCCTTCGCGTCAGTCACATCAACCATGCATAGGTCCATACATATATTCCCTATCGTCGGACATGCCGTGCCGTTCACTATAAACTTCGCACCTCCGCGCCCGAAATGACGGTTCACCCCGTCGGCATAGCCTATCGGCACCGTTGCGATAACACTCCGTCGGCTCGTCACCCCGCGGCATCCATAGCCTATCGGCGTGCCCGCAGGCCACTCCTTGAGCGAGATGACCGTCGACACCAGACGCGCCACGGGCTTGAGACGGCGTGCGCTCTCAAGCTCGGGAACCGGAGAGATGCCATACAGCCCTATCCCGAGACGCGCCATGTCGTAGGCCGCCTCGCTCCTTCCGTAGCGTTCTATCCCGGCAGTGTTCAAAAGATGACGCTTCACATCCCCGGCATAAGGAAGCGCCCCGAGGAGTTGCTCACTCATGCGGCGGTAGCTCTCAATCTGCCCCTGCGTATAATCGTCGAGGTCAAGGCAGTCAGCGGTGGCGAGGTGTGAAAAAATAGATTTAACCCTCACTCTCGGTGCCGAATTGTTCAGCACCTCGATAAGAGCCGGAAGCTGTGCTTCGGTGAAGCCCAGCCTGTGCATCCCCGTGTCAAGCTTGATATGCACCCCCACCTCGGCAAGCCCCGCGTTAGCGCCTTCGCGGACAAGACGCTCAAGTTCTTCGACCGAAAAAACGGTCGGTTCAAGACCGTATGAAAAGAGAGCGTCGTATTTGTTCGTTATCGGATTGAGGATGATGACGGGCATCGTTATGCCCGCCTTGCGGAGAGCCACACCTTCGTCCACCACGGCAACGGCAAGTGATGCCGCCCCTGCGCTCTGAAGGGTCTTGGCAATTTCAAGAGACCCCATCCCGTAGGCCGACGCCTTGACCATCGCTATCACCCCCGTATCGGCGGGCAGAAGCGAACGATAATAGTTGTAATTGAATAAAAGCGCGTCAAGGTCAACCTCAAGAGTCGTGTCATGGCGCGGATACTCTATCAGACGGGCGATTGTCTCAGGCTTGTAGCGTGTATCGGCTTTGAGAAGTATAAGCTGATTGCTGAATGAGTCATGACTGCAGGCCTTTTCAAAAGCCTCCGTACTTTCATATGCAAACGAATCATCGCTGAGACGCATATGTCTGAAATGGCGTGTGATGTGGGGACCTATGCCTATGACGCGGTCCGCTCCGAACGCACGCAGCAACTCGCCCGTGCGGCGGTAGACCTCCTCGATTTCCGACGATGTGCTCCGGGGAGGCAGGCTGTAATCACTTATCAGCACCGTATTTCGGCGGTCGGCCGTGAAGCGCCGACGCATGAAGTCAAGCGAATCCCGCAGCGAACGGAGGTCGTGGGTGAAATGGTCGCGGATAAGCACACTGTCGCCCGCAACTTCGTCAACATCTATACGCGTGCTCACAAACGGCATCTGCTCAACCGTTCCTCCGCAAGTCCTGAACCCCGACCTCTCACTGATTTCATCGACGGCTGCGGTGGCAAGCGCCTTTATCCCGCGCACGGCTATGCCGCGAGCCGAAGGTGCGATTTCTGCGACAAGGCGCCCCACGGCCGGATCGCTGTCATCGTAGATTATAGTCTCGGCCTCCTTCAGCAGACTTATCTTCTCCCGGATTTTAGCCTCGTGGCCTCCGGGAAAAGCATCATCATGCTCGGCCGATACCGGCGTCACAACGCCGAGCGAAGGCCTCAGAAGCGACGAATAAAAATCAGCCTGCCCCGGCCCGTCGATGCCGACCTCCGTCACGATGATTGATGCGTCTCCGTCAGCATTCTCCCAAAGACCCGCCGACACCCCGATTTGCGAATTCCAGCTCCGGGGACTCCGCTTCACGCCATATCCCTCAAGAAACAGCGTGCGGTAAATCAGCTCCTTGACTGTAGTTTTGCCGCGCGAACCGGTGACCACGATATGTGCCGCCCCTGCCGACGCAACCTTCGTGGCCGCAATGTCCCGTAGAGCGGTTAGCGTATTGTCTGCCCTCGTAAACCGGGCTCCCGGATACAAGCTCGTATCGAACCCTCGCTCGACAATAAAATTACGGACCCCCTGACGGTACAGCTCGGGGATATAGCGATGACCGTCGGCCACCCCCGTGTGTAAGGCCACAAAGAGCGTGTGCGTTGGATCAAATACCGACCGACTGTCGGTGTGGAGATAGCGTATGTCTGACATTTCTATATCATCTGATTTGTTTCACATTGGATGGATGCGTGGCGGCGTCCGCTCAGCCATTGTCAAGTATCGGCCGATGTGCCGCCCGGGCCGACGCCTTGCGGGCCGACAAAGCCTTCTTGAGCGTATCCTCGCTGAAAAAACAATTCGTAAACAGCTCGTAGACGTAATCGGCGGCCTGCTCGGTCGGATGCTTCATGTCGGATGCCGTGAAGCGGTAATCGCGCAAATCATCTATGATTGCCTCATAGGCCGGAAAATACGAACACGCCCCCGGAAAAATGCCGAGAAGAGCATCACACGCAAGATGAAGCGTCGACTTGCTCAGCGTGTTGCCGTGGAGCGTATCAGCCGTGTGACGAACGGGGCTGACCGTAAACACCGTATGAACGCCGCGTGCCGACAGGTCCCTTACTACGGGAGCGAGAACACCCACGCACTCATCCACACTCATGCGCCTGCGCGTGAAACACGTAGCCGGTAGCTTGTGGCAATTGCCCACGACACAACCGCTTGCCTTCCACTCGAAAACAAACGCCGTTCCGAGCGTTACAAAGAACACGGCCCCCTCGGCAATACGCCTTGCCGCAGATTCGAGGGCGGAGTTTGCCGCTGAAATCACGGCTTCGCCCTCCGCGCCGCTGAACACCGTCGAAAGGGCCGTCAGGTGATACCCGCGCGGACCCTCCACAAGTTCTTCCTCGCGGAAATAGTCGAGCCTCAACGCACGGTGCAAAAACGACGCTATCGACGCCGGATTATAAAGCGCGCCCCCGGGGTTGGAAACCACGTCAAAGCCGTCGCGCCGAAGCCGTTCGGCGATATGCGTGGAAAAACACGACCCCACGAACAACGGCGCATCCGAATGACACACCTTTACGGCCGATGCCGACGTCTCGACAGGTGTCCTGAATTTCATATCGGCAATCAGAACATTTGATAGTCGATACTGAGCACCTGAAACTCGGTGCGGCGGTTGATTTGGTCCGCGGCTTCGCGGTCGCTCTCCTCAGGCAATTCAAGGATATAATCCTCAGTCAGCACATCCCCTTCTTTGAACTGAGGATACTCCCGCGCGAGCTTCTTGGTGATGGTCTTGGGCCGCGACTCGCCGTAGCCCTGACTCTGCAGGCGGTCCGACGCGATGCCGACGCTGATGAGATAGTCGATGACTGAGCGCGCACGTCGCGACGAAAGGTCGATGTTATATTCGTCCGACCCCTTGCGGTCAGTGTGCGAAGCCATTTCGATTGTCACATTCGGATTCTCGCGAAGTATCACCGCAAGCTCGTCAAGCGCAGCCTTGGATTCGGGCCTGAGTGTGGCCTTGTCAAAATCATAAAAAATATTGTCCACGACCACCGGCTTGTTTATCGACGCGAGGATAAAATCCACGCCGTATTCGGCGTCTTCCTCGGCAATATCGCTCGTGAACTCCTGCCGTTGGTTCAGATAGCCCTTGGCGCCTGCCATCATCGTATAGCTTACTCCGCGGTCGAGAGGGAAGGCGAACGACCCGTCATCGCGTGCCACCTGCTTCTGATTCGACCCGTCATTGCCCACAATGCGTATCACCGCACCCGGCACAGGCTCCTCATCCTTGTCGAGAACCCACCCGCTGATCATTATCTTCAACTCGGGAAGCTCAAACGTATAAATGTGGTCATATCCGCGGTTGTCCCCACGGTTCGAGCTGAAAAATCCGCTCTCGCCCTCCCCGAAAGTTATGCCGAAATCATCGCTGGCGGAATTCACCGGCGAACCCATGTTCACCACCGTCCATCCTCCCGACGGAGTCTGCTCGGCCCGGAAAATATCAAGACCGCCGTAGCCCGGATGGCCGTCGGAAGCAAAATACAGAACCGAATCCGAGCGGAACGACGGGAACACCTCGTCGCCCGGCGTATTGATCCACTCCCCGAGATTCTCAAGCGAGCCGGCACGCTCAAGCAGATTGATGCGCCAAAGGTCGCGGCCGCCTTGTCCGCCCGGCATGTCGCTCGAAAACACAAGCCAACGCCCGTCCGGCGAAACTGCCGGATGCCCGTAATTGGAGAGGGTGTCGGACGTAATCTCAAACTTTACAGGCGCGCTCCATTTCGCATCCGAACGCTGCGACGTGTATATCTCGACTCCCGTGTGGGCGTTCGGCTCGCGGCGGGCCTTGGTCAGATACATGGTCGAGCCGTCAGGGCTGAAGGACGTGATGCCTTCCTCGGCATCGCTGTTGAGCTCGCCCTCTACAGGCTCGGGGCGCTTCCACTGGCCCTTCTCATCCTTGCTCGAAAACCAGATATCAGCCTTCTTCATCCCGGTGATTTCCGAACGGCGGTCGCCCGTCACCTTCTCATTGGTCGTCGTAAAATACAACTGGTCCAGACTGCGGTCAAGATACATCGGCGCAAAATCCGACCGACGCGAATTGAAAAGCTTGGCCTGCTTTACCACATAGCGCGTCGCCCCCTTCTTGTCAAGAGCCATCAACGCCCCGGCAAGACCCGTCTGAGCCGCCTTGTCTCCCGGACGCCACGACAGATACTCCTCATAAGCGGCAACCGCCGGAGCATACTTCCCGTCGGCATGGAGCATCTGCGCAATATCAAGATAAAGGGCCGAATCTCCGTAGCCGTAGCGACGGGCATTCTGATATGCCGCCGCCGCGCGCGCAAACTGATTGAGCTCTCGGTGACACACCGCCATTTTATAGGCCACTTCCCCGCGGAGTTCACGCTCCTCGCGCTTCGTCAGCTTGTTGTAAAGCTTGCGGTAAGTCTTCGATGCGTCAAAATACTCGCCCCGCTCAAGCTGCTCGTTGGCCGTGGCAAGCTTCGGCCCGCGGCAGGACCCGAGCCCCGTCAATATCATCACGGCGCCGAGGACGCCGGCTGTTGTGCGTAGATAAGTTTTCATGTTGATTTTACAACGCTTTCACGCCGCCCTTTATTGCATCGAAAGTGCATTGAGCCGATTCTCAAGCTCCGTGGTGCTCAGGCGCGTGATGAGCTTGCCGCGGTGCGCCAACGAGATGTTTCCCGTCTCTTCCGAAACTACCACGGCCACGGCATCGGTCGCCTGTGCGATGCCGAGCGCCGAACGGTGGCGAAGCCCCAGCGAACGCGGCACATCCGAGTCGTGGCTCACCGGAAGAATGCAACCTGCGGCCTCGATGCGGCCGTGGCCCACTATCATCGCACCGTCGTGGAGCGGAGAATTCTTGAAAAATATGTTCTCGATAAGGCGCATGTTGATGTCAGCGTCAATGATGTCGCCGCTCTTGGCATAATTGTCGAGCGGCACACTCTGCTCTATCACGATGAGCGCGCCGGTCTTGCTCTTGCTCATGCTCATGCACGCATACACGATAGGCATAACCCATTTGCGGTCCTCGGCCTCATAATCTTCTTTGTGGCGGTGAAAGAGATTGGCCAGAAAACGCCACCGGCGGTTCGAACCCAGCTCGACAAGAAACCGCTTGATCTGGTCCTGAAAAAGAATCACAAGTATCAGGAGTCCGATACTCATAAACTTGTCGAGAATAGTGCCGATAAGCCTCATGCCGAATATTTCGGATGCAACCACCCACACGACGACAAACGCAAGTATGCCGTAAAAAATGTTTATCGTCCCGGACTCCTTCATGAGTCGGTAGATATAATACAACAGCACTGCGAACAGTACGATGTCGAGGATGTCTTTGATTCCGAAATTCAGCACGGCGGTGGAGAGTTTGATATTGAGGAGTTAGGATTTCAGTTGCATGTACACGTCGACGGCCTCGCGTGCGGCCCTGACGTCGTGGACCCGCAGAATGTCGGCCCCGCGGTCGAGGGCGAGCGCGTGAAGCGCGGTCGTGGCGTTCAGCGCGTTTTCGGTCGGAATCCCGAGGGCTTTGGTCAGCATTGACTTCCGCGACACTCCCACAAGCAACGGACGCCGGAGTGTCTTGAACAATTCAAGCCCGCGCATCAGCTCCCAGTTCTGCCCCAAGGTCTTGCTGAAGCCGAATCCCGGGTCGACGATGATGTCGGCGATGCCCTCGAGTGCCGCGGCGCCTACTCGCTCCGCAAGCTCTGCAAGCGTGTCGGCAACCGCCCCGTGCGGGTATTCGCACAGCTCCGTCATCGTCTGGGGAGTCCCGCGCATGTGCATCAGGATATAAGGCACGCCCGATTCGGCCACAAGCGCGAGCATCCCAGCGTCAAGAAGACCCCCGGATATGTCGTTGACCATATCGGCGCCCCACGCCGTCACGGCCGCGCGGGCCACCTCGGCCCGGAACGTGTCGACGCTCACGGGGATGTCGTATCCGGCCTCGCCGCGAAGCAGCCTGAGCCCGCGTTCGAGCCGGTCCGACTCCTCGGCGGCACTCACCTCTGCGGCCCCGGGACGCGTTGAATAGCCTCCGATGTCGAGCATGTCGGCCCCCTCTTCCATGAGCGTGGCCACGCGGCGTCTGACGGCGTCGTCCGAGGCAAAAGCCCGCGAATCCGAAAAATACGAATCAGGCGTGATGTTGACGATGCCCATCACCGCCGGGCGCTCGTCGTATTCGACGAGCCGCCCGCGGATGTTGAGGCTGAATGGTGTCATGATGCTCAGCGGTTGGCGCGCTTGCGCTCGATTTCGTCAAGAATGATTTTGCGAAGACGGATATGGTGGGGGGTCACCTCCACATATTCGTCGCCCTTGATATATTCAAGCGCCTCTTCAAGCGAGAAAACCACCGGCGGAACTATGCGGGCCTTGTCGTCGGCGCCCGAAGCGCGCATGTTGGTCAGCTTCTTGGATTTTGTCACATTCACGACGATGTCATTGTCCTTGGCGTTCTCGCCGACAACCTGACCCGCGTACACTTCCTCTTGAGGGAAGATGAAGAAGCGCCCGCGGTCCTGAAGCTTGTCGATGGCATAGGCGTAGGCCGTGCCGGCCTCAAGGGCAATGAGCGAGCCGTTAGTGCGGCGTTCGATTTCGCCCTTCCACGGCTGGTATTCAAGGAAGCGGTGGGCCATGATAGCTTCGCCGCCGGATGCTGTCAGCACATTGCTGCGCAGGCCGATGATGCCGCGCGACGGAATCTGGAACTCAAGCTGCACGCGGTCGTTTTGGGCCTGCATCGAGGTCAGTTCGCCCTTGCGGCGCGTCACCATGTCAATCATCTTCGAGGCGGCCTCTTCCGTGACGTTGATGGTGAGGTGCTCGACGGGTTCGCATTTGACGCCGTCAATTTCCTTGATGATTACCTGAGGCTGACCCACCTGAAGCTCATAGCCCTCGCGGCGCATGGTCTCGATAAGAACCGAAAGGTGAAGAACACCGCGGCCGAATACGGTCCACACGTCCTGCGACGGGTCTTTCACGACGCGGAGTGCGAGGTTGCGGTCGAGCTCGGCCGTGAGGCGGTCGCCGATGTGGCGCGAGGTCACGTACTTGCCGTCTTTGCCGAAGAATGGGCTGTCGTTGATGGTGAAGGTCATCGACATCGTGGGTTCGTCGATGGCAATGCGCGGAAGCGCCTCCTGTGTGTCGAAATCCGAAACCGTATCGCCGATTTCGAATCCGTCAATGCCGACGAGCGCACAAATGTCGCCGCTGGATACTTCCTGAACCTTTTTGCGGCCCATGCCTTCGAATGTGTGCAGCTCCTTGATGCGCTGGCGTGTCACTTTGCCGTCGCGGCCCATAAGAGCTATGTCCTGCCCCTCGCGCAGTGTGCCGCGGTGGACACGACCGATGGCGATACGGCCGACGTACTTCGAGAAATCAAGCGATGTCACCAGCATCTGGGCCGGCCCTTCGAGTGTCTTGGGTTCGGGGATGTGCTCGATTATGGCGTCGAGCAACGGCGTGATGCTGTCGGTGGGCTGACGCCAGTCGGTGCTCATCCATCCGTTCTTGGCCGAGCCGAACAGGGTGGGGAAGTTGAGCTGGTCCTCGGTGGCGTCGAGATTGAACATGAGGTCGAATACCATCTCCTGAACTTCTTCGGGACGGCAGTTGTTCTTGTCGACCTTGTTGACCACCACCACGGGCTTCAGCCCGATCTGAATGGCCTTCTGGAGCACAAAACGCGTCTGAGGCATCGGGCCTTCAAAGGCGTCCACAAGGAGGATGCAGCCGTCGGCCATGTTGAGCACACGCTCTACCTCGCCGCCGAAGTCGGCGTGTCCGGGCGTGTCTATGATGTTGATTTTGTAATCTTTGTAATTGATGGAAACGTTCTTTGATAGAATCGTTATACCGCGTTCGCGTTCGAGGTCGTTGTTGTCAAGGATAAGCTCTCCGGCATTCTGGTTCTCGCGAAAGAGGTGGCCGGCAAGGAGCATCTTGTCCACGAGTGTGGTCTTGCCATGGTCAACGTGTGCGATGATTGCGATGTTGCGAATTTTCTGCATACTCTATTGGACTTGAAATAATGTGCAAAATTAAGCAAAAAATCCCAAACACGGGCCTTGACCGGTGTAAAAAAGCGCAGTTTATATATTTTAACAGTTGTAATTCCCGCTACGGGGCGAAAAAGGCGTAAATTTGCACGAATTATCCCATTTTTATTATCATGCAAAATCCCAACATTCTTACCGACCTTATCCGCATGCAGGCCGGAAAATATGGTTCTCGCGAAGCGCTTGCCACGGCACCATGCGCTTCTGCCGGCACTCCGGCCGAGTCCCTTACTTGGCTTGAACTCAGTGAAAAGGTCGATGCTCTCGCCTATGCATTGGAAACGCTCGGCATTCAGGCCCGCAACATGGTGGCCATGCTCGCGCACAATTGTCCGGAGGTGATTATCGCGGATTTTGCATGTTTCAGGAACAGAGCCGTGCCCGTGTCGATATACGCCACGTCAAGCCCCGAGCAGGTGAGCTATATTATCCGCGACTCCGGTGCGCGCGTTATTTTTACGGGTGATCAGGAAAACTACGACACCGTGCGCTCCATTGCGGCCGAATGTCCCGAACTCTTCAAAATTGTGACGATAAACCCGCTTATCCGCATCGAGGAGGACGACCACATGAGCATCCGTTTCGGTCAATTGCTCGAAATGGGCCGAAATGCCACCGACCTCAGCAAAGCCGCCGTGGAGAAGCGCACGTCCGAAGCCTTGGCCGAGGATATTGCCACGCTGATATACACTTCAGGCACTACCGGCGAGCCGAAGGGGGCGGTCCTTCCGCACAGTTGCTTCAACTCGGCGCTGAAATTCCACACAAGGCGCCTGCCGTATCTTACGGACGCCGATTCGTCCGTGTGTTTTCTGCCCTTGAGCCATATATTCGAAAAGGCGTGGACATGCTTCTGCCTGATGACAGGCATGCACGTGACCATCAACCGCGACCCGCGCGAGATTCAGGACACACTCCGGCTTGTGCATCCGACGGCGATGTGCTCGGTGCCGCGTTTTTGGGAAAAGGTTTATTCCGGCGTGCAGGCAAAGCTTGACCGCGTCAGCGGCTTCAAGAAATGGCTCATGTCCGTGGCCATGAAGACCGGGCGCCGCAGAAATCTCGGCTACGCCCGTTTCGGCAAAAAGGCGCCCCTGTGGCTCGAACTGGCCTACAAGTTTTTCTTCAATCAGATTTTTTATCCCATGCAGAAGGTTGTCGGCGTCGACAAAGGCGTGATATTCCCGACAGCCGGAGCTCCCCTCACTCCCGAAATTACGGAATATATGCGCGCCTGCGGCATTCCCATCGTTATCGGCTACGGGCTTTCAGAGACGACCGCTACGGTGTCGTGCTTCCCGGAGTACGGCTTTGAGGCCGGCACGATAGGCACGGTGCTCGAAGGAGTTCATGTCAAAATCAGCGACGACGGCGAAATTCTCGTAAAAGGCCCGTCGGTCATGCGCGGCTACTACGGTCGCCCCCTTGATACGGCGCAGGCATTCACGCCTGACGGTTGGTTCCGCACGGGCGATGCCGGATATTTCAACGCCGACGGCGCCCTTGTCCTCACCGACCGAATCAAAGACCTGTTCAAGACCTCAAACGGCAAATATGTAGCCCCTCAGGCAATCGAGGCGCGTCTTGCCACCGACCCCGTGTTCGAGCAGATTGCTCTTATCGGCGATGAGCGCAAGTTTGTGTCCGCGCTTATCGTCCCAGACAAAAGCCTTGTCGAAGAATACGCCCGCGAGAACGGCATCACGGCCGAAAGCTACGACGAGCTTGTCGGCGACGAGCGAATCCACAGTTGGATTGAAGGGAAAATAAAGGCCCTCACGGCATCGTTCGCCCGTCATGAGAAAATCAAGCGATTCACGCTTCTTCCTTCGCCCTTCACCATCGAAAACGGCGAACTCACCAATACGCTGAAAGTGCGCCGTCGCGTTGTGTTGGAGCATTATGCAAAACACATCGAGCGAATGTATGAATGACGCCAAATGAAGAAACGGAATCTTTTTCGTGAAAAAATGACGAGGCGGATGGCCGTTTGTCGAAAATTACTTATCTTTGCGTGATTTTTACCCTATTTGCGAGATGAAGTATATTGGAGCACATGTCGGCAGCGAGCCGTCTGTGGCCGTAGCCCCGGTTGAGGCGTCGGTCATAGGCGCCACGGCATTTGCTTTCAATCTCGTAAACCCGCAGGCTTGGTCCTCGCCTGCGTACACCGCTGAAGAAACAGCGCTTTTTCGCGACGAATGCGCCCGCCTCGGCTTCACTTCCGACCGCATACTCCCGCACTCGGCTTTTGTGATAAATCTCGGCGGTCCTGACGCGCGAAAGCGCGCCATGTCGCGTCGTCTGCTCATCGACGAGCTGAGGCGGTGCGAGGCCCTCGGGCTTTCGCTTCTGAATATGCATCCGGGTTCTCATCTCGGAAAAATATCCGAGGCCGAAAGCCTCGCCCTTATCGCTGACAACATCAATGCCGCGCTTGAACAAACTTCAGGCGTGACCGTCGTGCTTGAAAACACGGCCGGACAGGGGTCGAATGTGGGATATACGTTCGCCCACCTTGCAGCCGTCATCGACCATATCGAAGACAAATCGAGGGTAGGGGTGTGTATCGACACGGCCCACGCCCACGCCGCCGGCTACGACCTCTCCGACGAGGACGGCTACGAAAGGATGTGGAGCGAGTTCGAGGCCGCAGTCGGACTCGCTTATCTCCGGGGCATGCACCTCAACGACTCCGTGCGCCCCTGCGGCAGCCGCATCGACAGGCATGCACCCCTCGGCGAAGGCACAATCGGAGCGGGCGCATTCAGCCGCCTGATGGCCGACCCCCGAGCCGACGGCATCCCGCTGATACTCGAGACGCCCGATGTGAGTCGTTGGCCCGACGTCATAGCAAGCCTCACGGACGAAGCAAACAAACGATGAAAATTCAAAATCAATAAACATAACCCCAAATTTGTATCATGGAAAAACAACGCGACCTAAGTTTCTGGAAGCTGTGGAATCTGAGTTTCGGCTTCTTCGGCGTCCAGATAGCCTACGCCTTGCAAAGCTCACAGGTGAGCCGAATTTTCGCCACAATCGGCGCTGACCCCCACGACCTCAGCTATTTCTGGATTCTTCCGCCTCTTATGGGCATGATAGTGCAGCCCATTGTCGGCACGGCTTCCGACCGCACATGGAATCGTCTTGGCCGGCGCCTTCCCTATCTCCTTGTCGGCGCGCTTATCGCTATCGTCGTGATGTGCTTCCTGCCCAACGCAGGTTCGCTCGGCCTCGGAATCTCTCAGGCCATCATATTCGGCCTTGTCATGCTCATGCTCCTTGACACGACAATCAACATGGCCATGCAGCCCTTCAAAATGCTTGTCGGCGACATGGTGAATGAAAAGCAAAAAGGCTTCGCATATTCTATCCAAAGTTTCCTCTGCAATGCAGGTTCGGTCGTGGGTTATATCGCGCCGCTTTGCCTTGCGTTCTTCCTCAGCAACACGGCTCCGGCGGGTGAAGTTCCTCCGACGGTGACATGGGCCTTCTACATCGGTGCCATCATCCTCCTTGCCTGCGTAGTCTACACCTTTGCCACTGTCAAGGAGATGCCTCCGGCCGAATATGCGGCTTTCCACGGCGTGAAGCCTGAAGAAAAGGAGCAGAAGAGCAACGGAGGTCTCCTGCGCATCCTCGCTTCAGCCCCCAAGGTATTCTGGACGGTGGGCCTCGTGCAGTTCTTCTGCTGGGTGGCCTTCATGTATATGTGGGTCTACTCTACCGAAGCTATCGCCAATCAAGCCTATGACACGCCGACTGTAGAGCGCGTCGAAGGCGTGACAATCGACGGTAAGAAATACAACGACAAATATCTCTTCGACGGCAAGATGCCCGTAATCATGGACGGCAGCCTCGCTCTCGCCGGAGTCCGCGTCGACGGCGCTTTCGCCGAGCCCTCGCTGGTGGTGCTCAACGGCGACACACTCATCTCGGGCGGCAAAGTGGCTACCGTCAACGGCGCTCCCGTGATAGCCTCTCATGAAGGCCTCCGCGAGCTTGCCGCGTCGGATCGTCTTGAAATCGACGGCGCGGTCATCGAAGGCGCGAAACGCCTTGAGACAGTGAGCCGCTTCGCTATGGTCAAGCCCGGCACGCGCCTCACGCTCGCTCACATCGCACGCCTTGACGAAGGCACGGGCGAATATCTCCTCGACGAGACTTCGGAACTTCCCGAGGCCACGACCGAGACCATGACCATCAACTACCACAAGGTGCTTAACGTTGCGTCGGCGGAATATCAGAGCGCCGGCAATGACACCGGTCTGCTCTTCGCCATTCAAGGTCTTGTCGCCGTGCTGTGGGCTATTGTCCTTCCCATGTTCCGCAAGCGCAAGGTGGCCTACTCGCTCAGCCTTCTCATCGGCGGCGCCGGGTTCGCGTCGATTTTCTTCTGCCACGACATCGTGCTCCTCGGCATAGGTTACGGCCTTGCCGGATGCGCATGGGCCGCAATGCTTGCAATGCCGTTTACAATCCTTACCAACGCGCTTTCGGGTAATAATATCGGCACCTATCTCGGTCTCTTCAACTGCACAATCTGCCTTCCGCAGATTATCGCGTCGCTTCTCGGCGGCCTCATCCTCTCGATTATTCCCGTCACGGCTCTCGGCGTGCCCAATGCTCCGGCCATGCTCTTCGTATCGGGCGTGCTCCTTTGCCTCGGCGCTCTCGCCGTATGGGGTATCCGCGAGACTTACGGTAGTGAAAAAAGCAAATAAATACTGACAATACGAATGCCGACGGGCTATAGGGCCGACGGGTGATATCCCCTCCCTATGTTGCCCGTCGGTTTTTTATAAATCAAAAATCCTCCTCGAAATGGAATCTCTTCGACAGTTATACAAAATCGGTCTTGGCCCTTCGAGTTCGCATACAATGGGTCCTCGCAAGGCCGCCGAGGCTTTTTCGGCACGGACAAAAGGAGCTGCGCGATACGAAGTGACGCTTTACGGCTCGCTTGCCGCCACCGGCAAAGGCCACCTCACCGACCGCGCCATTCTCGATGTGCTTGAACCCGTCGCACCCACTGAAATCGTGTGGCAGCCCGACGTCGTGCTTCCCTTCCATACCAACGGCATGCGTTTCCGCGCATTAGCGCATGACGGCAGCGTCGTTGACGAATGGACGGCGTACTCCGTCGGCGGCGGCGATGTCGTCGGTGAAGGCGAGAGCCGAGTATCGGCCGAAAGCATATACGGACTCACGAAAATCAAGGATATTCAGGCCTATTGCGAACGCACGGGCAAAAGCTACTGGGAATACGTCGACGAGACCGAAGGGCCGGAGATATGGGAATATCTCGCCGAGGTATGGCATACGATGAAAGATGCCGTCCTCCGCGGGATAGATGCCGAAGGTGTCCTCCCCGGAGGGCTCGGCGTGCGCCGCAAGGCCGTGAGCTACTACATGCATGCTTCCGGCCACAACAGTTCGCTCAAGAGCCGTGGTCTGGTATATGCCTATGCGCTTGCCGTGAGCGAGGAGAACGCCGCCGGCGGACGCATCGTCACCGCGCCAACGTGCGGGTCAAGCGGCGTTGTCCCGGCGGTGCTCTATCATCTTTATACGTCGAAGGGATTCAGCGAAAAACGCATTCTGAGAGCGCTGGCCACGGCCGGGCTTTTCGGCAACGTGGTCAAGCACAACGCTTCGGTCTCCGGGGCCGAGGTCGGTTGTCAGGGAGAAGTGGGCGTGGCCTGCGCTATGGCCGCCGCCGCCGCTTCGCAACTCTTCGGAGGGACCGTGGCTCAGATTGAGTACTCGGCCGAGATGGGTCTCGAACACCACCTCGGACTGACGTGCGACCCCGTGTGCGGGCTTGTGCAGATTCCCTGCATCGAACGCAATGCCTATGCGGCCGCCCGCGCTCTCGATGCCAATCTGTATGCGGCGTTTTCGGACGGAAAGCACTCCGTCGATTTCGACCGTATCGTCGAGGTGATGAAGCAGACCGGCCATGACATTCCTTCGCTCTACAAAGAGACGGCGATGGGCGGCCTTGCCGTAATCAAGTAGCGTATCTTCATTGGGTGTAATGTCGGGCCGCACTGATGACGCTTTTGGCGATGCGAGCCCTGAACTCCGGTGGAGCAATGACTTCGACGTGGGCGCCGTAGCCGAGAATAAGGCGCTCCAGCTCGTTGTTTATCACTACTTTCAGTGATATTCGGATTGAGCCGTCATGGAAGCGTTGCTCCACCGTCTGCGATTTGTGAAATACGCGAGTTCGGGATAAGGAACACCATAAAAAAGTTGAATCGGCAGCTTGAAAAAGCTGCCGATTCTTTTGGTAATATCACTGACATTTAGTAATTTAGAGGTAACAAACAATAAA
>CAJUCQ010000056.1 GCA_910584905.1 uncultured Muribaculaceae bacterium
GACAGGCACAATGCGCGAGTGTTCAGAAATATAAAGGCAAGCGGAAAATATGTTACTTTGACTAACTACAGACAAGCGCTATGAGGCCTTAAGTTAATAGCATTGAATCGCGTCCATACTTTCGCGAGCGCTCGCGAGGTAAAGCACTGCAAATCTATGGATTGTATTGATGGCGGGCGCTCGGGGCGGGGCTCAGATGTTGAGAGAGATGCCGATGTTGACGTTGCGGGGGAGCGCCGGGCCGTAGATGTAGCCTGAGTCGCGCGTGGGGCCGAGGTCGAAGTCGCGCTGGTAGGAGTTGAAGATATTGCTCACTCCGGCGGAGAGGTCGAGGTCGAGGCGATTGAAGAGGCGAAAGCAGTAGGTGAATTTAAGATCGGCGTCGAAGAACGACTGTGTGCGCACGGCGACGTCGACGTCCGTACCCGAGCCTACCATGTGCTGAACGAGCATCGGCCCGGTGGCCGTGGCGTTGAACGACGCACTCAGGCTCTTCGTTATATCCCAGTTTGCCGTCAGGTAGCCGTAGACGTCGGGGGTTCTGAACATGCGCGTTTCGGCGGGGACGTCGGGGTTGTCGCTCCACTGCTCGGGCTGTTTGTAGCGGCTACGCTGGAGGGTGACTCCCCCCTGCAGGCTGAATCGGCTTGAGAAGAAAGCTTTGGCTTCGATATTAAGACCCATCACGCGCGCGCCGCTGCCGTTGTAGCGTTCGAGGACGGCGTTGCCCATTGCGTCGGTGCCTTCAAGCTGACGGAGGACGAATACGTCGCGGAGGTCGGTGAAGAAACCTTCAATCAAGAGGTTTGTCTGGACGGAGCCGAATGTGCGGTATATGTCGGCCGAGAGGCTGACGCTTTGCGAGCTTTCCTGCTTGAGATCCGGTGCAAGGACCGTGACAACGCGTTCGCCACCGACGACGGCGACGTGGAAGTCTTCGTCGTAGGCCTGCGGGGAGCGGAAACCGGTAGAGTACGAGGCTCGGAAGTTCAGATTTTCCGACGGATTGTAGCGGACGTTGAAGCGCGGCGACACGATGGGGTTTGAAATCATTGAGTGTTTGTCGAGGCGGGCTCCGGCGAGGAAACCCCAGCGCTCGTTGCGCCATTCGTTCTGGAGGTAGCCGCTGAAGATGCGGACGCATTGCTTTACGTCGTGGTTATATCCGAGGGTTACGTCGTGGAGGCGGTTGAAGGAGTATTCGAGGCCGGCGACGAGTTCGGCGGGCATGAAGAGGAAGCGGTCCATGCGGTGGGTCCACTGGGAGCCGGCGGTGATGACGACGTCGGAGGTGCGGCCGTAGGCGTCGGGGTCCATGTCGGAGCCGTAGTAGCTTTGGCGGCGGGTGTTCTGGGTTGCGGCGAAAACGGCCACGTGGTCGCGGTGGTCGCGGAGCCAAAGGTCGTAGGTTGCTTCTCCGGCGTGGATATTGTGGTCGATCTGCTCGGCAATCATTGCCTGATGGGGCGTGGCCTTGAGGTTGTCGCCTCCGCGGCGGTATTCGTGGGTGTTATGATACTCTACGGTGAGCTTGCTGATGTCGGAGAGGCGGAAGAATCCGCGCGAGCCGAGGGTCTGGGTCTTGAGCTGCGGCACTTCGGTGAAGCCGTCGCCATTGTGGTCGTAGCCGTCGCGGTAGCGGCTTTGGCCGTAGATGAAGAGGCCGGCTTTTCCGTTGTCGGTGACGATGGATGCGTTGAGGGTGGTATTGTTGTCGAATGAGCCGGAGGGGCCTATCGAAGTGAGCTGATGGGCCACTTGGGCCGAGTTTGTCATCGGGTCTTTGGTGATGATGTTGATTGTGCCGCCGACGGCCGAAGAACCGAAGAGGGCCGAGCCGCCTCCGCGCATCACTTCGACGCGGTCGATCATATTGGCGGGAATCTGTTCGAGTCCGTAGACGCCCGTGAGGGCCGAGAATACGGGGCGCGAGTTCATCAGAATCTGGGAATAGTGGCCGTCGAGTCCGTTGATGCGCACTTGGGTGAATCCGCAGTTCTGACAGTCGTTTTCGACGCGCACGCCGGGCTGGAAGTCGAGTCCGTCGGCGAGCGAGCATGCTCCGAGGCCGAGGAGCGCCGAGCCGGTGACGACGTTTACGAGCGAGGGGCTCTCGCGGCGGCGCGTTTCGCTTTTGGATGAGGTGACTACCACCTGATCGAGCATGAAGGCGTCGGGGCGGATTTCGAAATTGAGTTCGACGGTGCGTCCGGCTTCAGCCCGGGCATCGAGGCGGGCGGCCACGTAGCCGATGCTGCTGACTTCGAGGGTGTACGAGCCGGGCTTGAGGTCGCGGAACACGTAGTGGCCGGAGGCGTCGGTGACGGTGGCCAAGCCCGTGGAGAGAATTTTGACGAGGCAACCGGGCATGTGTTCGCCGTTTTCGGCGTCGATGACGTGGCCGGTGATATTGGCGTCGGAAACTTTGGCGTTTTGGGCGTGCGTCATTGCACAGCCGATTACGAATGTAATCAGCAAGAATGTGATTTTCTTTATCATTTTATGAGGTTCGCGGATAATGGAGCTTTTGATGATAACTCTTGGCTACAGGCGCGTATGGCCTGCGAAAGAACGGGGGGGAGAGAGGGTTATCATCAGGCTTGAGGCGGACCTCTCGAGAGCGAGGGCAGGCATGCGGCGTCGGCGGGTTCCGCGCCGGCGGGGCATTCGAGAGCCACGAAGTCGGCCGGGGCGTTGAGCGCCGGAGGGACGTCGGCGGCATCGACGGAGGCCGCCGCGGCGTTGAAAGCGGCGATGAGGCTCAGCTCGCCGTCGGTATGGGAATGGTGCGCCGACGGGCTGTAGGGGTGTGAGTGAGCCACGACCCGGCTGTCGGAAATGCGGTGGGTGTGCACGAACACGATGTTCGAGAACATGAAGTTCACGAACACGAGCGTCATTATGACCGACAGCACTTTTGCCTGCATTTCTTTCATCGGGGTGCAAAGTTACGAAATTTAAGGGAGATACAAAAATACGTGTTTACCGGGCCGGAATTAAGCGGCAAATTTTGTAATTTTGCGGCATGAATGGACGAATTATCCGCGCATGGGTTGAAGCCATGCGCCTGCGGACGCTACCGGTGAGCGTGGCGGGCGTTGTCTGCGGCTTTGCGTATGCCATCGCCAACGGCTACGGCATCTCGTGGGCCGGCTGGGTGTGCCTGCTGTTTGCGCTTTTGTGCCAGACGGCATCGAATTTTGCCAACGAGTACTTCGACTGGCGGGCCGGGCGCGACGCTCCGGGGCGCGAGGGCCCGCGGCGCGGCGTCACCGAGGGCGACATCAGCCCCCGGGCTATGGCCGTGGCTACGGCCGTGACCGTCGGTGTGGCCTGTATCCTCGGGCTGACGCTGGTGGCTCGCGGAGGCTGGTGGATGATAGCCGTGGGAGCGGCCGTCGTGGCCGGCGTGTATGCCTACAGCGCCGGGCCGTGGCCTCTGAGCACCCACGGGCTGGGCGAGGCGGCCGTGGTGGTATTCTTCGGTCTTGTGCCCGTGAGCCTGACTTACTATCTGCTCACGCTGACGATGACGGCGGAGGTACTTACGGCGTCGGCGGGGATAGGCCTTCTCGGCGCCAATGTACTCGTGGTCAACAACTATCGCGACATCCCCGACGACCGCGCCGTGGGGAAGCGGACGCTGGCCGTGCGCTTTGGCGGGAGGGCGATGATGCGCCTCTACCGCGTCAACGCGGTGCTTGCGGCCGCGGCGCTTGCCCCGGGCTACGCGCACGCTCCGGGCTTCATCGTCGCGAGCGGGCTGATCGCCGCATTCGGCTTCCGGGCGGCGGCGGCGATGAGCCGCGAGAGCGGGCGCCGGCTCAATCCGTGGTTGGGTCGAACGGCTGTTTTTATGGCCGCAGCGTCGGCGCTTCTGCTCGTGGCGGCTCTTGTATGAAAAATTCTTCGTAACTTTGCAGGTTGTAAAATCAAGCACACATATCAACTATCCACATACACACCATGTCTACGGGTTTCGACAACGAGAAGTACATCAGAATCCAGTCTGAGCATATCAAAGAGCGTATCGAACATTTCAAGGGGAAGCTATATCTCGAACTCGGGGGTAAGCTTTTCGACGACTACCACGCGAGCCGCGTGCTCCCGGGCTTCCGCCCCGACTCGAAGCTGCGGATGCTGAGCCAGCTCAGCGAGCAGATTGAAATCGTAATCGTAATCAGCGCCGAGGACATTGTCCGCAACAAGGTGCGCGCCGACCTCGGCATCACCTACGACGAGGACGTGCTGCGCCTGCGCGATGCCTTCACGGAGAGGGGCTTCAAGGTGGGGTCGGTGGTCATCACCCACTATAACGGCCAGCACGCGGCCGACGATTTCCGCCGTCGGCTCGAGCGCCTCGGCATACGCTCGTATGTCCACTATCTCATCGACGGCTACCCGCTCAACGTGGAGCTTATCGCCGGCGACGAGGGCTTCGGGAAAAACGATTACGTCGAGACGTCGCGCCCGCTGGTGATTGTGACGGCTCCGGGCCCGGGGTCGGGCAAAATGGCCGTGTGCCTCTCGCAGCTCTACAACGAGCACAAGCGCGGCATCGAGGCCGGCTACGCCAAGTTCGAGACCTTCCCGGTGTGGAATCTGCCGCTGAAACATCCGGTGAACATCGCCTATGAGGCCGCCACGGCCGACCTCAACGACGTGAACATGATCGACCCCTTCCATCTCGAAGCCTACGGCAAAATCGCCGTCAACTACAACCGCGACATCGAGATTTTCCCGGTGCTCAACGCGCTGTTCGAGCAAATCTACGGCACCAACCCCTACAAGTCTCCGACGGACATGGGCGTGAACATGGTGGGCTTCTGCATGAGCGACGAGGACGAGTGCGCCCGCGCATCGAACAATGAAATCATACGGCGCTACTACGAGGCGACAAACAAGTATGCCAACGGCGCCGACAACGACGCTGAAATCCAAAAGATAAAGCTACTACTGAATCAGGCCAAAATCACGACCGACTACCGCCGCGTGACCGTTGCCGCCCGGGAGCGCCGCGACGCCGACGGCCACAACAGCGCGGCCATAGAGCTTGCCGACGGCACCATCATCACGGCCGAGACCTCCGACCTCCTCGGGCCGAGCGCCGCCCTGATTCTCAACGCCACGAAGCATCTCGCCGGCATCGACCATTCGATCAAGCTTATTCCCCAGGCCATGATTGAGCCTATTCAGACGACGAAAATAAAGTATCTCGGGAGCCGCAACCCGCGCCTACACACGGACGAAGTGCTTGTGGCGCTGTCGGTTGTGTCGCAGGCCGACGAAAACTGCCGCCGCGCGCTCGCAGAGCTTCCGCGTCTGCGGGGCTGTCAGGTACACTCGACAGTGATGCTCTCGGAGGTAGACCGCAAGATATTCCAAAAACTGGGCGTCGACCTCACGTGCGACCCCGTGCGAAAAAAATAAGCCCCCCGTTCCAGCCGGGGTCAGCACCCCATGCGCGAAAAGGCGGGCGCAGATTGCGCGCGCCTTTTTCGCTCTATCACTTGCCGAGGCGGAGTTTTTTTTGTATTTTTGCGCAAAATTGTGCCCGGAAGAGCCGGGGACTCCAATAACTCACATCTTCAACCAGCGTGGAAACCAAGTACATTTTCGTGACGGGAGGCGTTGTGTCCTCTCTCGGCAAAGGTATTATCTCATCGTCGCTTGCTTGTCTGCTGAAGGCCCGCGGCTATCGCGTGACTATCCAGAAATTCGACCCCTACATCAACATCGACCCGGGGACACTCAACCCCTACGAGCACGGCGAATGCTATGTGACCGAAGACGGCCACGAGGCTGACCTCGACCTCGGACACTACGAACGGTTCACGAACGTGCATACCTCGCGCGCCAACAACGTGACAACCGGACGCATCTACCAGAGCGTCATCGACAAGGAGCGCCGGGGCGACTATCTCGGGAAAACCGTCCAGATTGTGCCCCACATCACGGACGAAATCAAGCGCAGCGTGAAGCTTCTCGGCAACACTGGTAAGTACGACTTCGTAATCACTGAAATCGGGGGCACCGTCGGCGACATCGAGTCGCTGCCGTTCCTCGAGAGTGTGCGCCAGCTGCGCTGGGAACTCGGACGCAACAGCCTGTGTGTGCATCTGACCTACGTGCCTTTCATCAACGCGGCCAAGGAGCTGAAGACCAAACCGACGCAACACTCGGTAAAGAATCTTCAGGAACTCGGCATCCAGCCCGACGTCCTCGTTCTGCGCACGGAGAAAGACATTCCCGCCGACATGCGTCGCAAAATCGCGCTCTTCTGCAACGTCAGCCCCGACTCGGTGATTCAGAGCATCGACGTCAACTCTATCTACAAAGTGCCTCTCAAGATGCATGAGCAGCATCTCGACGAAATCGTGCTTCGCAAGATGGACGTCGCCGTCGAAGGCGAACCCGACATGGGCCCGTGGATGAAGTTTATCGAACGGCTCGACTCGGCCACCGAGAGCGTCGACATAGCGCTCGTCGGGAAATACGTCGAGCTTCAGGACGCCTACAAGAGCATCGCCGAAAGCCTCTTCCACGCAGCCACATACGCCAACCGCCGCCTCAACCTCACCTACGTCCACTCCGAGAAGCTCACCGACGCCGACGTCGAGGCCAAGCTCGGCGACAAGGACGGCGTGATTATCGCCCCGGGCTTCGGGCAACGCGGCATCGAGGGCAAATTCACGGCGCTCAAATGGTGCCGCGAACACGACGTGCCCACCTTCGGCATCTGCCTCGGCATGCAGTGCATGGTCATCGAGTTTGCGCGCAACGTGCTCGGACTCGAGGGCGCCAACTCCACCGAGATGGACACCAAGACGCCCTACAACGTCATCGACCTCATGGAAGAGCAGAAGAGCATATCGAACCTCGGCGGCACGATGCGCCTCGGGGCTTACGACTGCGAACTCCGCGCCGGCTCCCGCGCCGCCGCGGCCTACGGCTCCACGAGCATCCGCGAACGCCACCGCCACCGCTTCGAGTTCAACAACGACTTCCGCGAGCGCTTCGAGGCCGCCGGAATGGCCTGCGTGGGCGAAAACCCCGCCACCAAACTCGTGGAAGTGGTCGAGATTCCGGAAAAACGCTGGTTTATCGGCACACAATACCACCCCGAGTACTCGTCGACAGTGCTGTCGCCCAACCCGATTTTCGAATCGTTCGTAAAAGCGGCCGTCGACTATCATGAGATGAAAACATCCCGTTAAAAAAACATTCCATTCAGACAATCATGGACAAATCCACCCTCACCGGACTGCTGCTTATGGCGGCTGTGATGTTCGGGTTTATGTATCTAAACAAGCCCCGGACCGAGGCTTCGGCTCCCGCGGGGACTGAAAACACGGAGGCCGCGACGAGCGAGACGCCCGCCGAGCTTCTTGCGTTCGCCCCGGGCGACAGCGCCTCCCTCGTGAGCGCCCTCATCACCGCAGGCACCCCCGCCGACGACGGCAGCTACACCTACCGCAACGCCACCCTCGACCTTCGCTACAGCCCCGAAGAAGGGCTTCAGGGCACGGCCCCGGCCGACATCGACAGCCCGGCCGACATCCGCGCGCTCCTCAGCGGCCGCACCGTGCTCGACGGAGCGTCGCAGACGCGCACCGTGCGCGCCGTGCGCACCCTTATCGACCGCACGGCCAAATATCAGGGCTTTGCCAAGCACATCGGCGGCGACGTCAGCGAACACACCCTTGAGAACGAGCTCCTGAGCGTGAAAATCAGCTCGCTCGGCGCCATGATCAGCGAAGTGACGCTCAAGAAATACCACTCGGAAGTTCACGGCGACAGCGCACTCGTGCGCCTCTTCACGCCCGACACCGACAGCTACTCATTCCGCTTCAACACCTCCGACCAGCGCATCGACACCCGCGACTTCAACTTCCGCCTCACGGCCGAGAGCGACACCTCCGTCGTGCTGACGCTCGAGCCCGAAGCCGGAGCGATGTGGGGTATCCGCTACAGCCTCGCCCCCGGAAGCTACGTCGTGGGGATGGAGCTTATCCAGCAGGGCATGGGCAAGGTGCTCCCCGGCAGCACGGCCGGCATCGACTTCGACTGGCGCCAGCGCATGGTGCGCAACGAACAGGGCCGCACCTTCGAAGAACGCAATTCGTCGCTGATGTACAAATACGCCGGCGACAGCCCCGACGAACTCAGCAACAACAAGGACGACGACAAGAGCCTCAACGGCAAGGTGCGCTGGGTGGCGTTCAAAAACCAGTTCTTCTCGTCGTTGCTTGTGGCGCAGACGCCTTTCACGTCGGCCACGGTCGTGTCGAGTCCCATCAAGGACAGCAAAGACTACCTCAAGGACATGAGCGTGAGCGCCACGCTGCCCTACACCGCCGCCGACGGCACGGCCGCGCGCTTCGACTTCTACTTCGGGCCTAACGAATACCCCCTGCTTTCGCATCTTGAAGAAACACTTTGCCCCGACGAAGACCTCTCGCTGACGCGCCTTATCCCCCTCGGCTGGGGCATCTTCCGCTGGGTGAACGTGCTTATCGTCATTCCCGTATTTACGTTCCTCGGCAAATTCATTTCGAGCTACGGCCTTATCATCTTCCTTCTGACGGTGTTTATCAAGTTGATTCTTTTCCCGTTCACGTTCAAGAGCTACAAGAGTCAGGCGCGCATGCGCATTCTCGCGCCCGAAGTCAAGGAAATCAACGACAAATATCCGGGCAACGAAAACGCCATGATCCGCCAGCAAAAGACAATGGAGCTTTACTCCAAAGCCGGGGCCAGCCCCTTCTCGGGCTGCCTGCCGATGCTGCTCCAGATGCCGGTGCTGATTGCCATGTTCTCGTTCTTCCCGTCGGCGATAGAACTCCGCGGCCAGAGCTTCCTGTGGGCTCACGACCTTTCGGCTCCCGACTCCATCCTCACGCTCCCGTTCTCAATACCGTTCTACGGCAACCACGTGAGTCTCTTTTGCCTGATGATGACGGTCGTGAACGTGGTCTACATGCACATTTCGATGCAGAACCAGCCGGGCGGACAGTCGATGCCGGGCATGAAGCTCATGACGTACATGATGCCGGTGATGTTCCTGTTCATCTTCAACGACTACGCGTCGGGCCTGAGCTACTACTACTTCCTGAGCCTTCTGATAACGATTCTTCAGACGTGGCTTACGCGCAAGTTTATCAATGAAGACAAGGTGCGCGCCGAAATGGCCGCCAACGCCAAGAAGCCGCGCAAGAAGACCGGCTTCATGGCACGCCTTGAGGAAGCCCAGCGCCAGCAGCAGGCCGCCCTCCGCGCCCAGCAGAAGAAGGGCCGCAAGTAAGGACCGACATCCGCCACAACACAAACAGCCGCCGCATGCGCCCCATTGCCGGGGAAGATGCGGTGGCTGTATTTTCAGCAGAAGGCCGCGAAAAGCGACTGCAAGGAATAAACGTTTGAAAAAAGTTTTAAAAAAATTTGGCGGATAAAAAAAAATGTCTTACCTTTGCAGTCGCAAATGGTGCCATGGCCGAGTGGTTAGGCAACGGTCTGCAAAACCGTGTACAGCAGTTCGAATCTGCTTGGTACCTCTCTTCGGGCCGCTCTTCGGGGCGGCCCGAATTTCAATCCAACATACAAACAAACCACAACTCATTCACTAATGAAGTACGAAACCGTTTTCATTTTAACTCCCGTTTTGTCTGATGCCCAGATGAAGGAAGCGGTAGAAAAGTTCGCCAAAGTTCTCACCGACAACGGTGCGAGCATCGCGAACACCGAGGAATGGGGCCTGCGCAAGCTCGCCTATCCCATCGACAAGAAGTCCACGGGCTTCTATTGCATGCTCGAATTCGAAGGCGAACCCACCCTCGTCAAGAAGCTCGAAACGGCTTTCCGCCGCGACGAACGCGTGATTCGTTTCCTCACCTTCCGTCAGGACAAGTACGCCGCCGAGTACGCCGAAAAGCGTCGTGCCCGCCGTGCCGCACAGGCTGCCGCACCCGCAGCTGAAGCTACTGCAGTAGAAACCGTAGAAACCAAGGAGGACTAAATCATGGCACAAGCAAATTCCGAAATCCGCTATCTCACCCCCATGTCGGTGGACGTGAAGAAGAAAAAATACTGCCGTTTCAAACGTCTCGGCATCAAGTATGTAGACTACAAGGACCCCGAATTCCTGAAGAAGTTCCTCAACGAGCAGGGTAAAATTCTTCCCCGCCGCATCACGGGTACTTCGCTGAAATTCCAGCGTCGCGTGGCACAGGCCGTCAAGCGTGCCCGCCACCTCGCCCTTCTGCCCTACGTAACCGACCTCATGAAGTAAACAACACCCTAAAGCTTAAGGACACCGATATGAAAATTATCCTCAAAGAAGACGTCAGCGGCCTTGGATACAAGGACGACGTTCTGGAAGTGAAGGACGGCTATGGCCGCAACTTCCTCATCCCCCGCGGCAAGGCCATCGTAGCCACTCCTTCGGCTCTTAAGGTGCTCGCCGAAAACCAGCGTCAGCGCGCCCACAAGCTCGCCAAAATCAAAGCCGACGCAGAAGCAGCCGCAGCCGCCCTCGAAGGCGTAACGCTGACCATCGGCGCAAAGACCAGCGCCACCGGCACCATCTTCGGCTCCGTAAACGCAATCCAGATTTCCGAAGCTCTCGAAAAGCTCGGCCACAACGTTGACCGCAAGCTCATCGAAATCAAGCAGCCCGTCAAGGAAGTAGGCAACTACGTTGCCACCATCCGTTTCCACAAGGAAGTGGCCACGGAGGTTCCCTTCGAAGTGGTTGCCGAATAATCCGGAAATCACACCCGCGACAAAATATCGCCGCCATCCTGCACAAAGGCCCGAGCGCCCGACGCAGGATGGCGGTTTTGTGTTTTCGCCTCGCCGGGACACAATAAACGCGCCTCCGGGCCGTTATCTCTATTGATGACTCTCAGCAATGGAAAAATACGCCGCGTATTCCGCGTCTTCGTTCTCGCGCTGGCCGCAACGGCATTCGTCTGCCCGGCGGCCTCGGCGGCGTCGAAGGGGCGTCGCGGGCTCAACGATAAGGTGCTGAACCGCCCGTACACCGACATGCGCCGCTGGCACCTCGGCTTCTCCGTCGGGATGCACGCTCAGGACATCCGTCTGACCCACAACGGCTTCATCACCCCCGAAGGCGAAGAATGGCGCATGGAACAAGCCGACTTTCAGCCCGGCTTCAACGTCAGCGGACTCGTCGACCTGAGGCTTAACGACTACTTCTCGCTACGCTTCTCGCCGGGGATGTATTTCGGCAGCCGCAACATCACCATGCGCGAACTCGCAAGCGGCGAAATCGAGCGTCAAAGCATCAAAAGCACCTACGTCACCCTGCCGCTCGACCTCAAATATGCGGCGAAACGCTGGCGCAACATGCGCCCTTATGTCGTCGGGGGCGTGATGGGCGCGTTCGACGTGTCGAAAAAGCGCGCCGACTATCTGCGGCTCACCACCGCCGACGCCTATCTCACGATAGGTTTCGGATGCGATTTCTATCTCCCCTATTTCAAGCTCATCCCCGAGCTTAAATTCTGCTTCGGGCTGACGGATGTGCTTCAGCACGACCGCCCCGACCTCGTCGACGACCCGGCGAGTCTCAAGTTCACTCAGTCGCTGAGCAAGGCGACGTCGAAAATGATTGTCCTTTCGTTCTATTTTGAATAAAAATCATCTTCATATAATCCTTTTGGCGGTGGCGGCGGCGCTCGCCTCTGCTCCCGAAGCCTCGGGGCAGACCGACGCGCAATTGTCGCAGTACTACGCCGTCCCGACGTTCTACAACCCCGCCGCCGCCGGCTCGGGCGCGGGCGATATGATGCGTCTCCGCGGGGGCGCCCGCCTGCAGTGGGTCGGCATCGATAATGCGCCCATGACGTTCATGCTCGCGGGCGATATGCCCTTCAAGTTTCTGAACAAGCGCTGGGGCGTGGGGCTTGTGGCCTCGCAGGAGAGCGCCGGTCTCTACAAAAGCCTGAACATCGGCGCCCAGATAGCCTTCAAGCTCCGAAAGCTCGGCGGCGAATGGTCGATGGGACTTCAGTTCGGGATGTATGACCAAGCGTTCAAGGGGTCGGAAGTGTATCTCCCCGACGACGATGACTACCACGAGGGCACGGACGAGGCCATCCCGACGCAGGACATCCACGGCACGGCCTTCGACATCGCGGCGGGCGTGCGCTACGAGCACAAGTGGTTCCACGCGGGCATCGGATGCACGCATCTTACGTCGCCGACCATAAGCATGAATGCCGGCGACGCCGCCGGAGGCTCGGAGACGTCGGGCGAGCGGCGCTACGAGTTCAAGGCCGGGCGCACGCTTTATTTTACCGCCGGGAGCAATATTCCGATAAAAAACACGTTATTTGAAATAATGCCGTCGGTGCTCGTGAAGAGCGATTTCACCTTCACCACCGGTCAGCTCGACGTCCGCGGGCGCTGGAAGAAGTTTCTGAGCCTCGGCGTTGGTTATCGCTGGAACGACGCCTTCGTGGTGTCGCTTGCCGCTGAAATCAAGAATTTCTATCTCGGCTACAGCTACGACTACGCGACGTCGGCCATCCATAAGGCATCATCAGGAAGCCACGAGCTCTTTTTAGGCTACTCGCTCAAGCTCAATCTCTCCGAGAAGAACCGCAACCGCCACAAGAGCATACGCATAATGTAACCCCCACCACCACTCTCTCACTCACATCTCAAAGCAACACCTCCAAAACGACGATATGAACAGTCTCAAGCACATATTTATCGGCTGTGCGGCCGCGGCGGTCCTCGCGGGCTGCGCGGGAACCTCGCGCAGCGGCGCCGGCGGCGAAGTCACCGGAGTCGGCGGCACGGCATGGGCCGAACCCACGCCCTACGGCATGGTGCTCGTCGACCGCGGCTCCATGAAAGTGGGCGTCAAAGAAGCCGACTCGCTGTGGAACCTTCAAGCCAATGCCCGCGGCATTTCGGTCGACGGCTTCTGGATGGATGAAACGGAAATCACCAACTCGAAGTACAAGCAGTTTGTGCTCTGGGTCCGCGACTCCATCATCCGCGAACGCCTCGCCGACCCGGCTTACGGCGGCAACGAGGATTTCAAGATTGAGGAAGACCGCGAGGGCAACCCCGTAACGCCTCATCTCAACTGGAACAAGGCAATTCCTTGGCGCAACCCCAACGAAGACGAGCTTCGCGCCATCGAGAGCGTCTACCGCACGAACCCCATCACGGGCGTGCGCGAACTTGACGCCTCGCAGCTCAACTACCGCTACGAGGTCTACAACCACACCGAGGCCGCCAAGCGCAAAAACCGCCTTGACGCTCGCCGTCGGGAATACAACACTGACCGCCCGACGCCGGTGACGCCTCCCGTCATCAGCAAGGACACGGCCTTCTTCACGGAAGAGGGCGAAATCGTGCGTCAGACCATCTCGCGCGCCCTCACCGGCGACTACGATTTCCTCAACACCTATATCGTGAACGTCTATCCCGACACGACGGCGTGGGTCAACGACTTCGAGAACGCTTACAACGAGCCTTACGTGAGGATGTACTTCGCCCACGGCGGCTACGCCGACTACCCCGTTGTGGGGGTAAGCTGGGAGCAGGCCAACGCCTTCGCCAACTGGCGCACGGACTACCTGCGCCGCTCGCTCGGGCGCGAGGGAGTGTACGTAGAGCCTTACCGCCTGCCTACCGAAGCCGAGTGGGAATACGCTGCCCGCGCCGGCAACGACAACAACATGTATCCTTGGGACGGCGACCTCACCCTCAGCGACGACAAAGGGTGCTTCTATGCCAACTTCAAGCCCAATGAAGGCAATTACGTCAAGGACGGACATCTGATAACGTCTCGCGTCGGGACGTATGCGCCCAACGACTTCGGGCTGTACGACATGGCCGGCAACGTGAGCGAATGGACGTCGACGGCCTTCACCGAGAGCGTCGGTCGCCTGACCAACGACATCAACCCCGAATACCGCTACGACGCGGCCAAGGAAGACCCCTACAAGATGAAGCGCAAGATTGTGCGCGGCGGCTCGTGGAAGGACGTGGCGCACAACATACGGTCGGACCTCCGGATGTGGGAATACCAGAACGAACAGCGGTCGTACATCGGCTTCCGATGTGTCCGCAGCCAGATAGGCTTCGCCCGCGGCCAGAAAGCGCCGGGCAAGAACAAGTAAACCAACGTAAACAGCTCTCCACACAGATCATATCCCCATGGGAAAAGTCAATCAGTACAAGAACGTCATCAGCGCCTTCATCACCAGCGAGAACGGCCAGCGTTTCTTTAATTTCGCCTACTCAATCGGCGCAGCCATCGTCATCTGGGGCGCGCTATTCAAAATCCTCCACCTCCCGGGCGGCAACACGCTGCTTTGCATAGGCATGGGCACTGAAGTGCTGATGTTTGTGCTGACGGCCTTCGACCGTCCGCCCAAGGAGTACAAGTGGGAGGAAGTGTTCCCGGTGCTTGACACCCACAACGAGGAAGACCGCCCGGCGACGGGTGCGGGTCTCGGCGGGGGCATGGTTGTTGTCGGAGGCGGCACCCCCGGGGTGACAGCCTCGGAGGCGCGCAAAGCCGCCGGCATCCCCGCGGGGATTGAGCTGAGCGCGGCCGACACACAGTCGCTCACGGAGTCGATAGCCAAGATGAACGCCGCCGCGGGCGAGCTCGCCCGCATGGCCGAGCTGACCTCGGCGACTCAGCAGTATCTCGACCAGATGAGCGCCATCGCCGCCGAGATGAGCCGCCTGCGCGACACGACTCAGGCTCTCAACCGCGTGAGCGACATCCTGCTTCAGAGCTACGAGTCCATCACGAAAAATTCCGAGGCCATCACGCGCAGCTCTCAGGGCTACGTCGACCAGATGCAGGACCTCCACCGCAATATCGGCGGCCTGAACACCATCTACGAAATCCAGCTCAAGAGCGTCAGCTCGCAGATTGATTCGATCGACCGCGTGAACCGCGGCATCAAGGATATCCGCGACATGTATGAGAAAAGCGCCACCCAAAGCGCCCGCTACTGCGAGGAGACCGAGAAGATGGCCCGCTACATGCAGCAGCTCAACAGCGTCTACGAGAAGATGATAACGGCCATGACCGTGAACATGTACCGCCCGGGGGCTATGCCCGGAATGCCGGGTGTGAACGAAGAAAAATAAGCCTCACCACCCCCAAAACCGATAACAGACAATGGGTTCATCAAGCAACAAGATGACGCCGCGTCAGAAGATGATCAATCTGATGTACATCGTGCTGACGGCTATGCTTGCGCTGAATGTGTCGAGCGATGTTCTCGACGGCTTCACGCAGGTCCACGACGGGCTATCGCGCACGAACAGCAATGTCGGCCTCCGCAACGGCGCCCTCTACCGCCAGCTCGAGACGCTCACGGAGCAGAACCCCGACAAGGGCGCACCGTGGCTCGCGAAGGCGACGTCTCTGCGTGCGCACACCGATTCGCTCTACAGCCTCATCGACTCGCTCAAGCTTGAGATTGTGCGCGAGGCCGACGGCAAGGACGGAGACGTTGACAACATCATGAGCCGCGACGACCTTGAGGCTGCGGCCGTAGTGATGCTTTCGCCGGGGCGCAACCGCGGCTCCGAGCTTCGCAAGCGCATTGATGCGTTCCGCGAGCATGCGTGCTCGCTTTTGCCTGACACGCTCAAGCGCGGCAATATCGCCGAGGTGCTGTCGACTGACAACATCCTGCGCCGCGGCACGCTCACGGCGACGACGTGGGAGGAGAGCCGCTTCGAGCAGCAGCCGGTTGTGGCGGCGGTGACTCTACTTGCCAAGCTTCAGAATGACATTCTGTATGCCGAGGGCGAGGTTCTGACGTCGCTTCTGAGCCAAGTCGACGCCGGCGACGTGAGGGTTAACGAACTTCACGCGCTTGTGCTCCCGCAAAGCCGTCTCGTGATTCGCGGGGGCAAATATTCGGCCAACATCGTGCTGGCGGCTGTCGACACGACGCAGCGTCCGCAAGTGTTTGTCGGCGGCAAGGCTCTCGGCAACGACCGCGGCCTCTATGAATTCACGGCAGGGAATCCGGGTTCTTACACCTATGAGGGCTATCTCGAGGTGCCTCTCGGCGACGGCACGACGGCGCGGCATCCGTTCAGCTCGTCGTACACGGTGATGGAGCCTATGGCCACAGTATCGGCGACGATGATGAACGTGCTTTACGCCGGGATTGAGAACCCAGTGGGCATTTCGGTGCCGGGTGTGGCAATGAGCGATATCTCGGCGACGATGACCAACGGCAGTCTACGGCGCGAAGGCGACCACTGGATTGCGAAGCCGACGACCGTGGGCGAAGATGCCGTGATAAGCGTCACGGCCACGATGGACGGGCGTCCGGTGCCTGTTGCGGCAACGACCTTCCGCGTGCGCAAGCTCCCCGACCCCACGCCATATATCGCCATCCGCAACGCTCAGGACCAGACGGAACACTACCGCGGGTCCAAGCCTCTTGCGAAGGCGTCGCTTGTAGCGGCCGGAGGCGTCGGAGCGGCCATCGACGACGGCCTTCTCGACACGCCTTTCACGGTGCTGGGCTTTCAGACGATAATGTTCGACGGCTCGGGCAACGCAATGGCCGAGAACTCCGACGGCGCTAACTTCTCTCAGAGGCAGAAGCAGCAATTCCAGCGTCTGAGCCGCGGCAAACGCTTCTTTATATCCCGCATCCGCGCCGTCGGGCCTGACGGCATCACCCGCGACCTCTCGCCGATGGAGGTCATAGTAAACTGAACCCTCTCAATATCCGCCATATAAAATCAATGACACCCAAACGCATTATCATCCTCGCCTGCGCGGCCTTGCTAACGGCCGGAGCAGTGTATTCACAGGACGACGCCACGGGCGGTGTGCGCCGCCGCAGCGGCGGGCGCGACAGCCGTCAGGACCGCCAACAGGACGGGACCGTCGTCACCGAACGCATGCAGGCCTTCTACGGCGAAGAGAACACGAGCATCACCGACGCCGACCGCCAGTGGATGCGCGTCATCTACCGCAATATCGACCTTGACAAGGACCGCAACGCACCGCTCTATTTCCCTGAAGAGCCGGTCGATGGTCAGGAGAATCTTTTCCGCATCATCCTCCGGCATGTGGCCGAGGGGCGCGTGCCTGCATTTGAGTATCTCGACGGCCGCGAGGTTTTCACGGACCGCTACCGCGTGAACATGCGCGATGTATTCGACCGCTTCGGCATTCCGTTCACCGCGGCGAAGGGGTCGACGGAGAAGAATCCGAAGTACACCGTCGACGAGAACGACGTGCCCACCAACGAGGTGCTGAGCTATTTCGTGGTCGAGCGCTGGGAGTTTGACACGCGCCGCAACCGCCTCCGTCCGGTGGTCGAAGCCATCTGCCCCGTGCTCCATCGTTCGGGAGATTTCGGCGGCGAGGCTCTTAAATATCCGATGTTCTGGGTCAAGTTCACTGACCTGCGCCCTTATCTCGCGGCACAGACGATATTTGTCGACGACGACAACAACCTGCCGACGTGCAGCTATGACGATTTCTTCACGCTGAATATGTACGACGGCGAAATCTATAAGACGCGTAATCTTAAGAATCGTTCGATGGTGCAGATGTACAGCGACCCTGACGACCTCAAGCGTGCGCAGGACAGCATCCAAGGGCGCCTCGACCATTTCGAGGATAAGCTGTGGGTGCCGACGCGCGAGGAGGTGCTGGCCGCCCGAGCCAAGAAGGAGGCGGAAGCCGAGGGCAAGAGCGAACTTGCGGGCGAGACGGCACCTGCGGCTGAGAGCGCCGTAAGCGCCTCGGAAGAGACTAAATCCGAGAGACCCAAGCGAAGCACGAAGCGTTCGACGAAGAAGTCGTCGAAAAAATACAAGGAGCAGAAGCCCAAGAGCTCGGGCGGTTCGTCGAACGCGGTGCGTTCGGTGCGAAACCGCAAGAAGCGCTGAGCCTTGAGGGCGTCACTACGACCCGTCAGCCCTACCTCACACCACATTATGAGTTCCCCCGGACGCCGCCGAGCGGTCCGGGGGATTTTTGTGTTCGGACGAATTCCGACACGGCGCGGCATACGCGCGGCCTAAGCAATAGGGGTTTATTTTTTGATGAACGCAATGGCGGCGGGGATGTCGCCGGTGCGGACGTGCCATTTTGTCGAGCCTGCGGGAGTGATGCAGTAGAGTTCGCCGGAGCTGACGTAGTTGCGGGCGTCGGATAGGAATATGTTGCCTGTTTCGGGGTGCAGGGCTAAGGCGTAGGGCATGCGTATGGCTTGGGCGGTGGCATCGTCGATGAATGAGTGTCCGCGGGGAGTGAGGCGGTCGAGGTCGAATGTGTCGTAGACGGCGCGGCCGGGTCCGACGGCATAGAAGTAGTAGATGCTTTCGGGGCCGACGGCCATGTTCGTGACGTGGACGTCGGGGAACGATGCGGCGAGGGCCATGCGACCGTCGGAGTCGGGGGCGAGCATGTGGAGGGATGGGAGGATGGTTGCTTCGCGGTTTCCGCGGGATGAAACCCAAAGGCGTCCGCGGCTGTCGGGGCGGAGGCGGTGGAGGTTTATGGCGACGTCGATGCGGCGTTCTTCGGTGAAAGAGTCGAGGTCAACGACTGAAACGGTGCGGTCGTAGACGGGCGGGCGGTATCCGCCGCTGTTGGCGACGTAAAGTTTGCGCCCTATAACGGCCATTTCTTCGGGCTGGTATCCGACGGGGCAACGGCCGGTGACGGCGAGGGAGGTTGTGTCGACTCTGAACACGGCGCCCCGGGGGCAGTCGGGGTCGTCGGCCACGGGGCCGATGTATGAGCTGACGTATGCGTTCGGGCCGTCGAATGCGAGGTAGCGGCAGTTGGGGATGTCGATTTGTCCGAGGCGTCGGGCAGTGCGGAGGTCGAGGACTTCGACTTTGTGGGAGCAGTTTACGACGATGTAAACTTTTGAGCCGTAGACGGCGATGTCGTTGCCTACGTCGCCGAGTTCCATCAGGGCCGAGGGGTTTGTCTCGGCGTAGATGTTGCGTCGGTAGAAGCCTGTGAACCAGTCGAAGTGGTCGAGGGTGCATTTGTTTGACCCCATATTACCTTCGTTGAGAAGGAAGAATCCGGCGATACCGGTGTCTTCGTCGGGGAAGTCAATAATTGTGTCGGCGTCGGAGGGGATTGTCACTTCGTCGTGGCGGCAGGCCACGGACAGGAGGACGATGAGGGCGAGGACTATTTGAAGCGAAATTTTATTCATAAGTTAAAGATACAACAAATCGGCGGGATTTGCAAATACGGGGCTTATGATTTAATTTTGCGGTATAAATTATGCTGATATGAGAAATACTGTTTTTATCACGGGCGGCGCATCGGGCATCGGCGCGGCGTCGGCGGCGCTGTTTGCGTCGAAGGGATGGAATGTGGCTGTTTACGATTTGCAGCGCACGGATTTTGTTGATGAAATGTCGAGGACCTGCGGCGACCGGTTTTTGTTTTTTGAGGGCGACACGCGCGACGGCGCGGCCCTTGAGGCTGCGGCCGAGGCTACGGCGGGGGCGTTCGGTGGATTGAGGACGGTGTTTGCCTGCGCGGGCGTTCACCACTCCGACACGTTGCTCGACGTGACGGAGGATGACCTTCGCCGGGTGATGGATATAAACGTGACGGGGACGTTCAGGACCTTGCGCGCTACGGTGCCTCATATCATTGCCGGCGGGGGCGGTGCGGTTGTAATCAACGCTTCCGACCAGTCGCTGATAGGGAAGCGCCACAGTTTTGCCTACGGGCTGACGAAGGGGGCGCTCGGACAGATGACCAAGAGCCTCGCGCTTGACCTTGCGGAGAAGGGTGTGCGGGTTAATGCCATCTGCCCGGGGACGATACGCACGCCTATGGTTGATGCGATTTTCGAACGCTGCTCCGCCCGCGGGGACGGGAGCGTCGAGGCGTTGTGGGCCGAAGAGGAGTCTCTTTTTCCGCTCGGGCGGGTCGGCAGGCCCGAAGAAGTTGCGCGGCTCGTGTATTTTCTCGGGTCGGACGATTCGTCGTTTTCGACGGGAGGGTTGTTTCCTGTTGACGGAGGGCTGACGGCGGGGTGAGCCGTAGCGTGGGTGTCAGGCTTGCGTGACTGTGTACTTCGATGAGTTTCGGCCGGGGATTTGCTCGACGTCGATGCGCACGGGTATGCGGTCGCGGAGGCTTTCGATGTGGCTTATAATGCCTACACGACGTCCGCCGCGTCGGCGCAGGGAGCGTAGAGTCTCGACGGCGTCCTCAAGGGCTTTTCCGCTGAGGTTTCCGAAACCTTCGTCAATAAAGAGAGTGTCGACACCGAGGCCCGTGCCGATGTCGGCGAGGGCGAGCGCAAGGGCGAGGGAAACGACGAATGTTTCGCCGCCGGAGATGTGTTTTGCGGAGCGGCGGGCGTAGCCTTCGTATGAGTCTTCGACGTCGATGTTGTATGAGTTAGGCGAGCCTATGAGGCGGTAGCGGGGCATCAGCGAGCGCATGTAGACGTTTGCGCTGTTGATGAGGTCAGCGAGGACGTAGCTTTGGGCTATGGTCCGGAATTTTTTTCCGTCGGAGCTTCCGAACAGTTCGTTCAGGCGGGCAAGGAGGAGGCGCCGGCGTCGCAACGGCTCGACGGCGCTTTCGATTTCCTTCACGCGGGCGGCAGCGGCGGCATCGGCGTCGAGTTTTGCCTGAATGCTTCCGACGGCCTGCCGGGCGGCGTCGGCCTCGGCGAGAGCGGCTTTCAATGAGTCTTCGAGCCGGGCGGGTGTGAGGTCAGGGGTGACGGCGTCGGAGCGGGCGGCTTCGTGGGCGCGGATTGAACGCCCGAGGTCGGCGATGCTTGTGCGTGCGGCCGTGACGGCATCCGCAAGGGCTTTGTCGGCGATGCGGAGGGCGTCGATGCGGTCGGGGGATGTGCGGGAAAGGGATTCGAAGATTGCGCGGTCCATGTTTCGGGCGGCGAGAAAGGCGTCGACGGCGCGCGCGCTTTCTTCAGCGGCCTCGGCGGCGGCGGCGCGGCGTCCGTCCAAGATGGAGAATCGCGCGAGGAAGCCGGGGGCGTCGGTCATGATTGTCTCGTCGAATGCGGCGTCAGGGGCTATGTCCCGGTCATCGAACCATTCGGGGCGTGCGTCGGCGATATTTTTCATAAGCGGCATAAGGACTGCGCGGCGCTTTTCGAGGTCGGCCCGGGCGGCATCGAAGCGTGCGTCGGCGGCTGATACTTTCAGCTTTGCGTCGGCGAGGATTTCGGAGGCGCGGAGGCCGGCGGCGCGTGCTTTTTCGCGCGCGGCTGATGCGAGGGCGAGGCGGCGGCGCGCATCCTCGGGCGAGAAGGCCGAAGGGTTGTCGGGGAGGCTGAAGGCGAGGCCGGAGTCGGACTGCTCGGCTTCGAAGCGAGTCTTTTCGGCCTCAAGGTCGGCGGCCTTGTCGCGGCGGAGCTTGTCCGCGGCGGCGATTTGGGCGGCGAGCGAGTCGGCGCAGCGGCGTGCGCGGTCGGTTTCGGCGCGGAGGGCTTCGTATTGCTTTTTGAGCGGAAGGACGAATTCGTCGAAGATTGCATCGGCGCATATTGTGTCGACGATTTTCGAGCCGCATACGGGGCATATGTCGCCGGGGACGAGCAATGCTCTTATTTTTTCAACAGCCTCCTCGCCGGACATTGCCGCCGAAGAGTATCGGCGCTCGGCCTCGGCTAGCTCTTGCTCAAGGGCCGGAAGAGCATCGACGACGGCCTTGCGGCGGGCTTGGCGGTCGCGGAGGTCGGCGTTGAGGGCCATTAGCTCGCGCTCGGCGCTGAAGATATGGAGCGAGCGCGCAAGGGCGTATTCGTCATCGGCGGCGAGGGCGGCGGCCTTGGCGCGGGCGCGGGCGGCCTCGGCCGCGGTGATGCCCGCCCGGGCTTGGTCGGCGGCGACGGCAAGGGGCGCGAGGGATGCGTCGCCGGTGATGAATGCGCATGCCCGACGGAGGCGCATGACGTCGCTTCGGAGGGCGGAGATGCCTTTTTCGGCGGCGGCGCGTTCGGCCTCGGCTTTACGGGCGGCCTCGGCGGCGGCTCGGGCGGGGGCCGAGGTTTCCCACAGGGCAATGAAGCTGCGGTGGTCGGCGGCCTGCGGCGAAGCAAAAGCGGCCTCGGCGCGGACAAGGGCTTGGTCGGCGGCTGTTTTCGCCGTGCGGAGGGAAGCGGCGGTGTTTATCCACGCGATTGATGCGCGTATGGAGTCGGCTCGGGCGGCGGCATCGACGGCTTTGGCTGTCTCGGCCTTCAGCGTTGCGGCAAGGGCGTCGGTTTCTTCGGGTGAAAGGCGCGCAACGGAAGCGAGGACGGCTTCTTCGCGGGCACAAGCGTCGGCGGCGAGCTGATACTCCTGATATATGCGCTTGCCGATGAGGGCATAGCGGCGTGTGCCTGTAAGCTTTTCGAGGATTCCGGCCTTTTCGTCGTCCGAGCCTTTCAGGAATGAGGCGAAGCGCCCCTGCGCCAGCATGGTGGTGCGGCAGAAGTCGTGGTAGCCGAGTCCGACGGCTTGCCTGATTGCCTCGGCCACTTCGACACGCTTGGTGTATGTGATTTCTTTTTCGGAGGCGAGAGCTACGGTGAGAGTCCACTCGGCCTTCTGGAGCGTCCCGTTGATGCGTCCCCGGGCGCGTCGGCGGCTCCAGCGGGCGCGGCAAGGCGTGCCGTCGTTGGCGATGAAGTCGAGAGTGACAGCCGACGAAGCTGTGCCTTCGCGCATGATTCGGGCCGTGTCGGCGTCCTCGCCTTTGGCTGCGGGGCTGAGTCTCGGAGTCCCGCCGTACAAGGCGAGGCATATACAGTCGAGGAGGGTTGATTTCCCGGCGCCGACGTTGCCGCTGATAAGGAACACGTCGGCGTCGGCGAGCGGAGATGCGTCGAAATCAATGACGGCGTGGCTGACGGATGCAATGTTGTCGATGACAAGATGGATGATTTTCATGGCTTCTTCATTCGATGGATGATTCGATTTCGCGGAACAGCTCCATCAGTTCGGGGCTGAAGTCGGCGGCAGTGTCGGCGGCGTATCTGGCGGCGAGGTCGAATGGCGGCGTGTCTCTGAACTCGGCCACGGTCATAGAGTCGTCGGCTGAGGAGGCGCCTTCGGCCGGGTCGGCGCGCCGGGAGTTTATGACGCAAAGGGTGGCGGCCTTGCCTTCGAGAGCGGCGGCGGCTTCGTCGCGTGCTTCGGGGTGGAGGAAATCGTCGACGAGGACGTTGATTCTGAGCAGACATGGTCTCGAAGCGGGGAAGGCGTTGAGTTCGGCGAGGCAGTCGTCCCACTGGGCGAAGCCTTCGGCGGGGATGTTGACGAGCGGGCAGGGGTCGTTGACGGTGATTTTTTCGACTTCGACGCTGGCGTCGGGTCCGTGCCCTGAAAGGGATACGAGGCTGAAGGTGTGGCGGAAGCACTCGTCGAAGCTGACGGCGAGCGGCGAGCCGCAATAGCGGGCTATGGCGGGCGAGCCGGGGAGGGCGAATGAGGCGGGGCGGTGGATATGGCCGAGGGCGAGGTAGTCGTAGCCGCTACCCATAGCTTCGAGCGGGCGGACGTCGATTCCTCCGACGGCTTCGCCTGCGGGGTCGGAGGCCACGGCGCAGTGGGCGGCCATGACCACGGGGAGGTCCTCGCGGGCGTTGCGGCCGGCGGCGGCGAGCATCGCGGGGTAAAATCCGTCGGGGATATTTCGGTCATGGGCATAGGGCACCGCCACGACGTATGCCTTTCCGGGGATATGTATCACGAGCCTCGCGTTCGCTTCGGCAAATGCATCGGCCTGCGGCGCCTCGCCTGCGGGGCGGTCGATGCGGCCTATCATGTCGATTCCGGCGAATGCCCAAAGCGGGCTCATGGCTTCGTGGCGGGCGGCGCTGTCGTGGTTTCCGGCGATGACGATGATGCGCATTCCCTCGGGTCCGGCGCGCCTGACAGCGGCAAGGCCTTCGACGAGCAGGCGTGTGGCCCACACGGGGGGCTGGGCGCTGTCGTATATATCGCCTGAAACAATGACGGCGTCGGGGCGCCTGTCGGCGACTACTTCGGCGAGGCGGGCGAGCATGGCTTCCTGACGCATGCGGCAATCGCGGCCGTAGAGGCTCAGGCCGAGATGCCAGTCGGAAGTGTGGATAAAGGTAAAGGCCGGTGACATATGGGGGAAATGTTTTCGACAAATGTAGAAAAAAAACGCGTCATGCGAAAGCAAATGCCAAAAAAAAGTTGTAACTTTGCAGCCTGACTTGGCGCAAGCGTCGCCATGCCGGATAGTTTATCCCCACAACCCATTAAACTATAATATGAAGCTCCTTCAAGAAAAGCTCTCCAAGTATACCGCTCCCCAAGAGGCCAAAGCGGCAGGTATCTATCCTTATTTCCGCGCCATTTCCTCGGAGCAGGATCCTGAAGTGATTATCAACGGCAAGCGCGTGCTCATGTTCGGTTCGAACTGCTACACCGGTCTTGTCAACGACCCCCGCATCAAAGAAGCGGCCATCGAGGCCACCCGCAAGTATGGCACCGGCTGCGCCGGCTCGCCCTTCCTCAACGGCACGCTCGACCTCCACAAGCAGCTCGAGGCGCGCATCGCCGAGTATATAGGCAAGGAAGATGTGATGATTTACTCGACGGGGTTCGGCGTGAACCTCGGCGTAGTGTCGTGTCTGACCGGCCGCGAAGACTATATCATCTGGGACGAACAGGACCACGCATCGATTATCGAGGGGCGTCGGCTGTCGTTCTCGCAGTCGCTCAAATACAAGCACAACGATATGGAGAGCCTTGAGACGCAGCTTCGCAAGTGCGCTCCCGACAAAGTCAAGCTCATCGTGACCGACGGCGTGTTCTCGATGGAAGGCGACGTGGCCAATCTCCCGCGCATCATCGAGCTTGCCAAGGAATACAACGCCACTGTCATGGTCGACGAGGCCCACTCCATCGGCGTCTTCGGCGAAGGCGGCCGCGGCATCTGCAACCACTACGGCGTCTCGGACGACGTAGACCTCATCATGGGCACCTTCTCGAAGAGCTTCGCCTCGCTCGGCGGCTTCATCGCCACGGACAAGGAAATTACCAACTTCCTGCGCCACCACTCGCGCTCGTATATCTTCACGGCTTCGATTACGCCCGCCTCGACCGCCGCGGCGCTCAAGGCCATCGACATCATGATTGCCGAGCCCGAACGTCAGAAGAACCTCTGGGACCTTACAAACTACGCCCTCGACGGCTTCCGCGAGATGGGACTCGAAATCGGGCACACGTCGACGCCTATCATCCCCCTCTACATCCGCGACAACTTCAAGACCTTCCAGATTACGACCGACCTCTTCAACGAGGGAATCTTCGTCAACCCGGTTGTGTCGCCGGCCGTTGCTCCCCACGACACGCTCATCCGCTTCAGCCTCATGGCCACGCACACGAAAGAGCAGGTGACGGAAGCGCTCGAGAAAATCGAGAAGGTGTTCCGCAAGAACGGAGTGCTGAAATAAACGCCGGAGAAATCCGCAGGCAAATCATACGAGGCCGGGGCGAAAAGCTCCGGCCTCGGCGTTGGAAACAGGCTCTTAACCAATAATAACAGGCGGGGATTTTGCGGGGCGGGGAAAAATGCGTACCTTTGTGTGCAAAAAATTTGAAATTAACGAACAAACCGACATAAAAACCTCCATAGAAGACTTATGGCACAGCAAGACGACGTGTTCAAGAAGATTGTCTCCCACGCTAAGGAATACGGCTTCGTATTCCAGTCGAGCGAGATTTACGACGGCCTTTCGGCAGTGTACGACTACGGCCAGAACGGCGTAGAACTCAAGAACAACATCAAACGCTACTGGTGGGACGCGATGACGCTCCTCCACGACAATATCGCAGGCATCGACTCGGCAATCTTCATGCACCCCACCATCTGGAAGGCATCGGGCCACGTCGACGCATTCAACGACCCTCTGATTGACAACCGCGACTCGAAGAAGCGCTACCGCGCCGACGTGCTCATCGAGGAGCAGATAGCCAAATACGACGAAAAAATCGAGAAGGAAGTGGCCAAGGCGGCCAAGCGCTTCGGCGAGACTTTCGACGCCGAGCTTTTCCGCACGACCAATCCCCGCGTGCTCGAGCACAAAGCCAAACGCGACGCCCTCCACGAGCGCTTCTCCACGGCGATGAACGACGGCAACCTCGAAGAACTGCGTCAGATTATCATCGACGAGGCCATCGTCTGCCCCATCTCCGGGACGAAGAACTGGACGGAAGTGCGCCAGTTCAACCTCATGTTCAAGACCGAAATGGGTTCGACGGCCGACGGCGCCATGACCGTTTATCTTCGACCGGAAACGGCTCAGGGTATCTTTGTCAACTACCTCAACGTGCAGAAAACCGGCCGCATGCGCATCCCCTTCGGTATCGCGCAGATCGGCAAGGCATTCCGCAACGAGATTGTGGCGCGTCAGTTCATTTTCCGCATGCGAGAGTTCGAGCAGATGGAAATGCAGTTCTTTGTTCGTCCGGGCGAGGAAATGAAATGGTTCGCCCACTGGAAGGAATGGCGCCTGCGCTGGCACAAAGCCCTCGGCCTCGGCGATGACAAGTACCGCTACCACGACCACGAAAAGCTGGCCCACTACGCCAACGCCGCCACGGACATCGAGTTCCGCATGCCCTTCGGGTTCAAGGAAGTTGAAGGCATCCACTCGCGCACGAACTTCGACCTCTCGCAGCACGAGAAATTCTCGGGCAAGAAAATCCAGTATTTCGACCCCGAGCTCAACGAAAGCTATACGCCTTACGTCATCGAGACGTCCATCGGCGTTGACCGCATGTTCCTGTCGGTGCTCTGCTCAAGCTATGAAGAACAGGCCCTCGAAGGAGGCGACACTCGCGTGGTGCTCCATCTTCCGGCGGCGCTCGCACCGGTCAAATGCGCCGTTCTGCCTCTCGTGCGCAAAGACGGACTTCCCGAAAAGGCCCGAGAGATTGTCGACGAACTGAAATTCGACTTCTCGACTCACTACGAGGAAAAAGACACCATCGGCAAGCGCTACCGCCGTCAGGACGCCATCGGCACCCCCTACTGCATCACCGTCGACCATCAGACCCTTGAGGACAACACCGTTACGCTCCGCGAACGCGACTCGATGGAGCAGAAGCGCGTGGCTATCGCCGACCTCCACCGTCTGATTCACGAAAACGTGAGCCTCACCTCCTTACTCCGCAAACTGAAATGAAAAAAAGCTATATCATCCTCGGCGTCATCGCTGTAATCGCCATCGCGCTGTTCGTCTCGGGTAAGAGCACCTACAACTCGTTCGTCGGGCTTGACCAGACGGTCGAGCAGTCGTGGGCTCAAGTCGAGAACCAGTATCAGCGCAGGCTTGACCTCATCCCCAACCTCGTCGAAGCCGTCAAGGGCTATGCCAAGCACGAAAGCGAGACCTACGAAAGCGTGACGCGCGCCCGCGCCGGACTCTCCGACGCCTACAACAGCGCCGGCGAAGCCTCCGGCGAAATCAAGACAGTAGCCAGCCCCTCGCAGGAACAGCTCGACGGCTACATGGCCGCCCAGCAAAGCCTCCAACGCGCACTGAGCATCTACGTCAACGCCGTGCGCGAGGCCTACCCCGACCTGAAGGCCAACGAACAGTTCGCCGACCTTCAGGCCCAGCTTGAAGGCACCGAAAACCGCATCGCCACGGAGCGTATGCGCTACACCGAAGCCGTGCGCGAATACAACGTAAGAGTCAAGAGCTTCCCGGCCAACATCTGGGCCGGCATCTTCGGCTACGGCGCGAAGGCTCAGTTCAAGGCCGACCCCGAGGCCGCACACGCCCCGAAAGTACAGTTCTGAGATGAAAAAGCTACTTCCTATCATTGCTCTCGCCGGGCTGGGGCTTGCGGCTGTGACCGCGGCGTGCAACAGCGACGAGCAGACGACATGGGACAAATACGCCGACTGGCGCGAGCTCAACAACGCGTGGCTGGCCGATATGCAGACCAAGACCAACGCCGACGGCACGCCCTACTACAAGGTAATCATCCCCGACTGGAATCCGGCCACCTTCGTGCTCATCCACTACTTCAACGACCGCGCCGAGACTGAAGGCAAGCTCTCGCCGCTGTACACGAGCTACGCCGACACGCGCTACATCGTGCGCGACTGTCAGGGCACCGGCATCGACTCGTCGACGCTCATCAATCAGACGGGCGTGCAGGGGATATACCGCAGTCAGGTATCGGGCAACGTCCAAGGCTTCGCCATCGCGCTGATGGACATGCGCTGCGGCGACACGGCCGAAGTGGTCGTGCCCTACGGGCTGGCATACGGCTCTCAGGACCGCGGCACAATCAAGCCCTACTCCAACCTGCAGTTCAACATCCGCCTCGTCGATATCCCCAACTACGAGACCATTCCCTGAGCCGGCACAGCCGCCCGGGCGCGAATGATACACCCGACGGGTGTTGCCTGTAAATACGATGCAGGCAACACCCCTCGTTTTTTGCCCCTCGGGGCATATGCGCATATTATGATTAAAACCGATAAAGCCGTCCTGCACGGCGCCTTTCCCGGCTTGGCGCCGGGGAGCTCGGGCAAAGGATTTATTCTCGGCATAGTGGCCGCCGTGAGCTACGGCACAAATCCGCTTTTTGCCGTGCCGCTCTATGCCCTAGGAATGAGCACGGAATCGGTGCTCTTCTATCGCTACGGACTCGCCACCCTGCTTCTGGCCGGGCTCATGCTCCTCAGGGGCGAGAGCTTCCGCCTGCCCCGGCGCGCTGTCGCGCCGATGATTGTCATGGGCGTGGTCTTCGCGCTTTCGTCGCTTCTCCTGTTCGAGTCGTACAGGCTTATGGACGTGGGGATAGCGTCGACGCTGCTGTTCATGGAGCCTGTGTTTCTCGCGCTTATCATGCGCGTGGTCTACGGCGAGCGGCTCACGAAAGCCACGGTCGCATCCATCGCCATATGTATGGCCGGCATCCTCCTGCTGTGCAATCCGGGACCGGGCGCCAAAGTGACGGCGGCGGGGGTGGCGCTGGTGATGCTTTCGGCGCTGTCGTACGGCATCTACATGGCTATGGTCAACAAATCCGCGGCGGGCAGGCTCGCAGGGATGCCGCTGACGTTCTATTCGCTTCTATTCGGGATGATTGTGTTCGCCGCGGCCACACGAGGCTTCACGACCGTTCAGCCCGTGGAGACCACTCCGACGGCTCTTGCCTGCGTGGCGGGGATAGCGCTTGTGCCGACAATCGTGTCGCTCGTGGCCGTCAATGTGGCCATCCGCAACATCGGCGCCGTGCCGGTGTCGATTCTCGGCGCCCTTGAGCCTATCACGGGGGCGCTTGTCGGTGTGGGGCTTTTCGGCGAAGTCCTCACCCCGCGCGGCGGATTCGGCATGGTCCTCATCATCGGAGCCGTGATGCTCCTCGTCTATACGCGCCGCAAATGAAACTCCATCTTTTCAACCCCGAAAACGACCTTGCGCTGGCCCTCGACCTCGCCAACTATACGCCGCCTCCTGCGGCGGCAGCCTTAGGGCGCTCGGGAGCGACGCTCCCGCTGTGGTGCGGCGATGCGGGCGACGCCGTCGTTTGTCCGGGGGTGAATGCCGAGTGGCTGAGGCGTATCCGCGACAGCTTCGGGCTGCGGACGGACGTGTGGGACCATCGGCCCGAAGGCTACGAGCCCGCGCCGTGGGGGTGGTCGAAATCATCGCGCAAACGATTCGGCATGCTCGGATTCGACAACGCCGCCCTCCCTGCGGACGATGTCCTCGAGCGCAGGCGCTCGCTGTCGAGCCGCCGGAGTTCATGCATCCTCGGCGAGGCGCTGACGGAGGCCGGACTTTTGCCTCCGGGCTGCGGAGCCGAATTGATCGGCTCCATAGCCGAAGCGCGCGACTATGCACGGCGCCACGCCGACAGCCTTTTCAAACTGCCGTGGTCGTCGAGCGGCCGGGGGCAGATTCGCGTCGGCAGTCCCGGCGAGTTCGCCGCGCGCGAACAGGCCTTGTGCGGTGCCCTGCGCCGCTACGGCTTCCTCACGGCCGAGCCGTTCCACCGCGACAAGGCCGTTGACCTCGCCTTGCTGTTCGAGGCCGACACCGCAGGGAGGGTGCATCTGGCCGGGCTGTCGCTTTTCATGACCGCGGCGAACGGCGACTATGCCGGAAACATTCTCGCCTCCGACGCGGCGATAATGGAAGCGTTAGACCGGAGGTTCGGCATAGCCGATGATATCCGACAGACTGAAGCAGCCCTGCGCCGCGCGCTTGAGACGCTTATCGACGGCGCATATGCCGGACCGCTGGGCGTAGACATGATGGTGCTTGCGGACGGTGGCCTCATAAGCTGCGTGGAACTGAATCTGCGAATGACGATGGGCCACGTGGCGCGCCGCTTCCACGACCGCTACTGCGAGACGGACTCCACAGGCCTGTTCACTGTCGGTGAGCACGCGGACGCCGCGGCCGCTCCGGCCGAAATGCGCGGCGGACGCCTCGTCCTTGGGCACATCAGTCTCAATCCGCCGGGAAATCCGGTGTCGTTCACGGCCGGGATTCAAGGAGAAAAAAACATTTTTATCTGAACAGAGACGCGGGATACAATCTTTTTTTGTATATTTGCCAACGGATTATATCCGTTCAACTTACTTAATTCATCATTTACCTTAATTCACCAATGAAAAAAGTAATTCTGGGTGCGGCGTTGCTTGCATGCCTGACAGCCGGCGCACAGCAACCCAAAGTGTACATCGCCTTCCAATGGCACATGCACCAGCCAATCTACACTCCGGGGGAGACAGTAATGGAAACCCATGCCGGAGGCTCTCTTAGCTATGACCTGCTCGATGTGTTCACCTCCCGCACGGGCGCTTACACCAACTGGCCCGCACAGGCCGTGGACAAACTCATAGCGGCCGACCTTCCCGGCGGCGCTCAGGTGTCGTTCTCGGGTTCTCTTGTCGAGAACCTCAATGTCATCGAGAAGTCGACCAAGCACTTTCAGGGCTGGAAAAAGCACTGGACCGACTACATCTCCAAGAAGACGGCCCAAGGCAATCCGCGCATCGACATGGTAGCCTTCGGCTACTATCACCCTCTGATGGCTCTTATCGACGAAGAAGACGCGCGCCGCCAGATACGCAAACACCGCGAATGCTTCGCCGAAAATTTCCCGGGTATGTCCTATTCCAAAGGCATCTTCCCTCCCGAGAACGCTTTTGAGGAACACATGATTCCGGCCCTCGTAAAAGAGGGCATCGAGTGGGCCATGGTCGACAACTCGCACTTCGACCGTACGGCCACGGGTTATCCGTGGGTGAAAGGCGTGTCTATCGTCGAGCCGAACAAGGCTGATATTCTGAACGCCAATCCCGAGGACTGGGTCCACATCGAGGGACTCTACTGCCCCGGGCATATCTCCGCCGGCTGGGGCCACCGCCCACACTGGATGAAATATGTCGACCCGTCGGACGGCAAAGAATACAGGATTATCGCCGTGCCGACGTCGCTGGTGTTCGGCAACGAAGACGGACGCGGCGGCTTCGGCGCCCTGCAGTACGAGAAGTGCATAAGCCAGCTTGAGGCATTCAATACCGACCCCGAACACCCGATTCTGGTGGTTCTTCACCACGACGGCGACAACCACGGCGGAGGCTCGGCAAGCTACTACGGCTCAAACTTCCAGAACTTTGTGGAGTGGCTCAAGGACAACCCCACTCGCTTCGAATGCACGACCATACAGGACTACCTCGACCGCTTCCCGCCGTCGGACGACGACGTTATACACGTTGAGAGCGGCAGCTGGTGGGGAGCCGGCGCCGACCCCGAATTCCTGAAATGGAACGGCGACAAGGGCGAATATGCCGGAGCCTCCGAGCCCTACAGCCCCGACCACAACAGCTGGGGCATCATCACCGCGGCATCAAACCACGTCAAGACCGCCGCGGCCATCGCTCCCGAAAACGCTGACGTCCGCGCCGCATGGGACGAACTGATGTGCGGCGAAACAAGCTGCTACTGGTATTGGGACGGCACCGAGGAATGGGATTCCAAACCCGCCACAGCCGCCAACCTCGCAGTAGCGAAAGTGGCCTCTGTCGTAGCCTCCGGCGACGACACCACCGGGCCGTCCATCTATCACCCCCAGCGCGAGCCTTACAACCCCGGCGCAACGGAATGGGATATGGTCCAGCCCTCGGACTTCACCGTGTGGAGCTACGTCTATGACCTGAGCGGCCTGCGCTCTGTCAAGCTCAGATACCGCATCGACAAGGACGGCGTGAATCCCGTGGACTCGCATCAGAACGAGACCTACGAGGGAGGCGACGAAGTAGGGCCTTGGCAGGAAATCGAGATGTCCTCCAAGTCCATCGCCTCAATCACCAATCCGCTGCCCAAATACAAGGCCGAGGAATATTCCGCCCGGATCAAGGGGCTGAGCGATGTGCTCGTGGACTACTACATCGAGGCTACGGACGCCAAAGGCAACGTGTCGCGTTCGATGATTCTGCACGTCTACGTCGGCAACGGCAAAGGCTCTTCGCCTGTTGACCCGGAGAATCCCGACCAGCCTTCGGTGCTCGGGGCATACACGGTATATCCTGCCGAACCCACTGTTGACGACGTCATCACCGTCACCGCTCCCAACGGACGCGAGGGCATGGTTCTCCACTGGGGCGTCAACAAGTTCGAAAAGCCTATCGAAGCCTATCTCCCCGCCTGTTCGCAGTATCACTCCGACGGGAAAGCCGCACGGACTCCGTTCACGCTCAACGGCGAGGGCAAATACGAAGTTAAAATCGGACCGTTCAACAATCCCTCGCAGGCTGTGGGCTATATCAGCTTCGTGACCAACACCGGCAATGACTGGGATAACAACGGCGGCCGGGATTATCAGATTGTCCTCAAGAAATCATCCGGCATCACGGCCGTCGAAGCCGATACGGATGCCGAGGCCGAGTACTACACGCTTCAGGGCGTGCGCGTGAGCCGTCCCGTATCCGGCATATATCTGTGCCGCAAAGGGTCGAAGGTGACCAAGGTCATCATCCGCGACTAAGCCCCGAAGCCACTCCGGCAGACGCAACACTCCGCAAAGACAGTCCTTCCCCCCCGTTATCGGGAAGACTTCTTTGCGGAGCGTTTTTTGCGAGTCCGAGCGGCGGCCTTTCAGTTTGTTTAACGTGTGAAATTTGCTTTTGGAGCTGATTTTAGCTATTTTTGCACGATTTTAGGAAAACCCGGCGTCGCCGCGACGCCCTCCATTTTGCCCCGGCACATCCAAATGAGTCAGACCCGCTCGAAACGCATCTCAACCTTCGGCTCCCAGCTCACATCCATTGTAAGCGTGGCGCTCGTGCTTCTGCTACTCGGCCTTGTGGCTATGGCCGGCCTGACCGGCCGCGGCCTTACGGACGACGTTCGCCGCAATATCGGCTTCATCATCAAGATGGAGCGCGACGCCCCGGAGGCATCGCTCAACACGGTGAAGAAGGTGCTCGGAGGCGCGCCCTACGTCGAGCGCTATGTGTTTTCGTCGGCCGACGACATCATGGCCTCCGAGAGCGCGGCCCTCGGCGAGGACATCTCGGAGCTTATCGAGCTTAATCCTTACAGCAGCGAGTACGACGTGCGCGTTCGTCCGGCTTACGCCAACATCGACAGCATCAACGCCATAATCCTTGAGGCGCGCACGCTTCCGGGCGTCGAGGAAATCATCACGGAGGCCGACGTCATCCGCGGCGTCGACACCACGTTCAAGCGCATCTCCGGGGTGCTTCTTATAGTCGCCGGGGTGCTTCTGATCATATCATTCGTGCTTATCAACAACACCGTGAGCCTGTCAATCTACTCACGGCGCTTCATCATACACACGATGCGGCTCGTGGGAGCCACGGGAGGCTTCATCCGCCGACCGTTCGTGCTCGCCGGCTGCCGCAACGGATTTGTGGCCGGTCTTACGGCCTGCGGCATCCTCGCCTGCGTCCGCGTCTATGCCGGAGAGCTCGAGCCGGAAATCGCGGCCTCCTCGCTCCCATGGTGGCCTACAATGAGCTGCGTTTTCGCGGCTACGGTCGCGCTTGGCATCATCCTCTGCGCCGCCGCCTCCATCTTCGCCACCGGGCGCCAGCTCCGCAGTACTTACGACGAAATGTTCCTGAAATGAAAAGAGACAACAAAGAGACCCTTCAGCGCGAGAGCGCCACGGAAAAGCCCCTCGGGCGCAATAATTTCATAGCCATGACTGTGGCCGGGCTGATGATTGTCGTCGGCTTCGCGCTGATGCTCGGAAGCGCCAACGGCGTCGACGGCATGTTCAACCCGGATATTTTCAGCACACGCCGCATCGTCGTGGGGCCGCTCATCGCCTTCCTCGGCTTTGCCGGCATGGGCGCGGCCATCATCCTCAGACCAAAGAAGTGAGCCCCGCGGGCCGACGCGCCTGCCGCCTCCCCCTCCCCCCCGAACACATTAATCCGCGCCCGCCCAGCCGGGCCATTCCCCCATCAGCAATGGACATTATCACCGCCCTTATCCTCGGCATCGTTCAGGGCCTTGCCGAATATCTGCCCGTGAGCTCCTCGGGCCATCTTGAAATTTTCCGCCAGATACTCGGGCTCAAACTCGACGGCGCCGAAAGCCTCGAATTCGATATCATCCTGCATGCGGCCACGGTGCTGAGCACGGTAGTGGTGCTTTGGAAGGAGTTGCGCCCGATGATTGTGAGCTTTTTCACCTTCCGCCGCGACTCGAACTTCACGTATGTGTGCAAGATTCTCGTGTCGTGCATTCCTATCCTTATCGTCGGGCTGTGCTTCAAGGATACCATCGAGACTTATCTTTTCGGGCAGGGCCTCAGCGTCGTAGGCTGGTGTCTGCTTGCGACAGCGGCGCTTCTGAGCTTCTCGTATTTCTTCCGCACGCGTCCGCTTGAAGATGCAGGGCGTATCAAGCAGCCCTACACCCCGCGCGACATCAGCTATGCCGACGCCTTCATCATCGGCTGTGCGCAGTCCGTGGCCATCCTCCCGGGCCTTTCGCGCTCCGGCACGACCATAGCCACGGGCATTCTCCTCGGCGACAAGCGCGAGGAAGTGGCCAAATTCTCGTTTCTGATGGTGATTATCCCCATCCTCGGCGAGGCATTGCTTCAGCTCAAGGACATCATCTTTGAAGAAAGCGCGCAGGCCGCAGAAAGCACAATCGGCTGGGCTCCGCTGCTGACCGGCTTCCTCGCATCGTTTATTGTCGGTTGCATCGCCTGCAAATGGATGCTGGCCATCGTGCGCAAGGGCAAGCTCATATGGTTTGCGCTCTATTGCCTTCTCGCCGGCATCACGTGCATACTCTTCAACTACGGAATAATCTGAATCCTCCCATGAATTTCATCGAAGGAGAAATACTCTATATCGACAAGCCGCTCGAATGGACCTCGTTCGACGCCGTAAAGCGCGTGCGCAGCGCCCTTACCCGGCGCATGCACGTGAAAAAGCTCAAGGTGGGCCATGCGGGCACCCTCGACCCTCTCGCCACGGGCGTGATAATCGTGTGCACGGGCCGGGCCACCAAACGCATCGAAGAGCTTCAGGCCGGCGTCAAGGAATATGTCGCCACAATAGCCCTCGGAGCCACAACCCCGTCGTTCGATCTCGAGACAGCCATCGACGCCACCTACCCCACGGCCCATATCACCCGCGAACTCACCGAAGAGGTGCTCGGGCGCTTCCGCGGGCGCATCGAGCAGGTTCCGCCGGCCTATTCGGCCTGCAAGGTCGACGGCCACCGCGCCTACGACCTCGCCCGCAAAGGCAAAGACGTGGACCTCAAGGCCAAGATACTGGTCATCGACGAGCTTGAGCTCCTGAGCTTCAGCCCCGAGGCAATCACCGTGCGCGTAGTGTGCAGCAAAGGGACGTATATCCGCGCCCTCGCCCGCGACATCGGCGCGGCCCTCGGCTCCGGCGGCCACCTTACGGCCCTTCGGCGCACACGCGTCGGCGACGTCAGCGTCGACGACTGCCTGAGCATCGAGCAGGTGACCGAGCTTATCCGCTGCGTCGACATCGAAATGCCGTCAGTCTGAAACCAATCATACACATTATCAAACCCCTCTCCCCTCCTCCACTCCCCGTAAACAGAAATGAAACTCTCACAATTCAACTTCGACCTCCCGAACGAGCTGATTGCTGAACATCCTGTCGCCCAGCGCGATCAGGCGCGCCTGATGGTTGTAAACCGCAAGACAGGCGAAATCTCCCACCACGTTTTCACCGAGATTCTTGACTTCTATGACGAAGGCGACGTAATGGTGTTCAACAACACGCGCGTCTTCCCCGCTCTTCTTTACGGCAATAAGGAAAAGACCGGCGCGCGCATCGAGGTGTTCCTCCTGCGCGAACTCAGCGCCGAGAACAAATTCTGGGACGTGCTTGTAGAGCCGGCACGCAAAATCCGTATCGGCAACAAGCTCTACTTCGGCGATGACGACTCGCTCGTGGCTGAGGTAATCGACAACACCACATCCCGCGGCCGCACGCTCCGTTTCCTCTACGACGGCCCCCACGACGAGTTCAAGGAAGCGCTCTATGCTTTGGGCCACACGCCCCTGCCTCCCTACATCAAACGCGAGCCGGAGCCCCGTGACATCGAGGACTACCAGTGTATCTTCGCCGAAGTCGAAGGCGCCGTAGTGGCTCCGGGCGCAGGCCTGCACTTCTCGCGCGAGCTTCTCACGCGCCTTGAAATCAAGGGCATCAAACGCGCCAACATCACCATCCACAGCGGGCTGGGCGTGTTCCGCGAAATTGATGTCGAGGACCTCACCAAACATCGCATGGACTCTGAGCAGATGGAAGCCTCGCTCGAACTCGTAGCCACGGTGAACGAGGCCAAGGACTCGGGGCGTCAGGTATGCGCCGTCGGCACGTCGGTGCTCCGCGCCATCTCCACGGCCGAGAGCATGGGCGGCCACATGAAGACCTATTCAGGCTGGACCAACAAGTTTATCTTCCCGCCCTACGACTTCAACGTGTGCTCGTCGCTTCTGACCAACTTCCATATGCCCTACTCCACGATGCTGATGATGGTTGCCGCATTCGGTGGCTACAGCCTCGTGATGAAAGCCTATGAGGAAGCCGTCAGCAACAAATACCGCTTCGGAGCTTACGGCGACGCAATGCTGATTCTATAACAGGGATATAGTATACTTTTGACAGGGAGAGACTGAGTCGAATTGAATTACGACTCAGTCTCTCCCTGTAATATCCGGCTGTGTTTAGATGATTAATCGCATCCGTACTGCGTTGGCGGATGGATGTTTGCAGTGGAGAGGTGTCGTGTGTAAACAATTGATTTCTAACGAAATGTACGGATGCGATTCAATGCTATTAACTTAAGGCCTCATAGCGCTTGTCTGTAGTTAGTCAAAGTAACATATTTTCCGCTTGCCTTTATATTTCTGAACACTCGCGCATTGTGCCTGTCGGGGATTATC
>CAJUCQ010000057.1 GCA_910584905.1 uncultured Muribaculaceae bacterium
ACACTGTAAATTTACTGATTTTTCGCGAGAATACCAAGAAAATCAGCCAATTAGTTTTATGCTAAATGGCTGATTGTTTTATTATTGAATAACTGAATTCTTATATCGAACTCACGTTTATTACGTTCAGGACTCCGCGCCGGATATAAGCACCGTCGCTGACTGTTGCCACATTGTCGGGCATTTCCGGAGGCGAGCCGGCATCGATGCGTTGAGGGAATCCGAGCAGGCGGGCATTTCGAGGCGTAGCCGGGATTGTCGCGGGTGCCGACCGACTACCCAGCTCGTTAAAAATCGGGCTTGTGTCCTCGACGTCGAGCGAGTAGCCCTGCGGGAGGTCAAGCGCCTCGCCGTTTGTTCTTATGACTAACATATCAAGCAGACAAAACAAAAATGGGGTTATCTTGTAAAAGGCGCGTGAGCGGCATCGAGGATGTCGCGTGCGTTGTCGATGTCTTTCAGCAGCACGTAAGCCCGAATTTGGCGCACGGCCTCCGTAGCGATTCTGAGCTGACGAGTGGCCTCCGTGAGCCGGTCAACGCCTGAAGCTGTCGCCTCCGCCGGCGCGCCTGTAAATCCGCCGTCAGCATATCCGTTAGCTGGAGTTCCGACGGGCAGACCTGCACCGAGAATCTTGTTACGGCGTATAGCCTCGATAGTCCCCACGGCATCGACAACCCGGGGGTTATCCATAATCGGCATCGGCACCACATACTCGCCGCGATGGACCACGCCAGCGACCTCGTAGCGGTCGCCGTCGCCGGTGTATCCGCCGTCGGAGTAACCCGAGAGCACCCGTTCGGCCTTCGCCGGTTGCGAGGCCGTGCTTCTGGCGGTATTTCCCGGCTGCATATTCTTGACCTTGTCGCGTTCGGCCTTGGCGCTGAGCACCTGAGCGGCTCCCGTAGCCGTGAGCATTGCGGCGGCGATAGCTCCGCCAATGGGGCCGAGCTGCGCAAAAGCCTGCATTATAGCCACGGCGGTATTGGCAATAATTTGCGAGATTTTCACGGCAAAGTCTACGTCGGCGTATTTCTTTTGGATAGCAAGTTTCTTATTTTCCTTCTCTTCTTCGAGAGCGGCAGTGTCCTCGCCGTTATTCTTCGCCTGTTGTATCAGCACATCATATTTCGCCTCCGAGCGTGCCAATTCGGCATCCTGAATGGCCGAGACCATAGACTCGGAAAGTTGACGATAAAAATTGAAGTACTGCAGCACGTTTTTCATTTGCAAATTCAGGCGCGCTTGCTGGAAAGCTTTTTCGGAAATCAAGCCTTGTTCGTGCATGTTGCGCAGGCGCGCGAGCTCGAGGTCGTATTCGTCGGCCCACGCATGTCCGGCGACTTCCGCGGCCTTGTATTGATTTTCGAGATACTCGAAATCCAATCGGGCAAGCTCCCGGTTCTTGGCCTTCTCCAGCGCCACGGCCTCGTCGCTTCCGGCTTTAACGGTTTTCGACAGTGCGGCGTACAAGTCCGTTACGGCCTTTGTGCGGTTCTCGTAAGAAAGACGCATCCCCTCGATGCTGTCGGGGTTGTCGAGGGCCTTTCTGACGGCTTCGGCGAGCTTTCCGGCATCGGTCAGGCTCTTCGACTGAATATCGCGCATTTTTGCCGCTGTGTCGCGCAGAATTTTCTCCTTTTTGTCGGCATCGACGTAGTCGGCGGCCTGTGTTTTAGCGTGGTAATCCTCAAGCACCTTCAGCATGTTATCGCAGTGCTTTTGATGCTCGGCGAGCAAGAAAATATCCGCGGCCTCGCGGGATGTTTCTTGCCGCACTACGCTTTCGTTCATTTCGGCCTCCAGCTTGGCGTAACCGTCTTTAAGCGCGTTTGCGGCCTTGTCGAAATCGGCCTTGTCAATGTCGGCCAAGGCCGCGTTGATAGCCAGCTGAGCCTTCCCGGCATCGGCCGCCGCCGTGTCGAGTTCTTTTTGGATAGCGTCAAGCGTCTTTGTATGAGTCTCGTCCGTTTTTTCGCGCAGTTCGGTCAGGGCTTTTTCAAGCTCGGCGCAATACCTTATAACTTCGCGGTTCTTTTCAATGGATTTTTTTGCCGCGTCGATATTCTGCATGTTTATTTCGAGCAATTTGCGCTGATGCTCCGACGTAATGGGCGCCGTTACCTTGTCGAGAGAATCTTCGGCGTAAGTTCCCGGCGTGCGTTTTCCGCCTTTACCCAGCAGCTCGCGCCGTTCGGCCCTGATGGCTTCCATTCGGCGCTCGATACGGTCGAGCTCCTCGTCGCTTTGCGGGTCAATATTGCGCAGCTTTTTAAGCTCCTCGTTAATTTCCTTCAGGCGGCCTACGGTCTTTGCGGCCTTTTTATCGGTGTTCTCCAAACCGTCGCCGAGGCCTTCGACCCCTTCCGCCGTCAGGTCCGCGAGCATGGACCCGTCGGCAAGACCTTTGTTAATGTGTTCTTCAAGCTTTTGCGTGGCCTCCTCGGCGGCCTTGAGGTCTTTTGCGAGCTGATTGGCATAGTTCTGCCGCTCGTATCGAGCGACGGCCCCACCGGCGGCGTAAGCAGCCGCTCCGGCGCCTCCTGAGGTGTACGCCCTCGGGCCGTTAAAACTTGCGTTCGTATTCCTGACACGTTCTTTCTCGGCCTCGATGTCGGCCTCCTCCTTTTCTCGTCGAATATCCTCTTCGGCGCTGATAAGTTCCTGAAGCTTTTCGGCGTTAGCCTCATACCTCATTTTTTTGCGGAGCAACTTGATATAAGCATTAAGCGCCTCGGCCGAGGCTGTATATTTTCCGGTAGTTTCGTCGATTTTGGCATTATAACCGGGCACGATTTCATTAAGGCGCTTTACAGCCTCCAGCCGTCGATTTAACGCGATGTTCTCATTATCGGCAGTTTTTACCAGCATTTCCAGACTTGCCTTCTGCGTGGCATAGTTCCGCCCGGCAATCTCGTCGGCCTCAGCCATCGCCTTCTGCGCCTTCGTCGCGCCCTCGACCTTTGTAGTATAAGTCATTACAGCAGCTACAACCGCGGCCAGCATCGACAAAGCGAATACCCACGGATGGCTCTTTACGGCCTGAGAGAACGCGTTCCAAGCCGTTTTGGCCTTTGCCGTGGCCGACGTCTCCAGTCCGATAGCCGTAATTTTCTTGTATATCCCCTTGATAAATTGGATATTCGCCGTCCGGGCCGCGAGCATTGCCAGTTTGTAGGCCGTGAAAGCCACAACAACGGCGTTAACCGCCGCCGTCATCAGCTTCGAAGATTTTACGGCGTCGGTCAGACGCCCCACGAGCATACCGAGTCCGGCCACGAGCGCGCCTGCGGCCTTTACGACAGTCATCAGAATGGTACCCAGCGGCGCAAACAAATCGAGGACGTCGCCCAGCCACTGGACGACGGCGGTTGCAGCCTTGTAAAAGGATTTGAGGACTTCGCGGAAATCGAAGAACTTCAGCGCGAGGCCTTCGACGGCGCTGTCGAGTCCGGCCCACGCGCCCGCGGCGTTGTCGGCCATAGTCTCCGACATAGCTTTGAAATCCTCCGTACATCCCGTAATAGAGTCCCGCAGTTCCAGCATGCTGTCCGCCCCGTTGAGGAACGTAGAGAATGCGGCCACGCTTCGTTTGTCGGTAAGTTCGAGAGCTTTTGCGAGGTTTACGCCCTCGCCGTTGAGCTTCCTGAGTCCTCCGACGAGGTCGTCGAGATTGTTGACGGGGCCTCCGAGGGCTTTGGCGAGCTCACCGTTAGTGTCCGCAAGATTCAAGAGGATATTACGGGTTGCGGTGGCCGCGCTCGAAGCGTCAAAGCTGGCGTTTGACAATTGGCCTAAAAGCGCCGTAGTTTCCTCCAGCGAGAACCCGAAGGCGTGCGCAACGGGTCCGACAGTGGCCAGCGAGGCCTCCAGCTTATTGAAATCAAGGGCGCTTTTGGTCGTAGAGACGGCAAAAGAGGCCAAAACCTCATCAGCCTCGTCGGCGTCCTTGTTGAACATACGCATGGCGGCGCCGGCAAAGGCGGCCGCGCTCGAAAGGTCGGTATCTACGGCCTTTGCGAATTTCAGGGTTGCGGGGGTCAGTTTCTCGATAACCTCTTGCGAGAAGCCGAGTTTTGCAAGTTCGGTCTGAAGCCCTGTAACCTGTGAGGCGGTGGCTGAAGTCGTCCGGCCTAAAAACTTGGCTTGCTCCGTCAGGCGCGCGACTCCGTCAATGGTCGTGCCCAGCACGGCGGCTAACTTTGAATTCGAGCGCTCGAAGTCCGAGATAACACTGACAAAATTTTTTAGCTTACCGATAACGAGCGCCCCGACGGCCGCGCCTATTCCGAGCAAGCTGCCTTTTACGAGGTTAGCCACGCTCGGCAACGAGCGCAGGCGCTCCATCAGCGTCATCGTCGGGCGTTCGGCCTCGGCTATCGCCTTTTTATACTGTTCAATCTGCGCTTTGGTTTTCTTCCATCCCTCGGGGTCAAGCGCCTTGGATGTGTTCCGGAGTTGTCCCTGAAGGTCGCGCAGGCCCTTCCGGAGTTGCGCCGTGGTTTTGTGAGAGAGGTCGATTTCGGCCTCCCACGCACGTATTTCGCGTTGGTTGCGATTGATTTGCTTGGTGTTTGCGCTGATTTGTTCGTTAAGGCGCGCTATCTCCTTGCTGTGGTCGCCCTCTTGCGAGGCGAGGCGGGAAATCTCCTTGCGATGCTCGGCATTAACGTCCCTGAGCGCCTTTGTAGCGGTGGCGAGCTTGTGGATTTCCTCTTGAGCCTTTGCGGCCTGCACGTCAAGTTCGACTCTTATCCTATCATTTTGAAGTTTAGCCATAAAAGCGGGATGTATATTCGTTTTCCCGCAAAATTAGCCCACGCAAAATATATGAAGAAGGACAAAAAAAGCGCCCCGTTTTTTCACAAAAGCGAGGCGCACGTCTAACAAATAAATTGCGTTTAAACCAGTCTTTATACCTATGTACTCATTTATTTCCTTATCTGCTGTGCAAAGATACACAAAAACACGGAAATACGCAACGAGCGCAGTAAAAAAACGGAGCGCCGGGACGAAATATCCCGGCACCCCGCCTCCATTCGGATTGGTGCAACAAGCGAGGGCGAAGCCCTTTTTGTGGTCAGTCGTCATCGGCGAGGTCCTCGCCGGCGCTGTCCTCGTCAAGTTCGCGGCGTTCGCGCCGAGCTTCTTTCAAGGCTGTAATCACCGTGACGATTACGGCGAAAAGCAAGAGGAACAAAAACTCGAAAGCGAGCACGGCCAAGACCTTGAGAAATACGCTCCCCGCGTCGTTTCTGATGAAAAGCGCAAAGAGTAATCCCGGTAAGAGGAGCAGTGAGGCGCGCAGAAATGCGGCGAGAAAAATTTTAACTCTGGTCATTTTGAGAAATTTGTATTACGTTGGTTCATGATTTCGCGGAGAGTGTTGTCGAGCCATTGTCGCACTTCCGCGGAGTATTCGAAGCGGATACGGTTGAAAGTGACGCCGTAAAGGTGGCGCCAAATAATGCGGTTGAAAATTCGGAAGTTCCCGAGATGCTTCATATCGAGGAAGCGTATATACATCGGATAGTTCAAGGAAGCGTAGACCCCGGCTGCACCGCTCCATACGCGCACTTGCGGCGCGCGGAGTTCGTCGAGGAGACTTCGGCCCTCGGCCTCGGCCCTCGAGCTCTTGCGGAGTGAGTCGAGTTTATTAGTGGCCTGCCGTGTCTGCCGCTCATAAATTTCGCGTATTCCCCGGGCCACTTCCTTTTGCATGAATCTGAGTTGCGGTTCGTCCATAACGGGATGATATCAGTTAAAAATCCTTGGCCGAGAACGCAATCGACCAGCCGGCCCAGTTGCCGAAGAACTCCGTTTCTGGAATGATTGTCACCGTCGAGGCCACGGCATGGAGGAAGTGGCACGGGCGGCGTGCGTCATCGAGAATGCGACGGCGCAGGGCCTCGGCGGCCGGTTGCGTCAGTTCGAGGGCTTCGAAGCTCGACGAGGTGCGGGGGTTGTATCGCTTCATGACGAAGACGACACATAGATTCTCGTCATTTACGGCGTCGATGTCGCCTCGGCCCTCGGCCGAAGGCACGAGCCAGAAAATCACGGGCGAGTCGGCCTCTCCGACGGCGCGCACTTTGTCGGCCATAGTAGCCTCCAGCGTCAGGGGCACGGCCTGCGCTATTCCCTCGATTTCGGCGGCTACGTTGTCCCAGTAGCGGCGTAAAACACTGAGTGCGAACATCACATAAAATAAATATCCGCCTCCTCCGTCCGGCGTCGCAGGAGTCCGGGGAGGACCTGCCGCGAGCCGCGGACTACAGCCTTTGAATACTTGAGAAATTCGGCCCGGATTTCGGGGTCGGCGGGGTTTGCTTTCACCCTTTTCAGGAGCGCGGATTTGCTCAGGGCGCCTGCGCCGCAGTTGTAAGCGAAAGACACGAGGGCCGAGAACTGATTGTCCGAGAGCTGAGCGGGGGCCACAATCCTCGCCACTTGCCGGGCAAATCGGTCGAGGTCGGCGTTAAAGAGCGCTACAGCGTGTGCGGGGCTTATTGTCAGGCCCTCGGTGACGTCAGGGCCTGTGTGTCCGTAGCCGATAGTGAGCACCCCGGCCGGGCATTTGTAGGCCGTCAGGCGGCAACCCTCCCACTGCATGATTTTAGAGCGGATTTGTTGAGTCAGCTTCATTTCTTTTTTGATTTTTCGTGTAAGTATTCGAATTTACATTTGTATAGATATAGCAAGACGTCCCAAAGAGGCGCATTCTCAAGCTCGCGCATGTTTCCGAAAATTCCGGAGGCGGCTACTTCAAAGGCCACTCCGGCCCATCCCGTGTTGTCGTCGGGGCGGCGGTCGGCAACCGGTGCGGGGCGGAAAATAATCCCGAAGTCGACGGGCTTTCCGTTGATGTCGACGGGTTCGGACTGGATTGCGCGGCTTACGGCCACGAACAGCGCCGGAGCGTGCCACACGAGCACCTGCGGCACCCGCTCGCCCTCGGGGATTGCATAAATCTCGCGGGCGATTTCGGCGTAAATATCCGCGGCATCGCTGTCGATGGCGGTGCGCGCCTGCTCGATGAGGGCCGCGCACTTTGTGAAGCTCCCGAAGGTCATACCGTCGAGCCAGTCTCCCGGGCCTTTGAATCCCTTGTAAAAGGGAAGGAGGTTTCGGCACGAGGTCGTCTCCGGCATCGGCTCCCCCGCATCGTTGCGAATCAAGAAAGCCCGTTCGACGGCGGCCTCGATTTCTTCGAATTGCTCGCGGAACTCCTCGCGCAACAAATCCGGGTTTACCTCTCCCAATCCGGCGAGACAGGCCGCCCATCGGCGGAGCCACATCCGGGGAGTGACGGCCCGCGCGCGCAGCCACGCCGTAAGGTGCAGATAAAAGACGTATTGCTCCGGCGTCAGCTCGTCAATCCCCGAGGGGATTTCCACGACTTTTCCTCTGAAGGTGTGCGCCGTCATATCAGAACGAAATACCTTTAGAGTGAACAATCGGGCCCGGAACGAAGAAGTCTACAACAGCGCCTTCGGCCCTGATTTCGGCCACGGCGTCGGAGAGCTGACGCAGATAGCGGGCGGCATCCTCGTCGAGAGCTGCGGCCACTGCCGCGCGGGCCTCTTTCTCGGCCCTGAGCTTTTGATTTACGGGGCTTGACTGATTTACTTGCACCACTCCGTCGGGGAGCACCTCCACGGGGAGCCGCTCTACGGCCTTTTTCATCGTCAGGAGCGCAATCGCCCTCCGGGCCGTGTCGCCGGTACGGTCTTCAATTTCGGCATCGCCGTCGAGGAGCCGGGCCAAGAGGTCGCGCCCCATGAGCGGGGCCACTGTAGCCTGCTGGACCTCGCGAATCATCGGAAGAAGCGTCAGGAAGAGGCGGTGCGAGCCGGTGGTATAATACTCGTCGAAAGTTTCCTTGTCGCGGATAAGGAGTCCGCGCCGGAGGCGGTATTTCCTCGATTGGGTCCAGAATGGGAACTGAGCGCGGTCGAGCGTCTCGATAAGAGCATCGACGGCCTCGAATGCGAGATGTCGGATGTTTGCCTCGTCCTTGTACTGCTCAAGCGCCGTCAGGGCCGCTTCGTTTTCGCCCCGGAGTGCCCGGCGTCCGTTTTCGTCGTGGTGGGCATCGAGCGTGGGGATTATTTTCAGCCACGAGAAAAGCGCCACGGCCTGCTGAAGATAGCGCAGGGCCTCGGGAGCGAGCGGGTTTTCGGCCGTTTCTGGGGCGGCGTCGCCGGCGTAGAATCGTGCCAGCTCTTCGAGCGTTTCCGTGCCCGTTATAGCCGCGACGTCGCGCATTCCGAGCGGGAGTATGGGTTTCTATAATTCGAAGTCCACACGGCTTGATATGAGGCCGAGAGCGGCGGTTATTTCCGCGCCCCCATCCCTTGTTATGTTAAATAGAGTCATCGCGTGATAATAAAAAAGGTGTCCAGTTGTCGTAATTGTCGAGGTTCATAATCTTCAGGCGGTCAAAAACCTCCTCCTTGTAGAATCGTGCGAGGTCCGAATCGACGGTGATGCACATTTGCTCGCACCTCTGGTTAACGTTGAAATTTGCCGAGCCTTCGGCCACGAAGTCGAATCGCGGACCGAATCCGGCCATAACTTTTGCGTGGCTTCGCAAAATCCCTACCCGTCCGCCTGAGCTGATGATAACATCTTTCAGAGCGAGATAAGTGTCGATGTACTTGTATTTGAAAATTTCGCCGACGTAGAAGTCCACGCGGCCCAAAAGTCCGGCGGCCATCCATTTCCGGAGCTGCTCGATATGAGACGTCGAAAGATAGAAAGTCTGACACGCGAGATACTCCAGCGGCTGTTGCTTCAGGATAGCCCTCAGATACGCTATAGAATCGATGTTGCCATATGAGAAAACGTGATAGGCATCGCCGGGCCGGAAGTGCCACGGGATAATATTTTCGAGTTCGTTTTCCGCATGGAGCATTCGCTCTATTCGCTTGGGCCTGACGGAGCACGCCTTTGCGGGTTCATCCTTGTTGGGGTCGTCGATGACGTCGCGGCCGCCCTCGTTGGGAGGCGGCGCGGCTGTCGCGGCGGGAGGGTCGAAGATATTACGCATTGGCTTTGATGCGGTTTGCGGGGTTTATATTTTTTTCGGCATCGACAATCGCGCGATATAGTCCGATGCGGAGTCTCGAGCCGGGGAAATTGTTGTCAATGAAAATTTGCCACGGCCTGCACAGCACCAAATCCGGGAGGGCCGTTTCGGTGGCGTTGTAGACTTTCAGGCTGTAAAGCTTTTCGGAGCCGGAGCCGAGTTTGGTGTCAAGGATAAGATTTGAGAGGGCGGGGTCGAGTCCGAATCCGGAAGTAGCCGCCGAGTCGGCCTTTCTGGCCACGGCCACTTGCGCCTCGATATAGTCTTTAATTTTCTTGTCGATAGGCGTAATTTTCCAGCCCTGATAATCGCCGGCGGCCTCGTTGAAGAAAGCCGACGTGTGCATGAACTTGCCGGCGTTCTTCCTGCCGGTCATGCTTGCGGCAAATTTCTCCATAGCCTCGTCCTTGAGCTGCTCGAGCATCTGCGCCGAGTATTGCACTCCGGTGCGCTCGCATATATCCTGAAGGCGCTTCTCGGCATCCTCCCAGTAGCCTGCGGGGCTTTCAATGTGCATCGACACGGCGGAGGCGTTTTCGTTGTATGCGGCGAGTATTCCGGGGAGCGTTCCGGCGAGCTCGAGCCAGCCGAAAGCGCCGACGAATCGCGGCACGCTGTAGTGCTGCTTGTTGTAAGAATACAAGCTGAAGTAGGCCAGCGCCACGGGGTGACGGAACGGGTCGGCGGGGTTGAACAGCGGGTATTCGGTGAAATCTTGTACAAGAGGATGTGGGAAATCGCCGACGACGGCCCTGCGGGGCGCGACGCCCTCGCCCTCGTAGACGAAGCGCACGCGCGCGGCGGGCACGTGCTCGATACGGGCGATAGCGCCCGGGGCGCCTATACGCGGGGCGCGCGTGCGTGTGATTTTCACCCAAAAGCCCTCGAGGTGCACGAGGTCGACGAGACAACGCTGCATCTGCGTGAGATAGTCGATGTCGTCGAGGCTTGCCGAGACTTGAGGTTCGACGGCCCACGCCCTGAAGGGCTTGTTGTCGGCGTCGACCTCGTCGCGGTAGAGCCTCGGGCCCTCGCCCCACTGGAGGCCTGTTTTCTTGCCCATGATGCCCTCTCCGGCGTAGAAATTGGAGAGGACGCGGTCGACGTATCCGGGGAGGTCGTCGTCGTCGCCGTAGGGGATTGTTTTGACGCCGTTGACTATTCGATATTTCAGGCCTCCGGCGTATGCGGCGAATCGCATGTCCGGAGCCGCGGTTCCGGCCGATGAGAGGCGTGAGCCGGCGTTTAGGTTGAAGGATATAAGCTCGCCGTTTCCGTTGTCGATAAATCCGAAGTTTCCGCTTCTGCGTATCATAGTGGGTGCGGTAGGGGGGTTAGACTGTAGTGCGGAGTCCGTTGAACTCCATTACGAGCACCTGCCAGCATGTGAGCAGGCGGCCCGTTTCGGTGTCGGTGATAAAGAGTTTGTGGCTTGAGTTCTCGACGTCCTCGTCGGAAGCTTTGGGCCGGAGACGGGCCGCGGCGATATGAGCCATGTCGCCTCCGCGGCCGGTGGCGCGGTTGTATTTTCGAAAGCGGATTGCGAACGTTCCGCCCTCGGCCGAGATGCGCTTCATTTCGTCTACGGCCTTGTAGATGTCTATCGTTTTCGTGTTGCGGTCCATATTCGTAGGGAGATAACAATCAGTGCGAGGAAAAAAAACGCGTATCCGGCGGCCGGCAGTCCGGAAAGAGCCGGGCGCGTTTGCTTTTCGGTTTCGGACTCCCGGGCGCTTTCGTCGGAGCTGGTGCGGGAGAGGCGCGCCGAGGCGAAGGCAACGTCGCCGGCGAGGTCCGTCACCGAGGCGTGCGCGCTGCGGGCGCTTGCGGAGCTGCACGCCCACCACGTCAGGCGCACGGGCCTCCCTGCGGAGTCGCGCTCGATGTCGAGGCGTCCGGATTTCTTTTTGTGCGATGCCGACGAGTCGGCGGCGTTGATTGCGACCCCGGCGGCGGCTTGCGTCTGCGACAGGGCGAGCTCGAGGCTGGCAGTGTCGGCCGATGCGTAGCGGTCGGCGGTTGTGGTTTTTTTCGAGCTGTTGCACCCCGGGAGGATGAGCGCCGGTAGAAGGACGAGGGCCGCGGCGACGGCGACAAGGTAGCGGCGGCTATTCATGGTCGCGGGAGCTTTGTGAGGAGGAGAACTCCGCGAGGCGCTCGCTGACGCTTGTCTTGAGCTTGTCGAGTTCGTTGGCGTAGTGGATGGAAATCCCCATAAGCGAGGCCACGAAGATGCAGATTGTGCCGAATGCCGTAAGCACCGAATTATGTATTTCACCCTCCGGGGGGATATAGAGGCCGCTGAAGAGCAGCACGAGTCCGCAGGCCATGGTGACGATGGCCATGATGTAGATGACGAGTTCTTTGAACGTCAGTTTGTCAAATTCGCTTTTTATGTGTTTCATGACTGAGCGTGATTGATTGGATGCTGCAAAATTGGCAATTAACGCGCGCATAACGAAGGACAAAAAAGGGGGCGCAGACCTCACGGCCGGCGCCCCCACACATTAGGCATACATATTATTTGGATGGAAAGTAATTCGAAGCTATCCCGGCGAGAATAGTCCGGGCGTCGGCGAAGCGGGCGAGGGCCTCGCGGCTTTTGTCGACGGCGCCGTCAGGGACGGCGGAGGAGTCTTCGACGATAGTCAGGGCCGCCGTGAGCTTGAGCGTTCCGCGGACGGCGGCCTCGAAGGCCTCGGCGAGAATTTCGCGGAAAAGGATTTCTCGGACCGATTTCCCCTCGGTCGGCGGCGGCGATGTGAGCTTCCGGCGTTGGCGGCCTACGCGGCGTATAGCCTCGGCGAGTATTGACTCGATAAAATCGACGTCGGCGCAGATTGCGGCTTGGCCGGAAGGCGGAAGCTGGGCCACGGCTTCGCGGAGGCGGTTGACGGCCGAGCGCATGTCGCGCGTGGCCGTGTCGAGCGAGATGATTGCGAGGGAGTCGGCGCCGTAGCTCATAGGGCCGGACTTTCAGGCTTGTCCTCGGCGGTCTCGGCGCCCTCGTCGGCCTCGTCGTCCACGGCGGCGGCTATTGCTTCGTAGTCGGAGCGAATGATGCGCAACATGCGCACTAAGGCCATGCACTCCTCATCGTCGAAGTCGTAGTCGGCGCCGTAGTCGAGCACGGTATCTTCGGCCCACTTGAGGGCGCCGGTCATTTCGGCGGCGGGTCCTTGAGGGTCCTGAATGTTGCGGACGAGGGCGGCCACTGCCTCGGGCGAGCCGGAGGTGAGGGTCAGGATGTCGGAGGAGATGCCCGTTAAGGTGCGGACGAGGGCCATACACTCGGAGTCGTCGAGGTCGAGGTCGTGGCCCTCCTCGATGATAAGGCGGATTATGCGGGTGAGCACATCGTTCATGGTGTCGACAAAATCTTTGTCGGCCTTGCTGTAGCTGTTGAGGATAACGGAGAGGCGCTTTGCGCTATTTTTGGTGTTCATGATGTGTGTCGGATGTTTGTGGTTTGTAAAAAATTGTTTGTGGGGTCCCCGTAGATGGTTACTGTATGCGTTCGGGGTGCTTTGCGTCGTCGAGGATTTCGCGGAGAGCCGCAGGCCCGGCCGCTACGGCCAGCGCGATAAGGCCCCTGAGGGCGAGTTCACGGTCGGCGTTTGCGGCGCCGAGGATAAGAGCGGCCACGGCTATCACAGCGGCAAAGATACTGAAATTTTCGATACAATATGCAATTAGCGTGCAGAAATACGCGCGAGGCGTATCATTTTTGCCCGATACGGGCACGGACGGTGTTTTTGTCTTCATTTTGCTTGGTGGTTTAGCTGTTAAAAAATTATGGGTTCGGCACAAAGAAAGGCGCACGCCTCTCTCCGTGTCGCTAAACCACCAAGCCGGAGGGTCCGTGCCGAAGGTGTGGAGTGGGGGCGTGCGCCTGTATTTCGCGTGCGGACCGGATGTTGAGTCCGTCCGCAGTCGGGCAAAAAAAATGCCCGAATATTTCGAGCCGAGAATCGGCGAAAGACCCTGAGCGGGGTTGATGGTTTAGCGATGGCAAAGTTACGACGGGCCGACGAGAGGTGCAAGTCCGTGAGCGTTAAAAAAGCTGAAAAGTTGCGACGGCGGGCGTTCATTGCTTGCCTCCTTCCTCGTTAATGGTGATGTTGATAGAGCCGCCTTCGAGGTGAATCTCGAAAGAGTTGCCGGCGAGGGAGAGGGTCACGCGGTCTTGCATCGTGCAGATGTCGTCGGCGAGTTCGGCCAGCAGTGCGCGGAGTTTCTTCGACGATACCCGGCGCGTTTGTTTTGGGTTTTCCATACGTTATGTTCGTTTGGCAGTTGCAGACAGTAAAACGGCTGTCATATCCCGTCGCCAAACGAACATAACGGTTAACTCCGAAGAGCAAAAGTTACTGGATATGACAGCCGTAGCTGTTTATGTAGAGGCACAAAAAATGCCCGAAGAATTCGAGCCTTTAACCGTGGCCCCTCGGAATGGACTAACCATCATGTTCGTGTTGGCACTGCAAAGTTAAAAACAAAAATCGGAAAAAGCAAATAAAAAAGCACCCCCGCCGAGGAGGGCGAGGGTGAAAGTCAAGACCAAAAGTCAAGAAGGTGTTAATTAATCAGACGAAATGAACTTGACTTAATTCGTTTGCAAAGGAATGAAGTGCGTTATCAATTTTTTCAATTGTACGAGGAGAAGGATTGCGGTGCCCGGTGATATAGTGAGAGAGCTGTCCTTGTGCTACACCGGTGATTCTGGATAATCCGGCAAGCGATAGTTTCCCGGCATAATAAGCCAAGAAAGAAGCGACATCGAAGGAAAACTCAAAGCCAAGCCCCGCAACTTCTTCAGGAAAGTCTACGCGGAAAGCGTCAACTACGGCCAAAAAATCATCATGAGCCTCTTTTGCAGTCTCACCTTCTCCGATTGCATTAAAATGGAGATTGTTATCATCCGGCATATATGCGCTATACATACCGTCATTAGCCCGCTCGATAAATACTCTTACAGTTTTCATATCTCTTATATTTTTAGGTGAGAGGAACTGAGGATTCAGCTCCTCTCAGTGTTTTACTTTTCAATTCCTGCCGAACGGAGAATGGATTTCAGGGTTCCGGCAGCTACTTCGCGTGTTCCGTGATTACTTGTTGTAAACTTTTCTCCGGTTTTAGGATTCAACCACAGCGGGTGTCCCGCTCGTTGCTCATCCAGTTCAATCATTCCGGCTTTTCGGAGGATTTTGTGGAGTTCTTTGTACTTCATTTTCGGTCTCTGATTAATTAACACTACAAAGTTAATGATATTATTTTTAATATCCAAATAAATCAGCAAAAAAATATCGAAAAATGTAATATTTTTTTTCAAGAGGCGGGCCATCTCGCGCTTTTTTCCGTCAGCGGCAACCATTACCCTGAGCGTAATCGCCGAGGCGAGGATTTCATGTTCTTTCAGTTTTGAAAACTGAGGTTCGTTTCGGGCGGAAAGTGCGGTAAAAACGCCCGAATTTCGCTTGCGTGCGCCCGAAAAACGGGAAAAACGGGGTAAAATTTTGGTGATGATTTTCGGAAATATGTGAAAACCAAGTAAATGAATCGGGCAAAAACCGAAAACGGGCAAAATGTGCGTCTCCGCAGGCAGCGAGCCGCTCAGAATGCGGGCGGTAATTACCCTTCGGCACGAGTGAAATGTGAGCGGGGCGGGGGATTGTAACGCGCTGAACGACAAAGCCCCGACGCAATGGAGAGAGAAGCGTCGGGGCGAAATTACCGAGGTAATCCGGGGGTGGATTTACTTTCCCAAATTTTTAGCGGCCCACTCATCGGCGAGTGCGTCGCCTCCGGAATTACCGGTGGGCTCCGGACGCGCGGCGGCGAGCCAGTCGGAGCGCATAGCGAGGTATTTGAAAGCGTCGGAGAAATTGGTCGACAACTTCGGGAGCTTCTTGAGGTCGAGTTTCTCGGAGCGCTTCACCTTAACGACGAGCTTGACGCCGTGCCGGTATTTCACCTCCTGTTTTGCGAGCTCGATAGACGACACGAGCTCGGCGCAGTTTACGGCATCGACGAGCAGGCGGGGCAAGCGCCGGTTGTCGCCCCGCATGAAAGAGAGCATAAAATAATACTCGGCGTTTTGCCGGATTACGGCCTGCCCGCGCGACATCAGCACGACCGTCCATCCCGTGCGTTGACCGTCGGCGTCGAACTCAACGGCCTTTTTAAATTCGCCGGCGGAGTCCTTGCCCTGTTTGCGGTAGTTGTTGCCGGCGCGGTCGTAGAAAAGAAAAAGCTTCCGGCAACGATGGGAGGCGAAGAAATTGAGGAACTGGTCGGCGAGCTCGCGCATCCATGCGGGCGGCAGCTCGTAAAAATTCTTGTGTATTCGGTATGTGGCCGGGCCGTCGGGCTGGGCGATAATGAGCGAGAGCATGTTTCCGAAGTCCATTCCCCCCTCGAGAGGTCGGTCGGGGTCGAGGAATCGAAGCTCGGAAGAATTGAAAGCCGGAGCGCCGGAGCGCGTTGCGTCGGAGTACTTGTGCTCCTCGCCGAATAAGATATAGAACCTCGACGAGCGGCGCACGCCCGGGCGCATACCCACGACCGATTTCATGAACTCATGATGCTCAAGGGCGCCGTTATATAGACGCCGGGCGTAATCGAGCGTGAGAATATCAATATTAGCGAAGCTCGAAAGATTGACAAAGAACGTTTGCCCTCGCCTCAATTTGCGGAGGCCCTCGTCATAGTAGGCGATTTTTTGTTCGAGGCGCGCTATTTTAGCCAAGTCAGGACGTTCGGCGGTGTTTGCCCGAGCGAGCTTGACAAGATACGAATTCCGGACGGAGGCGGCCTGAATGATGCGCACAATCATCTCGGGGTCCATTTCGGCGGCGTATCTGAAGAACCAGTCGAATTCGCCCTCGGTGACGTCGGGCATATCGGTGGTAATTGTTACACCGCCGTAGAGGTGAGAGGCGCCGTAGGTGATGGCATCGCCGCGCAACACGGGCATAACACGAGCGGCGCGGGCATCGGAAGCGAATTTAGCCTCGTCGAAAAAGAGGTGCGCCACGCTTTTGCCGGCGAGGAGGGATGGGCTGTCGAGCGAGCCCAAGAAAAGCACGCAACCGTTCCAAAAAGAGTAGGTGTATTTATAATCGTTGACGATTACTGAGCAACGGTCGCTCCACTCCTTCGGGGGTCTTTTCCCCTTGACGTAGTGAATCCCGTCGACGAGTCCGCCGTGGATTCTCCATCCGTTTTGGACCGCGGGCATGATATTATTAACGAGGTTAGTGTAAGTGTCGGCCACGATAGCCAAAGGCGCGCCGGGCATGGAGTTTATACACGAGATTATGCGCCGGGCAATAATCACGGTACTTTTGGCGGTGCCTCGTCCGGCGACGGCTATAAAGTTGGTCGTATCTACCCAATCGGTGAGCGTTTGAAGCGATGCGGCGTATCTTACGTCGACATTGTCGCCGGCCTCGTCAATCAGTTTCGTCGGCAAATTCTTTGACATCGTCAATCATTCGTTTCAAGATATTTTTCTTTTCGATTCCGGCATCCTCTTTGGCCCTCAGGCGCACAATATCGGGGACGTCCGGGAGCGCGTCGATAAAGGCCTCCAGCTCTTTGCGGTCCGGGGCCGGAGCACCGAGCGCCTTGGCGTCGGCGGTATAGATAATCGTTGTTTTCGGCTCAAGCAATTCGGCGGGGATTTCCGGAGCGGCCTCGTCGAAGCACCCGCGGAGTTTTGCGGCATCGGCCAGCAGGGCGCGTCCCTCCCTGAAGCGCGCGGATGCAAAAGCGAGGTCGGCCATTTTTTCGAGTTTTTCGGCATAAAGATTGGCCCAAGCCCGCGGAGTTACGGTGGAGTCCGCGTAAAAGAAATTGATTGCATCGTCGTATATCCGACGCGCCATCCAGTCGGAGAGGTCATACGACGACTTGAGTAATTTTATAATTCCGGCTTTTGTGACGATACGCCGTCCGCCGGGCAAAATCATACGCGCACGGAGACCGCGCACCAGCTCCATGAGCGAGAAGTATTCGCGCTCCGGCGGCGTGAGAGCATCGAGGTCACCGGTGGCAAGAATTCGGTTGATTTGATTAAGATCAATGCGTTCGAAGTCTATTCGCGAGGGTTTACGGGTCAAATTCATCATCGTCCATGTTTTCCATAAAAGCCCGGAGGCGATTTTGCTCCTGAATTTTCTGAAGCGTTTTTACAGCGTCGATATTACCGGCCTGAGCTGCGGCGAGGAGTTTAAGCTGCGGCGAGGACTCACACAGTGCGCGGCCTTCGTCAAAGAGGCGGGCCACAGGAGAACCGGGAATCTTTGCGAGGGCCGAGAATGCGGCGGCATTTTCCGGGGTCAATTCCAGCGCGGCGGCGATTTTTTGAGGAGAGAGCCCCACTCCGGCGAGGCGCCGCACGTCGTCGTGGAGTTCTTCCGGGACAATTGAGCCTGCGAGGTCGGCAGGTTTGTCGGCATTCATGACGGCGAAAGGCTTTTAACGATTTGCATTTCCCTCGGGCTGAGCGTCATCTTTTCCGCGGCTGCTCTTTCCGCGGCTGCTCTTTCCGCGGCGGCTTTTTCCGCGGCGGCTTTTTCCGCGGCTGCTCTTTCTGCGGCTGCTCTTTCTGCGGCGGCTTTTTCCGCGGCTGCTCTTTCCGAAATAAGGAAGCCGGCGCCGTAAAGCCCCACTTTATAATTGTCGATTTTTCGAATAAAGTGGCATTCAGCCAAAGGAATCTTTAAACTTGCATGCAATGAAAGCGCATGCAATTTTGCGGACGAGATAACATTGTCGGGGTAATAAATTCTTTTCCGAGCTTTGACGGGATTAATGCTCTTTGTGCATTGGTTTATCATCCGCGTAAGCTCGTTGCACACATGGATATGCGGCTCGTCGGGGATGTTTGTGACAAACGAGGTAGGGATTGTAGCTCCGTTTTCGTAGACTATCTTTGTATAGCATACAATGAAGCTTATCCCGGAGATTGTGCCTGATGCTTCGAAAAGCGTGAGCGTCGGCGCAAAGAGGAAAAACCTGATGCCCTTGTCGTTATAAAATCGAACGATTTTTGTGAGAATAGAAAACGGCGGATTATCGACAACGACACAGCCTTCGGGGTATTCATGGTTTTCGTAGTCGCCTCCGGGGAAAAACGGGCGCACGACTTCCCGCCCCTCAAGCGGAATAATATTTTTATCGACCCAGTCGCGAACCACGTTGTAGATTTCGGGCGGCGTGTAGCAGTCGTCCGTGGTTTTCTTGGGCTTGAATTTATCGACAAAGGCGTCATAGTCCTCAAGTTTTTGCGTGCGCTTGTTAACGGCAATTTCAGGCATAAGAATTTAAAATAGAGGTGATGCGTTCAATTTTCAAATTAATGGCGTTTAGCTGATGGGCGGCCTCGGAGCGGTCGCAGGGATGGGCCGAGGCGCGGCGGGCGAAATTCTCGAAATACTCGCGTTTCTTCGAGAGGCGGAGCAAATCGGCGTTCAATTTTTTTTTCTGCGCTCGATTTCGGCCTCGACTGAAGCGCGGATTTCGGTCCATTTAGCTACGGCCTCGTCGGCCGAGGACGTGTCAGCGTGTTCGGCTTCGGCCTTGGCCCGTCGGGATGTTGCTTTTGAAAGATTAGCCCGGGCGCTGTTAAGCTTCTTAAGCAAATCAATATCGGAGACGTCGGCGAGGTCTTCGCGGCGACGCTCCTCCCGGAAGAAGCGGGCCTTTCCCAAAATCTTGTGATTTTCCTTGTAGAAAGTCAGTTCGTCCCAAATTTCACGGTTATCGATGTATTTTTCCACGACCTCCCTTGCTTGCTCGAGAGCGGCCGCGGCGTCTTGGTCGGGAATTTCCTGAAGCCGGGCAAAAGCCTCCTTATAGTTTGCGAAAGCCGAGAACATATCGCTGACGAGAATTTTCAGCACGTCGGGGCAGTCAGGCTCCTTCAGGAACGGGAATTTGTCACGAAAACGAATCATACGAAGCACCGGATCCGGAGCGGCCTTATAATTTTCGTGAGCCTCGTCGAGTTTAACCTGAACACGGATAGGCGGCTCCGCATCGGCCTCGGGCGTCACGTTGCGAGCTTTAGCCTTGGGCGCGCGAGCCAGACGGGGCAAAGCCCGGAACTCGTCGACGCCGATGCCCGCAATCTTGCGCAACTCCTCGGCCAGCAGCTCGCGTGAGAACTGCGAATCGTCGACGGCAAAACGGCGCTTCAACATTCGATTGTGTCCGAAGCGTTCGTATAGCCGCACTCCCTCCTGAAAGTCCCTCGGGCCGGAGAGATATTCCCGAATTTCATTTTTAATCGAACTTGTCATAATAGAGCAATAAATAACACTGCAAAAATAAAAAGCGGTAATTACCGCCCAAAAGACAAACAAGCCCGAACCGTCGCGGCCCGGGCTTGCATCTGCATACTGATGAGCAAAAAAGAAAACAATTAACAAACCAAATTACAAACAAACTTAATCAAGCCGGAGTGTATCGGCTTTGTTCAATCCAGACGAGTTTATCCTCCTCCGACTCGAAGGCTCGGAGAGTGATTTGGGCGCCGTCCGAAGCAACGAAAGGCTTTCCGCGGCGGAGCAATATACCCTCGGAGTGAGAGACTGTCGGCGCTGTTCCGGCGATGCCGAGAAGCGTGACGAGAGCACCGTGAGCGCCGCCCTCGATAGAGTCGATAACGGCTTCGCCGGCGCTGAGCTGATACTGTCCCTCGGCGACGAAATCGACCGTCTTGGCCGAAGCATCGACCACGGCGACGGGTTCTTCCTCGGGGATTGAGCCTCGATAGATGCCTATTTCATCGCCGGGGCTAATCTGCGCGAACGTAAATTCGTTAGCGTTGCTTTCGTTGTTGCCGGTGTAGGCCGTCGTCATGCGGCAAGGATTGCAGGGCGTGCCGATAATGTCGGCGTCCTTTCCCGAGCAATAACGCGCGATTACGATAAATTTGCGGTTAGTGCTGTTCTGCTTGAACTCACGCACCTCCTGCCCGTTGCCGGGATGGCGGAACACGAGCTGCGGCTGAAAGCCCACTTGGTCGGGGTCGCCCTCGGCGTTGCTTGTAATAGCAAAGGTGCCGGGCGTGCCGTAGACCGTTATGCCGTAACGCCCGGGCTTCATGATGATGTCTTCGGGGATAACGATCCCTTTATCGTCGCGCGGCGGGAAGAAGGCGAGGTCGTCGACGTCGAGAAGCGTGACGGAGTCGCGCATCTGAATAGGCAGACCGGGATTGCCCTCGGCTCGTTTTACTGATTTCTTGAAATACATATACTTAAAAAGTTAAAGCGTTAGTAGAGGTTTAAAGCGAGGCCCGGCCGTAGCGGGACAGTTCCGGGCCTCGCGTGGTTCAAGCCTTTACGCGGTCAAGCTCGTAGAACTTGCCATCTTTGGCTTTGACGAGTTGAATCGACGCGCCCTCCTTGAGAGTCATATCCTCGGCGAGGACGAATGCTCCGCCGTTGGCGATAGTCGAAGCAAATTCGGAGCCGGCGCCGTGGATGGTGTAAACTACTCCGATGTTCGCATCCTCCAGCGACTCGATAGCTGTAGCCTCGGTGTTTGCACCGGTGACGAACACGGTAGCGCCTGCCACTGAAGGCGAAGTCTCGTTATCCGGGAAAACGAATGCCGATGCCGGAGCGGATGAGCGGTCCACTTCGATGAACGAGCCGTCGGCGCGTTTTATGAGCCTCAGGATGTCGCCCACGGCCGGAGTCCAGTCGGCGGAAATAAGAGCGAACTTGCCGGCTTTCTTGATAGTCACGCCGTTTTCACCCGAGGCGCCGCACTTGATTGCAACGACTTTGCCGACTTTGGCGCCCTCGATGTCGGTGATGGTGAACGTCTTGGAGTTTGCGGCGGTGATAACCGAGCCGTGGAGCACGACCGAGGGATTTGCATCCGGCGCCGTTTCGATGAAGTAATCGTCGGGGTAGTCGTAGTCGTTAGCCCAAATGAGCTGACGGCTGCCGTCCATTTCGGCGGGGTTTGTGTACTTGTAGCCCACGGCCTCGGCCCACACGGACTCTTTCCAGACGGACCACACTTTTAGCGTCCAGTCGACCGGCTCAATCTGGAAGTTGAGCATTTCGCCGGGCTTTTGCTCGTAGAGCTTTATATTACCGGCAATAGACCAGATGAGGCGGCAATGATTGTCGGCATTGGGTATGGGGACAATCTTGACGCCGGGGAACTCTTTGACGCACATAAGACCGGGCTTGTAGTCCTGATTTGTGCCGTAGTTTGCCTCGTTGTATTTGTGATACAGGGGCAAGAGGTGCGAGGGCATGTAGAGCTCGAGGTCGCCGGTGTCGCGGATGTGCGAAGGAATCATCGACGTGCCGAGGAAAACCACTTCGCCGATGTTGCCGGGGGTGATGCGCGGGAGCTTGAACGGCTTAATCTGATATACGGTTTTACCGGAAGTGCCGCCGTCGGGCGTGGGGTCCATGTGGCCTTCGATTTTCTTGCGGACAAACTCGTATAAACCGTCGGCGGCTTCGAGTGAGCGTCCGGGAACGTTGGGGTTGGGATTCTTACGGACTCCGTTGACGCGGCGCTGTTCGCGCTCGTTATGGAGTTTTTTAGCCGTTTCGACGAGTATAAATTCGATAAACGACAATTTCAGCGGGTCAGACCCCTCGCGGTTGAGTCCTCCAATCCATGTTTTTTCAAGCACGGCGAGGTCGGAGAATTTGTGGACAAACATCACGGAGAACATCCGTAACGTCTCGGTCCCGAACTCGTAAGAGCCTTTAACTACGTTGTCGAAGTTAGAACCCACGGTGTTTTGAGCCTGCGAGAAGTCGCCCAGCCAAATATTAACAAGCGTGGCGAGGTCCTGATAACCGGACTCCAGCGGGAACACGGACTCAAGCGATGGGAGCTTGTAAATGAAGCTTTGCAGGCGGTCGCGCCACGGCGTGCGGTAGAACGCGCCGAGGTCCTCCTTCAGGGCCGAAAAATCCATCGCACTTGCTTCGGCCACCATGAAGTTCAGGCCCTTTCGCGCGGCCAGTGCCGCACGTGCCCTCTGGTTGTACGGGCGTTCGAGCGAGAACATAAGGCCGGGCATACCTCCGAGCTGCTTGTCGTCCGCGAGGTTGAAAGCCTGTTCGCCGGCGGAAGATTTGGCGGCTGGCTTGCCGTTGTCAGGTTCAGCCATTTCGGAAAGCACAGCCACGCGCTGCGTCAGTTCGGCGATGCGCTTCTCCTTGTCGGCGGCATCGGAACTGCCGGAGTCGACTTTCGATTTGAGGGCGTCGCGCTCTTTGGTGACGGCGGCGAGCTGAGCCGCTGTCTGCTCAAGAACCGCCGAAAGAGCGGCGACGCGACGGTCTGAAGCCCTGCTATTCTTGTCGTTGGCTTCGGGGGCGTTGAGCGCGTCCTCGAAGTCCTTGATAAATTGTTCGGAGAAATTGACTGAGAGCTGTTCTTTCTCCTCTTTTGTCAGCACCTTTCGGCCGTCCTTCTCGGAGAACGAAGAAATTCCGAGAATGGCCAGTACTGCCGGAATAAAACCTTTAAAATCCATTGCAAGAACTGTTAAATAATTATTGATATAGTTGGGCAGCCTGTCGGCCTGTTGCCTGAGTAAGTACCCATAACACAGCATCGGAGAACTCACCGATACAGTCGATATAACCGAGTTTTACGGCGTCCTCGGCGAAGAAAACGCGTCCACGGTAGAAATCAAGCTTGGGGTCGTAAGGAATCGCCCTGTTTTCGGCCACGGCCTCGGCGAACACTTTATGCAGTCTTTCAAGGCGTGATTTGGTTAATTCGTCGTCACCGGACTCGAGAGCTCGGTATTCCTCGTTTTTCAGGTCTGAAGAAGTCGGATATATATCACGAATTTCGATTCCGTTGCTTTTGAAAAATTCGGAAAGAGAAGTAAAAGTGCACATAGCCCCCACACTTCCGACGGTGCAAAGCGGCGAAAGCGCAAAAACACGGTCAGTGCTTGAGCCTAACCAGTAGTGGGCCGAACACATTGAGCCGGTTACGAGAGTCGCCGAGGGCTTTGTCATTTCTTTAATCTTGGCGGCGGCCACATCAACGCGGTCGGCGTGTCCGCCGGGGCCGTCGACGATGAGCACGAGTCCGACGATTGCCGGGTTTTTCTCGACCTCGTCGATGAGCCGGAGCAGACAATCAGTGTCCCAAGCGTAGAGCGTTCCTCTCAGATATATTGTAGCGATAGAGTTGTCGGGGAGGTTGGGGGAGTCGAGTTCATATTCGTCGACAACGTAAGGAGCCGCGACGGCTTTTGCCGTCGGAGCATTTTTCTCGAGTAAATTTTCAGCGTCCTCGGTTCTTCCTGAAACGATGCAGGGCGTGATGACTGACAAAATCCCGGAAAGGTCCTGCCGGTTGATAGCCCAATCAGAAGTAAGGAATTTGCGTATTTTATCCATAGTGGTTAAATTTCAAGCAAAATAACCACTATAAAAATCTATCAAGAAGGACCGACTAACGGATAAACGGGTCGTTTTCGATGGCTTTGCCGGATAGCTTGCAAGAGTAAACGCCGTCTTCGGTCACAAAAGAAAACGAAAGAGGGAAATCCGGCGAGCCGGCCACGTGTTCGTTCCCTCTTTCGTCGACGTAGAGGGCCACAAAATGCTCTTTGCGCAAACTTTCAAGCTCAGCGGACACATTGGGAGATACTCCGCTACGCTTGTAACTGATAGATTTTGTAATTATCCCGCCCTCCTCGCTCGTGGCGACTGCAATTGAGCCGGGAATTGCTTCGGCCGGGATTTCCGGTGGTATATAATATATTATTACCTCAGCGTAGACGACCACAAAGCGTACAATATGACTCAGGGGCACAATTCGAAGATTGAAGACGGTGGAAACTGTTAGATTAGGCATAATAAAGATGGTTGTAAAATGTTGATAATTAGTAAATACGCAAACGTGCGACGTTTTTGCGACACTTGTCCGCCGTTTTTGCGCCCAAAAAGGACAAATTGCGGCACGAAGTAGGTTATTTTTTTCTTGAAATTATTGTTTTTTTGTATATCCGCGCTTGAGTCTGCGGCGAATCTTATCCCTCCAGCGCTGATAGTTCTTGAGTAGGGCGTCTTCGGTTATGGACTCTATTCCATATTTCTGCATGAACTCAAATACAGAATCCTTATAGCGGATGCCCCGTAAGTGCTTATCTTCGTCAAGGCGTTCGTGAAGTTCGGCCCACATCATCACACTCAGGCGGGAGCCGATAATTGCAGCAGCTCGCGCGGAAAGATAGTTGTAAATTTGCGGGTCCTTCCCTCCGGCCTCGTTGGCGGCCCTGCGGTCGGGCAGGGCGATGGGTAGATTTCCGGAGTCGACCGGCTTGTCGGCGGGCCTCTTCGCCATAAGATTATAAATGGTGATATACATTTCGGACGAGGGCGGGAATTTTACAGCCCCGATGCCTGCGTCATAGTATTTCCCCAAAACATATTCCGCAACAGCGGGTTCAATTTCGATTTTTGCGATAATCATGGCTATTAGCGTAGTATTCAATATGTTTTGCAAAATTACAAAAAAAATCCGCTTTTCGCACATTTTTGGCGCATTAAAATACGCAACTAGCGTTTATTTTCTTCGCGCCGTATAATCGTTACAAAACTTTTGTAATTTTGTGTCACAAGTATAATGTGCTGTAAAATAAATATTTAGCGTGTTACGTAACTGAAAAAACGCCTTTGTAACAGTTGTATCCGAATTTGTACCACAGCGTAACTACGTCATGCCGAAATAGTGTTACAAACCCGTTTTATTTTGTAACATAATTAGTAACGGATTTTGTAACGCCGCCCCTCTTTTGTTATCTTTCTTATTTTTAGATATTTTACTTTTTGTAACCACTACCATTACAAGGTTACAAAAAAAATGTAACAAATTATATTAAGGGGAGTGGGGAAGTGGTCGGGGTTGCCGGCCGAGCCAAAAAAAAATCCCCCGGGCGAAAATGTAATACGCCCCGGGGATTCCGGCTCGAAAAGAAAGAAAAATGTTTATACGCCGAGAGGCTTTGCGGCCCATGCGGTCGCGGACAAGAAGCGTCGGCCGTTATATTCTCGGACGTCAAAGTCGAGGCTTACTTCATAGCCTTTGCCGACTTCGAGTCGCATTTGGTCTATACGGTCATTCATCACGGTAAAGAGGACGGCGTTAGGGTGCGCCGCGTTCGATGTGTTATAGGTCAGCACGGCTTCGATTTTACGCCAGTTGTTGCCGTTGGTCGAAGTGCCCGAGGATTCGGGCGAGAGGTAGGTGATAGTTCCTGAAAGTTTCATTTGTATAATTGATTTGTGGGGTTAAAACGGTTCATCGTCGGTGGGGGCTTCGCTGGCCGCCGTGTTTGCGTTTTCTTGCTCGGCGGCCGCTTTGGCCGAGCGCACGTATATCATTTCCGCGGACTTCGTAGATAATCCGTCCGGGCTTTTGATTCTTCGGATAATACGCCCGGCACCGTTGCAGAACTCTTCGGGGTTCAGGGTGTCGATGTGTTCGGATAAGGTGCAAAAAGCTCTGAGAGCTCTTGAGAAGGTTTGCATTGTAGATTTAGGCAGATTTGCGTAATGCCTGAAATCTTCGGCCACGTCCTGACGGATTAGGAAGCGGTCGAGGTTGTCGCCATCTTCGGAGAAGTATTGCTCGGCCCAGTCCCTGAAGCAGTCATTCATTTCGGCGGCAAGTTTGCGATGCATGATGTTGTCGAGCTTCGGTTCGATTTTGATTTTAAGCGGTGCGACTGAAAGATAAAAACGGACGCACTGCATCACAAAGTTAGCGTCGGCGTTCCAGTCCTCTTCGCTGTAAGAGCCTTCGCGCATGAGGTCACCGTTGAAGTCGTCGGCTATCGAGCGCGTCTCAAGATAGTCGTTTTCCGGGCTTTGCGAGTGGTAGTAGTCCGAGACAACTCCGTATATCGTTCGGCGCACGGTCGAGGGATTGAACTCCCGGGGCACGAAATTCGTAGTCATGCAGAATTTAGGCGTATCATTAAAGCCGAGTTCATAACTTGCAACGTTCTTTTTATCGATAACGACAGACCCCGAAATCGTGTCATACAGCTGCTTCATCGGGAAATTTTCGGCGAGGTCATCGACGAGCACAATCCCGGTGTTTTTAGTGATTCGCTCAGCCCAGTGGGTGTTGTCGAAAACCCGGATATTTTTCCCCGAGATTGTGCAAAGTTCAGTAAAATGCTCAAGAGCTTTAAACATAAACGATTTGCCTGAGCCTCCGTTACATTGGTTGTTTTCGCCGATAAGATTGTCCATTAAGTAAGGCGACCACGGCTTTGACGGCGATTTATAGCGATGGAGTAAATAACCAATCATAAAAATACGATTTATCAGGGCTTGCTCCTGTTCCTGAATTTGTTCAGGCGTCAAGCCCTCTCCGGCAATGTCGAATTTATGTGATTTGGCATATTCGCGGGCTGCATTTCGGTCCTCGAACCGGTATTCCATTTCTTCGCGCCAATATATCCGGCACGAGTTAATAAACAATGGTTCGGTAAAAACTACCGAAGTGATTGAAAATTAAGTTAATATATTAATATTTCAGATACAAATGAATCGCCAAAGCGTTCATTATAAAAACATTAGACTATGAACGTATTG
>CAJUCQ010000058.1 GCA_910584905.1 uncultured Muribaculaceae bacterium
CAATACGTTCATAGTCTAATGTTTTTATAATGAACGCTTTGGCGATTCATTTGTATCTGAAATATTAATATATTAACTTAATTTTCAATCACTTCGGTAGTTTTTACCGAACCATTGTTCTTGGCCAAGTGCCAGAATATTCTTTGCCAATTCGATTTTACGCCGTCAGACACAGTAGTTTTCTTTGCCAAATTCTCTCGAAAATTGATAAAATGTTGATTGCCAATATTAAGTATGTTTTTCAACGAAGACGAGTACTAAGCAATCGACTTTTTATAAACAGCCTATATGTAAACAAAGGCCACGGGTATGATTAACCGTGGCCTTTGTTTTTTAAAACATGAAATCAACGGATGCGGATTTTGCGGCCGTCGATGATATAGATTCCGGGGCTGAGTCCCTCGGGCGTGTCTGCAAGGCGGAGGCCCTGAAGGTTATATACGCCTGTGGGACGCATTGCGCCGGGACGCTCCACAGCTACGCTTTCCACGCCGCTATGGCCTGCTCCGGCGGGGAAGACGGGTAGCGACGGGAACCAATAGTTGGCAATCATGGCATAATCGCGGATGATGTTTCCGTCGGCATCCATTTGGCGTGTGATGTAGGTGTCGTCGACAAACTTATGATAAAGCGACGCGTATAGTTCGTCGGTCTCGGGATGAATGCCGAGAGAACACCCGTAGACGAGCCATGAATCCGGGAGAGCGGAGAAATCAACGATAGGTTCGACATGGCGCGTGTCGACGTCGAAGCGGAATATAATGCCCGACGAAGACCACCGTCCCGGGCCTCCGCACCAGTAAAGGCGGTTGGTGACAGAGGAGGCGCAGAAGGGGTCGGGAGTCCATGCGTACCACGAGTTTGACGGCGGATAGATGCCGGTGCCCTCGATGCGCACCACCTCGCGCTCAAGCGTAGCAGGGTCGACTCGCACGAGATATGGCACGGTAGCGCCGGTGCCCTGAACGTTTTTTGCGGCAGCATGCCACAGAGAGCCGTCTTTGGCCCGGACGATTGTCGATCCGATGCCCGAGGGCTTCGACGGGCGCACGCCCGTATCGGCCTCGATGGCATCGTCGACGATTGCCATGTCGAGCACTTTTTCTACGCGGTCCGTCTCGGTGTCAACGACGAGAAGCCCGTACTGCTGATGGACGGCGAACACTCGATTTCCCGCGAGTATCATCATGCCTGTCTGGCCGAAATAGAGCGATGACGTGGGGTCGGAGTTGGGTTTGTCATCGCCGACATTAGGATTTGCCGAGCCTTCGACCTGCCCCTCGATATCGAGGGTTTCGAGGTTGAGAATCCAGATGCCGTTGCTTGACGACACATAGGCCTTGGTCGCCGAGACGCCCACAAAGCCGCGTCCGTCGCACTGACGGCCCGAGGGGTCGATGATTTCAAGCTGGCGTATCATTTCCATCGTCGACGCATCGAGCACCGAGATACGCCCGCCGGTGATTTCCGCTCCCGGGTCTTTCGCCTGCTTGGCCATGATGTAGAAGCGTCCGTCCCAAATGGCTCCGTACTGGGCCGTGCAACCAAGCTCCTTTCCTGGATTTATCTCTTGGTCTATGCGATAGTGCCAATAGGCCCGTTCGGGGTCGTCGGGCAAGAGATAGTTGACGGTAGAATTCTGATGCCCGTACCAGTCTTCGTTCACGAAGAACACGCCCTTTGTGAAATCCAAATCGCCCGCGGCTGCGCCGTATGCGAAGTCGAGGGCGAAAAGGGCAAATGAAAAAAATCTGTTCATATATATTTTTTCACTGCATGGTCAATTTGTCTCAAAGCACAATCTTGCGGACCTTGTTTCCCGTCTTTTCAAGATATACGCCGGGAGCCGAGGGACGGCCGTCGATGCGGACACCGTCGGTGCGGTAGTAAACCGTGGAAGCGTTGTCTTCGACTCCGACTCCGACGATGCCTGTGGATTCCTTGACATTGACAGTCATTTCTTTGTTCACGACCTTGCCGTTCGATTCCAGTTCGAAGTGCAGTGTCCGCGAGCCTTCGCCGAGGGGCGCTACGGTAAGCGTGCGGCCGGAGAGCACCGCTTTTGCCGGAACGGCGTCGAGGTCGATTGCCACGGGGTCATCGCCGACGACGAGATTCAGCGTCTCTTCGAAATCCTTGAAATCCGGCTCATATTTGTCGGGCATCACGGGCATGGCAGGGAACCAGAAGTATTCGCTCGTCTTAATCGAATGCTTGAGCTTGCCGCTTGTAGCATCGACGAAGATAAGCCAGTTCTGCAAAGAATTTACGCCGAAGCCCGTGTTGGTGGCATACATCCATGTATCCGTCCGCGAGTCGTAGGCGGGCGTTCCGTAGCCCTGAGTGCCTATGCCTGCAGTTTTGTCATGGGTGTAAATTGCCTTGAGGGTCGACGGGTCTTCAACCTCGTCGATATCCCAGCGGATAAGAGCGCCGCCCGAACCGTTATAGTTGCCGTTGCTCCAGAAGAGGGTGTTGGTTTTGTTCGAGGCAATGAGGTTGCCGCTGCGCCAAGAGCCGCTTGAGCATCCGATTGTGCCATCGCCGATGGTGAGTACTTCACCGAGTTCGAGGGTCTCGGGGTTGATGGGCTGAAGCGTCTTTGCGCAACCGATCCATACGCGTCCGTCGAGAGTGCGGACCACGGTCTGGATGCCGCTGACGGCAATGTTTTCGACAATCTTGTCAGTCTCGGTGTCGATAATCAAGAGCGAAGAGCCCACGCCCACGGCGAAGACATAGCGCCCGGCCTTCACCATATTTCCGATCTGACCGTTACGGGCGGGTGCGGAGCCTTCGATGTCGGCATTCTCGATTGTGATTTCATCGTCGAGGTGCATCACTCGAATGCCTTTTGAATGGCTCAGATACACCTTACGGGGGCTGACGCCCACGCAAGCACGTCCGTCGCCGCCGATTTCGTCAAAAGCGGCAATATGCTTCATTGTCTTTGCGTCGGCTACAACAACGCGGCCGCCGCTCTTGACGGGACGCTTGTCGCCTCCGTCCCAAGCCTGCTTGGACATGACAAAGAGCTTGTCGGCGTAAATCATCGCATACTGCGAGGTCGCGCCGAAGGCCATATTGCCGTTCTGATTGCCGTAAGCGCGGTAGTAGATTTTGCCGTCGGCATCAATATAATTGAGCGACCCGCTCGTATGAGTGAACCACTCTTCGTTGAGCCATACGAGACCATCCTGAAAGTCGTCATCGGGCTTGTCCGACGGGTCAATGTCGGCCACGGCAACGTTGTAGGTGGTGGAAACGGTGCCGTCAGCCGACGACACTGTGATTGTCGTCGAACCTGCGGTATGGGCTACGATATAATTGGGATTGGACGTATAGACGGACACGATGCTTTCGTCGCCGACGGCGAACTTCGAGGTCTTGAAATCGGCGTTCTCAGGTTCATAGCCGATTCTCATCACAGCCGTGCCCATGTTGGCAATCTCAATCGTCGCTCCGGGTTCGTATCCTTCGATGAATATACCCGTGACGGGATGCGCCACCACCGTGTTTACATGCGCGTCGTTGCCATAAATACGGCGCACGGACATTTTGCCGTCGCCCCAGTTCTTGCGGATATTGAGGTAAGGGCGCACGTATGCTTCCGCAGGGGAGTTGACAGTAACACGGCAGGTGACGGCGCCTTTCTTAGCGTCGGCCACATAGCCGGCGTATGCAGTCGACGTCGTCGCGCAGTCGGCGGCGATGCACTCGGCGGAAATGCCGACTCCGTAAAGGGCGGCTCCGTCGCCGAGAACGTTGGCAATCATGGGCACCATCTTCTGCTTGCCGTCGGCCGTGTCGATTGTCACGTCGTCGAGAATCCACACACCCTGAAGGTCGGCCGGACGGAGATAGAACGTATAGGCCGGCTCGGACGGAGCCACAGAACCTGCGGGAAGATATTCCAGCACAAGGGCGTCGCCGGGCGCTACGGGAGTCTCGGCCGTGGCGGCCTCGCCGTTTACGAATGTCATCCAGCGGGCTTCGGAGGTGTTTATCTGCCAGTGGTCGTATACGCTCGCAGGCGTTACAGTTTCAAGATCAGCGCTCCCGATGGTGAAATAACCCGTCGTAGCGCTTTCGGGCTGTTTCACACCGTCCGCATATACGGCGCGCGAATTGTCGCCGTTGGTGTCGAAACCGTATGCCACGGCGGCGTCATCATCCGTCACAGCGCAATGCTATTAACTTAAGGCCTCATAGCGCTTGTCTGTAGTTAGTCAAAGTAACATATTTTCCGCTTGCCTTTATATTTCTGAACACTCGCGCATTGTGCCTGTCGGGGATTATCGG
>CAJUCQ010000059.1 GCA_910584905.1 uncultured Muribaculaceae bacterium
GGTCGCCTCAAGGAGCGCATCGCGCAGCTTGAGCGAGAAAAAAACGTTGTCGAGGAGTCCTTTCAAACTGCACCAAGGGAACTTTCCAAATCCACCGTGGACTTATAGAGGAATGGGAGAGATTTGGAATATGCCCCAACTGAACGAAACGGATACCAAAGGAAACCCCGGAATACCCTCGAATCGCCCTTCTCCGGGGTGTTACCCCCTCAAAATGGGGTCTAAATCGGCTCAATCCCTTGAATTTCCTATATTTAATAAGGTAGTCGAGCGCAAAGCAACGGTTTTTTCTTAATAGTGAAATGCCAAAATCGGGGGTCTATTTTGAAAAAACGGTATTTTTCTACCCCTCTATTACCCCCCCCGATTACCCCAAATGTGAATATCCACTTTTCCACAAGTGAATATCCACTTTGAATATCCACCTGAATATCCACCCGTCAAAATCGACCATTCGAACACAAAATAGGGGAACCGCAAGGCTCCCCCCGGAAAGTAGGCGTTTTAGCGGCTCTCTAAGTCCGTTATAACGCCGCTATTATGTCATTCAATCATCTGCGCCGTCGCAGGCTCCACGAGGGGATGTGAGCAGCGTAGTTTGCTGTATTATCGCACGTTTGGTAACAACAGTGCCGCCACCACTCAATCCGGCGCGGCGCAGATAATCATACCCACAACCCACTTGTTCCGGGGTCAGATGGTGGAAAATGGCGGCAATCGAGCCGAAAGCGAGGGTTTTACGCTTGCCTGTCAAGTGAACGATGATGCATTTGGTCTGTCTCATACTCGTAAATTTTCCGCAAATATACACAAATAACCGCTATTTGCAACCTTTTGAGAAAATTATAATAGGGAACAGGCACAAAAAAATCGGCGCAAAGCCGACTCCCCTACCCTTCCTGCTGACTAAAGCCACAGTGTAAACCATCCGATGCCAATCACGCGCCGGGTGTAGCCCCTGTGTAAACTCGTCGAGCCGAAAATTAAACCGAAATTAAACCAATGTAAACGCTTCGTTTTTTTGACCGCACTCCCCTACCCTCGCCTAACTGCCGCAAACTCAAAGGCTTTCATCAAATCCGACCGACCTCAACATCAAACGCTTCGTTTTGTGCCCCATAAACATGTAATTTTCCGCCACGTCGGTGCGTCATATATTAGCATATCCGATTTTTCCACGTTTAATCTACATCTGTTACTTCCGCATATATGGCATCAATGATCAGCCTCAGGGATATCAACAAGACGTATCCGGGCGCAGTGCCCCTGCACGTGCTCAAAGGCATCAATCTCGAAATCGCCAAGGGTGAGCTCGTGAGCATCATGGGAGCCTCCGGCTCGGGCAAATCAACGCTCCTGAACATCCTCGGCATTCTCGACAACTACGACTCGGGCGAGTACCGCCTCGACGGCACTCTCATCAAGGACCTCAGCGAAAACCGCGCCGCCGAGTACCGCAACCGCATGATAGGATTCGTGTTCCAGAGCTTCAATCTCATCAACTACAAAAATGCGCTCGAAAACGTGGCCCTGCCGCTTTTTTATCAGGGCATGTCGCGCAAACGGCGCAACGCCCTCGCTATGGAGCAGCTTGAAAAGATGGGCCTTGCCGACCGCTCTCACCACCTGCCCGGGGAGCTCTCGGGCGGCCAGAAGCAGCGCGTGGCCATAGCGCGGGCGCTGATCACGCGGCCGTCGATAATCCTCGCCGACGAGCCCACCGGCGCCCTCGACTCGCGGACGTCGGCCGACGTGATGGAGATTTTCAAGCGGCTGAACCGCGACGACGGCATGACCGTCGTAATCGTGACCCACGACCCGGGCGTCGGCGCTCAGACCGACCGCCTCATACGCATCAGCGACGGCATCATCGCCCCCGACGGCTCAGCCGCCTCTCCTGAAATAATCACCGAGCCATGAGAGACCTCTTCAACGAAATAGCGCAGGCGCTCAGCCACAACAAACTGCGGACGGCTCTTACGGGGCTGTCCGTGAGCTGGGGCATCTTCATGCTGATTGTGCTCCTGAGCATGGCCCGGGGCGTCACAAACAGTTTTGAAGAAAACATGGCTTCCGGTTCGCAGGCTCGCATCCAGATATGGGGCGGCATGACCTCGAAGCCATACAAGGGCAACCGCGAAGGACGGAGCATCGACTTCAAGGAGCGCGACATGAAGGTGCTCCGCGAGGAGCATCAGGACTTTGTGGCCGATGTCAACTCGGTGATATACGGGCCTCAGGTGACGCTTTCGAGCGGACGCGAGAGCGTGTCGGCGAGTCTTACGGGAGTGTTCCCGATTTATTTCAGCAACAGCGGACTCACGCCTGTAGCCGGGCGCATCGTCAACGACCGCGACATGGCCGCGCGCGCCAAGGTGCTCGTCCTGCCGAAAGAATATGCCACGCAGCTGTTTCCGTCCGATCCTCTCGGAGCTGTCGGCAAGCGAGTCACATGCGCCGGGCTGTCGTTTCAGGTGGCGGGAATCTACGACGGACGCTGGAATCGCAACATCTACATCCCCTTTGCGACGGCCCAGATGATGGCTACAGAAAAAGACGACGTCGGCGCGCTCACCGTCAATCTCAAAAACGTCCACACCGAGGGCGACGGCCGCAACGCCGAGGACGGCATCCGGCGCACCCTCGCGCAGATCCATGGTTTCGACCCCGAGGACGAGAGTGCAGTGTGGATTGCCAACCGGTTCACCGACAGCCTTCAGGGCGCCGCAGCCATGAGTATCCTTAACACGGCAGTGTGGGTGCTCGGCATCCTGACGCTCCTCACGGGCATTGTGGGCATCAGCAATATAATGTTTGTGAGCGTGCGCGAGCGCACCCACGAGATAGGCATCCGCCGCGCCATAGGCGCCCGCCCGCGGGCCATCCTTACGCAGGTAATCACCGAGAGCGTGGCCATAACGGTGCTGTTCGGCTACATCGGCATAGTCCTCGGCACGGCCGTGACTCAGTTGCTGTCGATGGTCCTTGCAGATGTCCCCTTCCTTAAAAATCCGACCGTGAGCCTGACGATTGCCGTCGAAGTGACCGCCGTGCTGATAGTCGCAGGCGCGCTCGCGGGGCTGTTTCCGGCCATGCGCGCCCTTAAAGTCAAACCCGTAGAAGCCCTTAGAGACGAATGAACATCCCGTTTTTTGACATAGAGAACTGGAAGGAAATCGGCGCCACGCTCGCGCGCAACAAGACACGCACCTTCCTCACGGGCTTCGGCATCTTCTGGGGCGTGGCCATGCTTGCGCTGCTGCTCGGCGGCTCGCGCGCCACGCAGACGATGATGACGCGCAATTTCGAAGGCTTCGCGGGCAATTCGGGCGCTATTATCGCCAACTCCACAACGATGCCCTACAAGGGCAACGCCAAGGGGCGCCGCTGGTCGATGGACCTGACCGACGTCGAGCGCATCCGCATGGCCGTGCCGGAGCTGAAGGCCGTGGTGCCCATATTCCAGTCGTGGGGCAACGCCACATGCCGCAACGGCCGCTACTCCTACGCCGGGTCGGCCCTCGGCGCCGTGCCCGCATTCGCCGAAATCAACGAGCCTAAAATCTATTCCGGCCGCTTTATCAACGAGGCCGACGAGGCGCAGGCGCGCAAAGTGGTGGTGCTCGGCAAGAAGATTGCCAACGAGATATTCCCCTCCGACGCTGACCCCGTGGGCAAGACCGTGCTTGTCAACGGCGTGACCTACTCCGTCATCGGCGTGGCAGGCAATCTGGGCGAGGCCAATATCAACGGTCCGATCGACGAAAAAGCCGTGATGCCGTCGACAACCTTCCGCAAGGCATTCGCAAGAGCCGACAAGGTCGACTTCATCACCTTTGTCGCCAACGACGGCGTGCGCATCCGCGATATTCTTCCCCGCATCCGCTCGGTGCTCTACCGCCGCCACAACATCAATCCGTCCGACGAAAGCGCCGTGTGGGTAATAGACATCTCGGAGATGTTCGAAAACATGAGTTCGCTTCTTACGGGGCTTGATTTTCTCGCGCTCTTCATCGGCTTGTCGAGTCTTCTGGCGGGTATTATCGGCGTCGGCAACATCATGTGGGTCATCGTCAAGGAACGCACTCAGGAGATAGGCATCCGGCGTGCCATCGGCGCCCGCCCGCGCGACATCGTCGTGCAGGTGCTCTCCGAAGGCGCCGTGCTGACGGTCATAGCCGGGCTGGCGGGCATTTGTTTCGCGGCTATAATCCTCGGGGCGGCAAATTTCGCCATCACCCAAAGCTCGGGCGGGTCGACCAACCTCCAGATGAGCTTCGGGTCGGCAATGGCCATAGTCGCCGTATTCGCCGTCCTCGGCACCGCCGCCGGGCTAATCCCCTCGATAAAAGCAATGAGAATCAAACCTATCGAAGCATTAAACGACAAATAAAATCCATCAAATATGAAAAAATTCTTCAAAATCCTGCTATGGACACTCGTCGGCGTGGTCTTCGCCGGGACCTTCGTGTATCTCTTCATCAATTCGCGGCCCCAAGAAGCGGTCTATGACACGGTGAAGCCCGAGATGGCGACGGTGGAACGCACTACCGTGCTCACGGGCAAAATCGAACCGCGCGACGAAATTGAAATCAAGCCTCAGATTTCGGGCATCATCAGCGAGATTCTCGTCGAGGCCGGCGACCGCGTGGCCAACGGCGACGTCATCGCTAAAATCAAAATCATCCCCGAAGAGGCGCAGCTCTCGAGCGCCGAAAGCCGCGTCAAAGTGGCCGAGATTAATCTCGAACAGGCGCGCCTTACCTACGAACGCACCAAATCGCTCTACGACAAGAAATACGAAAGCCGCGAGAAATACGAAGCCGACCGCGCCGCATGGCAGAACGCGCTTCAGGATCTCGCTCAGGCCCGCGACCAGCTCACAATCGTGCGCGACGGCGTGTCGGCCTCGAACGCGCAGGGCTCGAACACACTCGTGCGCTCGACCGTCACGGGCGTGGTGCTCGAAGTGCCGGTGAAGGTGGGGTCGTCGGTGATTCAGGCAAATACATTCAACGACGGCACGACAATAGCCAAAGTGGCCGACATGAACGACCTGATATTCAAAGGCAAAATCGACGAGACCGAAGTTGACCTCCTCCGCGAAGGAATGCCCGTGCGCATCGCCGTCGGCGCCATCGCCGGCAGCGACTTCCCTGCCACGGTAGAGAAAATCGCGCCTATGGCTTCCGACGACAACGGCACAAACACCTTCGAGGTGAAAGCGGCCTTGAGCGCGGGCGAGCTCGGCAAACTGCGCGCCGGTTACAGCGCCAACGCCACGGTGATACTTGAAAAGGCCGAGAACGCGCTGACAATCCCGGAAAGCGTCGTGGAGTACGCCGGCGACTCGGCCTTCGTCTATGTGCTCGCCGACAGCATCGGGAAAAAGCAGAAATTCACGCGCACACCCGTCACCACGGGCATCTCCGACGGCATCAAAGTCGAAGTGCGCGGCTCGGAAATATCAACTGAAAACGCCCTCCGCGGCAATCAACGCTAAAGCACCGGCGACATGAACACACTCCATACCATCATCATGCTCTGCGCCGCAGGCGTCGCGGCAAGCGGAAGCGCGCGAGCCGAAGAATGGACTCTCGACCGCTGTATCGACTATGCCGTCGAGAACAATATTTCCGTGAAAAGCGCGGCTCTCCGAATCCGCAGCAGCGAAAACGACATCACGGCGGCTAAGGACGCCTTCCTCCCCACGCTCGACGCCTCGGCCTCGGAAAGCTTCAATTTCGGGCGCGGCCTTACCTCCGAGAATATCTACGCCAACCGCAACACGTCGAACTTCCAGTGGGGCGTGTCCCTGAACCTCCCCATCTTTCAGGGACTCGGCGAATACCGGCGGCTGAAGGTGGCCAAGGCATCGCTCCAACAGATGCTCTATGAGCACGAGGCGGCCAAAGACAACGTGGCTCTCAACGTCATTTCGCAGTATCTTCAGGTGCTGTACTGCCGCGAGGTAGAGCAAAGCGCCTCGTCTCAGGCGTCGTACTCGGCCTATGAGGTCGAACGCCGGCGCGTACTCGCCGAGGAAGGCAAAATCGCCGAAGCCGACCTCTACGATGCCGAGGCGCAGGCTGCCCAGGACCGCCTGCAAGTAATCACGGCGCAGAACGACACGCAGATAGCGCTCGTGAACCTCGCCAACCTTCTTCAGCTCAAAAGCGTCGAGGGCTTCGACGTGGCCCCCCTCGACGAGCCCGACCCCTTGCTTCCGCGGCCCGAGACGGTGTTTGACGACGCCATGCGCATCAACAACGGCATCCTCGGCGCCCGTCAGGCCATCCGCACCGCCGACGAGAACATATCGCTCGCCAAGTCGGGCTACATTCCGACACTCAGCTTCAACGCCGGCTTAGGCTCAAGCTACTACCGCCTCAGCGGACTGGACAACGACCCCTTCAGCCGTCAGATGCGCAACAACTTCTCGACCTACTTCGGCTTCTCGCTGAGGGTGCCTATATTCGATGCGTTCTCAACGCGCAACAGTGTGCGCACGGCGCGCATACGCCATCTCGACGCAGGTCTGCAACTCGAGCAGCTGGAATCCGATCTTTACAAAAACATACGTCTTGCCTACTATCAAGCCTCAGGCGCCCGCGAACGCTACCTCACCTCGGAGGAAACGCTGGCCAAGACACGGCAGTCGTTCGAGGCCACGCGTGAGAAATACGACCTCGGACGCGCTACCCCTCAGGATTTCGAACTGGCAAAAAACAACCTCTTCCGCACTGAGGTGAGCCGTATCCAAGCGCGCTACGAATTCCTTCTGCGCCATCGCATACTCCACTTCTACCGCTCGGGGATGTAGCCCGTCGCCGAGGGCGACAAACGGCGGAGACGGTCGCTGAGGCCGCCTCCGCCGTCGGTTACATATAAATGGCATTACGCGCTCATTTTGATTATATTTCACAAATTGCAACAATGATGCAACAATCTATTTTCAGCAGCACAGCACTGTATTTTAACTCTTTACACAGTCTAAGATTGTCCATTTTTAATATTTACATTTATTAATATTTGCAATTTGGACATAGAGAGAAACGGCCGTAATTTTGAAACGTCAAACGATAACTGACACCTCAAAAATCTCCGCTACTCTCACCTCAAAACTTCAAAATTATGGCAAGCGCAAAATTCCAGACTAATCTCATGAGCCTTCAGTCGAACATGCTGAACTTCGCCTACATGCTCACCTCCAACCACGACGATGCCTACGACCTACTTCAGGACACGACTCTCAAAGCGCTCGACAATGAAGACAAATACACCGAGGGCACCAATCTGAAAGGATGGGTGTTCACGATAATGCGGAATCTCTTCATCAACAACTACCGCCGCGTCTCGCGCGCGGCAACGGTCGTCGACACCACAGACAACGAGTATCTCATCAACATCTCGGCCGAGACGGTCCAAGAAAGCCCCGAAGGCACATTCACGGCCTCCGAAATCACGGCGGCCATCAACAGCTTCTCCGACGAATACCGCATCCCCTTCTCGATGCACGTGGCTGGCTACAAATACGAAGAAATTGCCAAGGAAATGAATCTGCCCCTTGGCACGGTCAAAAGCCGCATCTTCGCCGCCCGCAAGCGCCTTCAGGAGCGCTTCGCCGACTACCGATAATTCTCCCCCGTGAGGGGAGGTCTTGACAAATAAACGCTTTTCGGGTTGACGCTCAGGGAGAATGCCACAGCATCGATCCCGGGCGACAACCCGAAAAAACATATACGAATCGGATTAAGCCCTGAAGATTTTGTCGAGTTCGGCCTCAGTTGGGTTGTGGGCGATGATTTTTCCCTGAGGATTAATCAGCACGGTGCCGTAGCCGCCGTGGAGGGCGTAATTGTTTCTAATGGCTTCGGCCTCGGCTCCGGCCACATGATACTGCGTTGCGACATCCATGCCGTCGCGGCGCACAATCTCACAGAAAAGCCCCTCGGACGTGTCGAAATTCACACTCAGGAGACTCACATCGGCCTCGGGGTGCTCGGCAACCCAGTCGCTATATTCATTGGCCGCAACACGCGACACGGCGTCAGTACTCGTCCAGAAATTAAGAATCACGTACTCGCCTCTCATCTCGTCGAGAGTAAGCTCACGGTCGGCATCGCCGATGCTCAGGAGCGGAGCCTTGCGCCCGATGCCCGTGAGGCGGTTGTCTCCGCCGCCAACGGTCATTGCCACGACCACACCGACGAAGACTGATAAAATCAATAAAAATCTTTTCAGCATTGTGTTTCCTATAATTTTTCCGTGAAACACATTCGGGCGCTGTTTGGTTCAAGGGTTGTAGTCGATTTTCTCAAGCACATCCGGCGCATTATAGAACTCCGGCGACAGCAGCGATGCAAGATCGGCCTCGGGATGCGCCTCAAGATAGCGCTTGACCATACGATATCCGAGGAAACGCCCGGCACGCCCCGGCGAGTAAATGCTCAGCACCGAAGTGACAGGCGCAGGCGACACGAGCCGCCGCCACGCAGTTTCGTCCGTGTCGTATAGCAGTTCGCGCGATATAAGCTCGCGCCACAGCTCCGCCTCGTGGTCCAGAACCCACTCATACTGCCGCTCCGAGTAGCCGAGAGCTTCGGCTTCGTCGACATTTTCCACAAGGGCCGTGCGCGCGCAGGCGAGCGCGCCTTCATAGAGCATGTGGCTGAGAGCGGTGCCGCCGTCAGAAGGCGCCTGATACGGCAACTGCGACCCGACGAGGGCCTCGGCTATGTCATAAGGCAACTGAGCGGGCGTCTTGACCACGCGCTCATACACCGGAAAGCGCTGATAGCCGGGATAATCGGGGGCGATATAATGGTTCAGGGCGATATACATCACGCTGTCGGAAAAGCCTATGGCTTCGCGCCGCCCGTAGACGACGGCGGCGTAGTCGCGTTCAGGCAGAGCTATGCCCTCAAGGCGCGCGGCGGCGAGGGCATAGCCCACATAGCTGTCGAGAGGCGGCCCGTCATGGCCGTAGATACTGTCGACCGCGGGCGTGAACACGCGCACGGGGAGAGAATTGCTCCACATCGAGGCTCCGGCCGACAAATCGTCGGTCGGGAAATCGACAACGCGCAGAAAATCCTCCGCCAAGCGCGGATGAGCCATCACGGCGGCGCTGTCGCCGTCATAGAAATAGCGGTAAAGCGCCACGACTGACACCGAGTCAGGAGCATCAGGGCGCGGCCTGCCGCCCGGCTGAGTGCATGCCGCCGCAAAGCCCGACAAGACGACCGCTACGAGGAATTGTATAATACTTTTGTACATAATTTCAGAATTTGAATACAAAATTAGCGTATTTTGCGCGAATTTCAAAAATAACGCAAAAATCCTGCCGCCGATTTAAACCTTGACCGAGGTCGGGCGTCATAAGAATGTACACAAACGAAAGGCTACGCGCTGCCCGTAATTACTAAAATCACACTCTCTCCTCCAATTAATTCAATAATTCAACTCTCCAAACAAATAAAGTTATGAAAAAGAAAATCTTCGCCATCGCCATGATGGCCCTTGCCACCGCCGGAACGAGCACCGTATTCGCCGCCCGCGCCGATGAAAAGAACGACAAGTGCCGCAAGGCCTGCGCCCGCACCGAATGCACCGCCAAGACGGCCAAAGACAGCTGTTGCGCCAAGCACCCCTCGCCCTTCGACGGCCTCAATCTCACGGCCGAACAGCAGACCAAGATAAAGGCGCTCAAAAACGACTGCAAAGCCGCAAAGGAGGCCAAGAAGGCCGAGAGCGAAAAAATCATCAGCGAGATGAAGAGCCGCAAGGAAGACAGCCGCCGCGAGTATCTCGCCAAAATCAAGGAAATCCTCACGCCCGAACAGTACGTGCAATTCCTTGAGAACGCGTTCACCGAAAAAAATTCGCGTCCCGATATCCGCAAGGGCCGCGGCAACCACCGCGAATTCCACTTACACAAGGGCGAGGCCCGCGCCTGCGGCGAGCGCAAATAACCACATCCGCCACTCCGGCGCCACAAGATACAATGCGCGATTGTCAAGCACCCCTCCGAAATCTTCGGAGAGCCTGCGGCAATCGCGGTTATCTTTTCATCCCCAGCTCGACTTCTTTATCGGCGTTTATTTTCTTCCACAGGCGATAGTCAAGAATATCGCCATTGAATGTGTTGAGGTCGACCCATCCTTTCACACCGGGCACGCGGCCCTTGTGGCTGTGTTGCCATATCTTCCACTCCACGGCCGCCCCGACGGGAGGGTCGGTGAACGAACAAATCCATATATCGGCGTCGGTGATGCGATGGCGCACAAAGCGCGAATATCCGTTCTTGTTGGTGTATATGAGCGATTGGATGCCTGCTGCCGACAGCCTTGCGCGCATGGCCTCCAGACGCTCGGCAATCATCTCCGTGGGCACCTGCGCCGGGTTTCCCCACTCCTCGACGTCGATGGCCACGGGGAGGTCGATTAGGCGCCCGTTGAGCGTGGCGATAAGATTTGCGGCCTGCGCGGCGCCCTCGGTGTCGAAGCGAAAAAAATGGTAAGGCCCCACGTCAAGGCCCGCCGCACGCGCCGCGTCGAAATTGCGCGTGAAGGCCGAGTCGCGGAAATCCGCGCCTTCCGTAGCCTTGAGATATACAAAGGTCACACCGCCCTCGCCGCTGACTTTGTCGAAGTCAATTATGCCGTTATGCGCCGAGAGGTCAAGCCCTGTGATGGGATAGCGGCCGCGGTCGATTTCGACGTGAGGCTCGTGCGGCCTCAACGCTCGCCACGCCAGCACCCCGCCGATGGCGAGGGCCGTAAAGGCGATAATGGCGTATGCGCATGTGCGGGCTGGATTATACATAGAAAACGGCGGGCTCACTCATCGTTTAACAGAAATACCCCCGCCGCAAAGGTACGCATTATTTGTGAGACTCAATACACAAATCCCACATTATCGACCCAGAAAGTCATGTCGGGCGTTGCGGTGTAAGGTTCGCCAGAGCCGCTGCTCATCATCAGGATTACGTGGGTCGGCGTGGCCGAGGCGTCGTCCCATCCCACTTCCTTCACCGGCACCATCTGCCCGCGGGAGTTGCGCGCGTAGTAGCTCTTGGCCTCAGGGATGAGTCCCATGAAGGGCTTGTAGCCGGGAGTCGAGGTGATGTCGCCGTAGTTGATTTTCAGGATGTGGTTATTGACCCAGCCCGACGTCGACCTCCCGAGGAGTTCGCGCCCGGTCCCCACTCTTTTTGCGAAGATATTGCCGTCGGCATCCTCCCAGCGCCTCTGCAGAAGCACGAGCACCTCGGCTTTGTCCGTTCCGGCCAGTTGCTTTTTCGCTCCGAACCCCGAGGAGTAGACGCGCCCTGCGCCGGAAGGCACAACGAGGCGATAGTCATAGCGCAACGCCGCGGGCCGTTTTGTAAAAGGAATGCCCATCTCCATCTTCGAATACGGATTTTTGGTGTTTTTTATCGGTTCGAGCATCTTCCCGAGGAAAATCGAACCGGCCACCATGACGTCGACGTTTATCACGCCCGCGGCCTTGCACGTTTCCATGTGGCTTGTGAGTTTGGCGCAACGGTTTCCGGCCGAGCGCTCGTCGGGGTAGACAGCATTAGACGTCTTTGTCACCCCCATGACCTTGGCCATCACATTCGAAGTGGCCCACGGCGAGCCTCCGCTGTTGGTATAAGGGCGGTCGCCGGGAATCGTGGCATTGGGGCCGATTTCATATACATTTTTGGTCTTGCCTCCGATTATGGCCGACTCCTTTATCGGACGCGTGACCCAGTTTTCAAAGTCGCCGTATTTTATCATCTCGACCGTCCGGGCCTCAACCGGCCCCGACACGGCGACAACAGCGCCGAGAGATATTAAGGAAATGAGGTGCTTAGTCATAAGATAAACAGTTGGCGTGTGTTTGAATTCTACGTCCTTTCGGACGCTGTGTATTATGCTTCAACGTGCTAACTCTGCGGCGCGAAGTTAAAAATAAAACGGAAGCTGGAAAAGCATTGTTCGCCAATCTCCGACGTTTTAACCAACATTGAGGGCAAAGCGGCAATTTTCAGCCGCACTCCTTGCATTCATAAATCATTTAAGGTTTATTTAATTAAAAAACATCATCCTTTTCACACCCATGTCAAGATTTAAAAAGAACAATTTGGAAAAATAAGATTTATTTCATAATTTGCGCCCGATGGAAAAGGCGCCGACGCCCCCGTCGAATACTTCAATCTTCAGGGCATCCGCGTAGCCGAACCCAAAGCCGGCATCTACATCCGCCGTCAGGGCCGCAGCGCCTCCAAGGTGTATATCCGCTGATCCCTCATCCCCTATCAAAGCAAGAGCCTGTGTCGAAATCGACACAGGCTCTTGTTTATTACCGGGAGGCTATATGTTTACCAACCGCCGGAAGCACCGCCTCCGCCGGTCATGCCACCGCCGAATCCGCCTCCGCCAAAGCCGCCTCCACCGCCGAATCCGCGGCCTCCGCCGCCTCCCGCTATCACTATGGGAGCGAGTTTGGCGATATTGTAGGTGCGCTTGGTGATGTGGCCGCAGTGGAGGCAACGGTAGCTCCGTTCGCCGAGGCCTTCGCGGCCCGTGGTGGGCTGACGCAACACGTGGTTGCCCTCGTAGCGGGCCGTGCGTGCGCGGCAGGCCTCGCATTCGATGAAGGGTGCGCTTTTATTGACGTATGGGAGGATTTCGTCGTAACCGCAGGAGGGACAGTGCCACACGTCGTAGTCGACGCTCTGCATGCGCTCTTCGGCGTCCTGCGCGGGAGTGAGGAAGTCGTTGTCGTGGACCTCGTCTATTTTCACCATCGAAGCCGAGCAATTGGGGCAACGGCGCTTGCGGTCGCGCCACCTGCGCAACAGCCCCACGAGGGGCACTGCCGCCACAAGAGGCAGGCCGAGGCCGAGAAACGACATGGCAAGATAGGGCGTGCGCAGGCGTTCGAGAGCGTTGTACTTCTCATAGTCGCTTTTTCCGCGGAGGCCGACAAGCATGACGATAAAGACGACGAGCATGACTGCGGTCATGAGGACGGCAAAATAAAGATAGATGTTGAAGAGCGGCAAGGAGTCGTCATCGGGCCTGCGTCCGGGACGATTGTCGGCTTGCGCCGAATGAATTTCGGCAATGTTGTCGGGGGCGGTGAGCACGTCGGCGATGGCTGAAAAGGCCGCGACCACGCCTTTGTCATACTGTCCGGCCTTGAAAAGCGGGAAAGCCTTCCGGCGCAGAATCCGACTGCATACGGCGTCGGGAAGCACGCCTTCAAGGCCGTAGCCGGTGCGGATTGCGGCGCGGCGGTCGTCGCGGGCCACGACGAAAAGCAGGCCGTTGTCCTTGTCGCTTTTTCCGAGGCCGAGCAATCCGAAAAGTTCCGTTGCAAATTCGTCGATATCCTCGCCGCCCGTGGAGCCTATCACGGCCACGTATGGCTCGGCCGAAGACGCCAAGCGGATTTGGCGCGCCATTTCGTTGATGCGCCCGACGGCTGCCGGGCCGAGAAGGCCGTCGGGGTCAGCGACGTAGGCGTTGGAGTCGGCGAGCTGCACGTTGGGCACGTCGGCCGGGGCGTAGTCGCGGGCGGCGGCTTCGCCGACGCCGAGCATGAGGATTATTGCTGAGAGTATAAGTGCTGTTCTTTTTATCATACGGCAGGGAGTGAGAGTCCTTTAAGTTTTCTGTACAGGTCGAGGGCATAGACGTCAGTCATGGCCGAAACGTGGTCGAGGACAGCCTGAATCTTGCCCGTGAGCGAATCGGAGCAGACGTCGTATTGCTTCGGCACTTTGGCGAGGAGGAGCCCCGAATAGTAAAGGCCGGGGTTTGTGACGGCTTCGATGAGCTTTTCGAGGAGGAAGGTGATGATGCGGTTGCCGGCGAGTTCGACGTCGACGACTTCGGCGGCGCGGTAGAGGCGGTCCCACGACAGGCGCGTGCAAGCCTCGTAGCTCCGGCGCTCAAGGTCGGGGATGTGTTCGAGCAGCGAGCCGGAGAACGAGCCGTCGAGGATTTCGTCCTCATGGTCGAGGAAAGCCTGCGAGCAGCGCTCGACGAGAATCCCCACGACGCACGAGCGGAGGTATGCCACTTTCTCGTTGGGGTCGTCGACGGCCTCCATGACCTGCGCCATTTTCCGGCGGCGGTCGTCGGGGAAGAAGGCCATGAACGAGTCGATGACTTCGGCGGTCGAGAGGATGCGCAGTTTGTGGGCGTCCTCGATGTCCATGACCTCATAGCAGATGTCGTCGGCGGCCTCGACGATATACACGAGCGGATGGCGGGCGAAGCGCAGGGGCTCGCCCTCGGCCGAGAGGCGCTTGATGCCAAGCTCGGAAGCCACGCGCAGATAAGTGTCGCGCTCGCTGACGAAGAAGCCGAACTTGCCTTTTTCGCCGGCGAGGGCGCTCTCGTAGGGGTATTTCACGATTGAGGCAAGGGTCGAGTATGTCATGGCGAATCCGCCTTCGCGTCGGCCGTTGAAGCGGTGGGTAAGCACTCGCAGGGCGTTGGCGTTTCCTTCAAAGTTGATGAAGTCCGACCACACTTCGGGCGGCAGCTCGTTGCGGAGGAAGCGGCCCGCGCCCTCGCTGAAGAAGTGGCTTATGGCTTTCTCGCCGCTGTGGCCGAAGGGCGGGTTACCGAGGTCGTGGGCGAGACACGCCGCCGCGGCGATGTCGCCGATATGGTCGAAGTGCTCGACGCCCTCGGGGGCGTCGGCGTATCTGCCGCGCAGCCCGACGGCCACCTGCTCGGCTATGCTCTTGCCGACGCAGGCCACCTCCATCGAATGCGTGAGGCGGTTGTGGACAAAGATACTGCCCGGGAGAGGGAATACCTGCGTCTTGTTCTGCAGGCGCCGGAACGGCGACGAGAAGACGAGGCGGTCGTAATCGCGCCTGAAGTCGGTGCGCGTGAGGTTTTTCTTCGGGTCGTGGTAGTTCTCAAGCCCGAATCGTTTGTCGTTTATAAGGCGATGCCAATGCATTTTGTCCATAGCAGTTACAAAAGTACTAAAAAAACGGATATGCACAATAACGGGGGTGGAATATACGTTATTTAAAACAGCGAAAACTACTGTCATGCACATTCCCACACACAAGATACTTGTTTCAGCACTTCTTTCGGCGCTGATGACGCTCGCATTCGGCGTGCCGTCGGCAGGCGCTTTCGAGCCGACAGCCTACACCGAGCGCTCGCTCCTTGCCGGCGACCGCCCCGTGGTGCGGGCCGGAGTCAACTCCGAGGGGCTTTATCTCATCACTAACGAGCGCCTGAAGGCCCTCGGGTTCAATGACCCGTCGAAGGTGCGGGTCTACGGCTACGGCGGCCGCCGCATCGCCGACGTGCTCAGTCAGGACACTTACACGGACGACCTTCCGGAAGTCTACTCCGAATATGTCGAAGGCCGCGGCGTGGTGTTCTACGCCACCGGCACGGGCGAATGGACCTTGCGTCAGGACGAATACTGGCACTACGAACAAAACCCTTACACCACGCGGAGCTACTATTTCATCAGCGAATCCGACTCTCCGCGCAGGGAAGCCGAGACGATAGGCTCGTCCAATCCGGGCAACAATGCGGCCACCACCTTCATGGAGCGTCTCCACCACGAGCAGGAGCTCGTCTCGCCAGGCGAGGCCGGAGCGCTTCTGGTGGGCGAGAACTTCCGCAACACGACGAACCGCACATTCGAATTCGAGCTGACGGACGCCGCCCCTGACAGCGACGACAACCCCGGCGGACGGCTGGAGTGCTCGTTCGTGGCCAACACCGTCAACACCGGTCCGCGCCTCCGCTTCAGCATCAACGGCACCACCCTCGAAAGCAACAGCTCCGACGCCCTGCCTACCACGATGTCGAGCCAGCACTATCACGGCTCCGAGGCTTTGGCGCGCCACACCTTCCGCCTGCCCGACTCACGCAAGCTCTCTGCCGGCGTGCAGCTGACCTCAGCAAGCGGCCTGCGCCTCGCCAACCTCAACTATCTCAGCATCTCATATCGCCGCAAGCTCACCCTTCCGCGCTCGGGCAGTCTGTGCTTTCGGGCACAGGGCACCGGGGCGATACTCGCCGACGCGCCTGAAACGACCCGCGTCTGGGACGTGACCGACCCGTCCGGGATAATGGTGCTCGCCGCAGGCATCGGCTCAGGAGGCCTGCAGTGGTCCACGCCCTACAACGGGCTGCGCGAATATGCGGCATGGAGGCCCGACGCCACCCTCCCCGAGCCCGCCGAATTCCGCAGCGTGGCGGCTCAGAACCTTCACGCGCCGCGGGAAATCTACCCTCAGATGGTGATTATAGCTCCGGCCGCTTACCGCAGTGCCTCCGAGCGTCTGGCCGCCCTCCACGCCGAGGACGGCCTCACCGTCGAAATCGTCGAACCCGAGCAAATCTACAACGAATTTTCGTCGGGCGCTCCCGACCCGTCGGGCATACGCCGCTATCTCAAGATGCTCTACGACCGCTCGCTCGCGGCCTCGCCGGAGTCGCCGCTGCAGTATGCGCTGCTGTTCACCCGCCCCACCTTCGACCCGCGGCATCTCACCAATTTCATGGCCAACGCCGGATACCCGACTATCCCCTCGTGGATGCCCCGCGACGTGAGGGCCTCGCTCTCGGACACCGAAGGCTTCACCACCGACGACTTCATAGCCATGCTCGAAGACGGGAGCGGCGGCCGCCTCGGCTACGACCACCTGAGCATAGCCGTCGGGCGCGTGCCCGTGACGAGCGCGGTGCAGGCGGCGTCGGTTGTCGACAAATTCACCGAGTACAAAAAACGAGGCCGCACCGGCCTCTGGCGCCACCGCTACCTCTTCACCGCCGACGACGAAGACAACGGCATCCACCTCCAGCAGACCGAGAGCCAGCTCAAAGGTATCACCTCGACAGCGGGCAACCAGCACTTCCTCCGCAAAATCTATCTCGACTCATACGAGCGCTCCGGCAAGCAATATCCCGCCGCGCGCGAAGACCTCTTCCGCTATCTTGAGGAAGGCGTCGTGTGGTGGAACTTCATCGGCCACGCCAACACGACGTCGTGGACCGGCAACGGCCTGCTCACCTTCACGGACATGAACAACATGTATCTGCGCCACTGGCCCTTCCTCTACACGGCGACATGCGACTTCCTGCGCTGGGACTCCAACACCACCAGCGGCGGCGAATACATCTTCATGGAACGCTACGGCGGCGGCATCGGCGCCGTGAGCGCGGTGCGCCCGGTGTATATTTCCGACAACGGGATGCTGTCCGAGGCTATGGGCCGCGCCCTTGCGGCCCGTGACCACGAAGGCCGCTTCCTCACGCCGGGCGAAATCTACCGCCGCGCCAAAAACGACATCCGCAACTCGCGCGGCGACAAGGTCGAAAGCTCCAACCGCCTGCGCTACGTGTTCATGGGCGACCCGGCCCTGCACCTGGCCATCCCCGACAACGTCATCACCATCGACCTCCCGGCCGACGGCAGCGACATCGTGCTCGGCACCGGGGGCACCTACGAACTGAGCGGACGCATCACCGACCCCGTCACGGGCGAGACGCTCAGCGACTTCAACGGCACGCTGTCGGCCGAGCTATACGACGCCGAACGCTCCGTGACGACCTACGGCTGGGGCGAAGGCAAAGAAATGGTCTACGACGACTACGGCTCGATACTCGTGAGCACGGCGGCGACAGTCGAAAACGGCGTGTTCACCCTGCGGATAGCCATGCCCGAGGCCTCGGCCCAGAACTACCGCCCCGCGGCTCTCTCGCTCTATGCGTCGAGCACGCCGCAGGCCGCAGGCGAGGTGCGCACGCAGGCCGCAGGCCTCTTCCGCGAGCTCTATGTCTACGGCGAAGCCCCGACTGCCGAGGCCGACACCGAGGCCCCGAAAATCGACCTCCTCGCCCTCAACCACCACAGCTTCCAGAACGGCTCGATAGTCAACCCGTCGCCCGCCATCATCGCCGAAATCAGCGACAACGTAGGCATCAACACCTCCACCACGGGCATAGGCCGCCAAATGAACGCCATCCTTGACGGCAAGACAGTGTACAGCCAGATTTCCGCAGGCTACACGCCATACAGCGACGGCCGCCCCGGAGGCAGCATCATCTACACCATCGAGAACCTCGCCGAAGGAGCTCATTCGCTGACGCTCCGCGTGTGGGACACCTCCGGCAACAAAGCCGAGCGCAGCATCGACTTCTACGTCGAGAAGGACAAAGCCCCCGTGATTTACCGCGTCTACACCGACACGAACCCCGCCTCGACCGTGGCCAACTTCTACGTCAGCCATGACCGTCCCGAGGCTATGGCCACGGTGAGCGTGACGGTCTACAATCTTCTCGGCAAGCCCCTGTGGACGGGTTCGGCGCAAGGTCCGAGCGACATGTTCGAGTCGGTGCCCGTGAGCTGGGACCTCACCGACAGCGGCGGCCGCCGCGTGAACCGCGGCATCTACATCTACCGCGCGACCATAGGGACCGAGGACGGCATCTACGAGACCGGCTCGCAACGCATAGCCGTGACATCGGGCGAATGACTTGCTGAAGTTGGATATAATTTGTAACTTTGCAGGTTGAAATGGCACAATCGAATAAAAACACCATAACAGACGCCGCCTCCGGCACCGCCGTGATTCTTCCTGAACCGACGCTCAGGCGGCTTCCGTGGTATCTGGCGTATCTTGCGACGCTGAAGTCGAAGAACATAAGCCACGTGTCGTCGACTCAGATTGCGCGAGAGCTTAACGTCGATGCCTCGCAGATAGCCAAGGACCTCTATTTTCTCAACATCCGCGGGAAGACGCGCATCGGCTATGAGGTCGATGCCCTTGAGACGAAGCTCCGCGACTTCCTCGGGTTTGACCGCCGCCACAACGCCGTCATCGTCGGCGTAGGCTCGCTCGGCGCCGCCCTCATGAGCGACCAAGGCCTTCAGCGCTACGGACTCAACGTGGTGGCCGGCGTGGACATCTCGCCCGAGCTTCAGGGCTCGCAGGTGGGAGGCATCCCCGTGGTGAGTCCCGAGCAGCTGCCGCATCTTGTGAAACGGCTGGGCGTGAGCGTCGGTATCCTGACGGTGCCTTTCGACGCCGCCCAGGACGTTGCCGACGAACTCGTTGCCGCCGGCGTGCGTGCGCTCTGGAACTTCACGCCGCGTCGAATCCGCGTCTGCGGCGACAACACGGTGGTGGCCAACACGTCGATTTATTCCCATCTCGCCGTAATGTACAACCGCCTGTCGACCATGACACAGAATCAGCCCGACTGATGAAAATAGCAATCGTATCGCACAGTCCCGACGGTGCAGTCAAGAGCGTGCGCACCGTGGCCGACTCGGCTCTTCTCCGCAACGGCGACCCGCTGTTCGTGGCCGATCACCTCGGTCGATGGAGCGGGCGCGTATGTCCGGCCGTGCGCCTCTCGCGCCTCGGCACGAATATCCCGCTCAAAGCGGCCGGCCGCTATTTCGACAGCTATGCGCCGGTGCTGACGGTGAGCCCTCTCGCCGGGGAGACACACCCCGAGGGAATAAGCGACATCGCCGACCGCTCCGTCGCGGCAGGCGAGTGGACACCGGCCGAAGAACTCGGCGACGGCCCGACGGAAATGACCGTCCGCGTCGGCGGCTCATCCCTGAGCGGGCGCGGCGAGGGTCTCCGAAGTCTTTTCGAGAGAACAATCCATGAGCTGTCGCGCTACTGCACGTTCAAGACCGGCGACATCCTCATCGTTGAGACAGGCTCGACGGCATCGTTCGAACTCGTGCCCGACACGAGCGTCGAATGCAACGCCGACGGCACCGTGCGGCTCAACATCCGCCTCAAATAAACCAAGTATACCCTACAAAAAGTCAATCATAATCACAATGATATTCTCTTCCGGACAACTGCTCCGCCATCTTCTTCCGGGGCTCCTTTGCGCGGCAACGGCGTTTACGTCGGCCGGCTATCCGCAAAGCTATTACAAGAACTCGTCGGTGCTTGCTACGGGCCACTGGGTCAAAATCACCGTTGACGGAGAAGGTATATTCCAAGTGAGCTATGATGACCTCCGCGCATGGGGGTTCAGCGACCCGTCGAAGGTGAGCGTATTCGGCTACAGCCCTCTCGCCGACATCTCGGGCGAATTTACCGACACGCATGTTGATGACCTGCCGATGACGGCCAGCATGCACACCGCCGACGGCCGCATTCTCTTCTACGGCGAAAGCGACGCCAAAATGCACATCAAGGGGATGAAGGCGACGTCGGTGACCCGCAACTACTACGACCGCCGGGGCGTCTACTTCCTGAGCGATTCACAGCCGTCCAAGGCCGTGCCCGTGACGAGCTACAAACCCTCGACACAAAGCATCCGCCGCGCCCACTATCATCTGGAATTTATCGAGAACGAGGCCCACAATCCGGGAGAGGGCGGCGTCTACTACCACGACACCCCGATGGAGCCCGGCGATAGCCGGACCTATACCTTCCACATCAAGGATTTCGCGCCGTCGAACTCCGGGCTTGACAGCGAAGGCTATTTCCGCTACGATTTCGCCCGCAATTCGTCGAGCCGCTCGCATCTGACGACGACGCTCCCGACGAACGTAAACACGACATACAGCAACGACGGCGACTGCTCGGCCAACACCAACAGCCTCCTTTACACGCCGGGCTACGGCTCTGTCTACTTCAAGCCTGTCGACACTTCGAGCACATCGCTTCAGGACGAGGACGTAAGCTTCACGGTGACGAACACGCCGGGGTCGAACATCGTCTACACGGCAATCGACCGCGCCACCCTCTGCTATCCGCGGAGCTCGCGCCTCGGCGACGAACGCCAGCTGCTGATGCACATTTATCAGGCCGTGCCTTCGGGGCAACGATTCGAAATAAGCGACACGCCCGCCAACACCGTGGCATGGAACGTCGACAACCCCTTCAACATCACGAGCTACGAGGTGCGCCGCGACGACCCCGACGGCGCGGGCGCCATGCGCATAGCACTGCCCCATGTCTACAATCTCCAGACGGGTCCGTGCCGCATCGTCGTCTTCGCGCCCGACGCCGCCCACCCCTCGGCCACATACGCCGGCGAGGTTGCCAACACGAATATCCACGGCAGCGAGACGCCCGAGATGGTGATTATCACCACGGCCACGCTCGAAAGCGAGGCCCGCAGGCTTGCGGCCCTCCACGAGCAGTATCAGGGGATGAAGGTAGGCGTCTTCGTTCAGGACGATATTTTCAACGAATTTTCCTCGGGTGTCTCCACCCCGATGGCCTACCGCCGCATGGTCAAGATGTTCTATGACCGCGAGCCCGACGTGCTGAAATATCTCCTTCTCTACGGGAGCGGCTCGTGGGACAACCGCGGCATCGTCATCGAGCCGACCGACCGTCTGCTGACCTTTCAGGCCGAGCTTGTGGATCACGCCCGCGACGCCCACCGCAATTATACGACCGACCAAGTGTTCGGGATGGTCGCCGACGACTATGACCCCGACAATATCCACTACACGCCGGCTCAGATTGTAGTGGGCCGCATGAACCTCACCACTCCTGTGCAAGCACAGTCGGCTAACACGAAAATCGAGCAGTTTTTCAACAACTCGCCGACCGCCGCCAACTATCTCCGCGCCATAATATCGAGCGACCAAGGCAACTCCAACGCCCACTTCCAGCAAAGCGAGGAATCGGGGGCGCTGCTTGCCGGGAAACTCCCTGGCATGACGCTCACGCGCGGCCACGTGGTGCTCTACCCCACAACCGACGAAATCACCGACGCCCACAAGGTGCTGATGCAGGCCTTCGAGCGCGGACAGGGACTCTTCGCCTATTGCGGCCACGGGAGCGCCCCGAAAATCACGGGCGTGAATCTGCTGACAATCGGTCAGGTGAACGAAGAGCCTTTCGACACGCCGTGCTTCGCCTTCCTTTCGTCGTGCGACATGTTCTGCTTCGACCGCTCGACCTCCCTTATGGATGCGCTTCTGGCCACAACCCGCGGCGGCATCATCGGAGGCGTCGGGGCCTGCCGCTCGGTTTACCTCGAATATAATCAGAATATCTACCTCGCCGTCTGCGACGAATACGCTTCGGCCGTGCCGGGGACAACGTACGGCCAGCTATTCACCCAAGGCCGCAACAAACTCGTCACTTCAGGCGGACTAAGCTCGGCGCGCGTCACCAACGCCCTGTGCTACAACTACATCGGCGACCCGGCCCTCCCGATGCCTGTGCCGGGCTACAAGGTGGTAATCGACCGTATCAACGACCAAGCCTACGACAGCTCCGCGTCCGTGGCTCTCCCGCCTCTCAGCAAGGTGAGAATCAGCGGCCACATCGTGCGCAATGACGGGAAGGACGCCTCCGGCTTCAACGGCACGGGGCTTCTCGAAGTCTATGACACGCCGACGAAATCGGCCGAAGTGACCGTCGGTTCGGGCGACAAGGTTGAAAACGTAAGCACGACGCTTGACCACACGCCTGTTCATGAAAATGTGTTCAGCGTAAGCGGAGGCGCGTTCGAGTTCGACTTCGTGCTTCCTGAGCTGAACGTGACCGGCAGCGTCAACCGCATGGTGCTCACGGCGAAGGACACCGAGACGGGCGACCTCGCCGCCGGGACGGCCACAAACGCCGCCGTGGCTGACGTGGCTGACGACTTTGTGTCGACGCTCGACCCCTCCGCACCCGAAATCACCGCCTTCTACATCGACAGCCCCGACTTCCGCGCCGGAGACACGACCGGCCCGAAATTCACGGTATATGCCGAAATCACGCCTCCCGAGAGCGGCATCCACATCGCCAAGAGCGGTCTGGGCACTACGCTCGGCCTGACCTTCGACGTGTCGACGAAATATACCGACCTTTTCAACACCGGCACCTACACGCCTGAAGGCAATCTGCTCATTAAAAAAGACTTCAACAACGTAGTCGACGGCCACCACTCGCTGAGCCTGACTGTCAACAACAATCTCGGAAAGACGTCGACGGCCGACCTCGAGTTCTACACCATCAGCGGCGAGCTCGCGGGCACGCTGACGTGCGAGTCAGACGTCGCCGCCACCTACCCGTCCACGACCATCGTGCACCGCACGGCCGAGCTTGACCTGACCCACGAGCATGAGTCCACACCCGACTGCCGCCTGCTGATATTCGACTCCGAGGGCAACACCGTGTTCACGAAATCGGGCGTCATCTTCCCCTACAGCTGGGACCTCCGCGGCAATGACGGCTCCGCCGTGTCCGACGGCTTCTACACGGCCAAGGTGATGCTGCGCAGCGGGACGGTCTACGGCGCCACGGCACCCGTCGGGTTCACCGTCATAAAATAACAATAGGCTCGAAGCAAAAAAAATAACTCCCCGAAGGCAATAAAAAGGCATTCGGGGAGTTATTTTATAAGCACACCATATTTGTATCCAAGCAACGACAATGAACATCAGAATACTCGCCGGAATGCTCCTTATTGCCGCCGCGGCATCTACGGGCGTACAGGCACAGAAAAACGAATTCAACCCCATCGAAACGGGTGTGACATCGCTGAACATCGCTCCTGACGCACGCGGCGCCGCCATGGGCGACCTCGGCGCGGCGACCGACCCCGACGCCAACTCTCAGTTCTGGAATCCGTCGAAGTATGCATTCGCCTACTCGACAGCCGGCGTGAGTCTGAGCTACACGCCGTGGCTCCGCAAGCTCGTCAACGACATCTTCCTTGCCAACGTTGCCGGCTACTGGAAAATCGGCAGCGGCGACAATCAGGCTCTGAGCGCCTCCCTGCGCTATTTCTCTCTCGGCGAAGTGACGTCGGAGGACCCGTCGGAGACGTCGACACAGACTCTCAACCCCTATGAGCTGAGCTTCGACCTCGGCTATTCGCGCAAACTCTCGGAGAAATTCTCGATGGGCGTAGTGTTCCGCTACATCTACTCCGACCTCGGATTCTCCGACTCCTATGCCGGCGACCAGACCACCGGGGCATCGGCATTCTCGGCCGACCTCGCTGGCTATTTCACCACCTACCCCATCGTCGGGCGCAACGAGTGCCAGTGGTCGTGGGGCTGGAACATCTCCAACATAGGCACCAAGGTGGCCTTCAACAACGGCGAAGACCCGGCCTTCCTACCCACGAACCTCAAGCTCGGCACGACGTTCATGTTTCCCCTCGCCGACTACCACACGCTTTCGCTCGGCGTCGACGTCAACAAGCTGCTTGTGCCGGCCCGTCCGCGCGAAATCGACTACGACATGGACACGACCGACGGCCAGCGCGAGTATCTTCAGGCACTCGAAGACTGGAAGAACATGAGCCCCTTCACCGGCATATTCAAGAGCTTCAGCGATGCTCCCGGCGGCTTCAAGGAAGAGCTCCGTGAAGTGACGATGAGCTTCGGCGCCGAATACAGCTACAACCAGCAGTTTTTTCTGCGCGCGGGCTATTATTACGAAAACCAGTACAAGGGCAACCGCCAGTATTTCGGCTTCGGCGCAGGCTTCTCGCTCAACGTGGTAAGACTCGACGCATCGTATATGCTTGCCACGGCGCAAACCTCGCCGCTCGACCAGACTCTGCGCTTCACGCTCACGTTCGACATGGACGGTCTCAAGGACCTTCTCGGCAAACGAAAATAAGCACAGCCATGACTAACAATCCTCCCTTCCGCATCGGCACCGGTTTTGACGTCCACCGCCTCGTCGAGGGCCGCCGCTGTGTCATCGGCGGCGTAGAAATCCCCTACGAAAAGGGCTTGCTGGGCCACAGCGACGCCGACGTGGCCATCCATGCCCTCATCGACGCACTTCTCGGGGCGGCCGCTCTCGGCGACATCGGTGCACACTTCCCTGACACCGACCCCGAATGGAAGGACGTCGACTCGCGCAAGCTTCTGCGCGGCGTGCGCTCGCTGCTTGAGCGCGAAGGCTGGGGCGTTGGCAACGTCGACGTCAGCATCATTGCCCAAGCGCCCAAAATGCGCCCCTACATCGAGCGCATGCAGGCGTGTCTCGCCTCCGACCTCGGCGTAAGCCCCGAGGCTGTGTCCGTAAAAGCCACGACGACTGAAAAACTCGGCTTCACGGGGCGCGGCGAAGGCATTGCCTCTCAAGCCGTAGCTATGCTATGGCGCATTCCGGCAAAAAATAGTTGAGGTTGATTAGGATTTTTTTGCAACTTTTTTGGTGAAGAATTTGAACAAAGTTTGTAACTTTGCATTGTCAACGAAAAACCGATGACAGGAGGCCCCTCCGGGAGCTGAATTAAAATGCGATGTTTTGTTAGACTCATCATTAAATATACTTGAATTTTGGTTATGAGGGAGGTGCGTTACCGTGAGGTTGCGCACTTCTTTTTGTATATACCCGAAATCGCCGTAGCCACAGCCCCGCTGACTTTGCGCCAGCACAGCACGGCAAGCAGTGTAAGGGCGACGCAAACAAGCAAGTCGGCGAAGAGGTCAAGTTCCCAACCCCGGAAGAACAACGTAGTGCGATATTTGCACCTGACCACAGCGTGAAGGAAATAAATTTCAAATGATATAGCCCCCAAAGCCGTCAGGACCGGCGATGCGGCAAGCGCCCTGACAAGCCCCACAGGCCTCGACATCAACGTCTCGGAATAGGCGCAAAGGAATATCAGGCCACCGACAGGCAGAAAGTAGCACACGGCGAATATTTCTTTTCCGGGACATAACAGCATCCAAAGGGCGTATGCCGCAAGCAGGCCGAGCGTCAAGGCCGCAGCGAGGCCGCGCATGCGCCGCTCCAACGAAGGAGCGGGACGGTCGGCAGCTCTAAGATAAAGACGCCACACGACTATGCCCGCGAAGCAATCGACAAGCCTCGCCGGCCCGAAGGCGTAGAGCCACGCGTTTGTTGCCCGGGCGGGTATCAGCACTGTATAAAGGGCAGAAATCGCTGTCAGCACCGCAGCGAAAACGGCAAGCTTCCGCATCGACATGCCGAACACGAGGCGATACATCGCCGGGAAAAGGAGATAGAAAAGCATCAGGGCCGAGACGAACCATCCGATGGCGATGCCCGAGAAGTTTCGCCCGGGAATCAGGGACTGGACCATAAAGAATGCCGGCAAAGAGTCGCTGACGGTGGTCCAGCCGATGGGAAGCATCACATAGAGGAAGACAAGGAGCGAGAAGTAGTAAAGAGGGCAAATGCGCAGGATACGACGTCGGATGAAGTTTTTATACAAAAACGAGCCGTCGTCGATTGCACGGCCATAAGTCATCGACAAGGCGAAGCCGCTGAGCATGAAGAAATACGTAACGACCATGCCTACAAGCAAAAGCAGATTAGGGCATTTGACGGTATGAAAGAGAAAGACAACAGCTATCGACAGCCCGCGGAGAGCCTCAAGCGAGCGGATTGTGCGTCCCGAGCGCCGCGCCGCAGCATCGGCGGAGGGGCTGCCGTCGGCGATGCGTTCGCTCGGCGACAGTGATTTAGGGCGGGACAATCTATTAACCATCAGATACTTATAAAAAGAACACTATTTTATCAGGCAAAGTTCCAATTTTTTTAGGACTTAGGCAAATAATTGCGTTTTTTTTTGTATTTTTGCAGTGTAAAACCAAGGCTTGGTAGTTCAACGGATAGAACGAGGGTTTCCTAAACATCTATTCTCCCTAAGAGCTAAAAATGGCACTCTAAATCATTAACCCAGTTAATGATAACCGACACGATAACCGACATAATACTATAAAGTCTTGTAGTTCAACGGATAGAACGAGGGTTTCCTAAACCTTAAATCGGGGTTCGATTCCCCGCAGGACTACAACGAAGCCTCACCTTTTTTAGGGTGGGGCTTTTTACTTTCCGCACTTTTTGACTAAATTTGCGTTGAAAAGTTCTACAATAGTTCTACAAGAAAAGAAATGGCTACCTTCAAAGCAGAAATATATGCTCACCAAAAGCGGGCAGATGGCACATATAACATCAAAATCCGAGTTACCCACAAGCAGCGCAAAAAGTATCTCGCTACTCCGTGGTATGTAGGTAAAGAGGACATGACACGCGCCCTCAAGCTGAAAAATCAACGGTACATTGATATGGTTGAGGATTTGTTGCGCAAGTATCGCTCAATCTGCAATAGTGTTGGTGAGGGGCTTGATGACATGAGCGTTGAGCAAGTGGTAGAGCTTATCACCCGGAAAGAAACAGATAAACCCTTTGATTTGGATATAGTGGACTATACGCGCAAGTTCGTTACCAAACTTGACAAGGCAGGGCGTGGTGGCACCGCAAGGGCGTATGAGGTTGCGATTAACAGCCTTTGCCGTTTTGTCGGTCGTGAGAGTGTAAGCATAAAAGAAATCACCGTGCAATTCCTTACTGATTGGATAACATGGATAGCGGCCCAGCCCCCACGGAAAAACTGCAAAAAAGGAGACCGCGCCCAAAGCCTGTATCTCGCTCAACTCCGAGCTATGTATAACCGAGCCAAAAAAGAGTTTAACGATGAGGAGGCCGGCATTATACGCATACCCTTTTCACCATTCAACAAAGTAGAGATACCCAAGCCATCGCTTTCAAGGAAACGAGCGTTGACGGTTGAGCAACTACGCAAATTCTCCGAGATACCTTATACAACCATTCTGCAACCGGGTGTGAACCGCTTCAACTTTGCCAAAGATGTATTCCTGTTGAGTTTTATGCTGGTCGGCATGAACGCTGTGGACTTATACACCGCTACGGACTGCAAGGGTGGCCGCATTACCTACCAACGTGCCAAGACACGAAACCGTCGCGCCGACAATGCGGAAATCTCAATAAAGCTGGAGCCGGAGGTAATGGCTCTATTTGAAAAGTACCGGGACCCGTCCGGGCAAAGAGTTTTCAAGTTCTACAAACTCTATTCCTCAATGGATACGTTTTGCGCGGCTCTCAACAAGGGGCTTAAAAAGTTGGGAGATATTATTGGCGTTGATGATTTGGAGTTTTACGCTGCCCGCCATTCGTGGGCTACCATTGCCAACAATGACGCTGGCGTTGACAAATACACTGTTCATGAGGCGTTGAACCATGTGGATGAAACAATGCGGGTGACGGATATTTACATTCGTAAGAATTGGGAGCGCATAGATAAAGCCAATCGTGCCGTACTTGATTTACTCCAACTGAATTTACCAAGTGTTGATGAGCCTAAAAAATAGGTTTTGTCTAAGCAAAATTTGCAAATCGCTGTGGCGCAATATCTTATTAAGGCGGTTTTGCTTAGGCAAAATGTTTCACGGATTTTTGCCCCTCAAAATCGCCCCAAAACACCCTCTCAAACACACTTATTTTGCTTAGGCAAAATTTGTATTACGTTGTAAATATGAATGTTATAAAATTATTTTGCTTAGGCAAAATGTTCCACACACCAAATTTTTGCTTAGGCAAAATTTGTAAAATGCTGGTTTATAGATTATTGCCGACTTTTGCCTAAGCAAAATGACAAAATCAATATTTTGCCTAAGCAAAATTTGTAAATCATTGTGGCGCAATATCTTATTAAGGCGGTTTTGCCTAAGCAAAATTTAGCCTCACGCGCACGCGCATAATGCGCGCAGGCGCGTTAAAACACACTATATAGAGAGTATAAGAAAGTAGTATATGTTTTAGAAATAGGGGGTATGGGGGAAAGAACAAAACAAGTGGAGCGACACCCGAAAGCACCGCTCCATTCGTTTTAGTCCTCAAACATCTTTCCGGCTCCAAGCAAAAGCCATTTGGCACTAACGCCATACTCTTTAACCATAGGTTGGAGCCATGATACTTGAAACCAACCACGCTCTAAGTCTTTCCGATTGGCTATGAGGTTGCGCCGGTCAATGTCGTAGAGCCGACAATAGGTGTTGACACCCCTTATTCGTTTCATCGCAATTATCGCGTCAAGGGCGCAATAAAAGCGTTCCATGATTTGCTTGCTTACTGAGGTGTTCATCTTTGACTGATAAAGATTGGACGCTTAAAACTTTCATCAAAAATCCAAAGTTCTGAGATGGTGTCTTTATGAGCAATATCTTTTGTGTAGATATGCTCCACTACTTGAACTGGTCCGTAGTAGTCAGTTTCTCCTATGGAGATTTTGTGTGCCGGCATCCAAAGTGTGCTATCAATACAATCCGGGGTAGGGTCGCTTATGGATATGAGATTATAATGGGGATTTTCACTCATACTCTCTATTATCAACTTTTCATGTGGCTTTTGGCAGGCCGATAGCGTTACTGTCAAAAGCAAAATAGAGAACAGCCCTTTTATGCTATTCATTCAACGTGCGTACAAGTTCAACATCGGCTTTGAGCTGGTAAAGCTCATCAAGGGGCTGGCCGGTGATTTTTGCAGTTGTGATTGCTTTCTCTATCTCGGTCAGCACTCGGAGGCTCTCATCGGAATTTACCCGGTTTACACTGGTGAGGCTTTCTTTCATAAGCTCTATCACCATACGATAGTAGGTATTCATACGGTTGCTGGTGTTATATTAAATTTCAGTTCAAGCATAGTTAGGAGGCGGTCAATCTGGGATTGCGCCTTATCCACTTGCGCCTGTGCGCGGTCAACTTGGTCTTGCGCTCTACGGGTTATTTCGTGGGCTTCTTTGGTGAGGTCAGCTTGTGCAGTCATTGCAGAAACGATTTTGTCTATCTCTACTCCAAAGGTGCAAGGCGGGTTGTTGGTAAGATTGTTTCCGGCAAACTGTGGGTTATCCCCCGTTATCGGGCCGTTGAATTGCTGACCGCTGCCCGCATTTTCTTGTGTATTCTCTTGCGAGTTCACATTTTCCTCAATAAGCATATTGCCCTCGCCTGTTTCAAGCCATTCAAGGTTTAGGTTGGGTGATAATTCTTTTAGTTTGTTCATAAAGTTTTTAGGCTCTACGGCCTTTCCGTTTATGACTTGTGAGAACGCGGAGGCATTGTTGTAGCCAACTTTTGTGCCCAACTCTTGTTGGCTGGCAGCTACCCCAATACTAATGAGGTAGCGGACTAAAATTTTGTATCGGTCTATCTTTGTCATTATGAGGTAGTTATGATTTTTGAGAAAAATTTACCTAAATTTAATCCTAAAATCTTTTGGTAGTTTAGGTAAATATGTTTACCTTTGCAACACAATAAGATTTATAACGCCGCAAAGATACAAAATTTATGTTTGCGGAACACATAAACACTATAAAAATTATAATGGAACAAAAGAAAAAAACAAAGTTTAGGCAAATCTATGACGCGCTACCAAGCAAAGCACCGATAGCCCCCAAGTCGGCTTTTGTAAAAGAAATCGCCAAGTTGGTTAAGGTGCATGAGGTAACGGTGCGCTGCTGGATTGCCGGAACACAAAAGCCCGATGCTTTGAAAACATCCATTATTGCAAAGCATTTGGGCGTACCAGAAAACGAATTATTCTCTTAATCAAATTGCAACACCGATGACTGGAATACAAATTTACAACACTTGTTGGCTCTCAGTATGGCTTTTATGCCTATGTGGGGCTATACGGGGTGTAATCGCCGGCAACTGGGCGCACTGGCTCTTTGTGGCTGCTTCGCTTTACTTTGCCTACTTGCTCTTTATTGATGATGAGGATGGCGAAAGCCTCAAGCAATTACTAA
>CAJUCQ010000060.1 GCA_910584905.1 uncultured Muribaculaceae bacterium
CTTTGAGTGCTATCGCTGCTTACTGCTTTTTCCCAAAGAAACCGTCGATCTCTTTGGAGTTTGTGACAGATAACCAGCTAACTTTGTTCTGATTGCTTATATCGAACTCACGTTAAATAATTGACTACAAATGGAATGTACGGACGTGATTAATCACGTCCGCGCCGCAAAATGCTAACTTCCGCGGGGTGTAATGTGTTGAAAGTTAGTGCTGTTCGCGGCGGACGTGATTAATCACGTCCGTACTGCGTTGGCACGTTGGTGTTTGTGAGGGGGTGGCGTCGTGCATAAATAATTGGCTACAAACGAAATGTACGGACGTGATTAATCACGTCCGCGCCGCAAATTGCTAACTTTTCGGGGTGTAATGCGCTGAAGGTTAGTGCTGTTCGCGGCGGACGTGATTAATCACGTCCGTACTTTTCGCCGGTATTTAGAGCATTAATATGGCGTGGGCAGCGTCAATGTCAGCTTTTGCGCGGCGGACGTGATTAATCGAAGCCACTGACCACCCTCCTTTTTTGCATTATTCCCTAGAAAATAGTAGTTGGTAATCATTGTATTTCAAAATCAAGTTTCTCTATTTTCCGACTTTTTCAGTGGCCTCGATTAATCACGTCCGTACTTTTCACCGGTTTTTAGAGCATTAACATAGCGCGGCCGGCGTCAATGTTGGTGTTTGTGGGAGTGCGCTTGTCAATACAGGTCGTCGTGGTCGTCGAAATCGTCGTAGAGGCAGGCGTCATAATCGTCGTGGTCTTCATAGTCGTAGAGGTCAAGGTCGTCGGAAAGGAGATCGTCGTCGTAGAGGTCGCTCAGCTCAGCGTCGTCAACCCGGTCCTGCAGACGGTCGATTTCGTCTTGTATCAGGTCGTAGCGGTCGGATGCGGGGTCGCAAGTGTCGAGCATGCCTTCAAGCTCGTCGATGCGGTCCTGAATGGAGTCGATGTCGGCACAGGTGCAGTCGGTGTGGTCGTAGTCGCAGGAGTCGCAGGTGTCATAGTCCGGGACGGCGGGGACCGGGGCCCGGTGCGTCGCTTGGCGTCCACGCGATGATTTCAAGAGATTGCGAGCCATTCCTAAGAAGAGCAGGTCTTTGACAAAACTGAGTATCGACATAGGAGGGAAGTATTAAAACGTGTTTGTATTGCAAAGTTAGCTCCACGGCGGGCTGTATTGGCGCCCACCAGTGTTAAAGGATGTTATTTAGCCTTCTCGGGGGTAAAAAAAATCCGCGCCGCCTGATACAGACCGACGCGGAGGTTTAGAAGCCGTATGCTTGTTCAGCGAAGTTTGATTTTTTGTCCGGGCTTAAGTTTCGAGCTTGTCGTAAGTCCGTTGAGGCGGCAAAGGCGCGCCACGGTTGTGCCGTTGCGGCTTGCGATTTTGCTCAGGGAGTCGCCTTTGCGCACGCTGTACACTGAAGCCGAAGCGGAAGCGCGGGATGACTTTCCGGTCGGTGTGACGTAAGGTTTTGCGGGGTTGTTCTTGCGGTATTCCTGCGCGTATCGGCTGTTAGCGTCGGGAGAGAAGTTGCGTGCGTTCTGATATGTGTCCTTGTCGAAGGTGTATGTGTCGGTGTGAGTGGTCTGATTTGCGAAGTCGAAGATAGCGCAAGGATTGATGGCATAGCCCATGTAACGGGTCTCGAAGTGGAGGTGAGGTCCGGTTGAGCGTCCGGTGTTGCCGCCGAGGGCGATGGGGTCTCCGGCCTTCACGTATTGGTCGGGTTCGACGAGGAAGCCTGAGAGGTGTCCGTAGACGGTTTCAAGGTCGTTTGTGTGGCGGACAACGACGTAGTAGCCATAGCCGCGGCGCTCGAAGTTTGTGATTCGGACGCGTCCGTCGAATGCCGCCCGGATTGTGTCGCCGATATTTACTTTGAGGTCGACGCCTTTGTGCATGCGTCTGAAGCGTCGGCGGTAGCCGTAGGGGGATGTGATGTAGCCGGGGTGCGGCATCGAGAACTTGCTGACGTCGATTACCATGCGGTCGGGGACGGTGAGATTTGCGTAGCAGTTAACGCGGCCTGATTCCCAGCCTTCGGTGTAGATGTCGTACTCGGGCTCTTCTTCTTCGTTGAAGAGGGATTCGAGATACTTTGTAGTGTTGTCGACCTGAATGCCGGCGTTACCCTGACTTGCCAAGAGCTTGTCGTGCTGTGAGAGGTGCTGTCCGGGGAGACGGAAGTCCTGCGCGTGCAGGCTGAAGCAGCCTCCGATGATGATGGCAGCCGCCGAGGTCAGTGTGTGTTTCAGAAGTTTTTTAAAGAACATTTACGGTCTGGAATGGAGAGTAGGAGAATGTAGATTTTCTTGTTGATTACTTCGATGTGTGCGGGCGAAGCCGCGTGGGGGGGGGCAGAGCTCGTCGGGGGCGTAGAGGGCGCTTTGAGTGACGAGGGAGTAGCTGAAAATTTCTTCAGGGCGGAAGAAGCGTTCGATTTCGATACGAGCGTTTCCGACGGAGTCGGATGCATGGACTATGTTTTCCTGTCCGCTCATGCTGAAATCGCCTCTAATAGTTCCGGGTGCGGCTTTGCGCCCGTTGGTGGCGCCGGTCATGGTGCGCACTACTTCTACGGCGTCGTTTCCTTCAAGAACCATGACGATGACCGGTGTGGCCATCATGGAGTCAAGGATAAGCGGGAAGAAGGGACGGTCGACGAGATGTGCGTAATGAACACGAAGAATTTCTTCGTCGAGGCGCATCATCTTTATGCCCGCGATGAGGAGACCTTTCCGCTGGTAGCGCTCTATAATATCGCCGACGAGGCTGCGCGAAATCGTCGAGGGCTTCAGAATAACAAAGGTCTGTTCCATAAGGCAATGCTTTCCGGGGTTACGCCCGTAAGAATGCGGGCTAAGATTAGAGTTGTTAATATCAAAGAACGGGGCTTTGGCCCGAACTCATTTTCAAAGTTAGTGATTTCGAGGCTTTTTTGAAAATTTTGCGGCCTTAAAAAAACTAAAACATTCTTCATCTTTATATATTCAAACATATAATCAGCTATGAATAAAGGCATTGCATAAAATATGTTATACAACATATATTTAAACATAAACTTTTTTGCATTGCACATTATTGATAAATGTGTATCTTTGCAAATCACCTGTATAAATAAAACCTCTCTTTGACAACAGGCAGTGAACAGACAATATGAATTCGAGGGCGAATACGCCCGGTCGCCTTACGACGACTTGCTCAAAATATACCGGCAAAGTTTTGCCGACAATTTCTCTCTTCCGGCGCTTACGGACTATTCGACGGGCAAGACTCTCAGCTACGGAGCCTTTGCGCAACGCATAGCCCGCCTGCACTTGTTTTTTGAAATCACGGGCGTGCGCCCCGGCGACAAGATAGCGTTGCTTGGAAAGAACAACCCGACGTGGGTTGTGACGTTCATGGCGAGCATCACTTACGGGGCTGTGATAGTGCCTGTTCTCGCGGATTTCACACCTGCCGATGCGACGCATATCATCAACCACTCGGATGCGGTGATGCTCTTTGTGAGCGATTCGTCGTGGCATGAGCTGAAGGCCGAGGACTTCCCCGAACTGCGGTGCGTGGTGTCGATAGACTCGCGCAAGGTAGTGTACGAACGCGCGGAGGCGTGTGAGCGTCTCGGGAAGGGGTTCAAGTCGTACGCGGCTGTTGTTCGCGGCCTCACGCGTCGTTTCAGGAAGCGCTATCCTGGCGGATTCTCGGCCTCGGACATAAATTATCCTGACATCGACGGGTCTGAGACCGCCGTAATCAACTATACGTCGGGGACTACGGGCTTCTCCAAGGGAGTGATGCTGAGCCTCGACAATCTCCGGAGCAATGTGGTGTTCGGCATCCGCTCGCGCCTCCATTATCAGGGGTCGAGGGCACTTTCGTTTTTGCCTCTTGCCCACGCCTACGGATGCGCGTTCGATATGCTCGTGCCGCTCGCCACGGGCACTCACGTGACGCTATTCGGCAAGCTGCCCACTCCGGCTTTGCTTGTGAAGGCGATGAATCAAGTGCGTCCGTCGCTGATAATCTGCGTTCCGCTCATCCTTGAGAAGATTTACCGCAAGATGATTGTTCCGATGATTTCCAAGCCGTCGCTGAGATGGGTTCTTGCTGTTCCGGTTCTCGACAAGGCGGTCTATGCGATGATACGCTCGAAGCTTGTAGAGGCTTTCGGCGGAGCATTCGAAGAGGTGATTGTCGGCGGTGCGGCGCTGAACCCTGAGGTAGAGGATTTTCTCCACAAGATACATTTTCCGTTCACCGTCGGCTACGGCATGACCGAGTGCGGGCCTCTCATCAGCTATACGCCTTGGCGCCGCTTCGTGCCTTCGTCGGCGGGGCGCGTGCTCAGCAACATCATGGAGGCGAAGATACTCCGCGACGAAAGCCTCGGAGACGCCGAGGGGGCGCAGGCTCAGGGCGAGATAATGGTTCGCGGACTCAATGTGATGAAAGGCTACTACAAGAATCCCGAGGCGACGGAAGCGGTGCTTGAGGAGGACGGGTGGCTCCACACGGGCGACATGGGGACAGTCGGCGACCCGCAGGGACGCACGGTCTATATCCGCGGACGCTATAAGACGATGATTCTCAGCGCCAACGGGCAGAATATCTATCCTGAGGAAATCGAGGCCAAATTCAGCAATATGCCTTATGTCAACGAGTGTCTTGTTGTCGACAGAGACGGGCATCTGTTTATGCTCGTGTATCCTGACCCCGAGTCGACAGGCGACATGACGGCTGAAGAAATAGCGGAGGCTTTGGAGAAGAACCGCAAGGAGGTGAACACGATGCTTGCGCCGTATGAGCGCATCGAGGGGGTGGAAATCATGCCTTCGGAATTCGAAAAGACGCCCAAGCGGTCGATTCGTCGCTTCTTGTATAAGTAAGGACCTCCGCCGGGGGAACGGCGACGAGGGAGGCGGCGGGTCAGAAATCGACGGTCAGGCGGACGTTGAACTGGCGGCGCGTAAGGTAGTTCGGGACGGCATAGCGGATTTCGTTGACGTCGGTGACCCAATAGTAGGAGCTGACGTTTGAGATGTCGAGCAGGTTGAACACGTCGACTCCGAGCCACACGCTTTTGAGTTTTCCGAGGAATCCTCCGCGGGACGGCTGACCGTCGCCGGGCGATGTCAGGAGGCCGTATGCCAGCCCGATATCGAGGCGCTTGTAGGCGGGGGCGCGGAAGTAGCCTTTGTCGCGCGAGGTGCGCGGGGCTGTGGTGGGGAGTCCGTCGGAAAAGATGCCCCGCAGATTGAATTTCAGTTTGGGGAATTTCGGGAAATAGTCAGTGAAGAAGAGCGCGAAGGAGTAGCGCTGGTCGGTCGGGCGCGGGACTTTGACGCCGTTGAGCGTTTCCTGCGTTTTCATGAGCGAGAAGCTTACCCATGAGTCATTTCCGGGAACGAACTGGCCGAACAGCTTGAAGTCGAGACCGGCGGTGAAACCATTTGTGAGGTTTTCGCCTGCGTAGACGACTTTGAGGTTGTCGACCTCGTAGGGGATGAGGTTCCCGAGAATTTTGTAATATGCTTCGGCCGTGATTTTGAAGGGGCGGTTCATGGCGCGGAACGTATAGTCGCCGCCGAGGATGAACTGGAATGAGCGCTGGCTTTTGATTTTGTCGTTAAGGACGATGACGGTGTTGCCGGATTCGTCGGCGACGGGGCGTCGGAATTCCTTGAAGAAGGGAGTCTGATAATAGAGTCCGGTGGCAAAGCGGAGCGACAGCCTCGGAGCCGCCTCGGGGACAAAGCCTACCGACACACGCGGCGAGGCGAGGAACTCGCGGTTGTAGTCCCAGTATGACAAGCGGATGCCGCCGTTGAAGTTGAAGTAGCCGAGGCGCGAATCGAGGCGGTATGTGTCCTCGACAAAGAATGCGAGGCGGTTGCTTGCGATTTCGTTTTTCGCGGCAAGGTTGTAGATTACTTTAACGGCTTCGGGGTCGAACGGAAGAGAATAGCCTGCGGAGTCGCGGAGCTCCCATTCGCGTGCACGGTCGTTGATGCTTTCGTGCTTGAATGAGAATCCGTAGTCGAGGTTATGGCGCGCTATGCCTGAGGCGCCTCGCAGGCTGAAATCGAATACGGATGCTTTCATGCGGTTTCGCGCATGTTCGTGGTACCGCCCGACGCCGAGTTCGCCTCCGATTCCGGCTTCTCCGCCGTCGGAATTGTCGCCGGAAGTGCCGGCCTGATCAAGCCAGTATTCGCCCGAAATGTCGTAGCTGACGAGTTCGTTTGAAAGGAATCCGCCGAGCTGGGCGGTGAAGGCGTGGGCCTTCGAAGGCTGCCAAGTGAGCGAGAGGGCGCCGAAATAGGTTTCGAAGCGGTCTTTTTCCTGTCCGTCGAAATAGACGGTGAATTCTTTTGCGTCGGTTGAAGTGCCGAACTTCGTGGTTCGGTTATGGGGAATGAATTTGTAGTTGTTTATGGCGATGTTTCCGAGGAAGTTTGCTTTCAGCTTGTCCGAGAACTTGAATGTCATGGAGGTCTGGTAGTCAAAGAATTTCGGGTCGTATTCGCCTTTGTCGTCCAAAGAGCCGAGGAGGGAAGCGTTTGATTTGTAGCGGACGCCGTGAATCTGCGAGAAGCGCCTCGAAGAAGAGCCTACAGCGACAGAGCCACCCTGAAGGGATGCGGAAACCGAGCCTTCGAATGCTTCGGGCTGGCGGTATGTTATGTCGAGGACCGACGACATCTTGTCGGCGTAGCGGGCGGAGAATCCGCCGGTCGAAAAGCCGATAGCCCCGACGAGGTCGGGGTTGACGATGCTGAGGCCCTCCTGCTGGCCGGAGGAGACGAGTTGGGGGCGATATACTTCGATGCCGTTGATGTAGACGGAGTTTTCGTCGTAAGAGCCGCCTCGGACGCTGTACTGCGATGAGAGCTCGTTGTTGGAGTTGACGCCGGCCATTGTTGTAAGGAGGCTTTCGACGGAGCCGCCGGAGACGTCGGGCGCGAGACGATAGTCGGTCATATCCATTTTTTGGATTGAGCCTGTCTGTTTCTGATAGTCTGTGACTTCGACTCCTTGGAGGGCATACGAAGCCGGGGCCATCTTGACGTTGAGGGTGACTTCCTTCTTTGCTCCGACGAGCCGCCGCTTGCTTTCCTCGTAGCCTATGCAAGAGAATACGACGCGTATGGTGTCGGCCTCGGGAGCTGAGAGGGAGTATTTTCCGTCAATTCCCGACATGGCTCCGATGGCTGTACCGGCGATGTGCACGCTCACGAATTCAAGGGGTTCGTTGTTTTCGTCCGTGATAAGTCCGGCGATTTTCACCGGGGCGGCGAAAACGGGAGCGAGCGACAGCGCCGCCACGATTATATAGAGCAGAAATCGTTTCATACAATATATAAACGCGGACGGGGCGGAAAAATTGTGTGCGGCTAAAATGTGACGTGGAGAGCCACGCGGACGCCTCCGCGGTCGACGGGATATGCGGGGTGGCGGTATGAGAGGCGCCAAACGTAGTCGACGCGCAGAATGCGGAAGAGGTTGTCGACGCCTGCGGAGAGTTCCATGTATGGGCCTTGGTCCATCGGACGGGTTACGGCCGCGGCCGGGAATGCGATGAGGCCGGGGTTTTCGGGCGATGGCGTGCAGCGGGCCGAACGCGAGCCGTATAGGCCCCTGAAGCCGACGACTTCGCGCAGGCGGGCTTTTTTGACGAGGGGTATCATGTTGAAGAGCGCTCCGTTGAGCCAGTAGGTGAGGTCCCACGACACGTATGATGTGTTGACGAACTCGAGGGGGTTCATCAGCGCGAAGCTTTGCGGCTGGATTGTGTATGAGAGGTTTGCGTTGGGAATCAGGAGGTCGAGGAAATCGGTCTGTCCCCAGACGTGTCCTCCGCCGGCGTAGCAGTCGATGAAGCCGAATGCCGAGAGCCAGAAGCGTTTGGATATGTTTATTTCGGTTTTATTCACGCCGAAGTCCGAGCCGAGGAATCCTTTCGGGGCAAAAGAGTGCTCGATGACGAATACGGGGGCGTCGAGGTTTACGGGTATGCGGTGAGAACGGCCCTGATAGAATTTTTCGCCCGGGGCGTAGCGCAGGCGCAATGAGGCCTGATTGACGGTGAAATGGCCTATGCGGCGTCCGTCGGCGAGGATGAAGGGGAATGTGCGCGACGCCTCCTGCCTGCGGGATTCGAGGGCTGCGACGAGCGAGAAGTTGTTTCGGAGCTCGAGCGTGTATTCAAGGCGTGAAAGGCGGCGATAGGTCGTGAGGTCATCGGACATGCGGCGGAGGGAGAGGACAAAATTGTCGCTGTTGGTGAACAGGTAGTGCTGTCCGGGGGAATCGGTGTCGTAGCTGTGCAGGATTTTGAGCGAATGGACGGGGAATTCGCGTGAATGTCGCAGCTTGTCATGGAATGAGTATTCGACCTCGGCGCTGTATTTCCAACGGTGGTCTCTGAAGCCGTGGGCGACGTATCCGCGAGCGAACCAACGCGGGCTCAGGTTTGCCGTGGTCATGCCGCCTACTCTCAGCCTCAGGCCTTCGAGGCTGTTGTAGCTTGCGAATGTATTAACCGGGCCGAAGTCGAATCGGCTGTTCTCGGGCGCGGTGCCGACGTAGCCTGAAAAGAGAATCTTGAGGCATTTTTCGGTCCAGTAATAGAATTTGTTCTGCCGGAGGCGCTTCACGAGGTCGGCCGCGGAGCTTTCGCCCCGGGCAATCGGCGAGGTCCGCACGTCGGCCCAGTAAGCGCTGTCGCGCCGGGAGGCTTCGCTGACAGTGCGGGTGAGGCCCAATCCGTCGAATACGGAGTCGTCGACGGCATCGAACGAGTGGTTTCGGAAATCGAGCCTTCGGCGCAGGTATATCTCCGGCGCTCCGGGCAGGGGCGCGGCCTCGATGACAAGGTCGTCGAGGGTCTTGAGGCGTGTGTTTCCGGGCCCTCGGCTGAAGGTCTGGGTTATAAGGAGGGATTTTATGAAGTTGAGGTTTATGTCGGAGGGAACGCGCATCTCGGCTTTGCGGACAAACATCGACGAGTCGCCTTCGGCCACGTAGACCGAGCCTATGAAACCGAAGGCCGAGCGATTATGGGGGTAGAACGAAAGGACGATACATCTTTCGCCGTCGACCTGCACGGTGTCAACGAGATAAAACTTGTAGAAATCGGGGGCTATTCTCGAGAGCGGGCTTACGAAGCGGTTCTGAAGGAGGTTTATGTCATTGGCGTAGAAATCGACTTCTCCGAGGACGTCCTCAAGGAGTGTGACCATGTTGTTGTCGTTGATCATTTCGTCGATACCTTCGCGTTTGACAGCCTGCACGCGTTCGCGGCGGGCGTCGGGGTTGCGGCGGTTGAACACTTCGGTGTATTTCTCCGTGACCGAGAGGGGGAGGACGGGTTTGCCGGAGACTTCGGACGTATCGACGTGCGATGCAAGGAAAGGGAATCGCTTCAGCAGCGCGGTGCGTTCTTCGGCCTTGAAGTCGTTGAGGGCTATGGTTATGCGCTCGTATTTGTCGTAATTGTAGCGGGGTTTCGCCGCGGGGTCGGTTTCGGAGGCGGCGGCCCGGAGGCGTCGGGCGAAATCGACGGCAGGGTTGTTTTTCTTGGAGTATTTCTTTTTGCTGACTACAAGCTCTTTCAGCTCTGTAGCCGCCGGGGGGAGCTGAAAGTCGTAGATATTGAGTCCGTCGGGGCGTAGAGGCAATGTGCGGCTTTCGTAGCCCATGCACATGGCTTTCAGCGCCCGCGCGGCGCGCGGCACTTTCATTTCGAAGAGGCCCTTTTCGTCGGCAACGATGGCTTTGGGAGTCCCCTCGACCAAGACGGATGCGTAGGGCAATCCGGCCATCGACAGGGAGTCGCGGACGATACCGCGGACGTACACCTCGGGGACGGCACCCGCAACCGCCGGCACGCACCAAAGGAGCAAAAGCGAAATTATGCCCGAAATAAGATATTTTTTTGTATTTTTGCCTGTCAAACTCTACAACAATGGCTAAAGAAATCGAACGAAAATTTTTGGTCCGAAACACGGACTACCGTAAGGCGGCCACCTGCGAGAGACATCTGCGTCAGGCTTATCTCAGCCTCGACCCCCGGGCGACGGTGCGCGTGCGAATCGCCGACGGGCGCGGCTTTCTGACTGTGAAGGGCCTGAATTCGGGGGCCGTGCGCAACGAATGGGAATACGAAATCCCTGTCGGGGATGCCGAAGAGATGCTCGCGGAGTGCGCCGTCAGCACCGTTATCGACAAAAGGCGCCTGATTGTTCCGGCAGGCAACGGCCTGCAATGGGAGATAGATGAGTTCGGGGGCGCCCACGCCGGGCTGACCGTAGCGGAAATAGAGTTGCCCGACGCGTCGTCGCCCGTTCCTCCGGCGCCGTTTATCGGGCGCGAGGTAACGGGCGACGAACGCTATTACAACTCGTCGCTTGCAGCGGCCGGGGCCTCTACTCCACCCTGCGTGTGAGCGGGCTTGCGTTCGAGACGGACCACGTTCTCGACGTGCTGAGTATGAGGGAACATGTCGACGGGCTGAATGGCCGTGATGCAGTATTTTGCATCGAGAAGGGCGAGGTCGCGCGCCTGCGTTGCGGGGTTGCAACTCACGTAGACAATCCGCTCCGGCTCGGCCTCAAGGATTACGTCGACAACGTCGGCGTGCATTCCGGCGCGCGGGGGGTCGACAATCATCACGTCGGGGCGCCCGTGCTCGGCTATAAAGGCGGCGTTGAGCACGTCTTTCATGTCGCCGGCGAAGAATAGCGTGTTGTCGAGGCCGTTTACTTCAGCGTTGATTTTTGCATCTGCGATTGCTTCAGGCACGTATTCGATGCCTACGACCTTGCGGGCGCGGCGGCTGATGAAGTTGGCAATGGTGCCGGTGCCGGTGTAGAGGTCGTAGACAAGCTCGTTGCCGGTGAGTCCGGCAAATTCGCGGGCCACTTTGTAGAGCTCGTATGCCTGACGGGAGTTTGTCTGATAGAACGACTTCGGGCCGATGCGGAAGCGGAGGCCTTCCATTTCTTCTTCGATGTAGTCTCTGCCTGCGAAGGTGACCACGGGGAGGTCGCCGATTGTGTCGTTGGCTTTGGTATTGACGACGTAGAGAAGCGACGTAATCTGCGGGAATTCATCCTTTACGGCGCTCATGAGCGCACGGATATCGTCGGGGCGGTCTTCGCCGAAGCTCATGAGGGCCATGACTTCGCCTGTCGAGGTGATGCGCACCATGAGTGTGCGCAGGAAGCCCTCGTTGTTGCGGAGGTCGTAGAATGTAAGGCCGTGTTGCTTGCCGAATGCCTTGATAAATTTGCGGAGGCGGTTTGAGAGGTCGTCCTGAAGATGACAGCGGTCGATGTCGAGAACTTTGTCGAACGCGCCGGGGATGTGGAATCCTGCGGCGTCGCGGTCGGGGAATTCCTCGCCGCTTCTGAGCTGTTCAAGGGTGAGCCAGCATTTGTTGGAGAAGGTGTATTCCATCTTGTTGCGGTATTCCCATATCTCTTGTGAGCCGAGCGTGGGCGCGACTTCAGGATGCGGCACCTTGGCGATGCGGTCGAGGGCGTCGACAACCTGCCGGCGCTTTGCCTCAAGCTGGAATGTATAGGGAAGATGCTGCCAGCGGCATCCTCCGCAGACGGTGAAGTGCGAGCACGGGGCTTCGACGCGCATTTCGCCCGGGCGGACGATGCGCGTGATGCGTCCCATCGCATATGAGCGACGCTTTTTTTCAATTTTTATATCGACGATGTCACCGGGGGCGCCAAAAGGGAGGAATACGACCATGTCGTCGATTCGGGCCAAAGCGTTTCCTTCTGCCGCCACATCAAGAATTTCTATTCCCTCGAACTCGGGAAGCGGTTTGCGTTTACGTGCCATTTTTTTCAGATTTCCTGCAAAGATACAAAAAATCCGTCATCCGTCAAATCCGCACGCAGCGCGGGCGGCTACGGGTTGCGACGGTATGATCTGAGATACGAGAGGTCGCCCGAGGGGTCGGGGCGGTCGGGGTCGATATAGAATGAGCCGCTGACGCCCTGCGCTTCTTCGGCAAGCGCGAAGTGGCAAAGGCCTATGCCGCAGTCGAGACGGGCCATCTTTGATGAGGGAGCGCTGTAGAAGTGGACCGCCCCGTCATCGGCGACGAGCGCACGCCACGGCTGGCTGTTCATCGACGACGGCGCGATTCTCATCATCGCGAGCGACTCGGCGAAGTCGTTGTCGGAGTCGAGAGGCGTGGCGAAGTCATGCTGAAAGAAGAGCGATTCGACGGGCAGGCGACGGTCGCTCCGGGCTATGAAGCGCGTAATGCGGTCGCGGATGGTGCGGTGCGAGGCGGCCGCTCCGACGGGCGAAATTATGTTCAGGGAGCGCCCGGCGGGAAAATCGGCTTTGGCCGAAAAGTCGGACGACCTGAATGTGGCGGCAATCCAGCATGTGCCGAGGCCGAGTTCGGTGGCGCGGAGGACAATCTGCTCGAAGATAAACCCGGCGGACAGGCGCGCATCGGGCGTGTCGGCAAATCCCATCAGCATGTAGGTTGTGGCCCCGGTGATGACGCCGTAGGTGCCGGGGCGCTGCGGCCCCGAGAGGTCGAAGTCGGCGATGGTGATGCTGACGTCGTCTTTCGGGCCGAATGGGCTGCGGGCCTGAACGGCGGCTTCGTTCAGCGCCTCACGCTCGGCATTTGTTAGCGGGACGCCGGCGTATGCGCGCACCGAGTGGCGGGCCCGCATGGTCTGAAATATATTTTCCATTTGATGTAAGTTCGTTCTTTGAGTCAACGCTGACAAGGATGGAAACAACTCGGGGCTGTGTTTTGTTGCATGCGCCGGTCAGTCTTCGGGGATGACAATCGTTCGCTGGGATGCGCCGTAGGCGGCCCAGTAGCCGAGGCCTCCGCTGATATTCGAAGGACAATTCTCCGCGAAGGTGAAGAAGAGATTTCCCGAGAGTGATACGCTACTGTCGTACACGCGCCAGAAATCATATATATCAGGCTCGATGCTGCAGGCCTTGACGGTGACTCGGCTTCCGGCCTTGTAGTAATGGCTGAAAGCGTCGGCGTCCTCGAATGTCGAATGAATGCCGCGGGTCACGACGATGCCTTCGGCGGGGTCATAGGAGTAGCCCGCAAAGGTTCCGGTGAATGTGGCGTAATACCGTTCGTCCTGACTGAAATCCCTTGAAAAGAGTTTGTAGTATCCGTCAGGGAGGATGTCGTCGACAAAAGCCCGGATGGTGTACATGCTGTCCGTGCCTTCGACGGCGACAGCTTCGAGGCGCACGAGGTCGGGGCGCGGGAGCATTGTGGCCGAGGCTTCGAGCGTGTCCGTCTCGGTCTCCACGACGAGGCGGTAAGTGTGGCCGATGCGCCCTTTGAGCCGCGATGATGTATAGACGAACGAGGGGGTGTATGCGTTGTTGATGCGCCCGGTGAGGATATAGCGCGTGTCGCCGTCGAAAATCGACACTCTTGCCCATTTTTCGACGAAATCGTCGAACGAAGCTACGTCAGCCGTAAGGTCCACGGCATGGGTGAGCATGACGACGGGAGCCTGCCCTTCTTCAATCCAGCCCTCCACGACGAGCGGCAGGCGCCCGACCGGCTCGTTCTCGCTTCCGACGCATGCCGCGAGACTCAAGGCGGCCGCGCAGATGAGTGGTATTGCTGTTTTTATAGCGCTCATATCAGAATCCCATTGTGTACGTAAGGGCCGGAATCACGGCTTTCATGATCGACTCGCGCTGTTCGATGCCGTCCTGAACGGAGTAGGACGGGTAGCGGAAGAGCACGTTGCGGCATGCAAGGGCGTTGTAGACCGAGAGTGTGAAGGTGTGGCGGAAGCGTCCGGTCTCGGATGTGTAGGCGGCGGCCATGTCGAGGCGGTTATAGTCAGGCAGGCGGGATGAGTTGTGGGGGTAGTATTCGCAAATAAGGTTTTCGCCTATCATGTAGCCGAACTTTGCCCGTGTGTACGGCGTGCCCGTGGCGTGGGTGAAAGCCGCCGAAAGAGTGAATCCCCGGAAGGCCGACCAGTTGACCTGTACATTCAGGTCGTGAGGGCGGTCGTGGGATGAAGGGAAATACGCCGCGCCGGGCGAGTCGAAGCGAAGCCTCGAGGCGGCGAAATTGTAGCCTATGCGTCCGCGGACGCGTCCTATCTGACGCATGGCCGAGAGGGAGAGTCCGGCCGCGTATCCCCGGGCCGGAGTAAGGTCTGAGAGGGGGTTGTAATCCGGCGACGCGAGGTCGAGGAGGGCACCGGTGAATTCGGCGGCATTGTTCACGCGGCGATAGTATGCCTCTACGGTGAAATGCACGGCCGTGTGCGGTATGACGCCGCGCACTCCGAGTTCGGCGACGAGCGCATCCTCGGGGGGTAATGATTTCGACGCGGCGGTCCAGAAGTCGGCGGGAAGCCCTGCCGTGGTCTCCTCGACGAGGCGGTCGAAACGCACTCTCCGGCTGATGGCCGCATAGATGCCGAAGCGTGAGTCGAAGCTGAAGTCGAAGCCGAGCCTCGGTTGCGGCCTCAGGGCAAAATATGAGCCGTTGAAGTACACGGCCAGTCTCAATCCGGCGGAAAGCATGAATCGCTCGCCGAGTTGTTTGGTATAATCCGACGCCGCATTCCATTCCCAAGCCGATGATTCGCCGAAGCCGTTCTGGCCGGAGGTGTGTCGGAAGTTCAGGTCGCTCTCGATGACGAAATCGCCTGCGGGCATCGAAGCCCGCGCCGTAATCTGCCGGAGGAAAGAGGGCAAGTCGAGCCTGCGGCCGCCCTCGTCCAGTCTGAACGAGTTGGCATAAGCGCTGTAGGCCAGCGAGGCGGCGAGTCGTCCGTGGTCCCACTTTGCCGACAGCGCCATATTTCGCCATCCCAGACGACCCTCCTTGGTTCCGGCCTTGGCGTTGTGGATGTTCATCCTGTCGGCATTGCCGAAAAACGACAGGCGCAAGAGGTCGTCGCTGCCGACGCGGGCGCGGAAGGCAAGGTTGACGTCGGTGAATCCGTAGTCGAGGCGTGAACTTCCCAATGTAAGCAGGTTGGGAAATAGAGCGTCGAGGTATGTGTGTCTCAGGGCGGCCGACACTGACATGTTTTTTCCGAGCGGGAGGCTGACAGCGGCATGGCTCTCGATGATTCCGGCGGCCAAGGTTCCCGAGATGACCGAGTCCGGCTCCATGCCGCTTTCGGCGGCGAAGTAAGCCGAGGTCAGCGAGGGGAGACAGGCGGGAATGCACCCGGGGCGGAATGTGTATGTACGGTAGAAGGCCGGATTGAATGCGCTGAACAAGCCCAGCATGTGGAGCGGGTTGACGATTCGTGCGCCGTCGCTTTCGAAGAGATTGTCGCCGGTGGCTCCTCCGCGCACTGAATGCGCGGCCTGAAGGTCGTTGGCCGTTGCCACGGCGGGCATGGAGCGCACCACTGCCAGCGGGTCGCCTCCGCCAAGAAATGAAATCTGCTCGCTGATGACGCGTCCGTCGATTATCACTTGGCCGTCGGAGGCTTGCTTCAGCAGACGGCGCGGCGCAATGGCCGTGACAGTGACGTCGCGCAACTCCCTCGCGGGAGCGGCGACGGTGTCGGCCGGATGTGCGCCTGCGACAAGCGCACATCCGGCCGACAATATCAGGGATGCGATGAGAGCGGTTCGATTCAATTTATATTTTCCGGCTTGTCTCTTTCCTGCCCGGTGATGGAGAGGTAGGTGTCGATTATATCGTTGTAATCGTCGATGAGCTTGCTGAAGGAGCCTTCGTCAAAGAAATCCGCAACAGCGAAGTTTGTCCCGTCGGGGAAGAAAAGGAGAGGCTCCACATTGGTATAATGGTGGTAGATTGCCGTCGGATGCACAATCTTGCTTTCTTCGATTTCGATTTTGCGGGAACCCTTGTGATTGCCGTTTTCGTCAAGTAATGACACATAGAAATACCACGGCGAGTAGGTGATTATCTCCTGACCGTCCGGGGTATAATCATAATTTTTCTCCCGGGAGATGTTGATAAGCCTGCCGTTGACAACCGCGTAGCCTGAAGTTTCATACTCGGCGACATAGCCTTCTTCAACGTCGTCGCCGACTTCATATCCGAGATAGCCCTGCAGCTTGTTTTCGCCGTCGTAGTAGAAACCGGCATCGGTGTAGTCGTTAAGGCATGCCGAATAGCGGTCGTAGACGGCTTCGTCGTGGGTCGTAAGGTGATAGGTGCCTCCATTGGCGGAGATAATCAGACTGCCGTAGGCAACACCGCCGCCCATTTCAAACCTTTCGATGTAGCTGTCTTCGGAGAGAACGTTGTAGATTTTCGAAGGGGCAGCGACCTTGCCTTTAATCTGCAGTTTTCCGAGGAGGTCGACCGTTGCCGAGGCGCGCGAGAAGCATGCCATAAGCGCATTTGCATCGCCATTGACCCAATTGTATGTATTTTCGTCGTAATATCCCTGCGCGGCGTCTATGGCGTCGTAGAGGACGTCGTAGTTCACGAGGTTGCGGCCATCGACGATTGAATGCGCCGTGACGTATTGTTTGCCTTTGACGGTTACGGTCACATCGTCGGTGATTTTATTGTCGGTTACCGCCATGACGTCCTTGACAACGTAGCCGTTGGCCTCGAAATCGAGAGTCATGTCGATGCTCTTGCTTTGAACGAGGGTTGTGGTCAGCTTGGCCGAGGCGAGCTTCGCGCCGTTTTTGGAGACGCTGATGTCGATAGTGCGCGGGAAGCGGCCTTTGAAATCCGAAGTGTCCCACGTGGTGTAAGCCTCGGAGGGGTCGAGGCGCAGGGCGTAGCTGCGGCCGTCCCTTCCGTTGAAACGGATTTCGAAGTGGTCGGCCGAGGTTTTAACCCACTTGCGGGCGGCATCGTCGGCGGTGTAAATGCCGAAATAGTCTTCGATTTTATAGAGATTGACCACCTTTGCCTTGAGCACGCGCATGGCAGCGGCATCGCCGCTGACAATGCCTTTCACGGCTTTTATGACCTTGGTGAATTCGCCGTGGACGTCGTAGTATGAGGGGTCGATGTCGTATTCGACGGGGGCGGGAATCCAGTCGTAGCCGTCGCTCCGGCCGTCGAAGAACTCATGCACCATCATGAGGATATCGGCGTTGTCGTTGAGGTTTATTGTGGAATAAGCCTCATGCCCGATAGCGACGAGCTTCTCTTTCTGAGCCGTCGGGGTGAGGGCCGACGAAACAGGGGCTGAGAAGCTGATATAGTCGATATCGGCAAGGTTAATGCTCTCGCCGTATCCGCGGACGGAAAGGGTGCGTCCTTCGTCGGAGAAGACGAGGTCTTCGGCCACGCCGAAATTATATTTTGTGATGTTGTCGCCCTGCTTTACATAGAAGGCTTTGGGGAGAGCCGAGGCCGAAGCGATTGCGGCCACGGCGGCTATCGAGAGTAAAAATTTTTTCATTCTACAACGGCTTTAATGGAATATTCTCCTGATTTCATAATCACGACGCCGGCTTTTACGGCATCGATATGGATGTTTTCGCCCTTTGCGGCGTTGACAGCCACGAGACGGGAGCCGTCCAAAGCGTACATTTCAAAAAGGGCATCGTCAAGCATGGTGACACACTTTGTCGAGGGGCTGTAGACGAAAGCGGCTTTTGCTTCAGCGATTACGGGCGCTGAAACTCCGGCAGTTTCGGTGACGGCCATGACCTCCAATGATTTCTGCGGGATTGTCACCACCGTTGCTCCGGAGGCGTCGGATGCGGTCATGGTATTGCCGTCGAAGGTGAGGCGGTCCACCTGTTCCAAATCAAGTACGCGCCAGCCGTCAGCGGTCTTGATATGAAGATAATTGTCCGCAGCGGAAGCCGTCAGCAGGCCTGCCGCGCAGAACAAACTCACAAGAAGTTTTTTCATAAAAAGGGAGTGGTTTATTTGAATTTTGATAATTTCTGCAAATATAAACATATTTTAGAGGGTGTTTAATAACAAGTGTTAACGCCACTACATAAAAAAAGCCTCCATTAAATCGAAGGCATTTTTAAATTGTTTATATATTGATAATTAACTAAACAGTCATAGAA
>CAJUCQ010000061.1 GCA_910584905.1 uncultured Muribaculaceae bacterium
CCATGTCTCTGAATAGACATCGGACAAAGACTTGTTATAACCCATGATTCTTTTTGTCGACAAAGATACAACTCTTTTTCGGAGTTTGTCAATACGCTATCGCGGATGGTTGTACTATTCAAAGGTCAAATTTCAACACACCGTTAAGAGTAAGAATGTTTGAACCGTCTGAAAGTTTATAGTTGTTGAATTTCAGCGTTATGGCCGATGAAGTTATATCTTGTACGAGTATAGAACCTCCTTCTTCCTCATCGAAGATTGTTGCTGACGTTTGAGCCGTAAAGTATTTAACTTTAGCGTTTGTTATAGTCAGCGATTGACCCTTAGATGAGTTGTTCACCGCTTTTGTGTCGATTGTCATTTCAACCCACGGATATTCTCCTTTTGAGGTTGAAAGTTGAGCTTGGAAGGTTGCAACGTCCTGCGCTTCGATATTTTGAACCCATGCCCAATCATCGTTAGTACCAAAGGCAGTGCCGTTGATTGTGAAGGAACTTCTGGAGTCGTTGCCTCCGTTGGGTTCATCGTCATCATCCCCGCACGAGGTAAGCGAGAATGACATTGTAGCAAAGAGTGCTACAAAGAAAAGGTAAAGATACTTTTTCATAATTTATTTGATTTTCTTTAAAGGTAATCTTTTTTCGGGATTTTTTGCATCTGCGGCTGAGGAGTTGTAATAAATCCATTCATTATTAATCCTGGGATATCGTAATGTTTCTTCGCCACTTGGGAAAAATACTCTTGGAGCCTTATCAGAGAAGCTGAAGGCAGCATACTTCATGCTGTCATATTTGTACCACGAACCGTATGCCTTAACTCCGTCTCCTTTGGCTTTATTATATATGTAAGCCGTTTCGTCTCCATTTACTACTAAGACCCACGTATTAATATTGTCAGAGAACTCATAAGTGCCTTCTACATCACCTCCAAATGAATCTACACTCTTACTTTGAGAGCTACTACTGAAAGAGTCGTCATCAGAACAACTCTCGACTTTAGATTCATTATTTCCATCTACTATTTTGTCTGATTGGATTTTACGAATGCTATCTTCCAGTTGGGCAATTCTGTCGGCTTCGGAAGAATTAGAATTACCTCCGCAACTTGCCACAACCAAAGACATCATACAAGCCACGAATATTAAAATTCCATTTTTCATGTTCTTGTGATTTTGATTGTTTGTTAACTCTGTTAAGCCCATTGTTGAGGTGTAGACAAATAAAAAACGTGGACTTTTTGCTTCGTCTACGTTTCGGAGGTATCGGCAAACACCTTGCAATCATATACGAGTAAAAGCCCACGGTTAACCGTGAGCATCAACTTTTACTCTTGATTGCTTCATTAAAATTTTGCCGATTTTTCCGAAACAAGAATAAAGCTAACGCTTTCTATTTTATATGTCTTTATTGACTATGCTACATAGGCTGTTTGCAGTTTAGTTATTTGGTTGCAAAGATACAAATAATTTTTGGTACTTTGATGTTTGCCAACCCACTATAATTCATTTTCGGATTAAATTCGTTAACTTTGCACTTATAATTGAGGTGTCCGACCTCATCAAGTAGAAAAATAAAATGGTAAACCACAACGTAAACCATAAAACAATAGAACTTATTAACTCTTTGAAAAACAAAGAGAAAATAAGAATACTTTTTGTGTGCCTCGGCAATATCTGCCGCAGCCCCGCGGCGGAGGGCGTGATGCGGGCCATTACCGACCGCCGCGGCCACCACGCCGACTGGATTATCGACTCGGCCGGAACGGGCAACTACCATATCGGCGAACTCCCCGACCGCCGCATGCGCATCCACGCACAGCGCCGCGGCTACGAACTCACCCACCGCTGCCGTCAGGTGCGTAGCGCCGACTTCGACGATTTCGACCTCATAATCCCCATGGACGCCTCCAACGAGCGCAATCTCCGCGCCCTCGCGCCGAGCGCCGGAGACGAAGCCAAAATCATCCCTATGGCCTCGTTCGTGCGCACTCTCGCCACCCGCTACGACCATATCCCCGACCCCTATTACGAAGGCGCCGAGGGCTTCGAGCTTGTCCTTGACCTTCTTGAGGATGCCTGCGAGCATCTCTTCAGCCTCCTCTCAGCCAAAGAATGAAAGCACTCCGCATCGCAAGCTATCCGCTGATTGCATGCTGGCTCATCCTCGGGCTTTTCGCCGCAGCGCCCGCCGTGGCGGGCATCGGCGCGCACTGGCGCGATTACCTGTGGTTCGCCGGAGGCATCGCCGCCTACGCCGGTCTGAGGCAACTCAGCATTTTCAGCAAGAACGAAGGCTGGATGCAGGTGTTCAGCCACGAACTGGCACACACGACCGTAAGCCTCATGTTCATGCGACGCATCCACTCGTTCGCCGCCGGAGCGCGCGAAGGACGCGTTAGCTACAGCGGCTCGGACGCAGGCGACCTCTTCATATCGCTCGCGCCCTATTGCCTGCCCCTCGCCACCTACATCCTGCTCCTGCTCCGCCTTCTGGGTGCGCAGGAACACCTCTACATCTTCGACATGCTCACGGGATTCACGGCCGCATTCTACACCGTGTGCTTCCGCGCCCAGACAGGCACCCACCAGAGCGACATCACCGATCAGGGGACACTGCGCGCCTACATGTTTATCATCGCCGCACGAATATTCAACGCCACCGTCATAATCCTCTCCGTGCGCACGGGCCTGAAAGGAGCCCTCGCAAGCATCGGCGCGGACTATCTGGCCGCCCTCCGCTGCGCCGCCGCACACATCAGCGCCCTTTTTTGAATTTAAGGGCTTGGGCTTTGGGCTTTTCACGGGGAATTTGTAATTTTGCATTCCTAAACCTACACTAATGAGCGAAACTAAACCTACAAAGAAAGAAATAGTGCTCAGTGGCATCCGTTCCACAGGCAACCTCCATCTCGGAAACTACTACGGCGCCCTGCGCAAATTCGTGAAGATTCAGGACGACTACGACTGCAACTTCTTCGTAGCCGACCTCCACAGCCTCACCACGCACCCCGACCCCAAACTCCTGCACGCCAACGTAAAAACCATACTCGCCGAATATCTCGCCGCCGGCATCGACCCCGACAAAGCCACGATATTCGTCCAGAGCGACGTCCCCGAAATATCGGAGATGTATCTCCTGCTTAACATGCACGCAGGCGTGGGCGAGCTCATGCGCACGGCCTCTTTCAAGGACAAGGCCCGCAAGGCCCTCGGCATCGGAGCACCCGCCGCCGACGGATCCGACGACGACGAAGCCTTCGAAAAACAGATTATCGGAGCCGAGACCAACAAGCGAGTCAATGCCGGCCTCCTCACCTACCCCACACTCATGGCCGTCGACATTCTGATTCAGATGGCCACGAAAGTACCCGTGGGCAAGGACCAGCTCCAGCACCTCGAACTGACACGCCGCTTCGCGCGCCGCTTCAACTCATTCTACGGCGTCGACTACTTCCCCGAACCCACCGACTTCGACTTCGGAGGCGCTCCCGTAAAAGTGCCCGGTCTCGACGGCTCGGGCAAAATGGGCAAGAGCGAGGGCAACTGCATCTACCTCATCGACGAACCCAAGGCACTGCGCAAAAAAGTGATGCGCGCCGTCACCGACGAAGGCCCTCAGGCTCCGAACTCGCCGATGAGCGAACCCGTGGCCAATCTTTTCACGCTCCTTGAACTGACGTCGACACCCGAGGTCGTGAAACACTTCCGCGATGCCTACGCCGACTGCTCGATTCGCTACGGCGACCTCAAAAAACAGCTCGCCGAAGACATCCTCGCCGTGACCACGCCCATCCGCGAACGCATCACCGACATCGCCAACGACGACGCCTATATCGGTCGCGTCGTGCGCGAAGGTGCCGAAAAAGCGCGTGCCCGCGCGGCGCAGACCTTGGCCGGCATGAAAGAAATCATGGGCTTCAAGAAATTCTATTAAGCGAGCCGCCGGCTGCCACGCGCAGCCGGCGCTCTCTCCCCCCCCCGACAACAAAATGGCCTCCGAGGACACCGGTCTCAGACTCACGCAGGAACAACGGCTTCAGCAGCGTCTTTCGCCCCAGCAGGTGATGTTCGGGCGCCTGCTCGAAATGTCCGCGCCCGAAGTCGAGGACGAGGTGCGCCGCGAACTCGACGACAACCCGGCACTCGAACTCACAGACAGCGAAAGCTATGAGAGCCGCGGAGACGACGACTTCACCGAAACATCCGAGGAGCTTCAGCGCGCTGACTACGGACGCAACGAAGACGTGCCCTTCTACACCGAAGGAAGCCGCGCCAGGCGCGGCTCCGCATCCGAGGGCTTCGACCCGATGAGCATCGTCGAAGCCGAAGAACCCGACGAAGGCTCGCTGAACGCCGCCCTTACGGCGCGTCTGGGCGAGCTTGACCTCGACGACGACGACAGGCTGATTGCACGCTACATCATCGGCAACCTCGACGACAACGGCTACCTCCCGCGCACCCTCACGGCCATAGCCGCCGACATTGCCGCCGCCGAGGGAACCGACCCCGACATTGCAAGGGTGAGAAAAGTGTTCGCTCACATCCGCACCCTTGAGCCGGCCGGAATATGCGCCGTTGACCTCCGCGACTGTCTCCTGCTCCAGCTCGACCGCATGGACAAATCGCTCCCGCAACGCGTGGCCCGCGAAATAATATCCGACAATTTCGATATTTTCTCGAAAAAACACTTCGACAAACTCCGCTCGCGCCTCGGCGTCGACGAATCAACCCTTCAGGAAGCACTCACGCTCATCCGCGGACTCAACCCCAAGCCCGGAGCAATACTCGGCGGGAGCGCCGCCGCCGACCGCGCCGGACATATTATCCCCGATTTCGCCGTCGAACGCCAAGGCATCGACGGACCCTTCACGGTGACGCTCCTGAACCGCCCCCCCGAGCTCGCTATCGAACGAAGCTTTATCCCCGCATCCGCCCCCGACAAACCCGTGCAGAAGGACGCGGCGGCGCGCCGGCGGCAGGAAGCTCAGGCTTTCATCCGCCGCAAACACGACGATGCCGCTCTCTTCATCAAGATGCTCGCCGACCGCGGACGCACACTCATGGCCGTGATGGAAGCCATCGTCAGGCGCCAGCAGGCCTTTTTTGCCGGAGGAAACCCCACCGACCTCCGACCTATGATTCTGAAAGACATAGCCGGAGACACCGGGCTGGACATATCGACCGTGTCGCGCGCAAGCTCCGGAAAATACGTCGTGACGCCCCACGGCACCTATCCGCTGAAGCTCTTCTTCAACGAACGCCCCAAAGCCGAGGCCGAAACGTCGACACACGAAATCCTCGAGGCGCTACGCCTGCTGATTGAACACGAGGACAAATCCCGGCCGCTGAGCGACGAAGCGCTCAAAGACGCACTCGTGGCGCAGGGCTACGACATCGCGCGGCGCACCGTCGCCAAATACCGCGAACGCCTCGGCCTGCCCGTCGGGCGTCTGCGCAAGAACTTCTGAGGCCGCCCCCCACTGACAAACCGAGCGGCCGGAACAAACGTTCAAGACTTATAACTCACCGAACCTGATGACAGAACCCAACCCTTCCGCACCCACTCCTCCGAGCGGGAATAAAAAACTCCTCACGGCGGCCCATATCCTCAGCGGCATCCTGTCGCCGCTTCTCGTGCCGACAATAGGCATGATTATCACCATGACCCTGACAGGCATGGTAATCCTTCCGGCCTCGACCCGCGCCGGGGCCACGCTCGGCGTGTTCTTCATCACGTGTATGCTTCCGATGTTTCTCATCTTCATACTGATGAAAGCGGGGAAAGTGTCGGACTTGTCGATATCCAATCCCGCCGAGCGCGCCATCCCCTTTGCCGGAACCATACTCTGCTATCTCGGCGCGGCCCTCTACGTCTACACGCTCCACGCTCCGGTGTGGCTGATGATATTCTTCATCGGCGCCGCGCTGGTGACGTCGCTCGCCATGCTCGTGACCCACCGCTGGAAAATCAGCGCCCACACCTCGGGGTTGGGAGGCCTCACGGGCGCTCTCTGCTGGCTCGCATGGCAGGGCATGTTCGTCGTGTCAGGCCCGGCAGTGGTGTCATTCGTCCTGCTTATGCTCGGATGCGTCGCCTCCGCCCGCCTTATTCTCGGCCACCACACCCCGGCGCAGACAGCTGTCGGAGCGGCCACGGGCGCGGCAATCGAATTCGGGCTACTCTGGCTTCTCGGCTCCCCGGCGCTCAATTCCTGACGGCGGCCCACCGTTCATAAAAAAACAAATCCTCTTATCATATATGACTCCTGTAGTAAGCATCATCATGGGAAGCACGTCCGACCTTCCCGTACTGCGCAAAAGCGCCGACATCCTCGAACAGCTTGAAATCCCCTTCGAAATGCACGCCCTGAGCGCACACCGCACTCCCCGCGAAGTGGAAAAATTCGCAACCGAAGCTGCCGGCCGCGGCATCAAGGTGATTATCGCCGCCGCAGGCATGGCCGCCGCCCTCCCGGGCGTAATCGCCGCGCTGACGCCGCTCCCTGTCATCGGTCTGCCCATCGCCTCGACCCTTTCAGGCGTCGACGCGCTTTGCTCCATCGTGCAGATGCCCCCGCAGATTCCGGTAGCGACCGTAGGCATCAACGCCGGGGCCAACGCCGCCGTGCTCGCCGTGCGCATCCTCGCTCTCGGTGATGAAGCCATTGCCGCACGATATGCCGACTTCTGCACAGGCCTGTCGCAGAAAGTGATAAAAGCCGACGCCGAGCTTGCGGCCCTCGAAGGTTACAAATTCAAGGTCTGACACATGGGACGATACAGCTATTCTCGACGACGTTCGACGCGCGTGCCCGTAGGCGTCACGGCCATCGGTGGCGACGAGCCCCTGAGGCTTCAGTCGATGACAAACACGCCGACACTCGACACCGAAGCCTGTGTGGCGCAGGCGCGACGCATCGCCGAGGCCGGAGCCGACCTCGTGCGGCTTACAGCCCAAGGCGTCACCCACGCGCGCAATCTCGGCAACATCCGACGCGAGCTGCGCGCCGCCGGAGTGGATACCCCGCTCGTGGCCGACATCCACTTCAACGCCGCCGCGGCTTTCGCGGCAGCCGAGGAGGTCGAGAAGGTGCGCATCAATCCGGGAAACTTCGTCGACCCGGGCCGCACGTTCAAAAAGCTCACATACACCGATGAAGAGTATGCCGCCGAAATCGAACGCATACGCGAAAAGCTCGTTCCGTTCCTCGCCTTGTGCCGCGAGCATGGCACGGCCCTGCGCCTCGGAGTCAACCACGGGTCGCTGTCCGACCGCATCATGAGCCGCTACGGCGACACTCCCGAGGGGATGGTCGAATCCGCCATGGAATTTCTGCGTATATGCCGCGAAGAGAACTTCGACAACGTTGTAATCAGCATAAAAGCGTCGAACGTGACTGTCATGACCTCGACGGTGCGCCTGCTTGTCGAGCGCATGGATGACGAAGGTATGGCCTATCCGCTTCATCTCGGCGTGACCGAGGCCGGCGACGGCGAGGACGGACGCGTAAAATCGGCCGTCGGAATCGGCTCGTTGCTGGCCGACGGCATCGGCGACACCATCCGCGTGAGCCTCAGCGAGGCGCCCGAGGCCGAACTGCCCGTGGCCCAGCTGCTCGCCGACCACATAGCCCGCATGGCGGCGGCTCCGGCAGCCGACGGCCCCGGCGCGCCCGCCGCCCGCGTCTACGGCAGGCGGCGGAAGTCGGAGGCGCGGGGTATTATCGGCGGCGACAACGTGCCGGCCGTCATCGGACTCGACATCAAGGCCGCCGACATCCCCGAAGGAGTCACGACCGTAAGCTCATCACACGCCAACCGCATAGCCGATATCCGCGCTCAAATAGACCGCCTCGGCGAGTCAACGACGCCCGTCATCGTGCGCCTGAGCTATCCGTCTTCGATGTCGCCCGAAGAGGTGAGCATCGCCGCGTCCGTCGACTTCGGCGCCCTGCTGCTCGAAGGCTATCGCGACGCTATCGAACTCGATGCGCCTTCGCTCGGCGACGAACAGGCTCACGCCCTTGCGCTGACAATCCTTCAGGCCACCCGCACCCGCATCTCCAAGACTGAATTCATAGCTTGTCCCGGCTGCGGGCGCACACTCTTTGACCTCGGGAGCGTCCTCTCGGAAATCAAGGCCGCCTGCTCGCACCTGTCGGGCCTGAAAATCGGCGTTATGGGCTGTATCGTCAACGGCCCGGGCGAAATGGCCGACGCCGACTACGGCTACGTCGGAGCAGGCGCCGGACGCGTAAGTCTCTACAAGGGCAAAGAATGCGTGATGAAAAACATTCCCGCACCCGAAGCCCTCCCCCACCTCATAGAGCTGATAAAAGCCGGCGGCGACTGGAAAGACAAATAATGGCCAAAGAAGAAGATATCATCGTCGAGGACCTTTCAGGAGGCCTGCGGCTTGTGTACATGCACCGCCGCGATGCCCGTGCCGGCATCCTCGGGGTCGCCGTCCGCGCCGGTAGCGCCGACGACGGCGACGGACGCGAAGGTCTGGCCCACTTTGTGGAGCACACGATTTTCAAGGGCACGCAGAAGCGGTCGTCATGGCACATCATAAACCGCATGGAATCAGTGGGCGGCGAACTGAACGCCTACACCGGCAAGGAAGAGACCGTGGTCTACACCGTATTCCCTTCCGGCGAAGCCGCCCGCGGAGCCGAACTTGTGGCCGACCTCATCGTCAACTCCCGTTTCCCCGAACGCGAACTTGCGAAAGAGCGCGAAGTCGTCGGAGACGAAATCGACTCCTATCTCGACACTCCGTCGGAAGCCGTGTTCGACGACTTCGAAGACCTCATGTTCGCCGGGAGTCCGCTGGGCCACAACATTCTCGGCTCGCGGGCCACTCTCGAGCGCTTCACCCCCGAAGTCTGCCGCGAGTATCTGCGGACAAACTACATGAGGTCCAACATGGTGGTATTCTACTGCGGCGGGCGCACACTCAAGGCTATCCGCGCCATCTGCGAACGCGCCTTCGCCGAAGTGCCCTGCGGGCCGGAGACGCCCTGCGGCGCAGAGTCGGTTTTGTGCCAGTCCGCGCCTTTCGACATAACCAAAGCCGTCGAAACCCACCAGTCGAACACGGTTATCGGTTGTCGCGTCCCTGGGCTATACAGCGCCGACAGGCACGCCGTGGCCCTTCTGGCCAATATCCTCGGAGGACCGGGGATGAACTCGCTTCTGAACGTTGAGCTGCGCGAGCGCCGCGGGCTTGTCTATTCGGTGGAAGCCTCCACGACCATGTTTTCCTCAGGCGGAGCATTGTGCGTCTACTACGGATGTGACCCCGGCGACAACCGCCGGTGCAGAAACCTGTGTATCTCAGTGGCCGAAAAGCTTGCCGAAAAAGGCCTCGGCGAACGGCGTCTCGAAGCGGCCAAGAAGCAGTATCTCGGGCAAATGCTCATCGCGGGCGAGAACCGCGAGAACCGCATTCTCGCGGCGGCGCGTTCAGTGCTCTTCAGGGGCCATGCGCCCACGCTTGCCGAAAGCGGCGCGGCCATAGCCTCGGTAAGCAACGACGAACTCCGTCGGCTCGTCGCGCGACTCGCCGACGAGCACTCGGTGCTCAGTCTCGCGCCTGAACGCGAAGCCTGACTTCGGCTCATACCTCAAAGACAAGGCCTGCATCCCGACGCACAGCGTCAACGGATGCAGGCCTTGCCATAACCAAATCAAACTACCCCATCAGGAGTATATCATTCGAGGACGAGCATCGTCCAGTAGTCCAGCGAGGGGACCGTCACTTTCACGGAGCGCCCCTGCTGTGTGAATTCGAGCGCCCTCGGAGCGCAGGCGTCAGTGTCGGGGCTTGCAGCCCATACTTTCGATACCATGCGGTCGGAGTCGATGTCGAGCGTGATTTCCGTCTGCTTTTCGGGGCGCGGCATGTCGCCGTTGAGGTCGCGCCAGCTGAGCGAGTTGATGTTTTTGAAATTCAGGAGATGAAACACACGCGCACCGCTGTCGGTCTCCTTGGCATGGACGACAATCCGCCGCGGCTTGGGCCCCCCGGCATAGTTCCATACACACAGTTCATGGCCGGAGAGCGAGGTCAACGTCGGCGTAAGCTCGCGGACCGTGTCGTAGATATAGTTCTCGTAGGCGGTGATGAAGTCATAGTAGCGGGTCACGGCCTGCTTGAGTTCATCGTCCATGTGCAGATTTGTGTTCGGGAAATACTCGTTGCAGAGCATATTGCCTCCGGTGCCCAGTTCGAGATGCGCTCCTCCGAGAGCGAAAATACAAGCGTCGGTAAGAAGCACGCCGGGGGTGTTGAAGGCCTTCCCGTAGTTGGCCACGCCGTAATCATAGTTCATATAATTGGCGAAGATGGTCTTCATGTCGTTTCCTCCGGCCTGCTTGTGGTCGAAAATACACCAGTATATGTCCATGAAGTCGGCCTCGCCGCCCCACAACTCGCTGTAGCATGCGTCGACCACGCCGGATGAAGCAATCTGCGTCGCACCATGCTTTGAAACGGAGTTCATGATAAGAGATTTCTGCGGATGTCGGCTCTTGAAGGCTTTAAGGAGAGAGGGGAATCTGTCGGCCATCAGGTAGCGGTTGCCGTAATAGTCGTAGATATATCCGTCGCCGCGCTTTCCGACCTGATCGACCTGAAAGCCGTCGAAATCGAGGTTACGGTAGACTTCGTCGTTCCTGTCGCAGAGATAGTTCTGCCAAGCCTCGTTTCCGGGGTCTACGAATGTAATATCGCTTTTCCAGCCTTCGGGGAGGCGATGGTAGTCCTTTTCATTATGCCCGGCGTCGAAATAATAGTACCATTCGTCGCTTACCCCGTCCTCCGCGGCACCGGCTCTTTCGAGCGCTCCGAAGCCGAGATTGTAGAAGAGCGAGTGCATATTGTAGGAGTGCTGGTTTTCGATGAGAGTCTTCACCACGTTGAGCGACACGCGATTGTTTGCGATGTCGGTATATTCGGCGTCGGCGCAGTAGGGGCGATGATGCTTCCAGTGCCAGTCCTGAAACTGCACGACGTTGATATGCCGGCGGTTGAGGAAAGCCACGTCGCCGCCGATATAGGGTTCTTTTCCGGGTTCGTACCACGCGGTGTAGCCGTTGCGCGGGAATCGCTTCCAGTGCGACGACACGTCTACACCGATTGAGCCGAGAATGACCTCGCGGCCGTCGCCGTCAATACGATATACGTCGACGAGATAGCCCCGGTAATCGGTCGCCGGGGGCGTCCACATCCACCATTCCTGCACGAGGGGGTGCTCGTTTATCACTTCCGCGCCCCGGCGATAACGCACGGTAGCGTCGGGATAGTCGGCAAAACGCGCGGCCTGAATCCAGACGTTTTCTCCGGGATTGTAGCGGGCGCGGTCGGTCCAGAGGTCGAAGGTGTTGATGTCGGGAGTGCCTGCGGCCACCTCGCGCACAGGCACGGCATGGACGTCGGACTCGCCGAGGGATGTGTACGACCAGTTGCGCGAGGACGAGAAAACCTTGTTTCCGGCCGGAGCGAGCGGCGTCCCCTCGCCGTCGGCAAACATTATCACTTCGTTTTCGCCGATAGAAGCGACTGCCGTGTGGAAGTCGCCTTCGGACACGCGTGCCATATCAGCGGCCGATGCGTCAGGGAATGCGCTCCCTGCCTGAGCCACGCCTATGCGCACTGTAGAGTTCTGCGCAAAAGCCGTCGCACTGCACAACAGGACGGCTGCCGCGTGGATAAATAACTTTTTATGTTCTGTCATTTTACTGAAATCTTAAATGTATTGTTGTCAACCTTTACGATATAAATTCCCGCCTCCACGCTGCAGGGCGCGGTGTCGCTGACGAGGATGCCTGCGATGTTGCAGACGGCGACACGGGAGTAAGCGCCGTGGACCTCAATGCGTCCGGCGCGGGCTTTCACGGTCACGTCAGCCTCGGGCAAAGCCTCGTTTGAGGTGACGGCGACAAGTTTTGCCTGCAACGAGGGGTGCGGACCCGAGAAATCTGCGGATACGACATATACGCCGTCGGCGTCGACGCTGTACGAGCCGGCATCGAGAGGCGCGAGATTATGCGTCTCGCCGCCGGAGATGTCGGTGTCGGCATTAGGGCTTATCACCGAATGCTCCCACGCGGCGGGATTGTATGAAAGTTTGTAGGCCGTGTTTTTACGGAGAGGCATCCGCGAGGAGAACACACCCGGACTCACATTCGCTATTTCTGCGGCCTCGGATGCCGTCTCGCCGATATACAGGCGGGAGGGTACAGGGCAGAAATGTACACTCCGGGCCTGACGGTCGAGAGCCACGAGATAGCGGCCGGGGGCCGAGCTGAAAGCCCCGGCCAGCGACGGCTCGGCGGTGATATCGGCGTGCACGGCATAGAAGCGGTCGTTGTCGCCGCGCAGAAATTCAAGATTATAGCGGCCCGACTTGGGCACCATGTATTTGAAATCAATGAAGTTGCCCGAGCTGTCGTGGTCGGAGGTATTATAGACCATCTGATGGCCGCCCTGCGAGAGAACATCGCCTTCGAAGGGGGCGTTGTAGCACGGCGCCCAGTCGCGCCCTGAGCCGTCAAGAATCTTCAGTTCGCCCTGACGGAGCTGTCCTTCCCACTTGACGACGCCATCGTTGTCGGCGAAGACGGGAATAGTGGAGTCGAGCGTCCAGCCCAATGCGGCCGGACCTGTGAATGAAAGCACCGGGCGCCGGAAATTGACTTTCATATCCCTGAGACTCACAATTATCCTCACCACACCGGGGACAGTGTTTATAAACTTGTTGTCGGTGCCGTTGCGATAAAAGAGGTCGTATCGGCCGCCATCCTCGAACTCAAGGCCCTGCGAGCTTGTAACGATAGAACTGCTCCAGTCGCCCCTGACATTCAGAAATTTCAATTCGCCGCATCCGAGCCATCCGTCCCACAGGAAACAGTCGTTGCCGATAGGGGTCATTTCTTCGGGGAGATTTTCGTTCCACCCTGCCGGCGTCGCATCTCCGATGAGATACAGTTGGAGATAATTGATTTCGGCTGAAACGTGCAATCCGCACAAAACGGTCGAGGATAGAAGTAAAATTAATAATCGACGCATAATATCAATCAGGTGTCAGGTTATAGATTCAAGGGGCTGATGTCGGAACAAAATTACAATTTGTTTTCCGCCCGCCCAACGCCCCGACGGTGAAATATAGCGCAGGCTTGTGCACTACACACTGATTACAAATTCATTGCACAACGCAAAACAGGGCTTTTTGGTAGTCGAAAGTTATTGCCGAGGCAATCAATACAGACCGAATCGACAGTGTTAAACGCACGCATTCCGTCAAGTTTTTTCAGTATGAGATATTTTTTGATTAACTTTGCAGTAAATATAACCTGAAAACAATTCCGATTCAGATATGAAGGCAAAAAACAACTGTATAAAGATTGCGATGTTGGTGCTTGTGCTTGTGGCGGCGTTTGCCACCGCTGCGGCGCAAAGCCAATCGCCCGTTCGCTGGCGAACATTCGTAAAAATGACCGGCCCGACAGAAGGCACGGTGACGCTTCGCTGTCTTGTAGCGCCCGGCACGCACGTCTACGGCATGAATATCCCCGAAGGCGGCCCGAAAGCCACAAGCATTGATTTCAGCGGCTCCGAGGGCATAACCTTTCAAGGAAAGGCCGAAGCCGTGCCTGCGGCCGAAAGCGTCGACGACGCCCTTTTCGGCATGAAGCTCGAGCAATGGAGCTCCAACTTCGAGGTGCGTCGGAAATTCCGCCTCACCGGGCCGGCCGATAAGGCCAAGCTGAACGTCCGCATCGTCTACATGAGCTGCGACAACCAAAACTGCCGACCGCCCAAAACCGAAACAATCACGGCAAGAATACCTGCCTACACCAAATAAGGACATACAATGACACACGCAAAGCATATCACGAGCCTGACGGCGGCAACCGTGGCGCTGATTCTGATACTTACGGGGTTCGCGTCCAAGGCTTCAGCGGCCCCGCTGAGCACACACGCCCGGTGGGAGGCTACAATCGAGAAGGTGTCGGAGCGCGAGGGCATCCTCCGCGTCAAGGGCATCATCGAGGATGGCTGGCACGTTTACGGCACAGTCATGCCCGAATACGACGAAAAGGCGGCTGTTCCCGACCCCACGACGCTCACTATCACGCCCGCTCCGGGCCTGACGGTGATTGACGCCGACGCTCCGGCGGAATGTTCGGAGCAACCGGATATCCACTTCGACGAGCTGATGCAGCTGAATTTGCCGTGGCTGTCGGGGACGTTCACACTCAGCCGCCGCTTCCGCCTCGACGATGGCGTCAAGGGCGCCACCATCGCGGGCGAGGTCCGCTACATGAGCTGCAGCACAAAGCTTTGCACGTCGCCGTCGCGCTATGAATTTTCGCTTTCGTTCGGCGAGGTCGCCGCGGCGACGGTCCAAGAATCCGAGAGCGTTCCTGAAGCCGACCCCGGCGTGAGCACGGCTCTTTCGTCGAGCGGCAGCGTATCGAAGGAAATAATCGAAGAGTGGTGGGCGCCGGTCGAGACCGAGACCCACTCGGAGTCGCAGTCGTACTGGCTGATTTTCATCTTCGGCTTCCTCGGCGGTCTGGTAGCATTGCTGACGCCGTGTGTATGGCCGATGATTCCTATGACGATGAGTTTCTTTCTCAAGGGCAAGAAGAGCCGCAGGCGCTCCATCGCCGACGCAATCTCTTACGGGCTCAGCATCATTGTCATCTTCCTTTTGCTCGGTATAGTCATCACGCTTCTTTTCGGCCCGGGCAAGCTTAATGAAATCGCCACGAGTGCGGTTTTCAACGTCATCTTCTTTTTGATACTCGTTGTGTTCGCGTTGTCGTTCCTCGGGGCGTTTGAAATCACACTTCCTTCGAAGTGGAGCAATGCGATGGATGCCAAGGCCGAGAAAACGACCGGTTTTGTGAGCATCTTCTTCATGGCCTTCACGCTTGTGCTCGTGAGCTTTTCGTGTACCGGCCCCATTATCGGCACGCTGCTTGTGGAGGCCTTCTCGGAAGGGAGTCTGATGGGTCCGCTTCTCGGGATGGGCGGGTTCGCGCTCGGGCTTGCCCTGCCGTTCGGGCTTTTCGCCTTCTTCCCGTCGATGCTGAAAGAGCTTCCGCGTTCGGGTTCATGGCTGAACACGGTGAAAGTGGTCCTTGGATTTATCGAGCTGATACTGTCGCTCAAATTCTTGTCGGTAGCCGACCTTGCTTACGGGTGGGGGATTCTTGACCGCGAAATATTCCTTGCGATATGGATTGTGCTGTTTGTTCTCTTGGGGATGTATCTCCTCGGGAAACTTCACTTCCCCCACGATGATGTGGAGGAAGGCGGAGGAAAGACGGGGATTTTCCGCTTCTTCCTCGCCGTCGGTTCGCTTGGATTTGCGGTTTACCTCCTTCCGGGTATGTGGGGCGCTCCGCTCAAGGGAATCAGCGCGTTCGCTCCTCCGCTGTACACTCAGGACTTCAACCTCTATGGCGGCGAGTTCAAGGAGTACGCGGATTATGAGGAAGGGATGTCGGTGGCAGCCGAGAAGCACCTCCCCGTGTTGCTTGATTTTTCGGGCTATGCCTGCGTGAATTGCCGCAAGATGGAGGGCGCGGTATTCGACACTCCGGCGGTGCGCTCGATGATTGAGGACAACTATGTGATGATAAAGCTGATGGTCGACGACAAGACTCCGCTGCCCGAGGCCGTGAAAGTTGAAGAGAGCGGCCAGACGGTGACACTCCGCACGGTCGGGGACAAGTGGAGCTATCTCCAGCGCCATAAATTCAGCATCAATTCGCAGCCGTATTATGTGCTTCTTGACAATAAAGGCAAGCCGCTCGGCGCACCTCGCTCATACGACGAGAGCATCGATGCATTCCTTGAATGGCTCCAAAACGGCATAGAGAACTATAAAACCAGACGATGAAACCGGAAATAAGCTACAATTATACGCCGCGCCACAGCCGCGGCGAGCAACTTGAGGCCCTCGGCCGGATACTTGACACGCTCGATATCCTGAGGGTGCACTGCCCTTGGGATGCCAAACAAACGAACGAGAGTCTGCGCCCCAACACGATTGAAGAGACCTACGAACTTGCGCAGGCGCTTCTTGACGGGAAAAACGATGAAATCCGAAAGGAGCTCGGGGATGTGCTTCTGCATGTGCTGTTTTACTCACGCATCGGAGACGAAAAGGGCGAATTTGACATCGCCGACGTCGCCGACGCCCTCAACCGCAAACTTATCTTCCGCCATCCGCATGTGTTCGGGGAGACTCACGTCGACGACGCGCACCAAGTGGAGCAGAACTGGGAGCAAATCAAGCTGAAGGAGAAGGACGGCAACCGTTCGATACTCGCGGGCGTTCCCGGGGCGCTTCCGGCGCTTGTGAAGGCGTTCCGCATACAGGAGAAGGCCGCGAACGCCGGTTTTGACTGGGAGGATGCGGCAGACGTCTGGGGGAAAGTCCAAGAAGAAATTTCGGAGGTATCCGAGGCTGTCGCCTCGGGCCGCAGCGAAGACATCGAAGCCGAGTTCGGGGATTTGCTGTTCAGCGTAATCAACGCAGCGCGACTCTATAAGGTGAATCCCGAGAATGCGCTTGAACGTACGAACCGTAAATTTATCTCGCGCTTCAATTATATCGAAGAGAGCGCCAAAGCCGCCGGTCGCCGTCTGAACGATCTGAGTCTCGAAGAGATGGAGGCACTCTGGCAGGAAGCCAAGCAATGAAGGTCTGCGTCTGCGAGAAACACAGCGTGGCCCAGTCGATAGCCCAGATTGTCGGGGCGGGGTCGAAACGCGACGGCTATTATGAGGGCAACGGTTACGCCGTGACGTGGACCGTAGGCCATCTATGCTGTCTCTACGAGCCTCACGATTACAGTCAGGGCTGGAAGCCGTGGAGTCTCGGCGCGCTGCCGATGATTCCGCAGAAGTTCGATATCAAGCTGATAGACAATGAAGGCTACAAGCGTCAGTTTCAAGTAATCGAAAGCCTGTTCGGCCAAGCCGACGAAATCATCAACTGCGGTGATGCCGGGCAGGAAGGGGAGCTTATTCAGCGCTGGGTCATGAAGAAGGCCGGGGCGACGTGCCCGGTGAAACGTCTCTGGATATCGTCGCTTACGGATGATGCCATCCGCGAGGGGTTCGAGCATCTTCGACCGCAGGAAGAATATGACCGGCTGTACTATGCGGGGCTGTCGCGGGCAATCGGCGACTGGATTCTCGGGATGAACGCAACTCGTCTTTATACGCTGAAATATGCGTCGCGCGGGGAGGTGCTGTCGATCGGGCGTGTTCAGACTCCGACGCTTGCACTGATTGTGAAGCGTCATCATGAAATAGCGACGTTTGTACCTAAAGATTCGTGGGAGCTTCGGACGATTTACCGCGACGTGGTGTTTACGTACACGGGCGAGCGCCTCGAGACTGAAGACGCAGGCTCGCAAGAGGTTGCTCGGATTGCGGGAGAGCCGTTCGTCATCACGGACGTGAGCAAGAAAAAGGGGCGCGAAGCGCCTCCCCGGCTTTTCGACCTGACGTCGCTTCAGGTTGAGTGCAACAAGCGCTGGGGCTGGAGCGCCGACCTGACGCTGAAGCTTATCCAGACGCTTTACGAAAAGAAGCTTACGACTTATCCTCGCGTCGATACGACTTATCTCAGCGATGACATCTATCCGAAAGTAGGCGAAATCCTGAGGAAGATGACTCCTTATGCGTCGGTCACGGCGCCTGTGCTTGCGGGCAAGATACCTAAAAGCAAGAAGGTGTTTGACAACTCGAAGGTGACTGACCACCATGCTATCATCCCTACGGGCGAGTATCCGGGAGGAATCGACGGGGACGAGAAGAAGCTTTATCATCTGATAGCGATGAGGTTTATCGCGGCGTTTTATCCCGACTGCGAGTTTTTGTCGACGACGGTGCTCGGTAAGGTTCTTGATTTCGAGTTCAAGGCCACGGGCAAAATAATCGACAAGGCGGGCTGGCGAGTGCTTTTCGAGAAGGAGAAAGACGCCCGCGAGGTGAAGGAAGAAGGCGATGACGGCGACGGCATTCTGCCTGACTTCACTGTCGGCGAAAGCGGGCCGCACACCCCTACCCTCGCCAAAAAGACCAGCCAGCCACCGAAGCCATATACGGAGGGTTCGCTCTTGCGGGCAATGGAAACGGCCGGGCGTACCATCGAGGATGATGAGTTGCGCGACGCGATGAAAGAGAACGGCATCGGTCGTCCGTCGACGCGCGCGGCCATAATCGAGACGTTGTTCAAGCGGCGTTATATCCGCCGCGAGCGGAAAAGCATCGCACCGACTCAGGCGGGCATAGACTTGATAGCGACCATCCACGAGGAGTTGCTGAAAAGCGCCAAGCTGACGGGGATATGGGAAAACAAGCTCCGCCGAATCGAGCGCGGGGATTATTCGCCGGCGGCATTTGTGCGCGAGTTGTCGGAAATGATGGGCCGAATAGTGATGACGGTGCTGAGTGACAATTCGAACCGCCATATCGAGACCGGCACGGGCAAGGTTAATTCAGAAGCCGATGACAAGACCGATAAGCCCAAGGGCGCGAAGAACGCGGCCAAGCGGGCGACGCCCATACGCAAGTATGAGCAGATTGCTTGTCCTGAATGCGGACAGGGGCATATCGTCAAGGGCCGCACGGCCTTCGGGTGCAGCCGCTATGCCGAGGGCTGCCGCTGTATTCTGCCATTCGGCGAGTATCCCGAGGATCTGACTCCGGGCAAGCTTGCCAAGAAACTTAAAACGAAAAAATGAATCTGCAACTTACAGCTACATGTATCATCGTTGCGGCGGCGGTCATATGGTTTGTCCGCGCGATATTCTTCCGCAAGCACGGAGGATGCGATAGCTGCGGGCACAGGAGTGATTGCCCGGGGTGTGGCAACGGAGATAAAAGGTGTAAGAACTGCAACAAACACGGGAAAAAACGATGACTGATATAGAACTTATCCTGATAAATATCTCGGGAATGGACCGCCCGGGAGTGACGTCGGCACTGACTGATATTCTTGCGCGCTATGATGCTCAGATTCTTGATATCGGCCAAGCAGACATCCATCATTCGCTTTCGCTCGGTATTCTATTCCGAACTGATTCGGAGTCGAGCGGCGACATCATGAAGGATCTTTTGTTCAAGGCTTATGAGCTTAATGTTCAGATTCGGTTCACGCCCATCGCGCCGGAGGCGTATGAGGAGTGGGTGGGCCGTCAGGGTAAGCAACGTTGGGTAATCACGATTCTCGGCCGTAAGCTCACGGCGCGGCATATCGCACTTGTGACTGACGAGATAGCGCGTCAGGGCATGAATATCGATTCGATCAAGCGTCTGACGGGCCGTATGCCCCTTCGCGGGAACGAGAACCCCCGGTCGAAGTCGTGTGTGGAGTTTTCGGTCCGCGGAAATCCGATGGACAAGCAGGCGATGCAGGATCGTTTCATGCGCATATCGGCTGAGGATGATTTTGATATTTCGCTTCAGGAGGATAATGTGTTCCGCCGTTGTCGTCGGCTTGTTTGCTTCGATATGGATTCGACGCTTATAGAGACTGAGGTAATCGATGAGCTTGCGATGCGCGCGGGAGTCGGCGATAAGGTTAAGGCTATCACTGAACGGGCCATGCGCGGGGAGATAGATTTTACGGAGAGTTTCCGCGAGCGAGTTGCGCTTCTGAAGGGGCTTGATGTGAGTGTGATGCAGGATATCGCCGAGCATCTTCCGATTACGGAGGGCCTTGAGCGTCTAATGACGCAGCTTCACCGGACGGGCTACAAGACGGCAATTTTGTCGGGCGGATTTACGTTCTTCGGGAATTATCTTAAGGAGCGCTTCGGGTTTGACTATGTCTACGCCAATGAGCTTGAAGTGGGAGAGGACGGGCGTCTGACGGGCCGCTATCTCGGCGAAGTTGTCGACGGCCGCCGCAAGGCTGAACTACTGCGCATACTCGCTCAGGTTGAGAAGATTGATATCGCTCAGACTATCGCCGTGGGCGACGGGGCAAACGATTTGCCTATGCTTGCAACTGCAGGACTCGGAATTGCGTTCCATGCGAAGCCGAAGGTGAAGGCTACTGCTGAGCAGAGTATCTCGACGATAGGACTTGACGGGGTGCTTTATTTCCTCGGGTTCAAGGATTCGTATATGTGATTGGGGGATTCGGCGATTCGGCGATTCGGCGATTCGGAATTGCTTGGAATTATCAGTTAGTGTTTTGCGGCGCGGACGTGATTAATCACGTCCGTACATTTCATTCGCAATCAATCACTTACCCCCTTCCCTGCGCTAACGCCCGGCCGCAAACGCAGTAGGGACGCGAATCGGGGTGATTAATTTGCGTGTTAGATGCCGCGAAGTTAGTATTTTGAGGCGCGGACGTGATTAATCACGTCCGTACATTCCATTCGCAATCAATCATTTGGCCCCTTCCCTGCGCTAACGCCCCCGCAATCACAGTAGGGACGCGAATTGGGGGGATTTTTTGCGTGTTTGATGCCGCAAAGTTAGTATTTTGCGGCGCGGCCGTGATTAATCACGGCCGTACTTTTTCGGCGCTAATCGGGGGACTTCATGCCGCATAGTTGGCTTTTTTTGGGGGGGGAAATCACTAAAAGTGGGTATTGCGCGGGTTGAAATAATGAATTAATTTTGCACTTGGAATAATATATCCTCAAAAATTATGAGCGTAATAAACCGTTATAAGCCTCACCATACGATGAGGCAACTGATCAGGGATAATAATCTTCTGCTTATGGCTATAAGCAGGTTCAACATAGCATTCGGGTTCGGCGAGGGGACGGTGAGGGATGTTTGCGCGGCGAACGAAGTGGATATGGATACTTTTCTTGCGGTATGTAATCTTTTGAGCGATAATGATTACGGCGATTTTGACATATCTCTTTCGAGTATGATTGATTATCTCAAGCGTGCGCACAGTACGTTTTTGGATTATACGCTTCCTCAAATCCGCCATAAGCTTATAGATGCGATAAATTATTCGGAGACCAATGAGGTTGCTTTCCAGCTAATAAAGTTTTACGATGATTACGTCGATGAGGTGCAGAAGCATATGGCTCATGAAAATGAGGTAATCTTCGGTTATGTGGAGGGGCTTATGCAGGGTCGGATTGATGATAATTTCAGTATCTCGGATTTTTCGGTTAATCACGGTCATATGGCGACAAAGCTTCAGGACCTAAAGGATGTGTTTATCTGCCATTATAATCAACGGGATAACACGCGTCTGAGCAGTGTGCTCTTTGATATCATTGTGTGCGAGAAGGATTTTTTGTCGCACTTCGAGATTGAGCGGAGTCTTTTTGTTCCGGCAGTCGAGCGGCTTGAGGACAGTCTGCGTTCGCGGTGCGGAGTTCATGAGGATTCAAGCAATGCCGGGGGCGATGGAGGAGATGCTCTTACAGCGCGCCTGAGCAAGCGCGAAAAGGATATAATAGCGGGTGTGGCCAAGGGGCTTGCCAATAAGGAAATCGCCGACCGTCTTTGTCTGTCGGTGAACACGGTGACGACTCATCGGCGGAATATCTGCGCCAAGCTCGGTATTCACTCGGCGGCGGGTCTGACGATTTTTGCTATTCTTCATCACCTTGTTGACCTCGGTGATGTGTCACCGGGGCAATGAGGCCCGGCGGACGCGATTAATCGCCCGCAAGCGCGGGGCAATCAATCGCGTCGGTGTGGTTTTCGGCGGGGTCAGAAGTTGAATTGGAGCATTGTGTTTATGCGGTTGTCGTGGCGTGAAGCTCCGTCGTTGTCGACTCGGCGTCCGTAGAGGTATTCTATGCCGCATTGGAGTCCGGGGAGGATTGTGTAGAATATGTTTGCGCAGGCGTATTGCGCGTATTTATACTGAGAGGACCACGGGGTGTCGCCTCCGGTGTATCGCGGGGTATATGCGCGGTCCTGACTGTATGATACGGATGCGAAGAGTTTTGGGGAGAATATGTACTGGAGGCCGGCGTATGCGCCCCACGCTTTGACTTCGGACAGGCGCGCGGGGTCTTCGCGGTCGGGGGCAAGGTCGAGACCGAGCCCCGAGAGGTCTTGGATGTATCCTCCGATTCCTTTTCCGTAAGCGGCCTGATAATATGCGGTGAGGGGCGTCGCTCCGAGGGCGGCACTTCCGCTGAGTTTAATGCCCCAGCCGGTAGAGTTGCGGTTTTTGGACTGCGGGATGTCGCGATACTGCGTGTTGCGCATTATTGCGGAGAATCTGAGCCAGCTTGAACCTTTGTCCCAGCTGTACTGGATGTAGGCGGGGATGTCGGGGATGCGCTGGGATACGGTGCGTGTGGCAAGGCCGGTGGTTATGCTCGGGGACGGGAGCTCGACGCTGATGCCGGCTTTGAATGCAGGGCTGAAAGAGTGTTGATAGCTGATGAGGTTGTTTGTGGCGCCTACGAGTCCGCAGGGGCCTTCGGCGTCGATAGTGGGAGGAGCGGCGGCACCGTCCTCGAAGAGCGAGGAAGTGTGTCCTACGGTGAATCCGCGGTATGTGATATATGCGTGGTTGAGGACGAATACGTTTCCGCCGGAGCCGGTGAATTTTCCGCTGATGTATGCGCCGATTTTATTTGCGGTGCCGGGGAGGGCAACGAAGTTGATGAACACGCGGCTTTGGCCGAATGAGCCTTGAAGTTTTCCGCCGTTGCCTTCGGGGGGGTCGAAGGGGATTTCGGCGGTGGTAAAGTCGTTAGGGCTGTCGATAGGGTCGCCCCAGTCGAATAGCCCCACGCCTTTGATGTATCCGCCGATGCCGAGATAGAATATGTTGTTTTTTCCTTTTATGGCGAAGCGCGGTGCTCCGGGTTCGTTGAATCTCTTGGGGGCGTTTTCGATGAAGGCGTCGTAGACTTCCTGATCGGGTTCACCGGCGTTGAAGACGATTTTTACGTCGCCTTCGTCGGGGACTGTGGGATGGTTTTGCGCTCTCAGGGCCACGGGGGATGCAAGAGCGGCGCATGACAGGATTAGAGCTGTTGTTTTCATACGATTTCAAAGGTATTGTTCGCTCATACGGAAAGTGAATGATTTTCGTTTGAGAATAACCACAACCGCGAAGAGCAGGGTTAGGAAGAAGTTGAAAATAAAGGGGAAGTGATTGCTTTGAGTGTGGAAAATATGGCGTGCGCAGTCGATTATGAACGGGGTGACGGTGATTCCGATGTAGTTGACGGAGAGGACTATCGCAAGGGCGAGAGTGGATTTTCGTCCGTCGGTGACGGTGTATGTCGCTTTGTCGTAAATAATCGGCTGGAATACGCCGTAGCCGAATCCCATGAGGAGCGCTGCGACGTAAAGGAGCCAATAGTCGCGCGCGAGGGCCATCAGGAGGAGTCCGCCGGCGATTGAAAGGGCGGCGAGGAGTGATGTCTGCCGCCTGAACACTTTAATGACCCAAGGGAGGAAGAATCCGGGGAGAAAGACTGCGAGGTAGAAGAGGGATGTGGCAGTGCCGGTGACGCTACTGCTGAGGCGGTCTTCCTGAATGAGGAAGGGGAGGTAGTAGGATATGATGCAGACGGCGAATGTGGTGAAGGCATAGAGGCCTATGAGTCCGGCCATCCGACCGATAATGAATCCGCCCCGAACGGTGGCAGTGTCGGCCGGGGAGTCTTGTCCGGTGATGTCGAGGGCTTTCGGGGATGCGGCTCTGGGGGGCATTGAGTTCATTTTCGCCGGGGCGACGGGGTTGTTGTTTCGGACGAAAATCATCAATGCGAGCGGGAGGGCGGGAATGAGGTAAACGAGGAAAGGCAAGTGCCAGTTTCCGCGGTTGAGCCATCCGACGACGAATGTTGCGACGACGAGGGCCATGTTTGATATTCCGCTTTTAATTCCGAGCTGCTGCATGCGGTATTTTCCGACGAAAGTGTCGGCGATAAGCCCTGCGGCGAGGGGGATGACGAGACCGCAACCGCAACCGAGGAGGCAACTGACGGCAATCAGCGCTACCATCGAGCGGGCGAAGAAGTAGAGGATGCCTGCGGCAAGATATATGGCGAGGCCAACGACAACGATCCGGACTTTGTCGCGTGACTCGGAGAGTTTTCCCGAGAAGAGGACAAAGGGAATAATGAGGAGATTGGGAAGGACCGTCAGGAGCTGAATCTCGAGGTCGGAGGCTGAGGGGAATATTTTGTCGAGGTTTCCGAGCATGGGGCTGACGGCCAGCCCGGGAAGGTTGACCACCAGCGAGACCGACCATATCGCCAGCAGGGCCGGCAATGTGATCGATCCTTTTCCGGTGGGTATTTTAATCATCGCTCGAGGGTATTTATCGTTTCAGGGAATCCGAGTTTTGAATGGCGGAGGCGTTTTCCTTATCGTATGCGGCCTGTATCTCCTGATCAGAGGGCTGATAACCTTTCGGCCAGCGGGAGACTTCGGATGGCTTTCGGCCTTCAATCTGCCAATCGAAGGGATAGAATGAAGCACCGGGGTCGCGCCATGATTTTTTGCGCTTGGCGTAAACAATAAGGGGGATTGCGATGAATACCACGACGCCTATGATGAGTACACCGACGTAAACGACGGGGCTGCCGGTCTTGATCTGCGACGGGGGCACGAAGCTGAGGACGCCGGCGACGACTGCTCCGGCTACGCCTACTATCGTCACGAGCCATTTGCCGAATTCGCCTCCGGGGACTTTGAATCCGCGGGCCTTGTCAGGGGCCGTGCGGCGCAGGCGGACGAATGCGCAGTAGATTATCACAACCATTATGAGGTATATGATTGTGGACATCTGGCTAAGAATCTGGTATGCGGATTCGACAGACGGGAGGAGTACGAGGACGAGCGAGAGGAGAGTCACGATTGCGGCCTGAACGTAGAGGATTGTGGTCTGGATGCCGTTTTTGTTTGTGTGTTGCAGGGTTTTGGGAAGGTATCCGGCTTTACCGACGGCGAGAATGCCGGTGGAAGGTCCGGCGATTACGACGCTGACTTGTCCGAGGACGCCGAATGTGATCAGGACGGCCATAATGTTTCCGAGCCAAGGCGCACCGATTGAAGCCCAAAGGTCGTCGTAAGCGACGAGGAGGCTTTGGAGGAGGTTGATTTTGCTTTCGGGGATGACGACACCGATAGCGAGAGTTCCGAGGATGAAAATAGCGAGGATGATGAGCGCGGCGATGAATACTGATTTAGGGAAGTTTTTCGAGGGGTTTTTCATCGCGGGCACCTGAACAGCCTGAATCTCCATTCCGGCATAAAAGAGGAATATGCTTGCGGCGAGGACTATGGTGCTGAAGTGAGAGAAATCGGGCCAGAAAGAGTTGTGGAGGGGGAGGTAGACGGTTTTACCGAGAATGAGGTAAACGACGCCCATAACGATGAGGACGGCGGCGGGGATGATTGTGCCGCAGAGACCGCCGAGAGTGCTGAGTTTATTTGCGTACTTCATTCCACGGAATGTGTTGAATGTGCATATCCAATAGACACCGAGGACAATGAGGAGGGTGTAGAGGCGGTTAGCGGCGAGGTGCGCGTCGAAAGCTTCGGGCCAGAATACGTATGCGAGCGAAACGGCTCCGAACATCAGTACGGCGGGGAACCATATCACGACCATCTGCCAGTCGAGGTACATACTGAGCCACCCGAGTCGAGTGCCGAATGCTTCGGAGACCCATCGGAATACGCCGCCGGAGTGGGTGTATGTAGAAGCGAGTTCGGCGCAAACGAGGGCGTAGGGGACGAGGAAGACGAGCGCGGCGAAAACGTAGTAGAAAATGGATGTGAATCCGAATTCGGCCTGCGAAGCGAGTCCACGCATGCTGACGATTGTGGTTACAATCATGATGGCCATTGCCATCATGGATATTTGCCTGACGCCGCCCTTCGGGTGGTTGTGGGGCGTGATTTCTTTTATAGCTCCATTAGCGGGGTCCTGCACGGGGGCTGACGGGGCGGTGTTTTCGGTAGCCATAGCGGTGTTGAATTTTGGGTTATACAAATGTCAAGGGGCCGATTCCGGTGGATAAAACCGGCGTCGGCCCCCGGATGCAGGATTTTATGCACGTCGCGGAGGCGTTGCCAAAGAGTCTCCGCGAGGGGTGCGTTTTCCGCTTGTGCGTGGTTTGAATCAGCGTGCGGGATATACGACGGGATAGGCTTCGGCGAGCTTTGTGCCGACTTTGTAGTGTATGCCGGGCTGAGCGGTGAAGCTGACGTTGCTGGACGCTTCGAATACCATGACGATATCGGAACCGCCGAACTGGAAGTATGATATTTCTTCGCCTTTGTGGAGGACTTTACCGACCTCGGCGGTGAGGACGACGGATGAAACCTGAGCCATGCCCATCGGGAGGACAGCGACGAGTCCGATGGGGCTGTCGATGACGATGAGTCCGCGGCACTGCATGAATTCGTAGCCGGGGCTGTCGGGGGCGTCGAGGTGGCGAATCATCTTGACGTGGTTGCGCCCGTCGGGGACAGCTTCGTCTTTGTCGGCGACGACTTCGAGGTAGACTGTGCCCTGAATGAAGCGTGATTCAAGGACGCGTCCGGCGACGGGAGCGTGCTGGCGGTGGTAGTCGGTGGTGTTAAGGAATGCGTGCATCCACTGTCCGCCGTTGAAACGGTCTTTGTAGGGGCAGTCGGCGAGGAGTTCCTGAATCTTCCATCGTATGCCCTTGATGTCGACTTCGGAGTTTTCGCTGACTTCCCATTGTCCGCCGAATGTCGAGTCGGCCGGGGATGTGATTATGCGGCTGTCGTCGATGGCTGCGATTGGGTGAGTGCCGGGTTTGAAGTGGCGGGCGAAGAATTCGTTGAAGGTCTTCCATCCGCCGTGAGGCTGGATGTAGGAGTCCATGTTGTATGCGGGGGAGTCGTAGTATGACTGCACGGCCTCGGGGGTAAGGGATTCGGGGCGGTCCATCCATTTTCCGAATTCCTGAATGTATCTGCGCATCCAGAGGGAAAGGGGCGTGAGGGGTTCGGCGGGGTCATGGGGCATGACGGCGTTCTGAAGGCTCTTCACGGGTTCTTGATCGAGGATGAAGTAGAAGAGGCATACGTGTTTATAGACAATCTTGCCGGGCTGGTTTTCGACGGGGACCCATGTGAGCTGTGCGTCGAGCCAGTTGTAGTAGTCTTCGAGGGAGTTGAGTTCGTCCATCTCGACTGCGTCGTAGGACTTGGCTTTTTCAAAAGCCTGCTGAAATTTATCTTGCCAACCGTTTTTCTGAATCATGTCGAGGAGTTCCTGCACAATCGGTTGGTGGGTAGTCGTAGCCATCGTGTGTGTTTTTTTTTAGTTGAAGGAATATATCCGCAGCGACGGGCGCCGCTGTTTCAGACGTCTGAGAGTAAAACGCCCGCGGGTTGTAATGGTTTGAGGGAGGCGGGTGTTTAACTTAACATTTTAACCAAGGTTAACCCCTGCGCTATGATTTTGTAATTAAAAAAACTCCGGGATGCGCTCGATGTGAGTGCGTCCCGGAGTTTTTAACGGTTTTTGCGGCTCGGTGGCGGGGGGTTATTCCCACTCGATTGTTGCCGGCGGTTTTGAGGAGATGTCGTAGCAGACGCGGTTGACGCCGCGGACTTTGCGGATGATTTCGTTGCTGACGCCGGCGAGAAATTCGTAGGGGAGGTGCGCCCAGTCGGCGGTCATAGCGTCGGTGGAGGTGACAGCACGGAGGGCAACGGCGCGTTCGTAGGTCCGTTCGTCGCCCATTACGCCTACGCTTTGGACGGGCAGGAGGATTACGCCAGCCTGCCATACTTTGTCGTAGAGGCCGCTGTCGCGGAGTCCTTGGATGAATATGTGGTCGGCTTCCTGAAGGATGCGGACTTTTTCGGGAGTGATATCGCCGAGGATGCGTACTGCGAGTCCGGGGCCGGGGAAGGGGTGGCGGGAGATGAGGTGTTCGGGCATGCCGAGGGCGCGGCCGACGGCTCGGACTTCGTCTTTGAAGAGGAGGCGTAGGGGTTCGCAAAGGCGGAGGTTCATTTTTTCGGGGAGTCCGCCGACGTTGTGGTGGCTTTTGATGACTGTACCGGTGATAGAGAGGGATTCGATGCAGTCGGGATATATGGTTCCTTGGGCGAGCCAGCGGACGTCTTCGATTTTATGCGCTTCTTCGTCGAACACTTTAATGAAGTCGGCGCCTATAATCTTGCGTTTTTTTTCGGGGTCGGTCACACCTTCGAGGTCTTTGAAGAAGCGGGCCGAGGCGTCGACGCCGACGACGTTGAGGCCGAGGCATTCGTAGTCGCGGAGGACGGATGTGAATTCGTCTTTACGGAGCATTCCGTGGTCGACGAAAATGCAGGTGAGGCGTGAGCCGATGGCGCGGTTGAGGAGTACGGCGGCAACTGAAGAGTCGACGCCTCCGCTGAGGCCGAGGACCACTTTGTCGTTGCCGAGCTGACGGCGGAGTTCGTCGACGGTCGAGTCGATGAAGCTTTCGGCGCTCCACGTGCAATGTGCGCCGCAGATTGAGACGGCGAAGTTACGGAGGAGGTCCATGCCGCAGGTGCTGTGGAATACTTCGGGGTGGAACTGCACGCCCCACATGCGGCGGGTTGTCGAGCGGAATGCGGCGAAGCGGACTTCGGGGGTTGAAGCGAGGACTTTGAAGTCGTCGGGGAGTGCGGTGATTGTGTCGCCGTGGCTCATCCAGACCTGAGCACCGGCGTCTATGCCTTTGAAGAGGAGGTCGTCGGAATCGACTTCGGCGAGGCATGCGCGGCCGTATTCACGAGTTGGGGCGGGCTCGACGTTTCCGCCGAGGGTGTAGGCCATGAGCTGGGCGCCGTAGCATATGCCGAGCAGGGGGTATGCAGCGGCAAGGCGGGTGATGTCGACGCGGAATGCGTCTTTGTCGTAAACGCTCAGCGGGCTTCCGGAGAGGATTACGCCGATGATGCCTTCTTCGTCGCCGAAGGGGAATTTGTTGTAGGGGATAATCTCGCAGTAGATGTTCAGTTCGCGGACGCGCCGGGCTATGAGCTGGGTTGTCTGGGATCCGAAATCCAAGATTATGATTTTTTCCTGCATATAATATAAGTGATGAGTGGAATTAGTCTGAATGTCTGCAAAGTTACTAAATATTTCGCTATTTAGGAGGGCGCGGCGGGGAAATGTGGTGTTTTTTTCTTAATTTTGCAGTCGAATCACATTATCGACAGGTACAATATAAAGGATGAGAGGTCGGTTACGAATATTATTACTAAGTATCATCATGCTCTTTGCCGGGATGCAAGAGAGCGGCGCTGTGTCTTTCGCGCTCGATTCGATTGCGGAATGGGGAAAGTTTCCCCGGTTCTGCATCGGTGTTTACCGTTGGGGGGATAAGTTTTTCAATACGTATGATTCGACGTATGTGAAGGGTACGGGGTATAAGTTCAACGGCAAGATAACAGCCGATTCGTGGATGGATGTCTATAACTTCCGCATTCCGGGAGGGAACAGTATCTATATGAATTCGGATGCGTCGACGTCGATGGGTCTTTATCTGACGTATCTTGCCGTGTCGGTTGGTTATGATATAAATTTCAGCAAGTTGTTCGGGGGTCCGGACCGTTCGCGCCAGCGTTTTCGCTTCGGGTTCAACTGCGCGTTATTTTCGGCGGAGGCTTATATGTCGAAAAATGACGTAGGGGCAAAAATGACAAAGTTCGGGGACTACAATCCGAATCTGCCGTTTAACGGCATCAATAACGAGAGCTGGGGGCTGGACGCATATTATTTTTTCAATAACAAGCGTTATTCGGAGGCTGCGGCTTTCAATTACAGCAAGATTCAGCAACGGAGTCAGGGCTCGTGGTGCGCGGGTTTTTCGATTTATTCGCAAAAGCTTGACTTTGATTTTTCGAGTTTGCCTCAGTTTATGCTCGAGCAGTTGCCGGATTGGTGGAACGGTTATCGCTACAAGGTTGATACGAGCAATTATGCGATACGGTTCGGGTACGGCTACAATTGGGTTTTTCACCGGGGATGGCTACTCGGGGTTAGCGAGACACCTATCGTTGGGTTGCGCAAGGGTTATCTCAATGATGAATACCGAAAGTATTCGATGTCGCTTTACAATCGGTTCAAGCTGTCGGTTGTGTGGAATCACGACCGGTGGTTTGCGGGAGTAACGACGCGTTTTGACGCGGCTATCATCACAGACAAGCAGACGTTCTATGCGGGCGGGGTGCTTTCGGGTGAAGCCGCAGTGGGTTATCGGTTCAACTTGTGGTGAAAATATTTTGCCGGGTCAAAAAAAAGCAGTAACTTTGCGGCCGAAAAGCGTAACCTCTGGCAGGACGTGCAGCCTGCGAATGTTGCGGAGTGTTAACAAATAAACTCACAGACAAGAAAATGGATCTGATTAAAATTGCCGAAGAGGCATTTGCCACGGGCAAACAGCACCCCGAATTCGGCCCCGGCGACACCATCACCGTAGCTTACCGAATCAAAGAAGGCAACAAAGAGCGTATCCAGCAGTACCGCGGCGTTGTAATCCGCATCAGCGGCGAAGGCAACAAGAAGCGCTTCACCGTCCGCAAGATGAGCGACAATATCGGTGTAGAACGTATCTTCCCCATCGAATCGCCCTTCATCGATTCCATCACCATCAACAAGTACGGTAAGGTGCGTCGCGCCAAGCTCTACTACCTCCGCGCCCTCACGGGCAAGAAGGCCCGCATCAAAGAACGCCGCGTGAAGAAGTAATATCTTCGCATTCCGGCTTCTGCGACATCGCAAAGAGCACGAATCCATTGTCCTCCCACAACCTTATAAAGGTGTCGGGAGGATTTTTTTGAAAATTTCTTGGGATTTATTTGCATAGTTCAAAAATATGTGCTAATTTTGCATCGCAAAAGCCGGAAAGGCCGATGCAAGCATAAAAATAACTGCTTCAATAGCTCAGTCGGTTAGAGCATCTGACTGTTAATCAGAGGGTCGTTGGTTCGAGTCCATCTTGAAG
>CAJUCQ010000062.1 GCA_910584905.1 uncultured Muribaculaceae bacterium
TATTTCGACTTACGGAAAATCCCCGCATCTCAAAATAATTCAGAAAATAAACCAAAGGTTGGCTCAATTAGCGGCTTAAGCCTGACTGTTCAACCTCAAATTTTACCGAACCATTGTATAAGAGAAAACACACGATTAAGAATTGCGACGGCGTCCGTGCGAGAGCATGGACGCCGTTGTGATATATCGCGCGAAGCAATCTACGCCGCAACGGTCTTTTTCTTGAGAAGCGCACACAGTCGGCCTGCGCTGTAAAGGCCATGACTATTTTACGGCACAACGGAATTGCAATCCAAGCACAATTATCGAATACCGCCCGAGATGATGGTGAAAACGGGTTGTCACAAGGGCTTTTCGAAGGCGATGCGCGGACCCCAAACGAATGCGTGCAGGCCGCGGCTGACGTATTGTGCACGGGTGAGGACCCGCTGCATGACGGCGTTTTCTTCGCCGGTGTCAACACGCACGGAACTTACGCCCAAGCTCTTGAGACGGTCTTCGGCCAAGGCCAAGACTGAGGCGGCGAGTCCCCGGCCACGGAAGCCGTCGGCAATAGCCAAGCGGTGAATAGTGCCGTAGGGACCTTGATGATGCCATATCGCCGACAATCGCTCGTATTCGGAATCTTCGCAAGCGAGGGCCACATAAGCCGCAACCACGCCGCTGACTTCGAACAGATAGCCTCGGCCAAGGCGGATGTCGGTCTCCACGGCCTGCTGTGGAGGATAAGCGTCGGCCCACTGCGTGAAGCCCTGCCTGCGCTGAGCCTCGCGTCCTTGGGCGAGAATCAGCATTATTTCCGGGATATCGGTCCGGGACGCCGCTCGGAGCGTCGGACTCATTCTCCGGGAGTATTTCTACGGGATTTCCGGCCGTCGGCTTCGCGGACGAAGTATGGGGGGCGGCGCTTGCTTTCGATAAAAATGCGCCCGAGGTATTCGCCGATGATGCCGAGACATATCAGCTGGACTCCGCCGAGGAAGAGGATGACGCACATCAGCGAGGGAAATCCGGCGACGGGGTCGCCGACGGCGATTGCCTTGACCATGACGTAGGCCATGTAGACGAATGCGACGATGGAAACGATGAATCCGAATACGGAAGCGAGCCTCAGCGGGGCGGTTGTGTAGGATGTTATGCCTTCGAGGGCGAGGCTTACGAGTCTGAGGGCCGACATGGACGACGTGCCGGCAAGGCGGTCGTCCTGATCGAAGATGACTTCTTTTTTTCGGAATCCGGCCTGACAATACAGGCCCTTGGTGTATCGCTGGGTCTCGCGCATTGCGCAGAGGGCATCGACGACCATGCGGTCGAGGAGGCGGAAGTCGCCGCAGTTCTGCAGGACGGGTATGCGCGTGGTGGTCTGGAGGAGGGAGTAGTATGCGAGCGAGAGTTTTTTACGCAACCACGGTTCTTTTCCGCGTGTGCGGCGTTTGGCATAAACGTCATCGTATCCGTCCTCCCACAGGGCGAGCATTTCGGGTATAATCTCCGGGGGATGCTGGAGGTCGCTATCCATTATAATGAGGCAGTCGCCGCGGGCGTGGTCCATACCTGCAAGCATGGCGGTTTCCTTTCCGAAGTTGCGCGAGAGGTCGATGTAGCGGAAGCGCGGGTCGGCGGCATGCAGACGGCGCATTTCGACGAGGCTTGCGTCGGTGCTTCCGTCGTTGACCAAGATGGCTTCCCATTCGTAGGCCGGAAAGGCGTCCATGACCGCGCCGAGGCGCTCGGCGAGGCGCGGGATATTCGCCTCCTCGTTGTAGCACGGCATGAGCACCGATACAAGCTCTCGGGCGCGGGCGGCTGTGTTTTCAGAAGAGTCCATAGAGAGAGCGGAGTGTGGGCGGAAGGGTCAGCGCGGGGTCTCGCCGATGAGTTTTATGGTGAGTTCGGGCTCGTTTGTCGTGATGAAGTCAACACCCTGCCTGATGCACCATTCGAGGTCTTCGGGCTTGTCGACGGTCCAGACGTTGACGCCGAGTCCGAGGGCATGGAGTTCGTCGATCCATCCGTCATGGCGGCGGAAGTGGATAATATTGTAGTCGGCGGCGGAGCCTCCGATCTGTTTCAGAAGAGCCGGCTCGGTGGCCGAGAGGAATTGCACGGGGCAACCGCTCCGGGCTACGAGGCGGTCGAAGGCTCGGCGCGAGAAGGTGATATAGGTCGTCCGCGGGGCGAGGCCTTTGGCGTTGACCACGGCTATGGCTTCGTCGACGGCGCGGTCTTCGCGCAAGGAGTCGGCATGAGGTTTGACTTCAAGGACTATATCGGGGCGCAGCGTGGCGGCGGTGTCGAGGAAGCGGTCGAGCGTGGGAATCGGCTCGCCGTTTGCGAGCTTTTGAGGAGCGACGTCGGCCGTACGCGATGTTTCGATGACAAGGCCGTTTATGTCTTTGTTGTGGTTGACCCACATCGTTCCGTCGGCGTCAATCCATACGTCGAGTTCGACGGCATCGCAACCGACGGAGTCGGCTTTCACGAGCGCGCGGATTGAGTTCTGGGCGGAGCCTTCGGCGCGCCAGTGACCGCGGTGAGCAACAACTTTGGGCGTGTATGCCGAGGCTGAGAGGATGGCCGCAATTGTCAGCGCGGCAGAGAGAAGATGTTTCATTCGGGAGCTTTTCAGTATTTAAGGTATAGCGGAGATTCCGGGCCTTGGTTAAAAATGAGGTCGAGGATGCTTAGTCCGGGGATGAAGGGGGAGCCTTGCACCTGCCAGTATGCCTGCGGCCCCGGGGCGTCGGCCGGAATGGCGCGCAGGTCGGCGGCGTCGGGCGGGAGGTCGAGGTCAGCGGCCTGAGGAAGACCGAGGATTGCGCGAACGATGGTATCCGCTTCGACAAGGAATTCGCTCAGGAGCGCGCCGGGGGCGGGTTCTCGATAGAGCGGGGCGAATTTCGGAGCGTAATATTGATAGAACGGCGTGCGCCCGTATGCGCTTTCGAGCGCAGTAGGGATTGTTTCCCACCAGCGCCCGTGGGGGCTGAGGAGTATGCCGGACCATGCGAGGCGCCCGGAGGCGAATGCGCCTTCGGGACGGCTCACGGGGATGGTCAGTTCGCGGACTTTGCCGTGGTCGGCGATGGCGAAGCGATGGGTTGATTTGAGGCGCTTGTCATAGCGCATCGAGAAGTCCATCGCCGCCTGCGGATACGAGGCGAGCGCGGCATACCACCCCACGGAGCCGAACAGTCTCGGGGCGAGCGCGGCGGCGCCCTGACGGATTGCGAGCGGGTGGGTCATGCCGAGGTGAGCCATGCTGTGATGCCGGAGGCGGGGGTTATTTGTCGGGGTTTGCGTCGCGGAGGATTCGGTTCCAGCGGATTTTGCCGTCGAAGAGACCGCGGTCGCGGTCGAAGGATGCGAGGACGAGGATGGGAGTGCCGACGATGTGGTCTTCAGGCACGAAACCCCAGAATCGTGAGTCCTGCGAGTTGTCGCGGTTGTCGCCCATCATGAAGTAATAGTCCATGCCGAAGGTGTATGTTTCGGCGGGCTTGCCGTCGATGACGGCGCATGCGGCTTCGTCGTCCCAGTGTGCGTCGGTGTGGCCTTCGTAGTTGCGGATGGCGCGGTGGTATGTGAGCCAGTTTTCGCGGGTGAGAGGCACGGTAAGGCCCTTTGCGGGGATAAGTATGCCGAGGGGGCCGCCGTAGTTGGAGAGCGTCCACTCGGCGCCGGGGCCTTCGGGGAAGATGTAGTCGTTGGTCTGCGGATATGCCGTGGCCGTGAGGTCGTTGTATTTGACGTATGCGCTCAGGACGCCGTCGTCGCTCATCCGGCTGATAGCTCCGGCCGTGAGGGGCATGATATAGAAGTGGGAGTCTGCGGGGGCGTCAGGGCCGAATATTCCGGCGGCCTGAGCGCTCATGTCGCCGCGAACGGGGTAGACGTCGGAGGGAGTGATGTCGTAGCGCCGGGCCGTTTCTTCGTCGAGACTGCGGCTTGTGGCAACGAGGTAGTTGAACTGGACGTCCTTCGGGAATTCGAGGGGCTTGCCGTCGACGTATATCGTGTCGCCCGAGATGCGGAGTCGCTCGCCGGGCAGCCCGACGGCACGCTTGACGAAGTTCTGGCGGCGGTCGACGGGGCGATATATGACTTCGCCGAAGGTCTGCGGATTGGCTTTGATGGCCTCGCGGCCGTATTTTCGGACGAGGGCGTCGTAATACTCGGGAGAGTCTTCGAATCGGGTCGTCACGGTGTCGCCGGCGGGGAAGTTGAACACGACGATGTCGCCACGCTCGACGCTGCGGAGGCCTTTGAGGCGGTGGTATTCAAGCGAGGGGCTGTCGAGATAGCTGTTGCAGTTGAGGACGGGGAGGCGATTGTGGGTCAAGGGGAAGTGCACGGGGGTCATGGGCACTCTCGGGCCGTAGACAAATTTGTTTACCCACAGGTAGTCGCCTGTAAGGAGCGTTTTTTCAAGGGAGCTTGACGGAATCTGGTAGTTCTGGCCGATGAATGCGAAAACGAAATATACGAGGATAAGGGCGTAAACGATTGCGTCGACCCAGCTCATCACTGATTTGAAAGTCTTGTTTTTGCTTTTCTTCCAAGCCGTGAACGGGATGTATCCGGTGATGTATATGTCGAACAGGAGCAGCCACGCGAGAGCGACCCACGGGTTTCCGAGCCAAGCCACCCAAAGGAAGAAGATGATGGAGACGATGGCGAATCTCAGCCAGCGCGAGGGCTTCACGGCGCGTATGCGTTCAGAAAAAGTCATATTCGGGGTATTTGTCCGTAAAAAACAAAAGAGGGGCGTGCAACGGAGCACGCCCCTCGATAATGAGATGTGTAGTCGTAGATTATGGCGCGGGGCGTCGCCGGCTTACTTTTCAGCCTGAGCCTCGGCGCGCTCGTAGTACTTGCGGATGTCGGTCTGCGAGCCCTGAGCGTAGCGGGGGTAGTCGTCGAGGATAGCCTTGTAGGCCTTAGCTTCGGCGGCGTAGTTTTTCTGCTCGCGGAAGATGTTCGCCTTCTTTATGAGCATGAGGGGAACAATCTGGGGGTTCTCGTCGGCTTCGCTGATAGCGTCGTCGTAGCAACCGAGCGCCTTGTCGAGTTGCTGAAGATTAACGTAGCAGTCGCCTTTGAGAGCTTCGACACCTGCGGCAACTATGTTGTCGTCGATGCTTGCGTCGTCGAGATATTTGATGGCTTCCTCATATTTTCCCTGACGGAAGAGACGGATGCCCATCTCGACTTTCGCGCGGTTGCCGCTCTTGTAGCCGGCCTTTGCGGCTTCGGCGTAGAGGGTGGTTGCAACGGAGTCGTTCTGTTCGATGTCGGCGAGGGCGATTTTTTCGTCAGCCTTGGCGGTGCCGTTCTGATGCACGAAGACCCAGATGCATGCTGCAATAGCGCAGACGAGCAGGATTACGGTGAGGGTGAGCATGGTTCGGCGCTTCTTGTCGCCGCCGTTCATGAATTCTTCGGGCATTTCGTTCTGAGGTGCCTGAGGAGCGGTATTTTCCATTTTATAGTTGATTTTTGTTGTTTATCAGTTCAAGTGTCGGCGACAAAAGCCGCCTTCCGAACTGCAAAAGTAGTGTTATTTCCTCAATTATGAAAATTTTCGGGCTATATTTTTTTATTTTAGAGGCAAAAGTCGTAATTTTGTGGTGCTATGAAAGAAATTGACCTCACCCTTCGCGTCGAAAGCCTCGCTTACGGAGAGCTTTCCGCCGATGAATCGCGCCTTGTCGAGGCCGCCTGCGCGGCCACGGAGCGCTCGTATGCGCCTTACAGCCGCTTCTGCGTCGGGGCGGCTATCCGCCTGAGCAACGGCGAGATTGTCGAGGGCTCCAATCAGGAGAACGTGGCATATCCTTCGGGGACGTGCGCCGAGCGTTCGGCCTGTTTTTACGCCCACTCCCGCTACCCCGAGGCGCGCTTCGAGAGCATAGCCATCGCGGCCCGCGGGACCGACGGCGAGTTCACGCCGCTCCCCACGGCGCCCTGCGGGGCCTGCCGGCAGGCCCTCCTCGAATACGAGGTGCTCGCCGGAAAGGACGTGCCCGTGCTCCTCGCCGGGCGCGACTGCGTCTACCGCGTGCCTTCCGTCCGCAGCCTCCTTCCGCTCGCATTTACCGAATTCTAAACGTTTGCCGCGGTGATTGCGGCTTAAAACACATACAACAGCAGTCAAATGGATTTTATTGAAGAACTCACTTGGCGAGGCATGATCCACACAGTCATGCCCGGCACTGACGAACAACTCAAAAAAGAAATGACAACGGCCTATCTGGGTATCGACCCGACGGCCGACTCACTCCATATCGGCCACCTCGTCGGGGTGATGATGCTCAAACACTTCCAGCGCGCGGGCCACAAGCCCATAGCCCTCGTCGGAGGGGCCACGGGCATGATCGGCGACCCCTCGATGAAGAGTCAGGAGCGCAAACTCCTTGACGAGAATACGCTCCGCCACAATCAGGAGGCCATCAAGGCCCAGCTGTCGAAGTTTCTCGACTTCGACTCCGACGCGCCCAACGCCGCCGAGATGGTCAACAACTACGACTGGATGAAGAACTTCTCGTTTCTCGACTTCATCCGCGACGTCGGCAAGCACATCACCGTCAACTACATGATGGCCAAGGACTCGGTGAAGAAGCGCCTTTCGGGCGAAAGCCAGCAGGGTATGTCGTTCACGGAGTTTTCGTATCAGCTCGTTCAGGGCTACGACTTCCTGACTCTTTTCCGCGACAAGAACTGCAAGCTTCAGCTCGGCGGCTCAGACCAGTGGGGCAATATCACCACCGGCACCGAGCTTATCCGGCGCACCCTCGGGGGCGAAGCCTACGCCCTGACGTGCCCGCTGATTACGAAGGCCGACGGCGGCAAGTTCGGCAAGACCGAGAGCGGCAACGTATGGCTCGACCCGCGCTACACGTCGCCTTACAAGTTCTACCAGTTCTGGCTCAACGTATCCGACGCCGATGCCGAGAAGTATATCAAGATTTTCACCGAACTTACGCGCGAAGAAATCGAGAGCCTCGTGGCCGAACAGCAGGCCGACCCGGGCCAGCGCCCGCTCCAGAAGCGTCTTGCCAAGGAAATCACGACGATGGTGCATTCGGCCGAAGAGTATGAGAACGCCGTCGAGGCGTCGCAGATTCTCTTCAGCAACAAAGCCGGCGACATCCTCCACAAAATCGACGAAGCCACGCTTCTGGCCGTATTCGAGGGCGTTCCCACCTTCGAGGTGAGCCGCAGCGACATCGAGGAGGGTATCCGCATGGCCGACCTCCTGACCGACAAAGCCGCCGTATTCCCCTCGAAGGGCGAGTTCCGCAAGATGGTTCAGGGCGGCGGTGTGTCGGTGAACAAAGAAAAGCTCACCGACCCGAACGCCGAAGCTTCCGCCGCGCTGCTGCTCAACGACCGCTACATCATCGTCCAGAAGGGCAAGAAGAACTACTTCCTGCTGATTGCAAAATAAGCTCACCCGAGAACACAAACCGCCGCCAACGTGCCAATCCTGTCAGTAAATTTTGAATGCTCCGAATTCTTTGAGGCCGGACCCCTCGTAGAAGATGCGTGCACCGGCATGAACGCCGGAGTTGTAGCCCGCGACCTCCGGGACGCGACGCCGGACTTTCCCGGCACTGACGGGGAGGCCGGCGATGACACGACGCCTCCCTCCGGAGATGACATCCTCGTATGCGCCCGCGACAAAGGCCTGCGGGGCGTGTTTGTCCACACTCGCGCGAACGCCGCCCACGTGGCTATGGCCACACCGGCAGCGCTCGCCGACTACGAGGTTTTTGCCCGCGTATGCCTTAAATTACACGATTATACGGGCAACGAGGGCGAATTCGGCGAGGAATGCCGCGGGGTCGAATGCTACTGCCGGCCGGCCGACGGGGTAAAGCTCTTTTCCCGCGAATGGACCGAACAGTGTCTGATGGCCGACTACATCTTCGCCGTCGGGAAGGGATTCCATGGGCGTCTGCCCGAATATCTGGAGTGTTTCAACATCCCCTTTGTCTTCGGGCCGAAGATGATGACCGACTTCGGGCTCTACCCCCTTCGCCGCCCCTCGCAACGGGGGATGAAGGCCTACTGCCGCATGCTCGACTATGCCGTCGGAGTGCAATGGGAATTTGCCGGGACGGAGCGCACGGCCTCGGGGAAATGCATGGTGCGCCGCATCGAAGACCCCACCGAGCGCGAGGCGCTGGAAAACAACGACTTTACGGAAGAGGACGCACGGCGCCTGATGGCCGAAATCGCCGACGGTACCCGCAACGCAAGGATATTCACGATGAGTGTCTTCCCCGTGGGGGCTCCTACGGAGACCGTAGCGCCTCCCCGGCTAATTGCATACGGCGATTATATCAGCTTTTTCGACACGGAATCGAACGAGCAGCTGGCCCTCGTGCCTTTTGCATGCCTCGAAGGCCTCACAGGCGAAATCCCCGGGCGCTTCATTGACGAAGCGCAGTTTGTTGCCGACGAGCCCGTCGACGACGAGAAGATAGCCTCCATGCTGGCCGCGTCGCCGAGATTCACGCCCGAGCCCCCCTTCAACCCACCGCTTTATCCCGGCACAGGCATCTCCCGCGGCCAACGCACCTTCGTATTCCTCTGGAATCCGGCGACTTCCGACCTCAAGACACCCGAGTTCCGCCGCGCCATCCCGCGGATGCAACTGCTGACGCTCCGTCTGTCAATCGCCGATTCCGGCGAGGCCCGTATGGGCGACCGCGCGTTCGTGGTGTGCAACTCGCCGCGGATGCCCAAGGGGATAGTTATGAGCGGCCTCATCATCTCAAACCCCTATCGCTTCGACGGGCCGGATGCGCCGACGTCGTGGTATGTCGACTTCCGCCCCAACCTGATGATGGACCCCCGCAATCCGTCGCTGCTGACAAGCGACCTCCTCGCCGATGCCATCCCGGGCTTTGACTGGCAGGGTTGCGCCGGCGGACGCCGCCTCGCCGACGAGGACGCCCACACGCTCGAAGAACTGTGGGCCCCGCAGCTCGACTACGCCGTCAGCACGTTTATCGACAGCGACGGCCTCGACAAAACCCTCAACGCCATCTCCCCGCGCGAGAGCCGATACTGATTTTTAATAAAAATTTGAAAAAAAGACGCCCTTATTGGGATTAAATCAAAATAATGACGTATATTTGCGTTATTATTGTAGAACCATGAGAGTAAAAATACACCACGAAGGCACTCACATCCTTGTCATTGTCGCAGTCGCGCTGTTGATCATCAACGTGCCGCTGTGGCTATGGATTCATCCCTTGCCCATAGCTTGGTTTGTATCCATCGCCTCAGGTGTGTTCTACTTTTTTCTCGTCAATTTTTTCCGCTCGCCGCGCCGTCACTTCGAAGGCCCGCAGGAAAACGTAGTCGTGTCGAGCGCCGACGGCACTGTCGTAGCGCTTGAAGAGGTCTACGAGCCCGAATATCTCAAATGTCGCTGTATTCAGCTGTCGGTGTTTATGAGTGTGCTGAACGTCCACGCCAACTGGTTTCCGGTCAACGGCGAGGTCATATACACAGCCCACCATCCCGGGCGCTTCATGGCGGCCTATCTGCCCAAATCCAGCGCCGAAAACGAGCGGTCGACAGTGGTCATCCGCACGCACGGAGGCCAGCTCGTGCTGATGCGTCAGATTGCCGGTGCGATGGCCCGGCGCATCGTCACCTACGCCGAGCCGGGAGTCGAAGCCTCCATCGAAGACCACATGGGATTTATCAAATTCGGCTCGCGAATCGACCTCTATCTGCCCCTCGGAACTGAAATCTGCACTGAAATCGGCAAAAAAACCACCGGCGGAATCACCGTCGTAGGCCGACTCAAACCCTGACCCGCCCGGCCCGGAGCCACAGACAAGTCCTACTGACATGGCATTCAAAATCAAATCATACATCCCCAACACCGTCACGTGTCTCAACCTCCTCGCGGGATGCGCGGCCATATATTTCGCCTTCCGCCCGACGGAGGTTATCGGTAGCCTGACAGGCCTCGAATGGTGCTGGATTGCAATCGCCGCCGCAGCCGCATTCGACTTCTGCGACGGCGCGACTGCACGACTGCTCAAATCGTTCTCGCCCCTCGGCAAAGACCTCGACTCGCTCTCCGACCTCGTGAGCTTCGGCGTCGCCCCGGCCATGATGCTCCTCAACGTCATGCTCGGCTATGCCGCCGACAACACTGCGCCGCTCTGCTTCGCGGCGCTCCTGCTGGTGCCTTTCGGAGCGCTCAGACTCGCGAAATTCAACAACGACACCCGCCAGACAACCTCGTTCCGCGGCCTCCCCATCCCGGCAAACGCCATCTTCTGGATCGGCGCCACAGCATGGATTCGCTCCTACGGCTATCCCGGCACCGCCGTCTGCGTGCTCGTCATCATGGCAATGTCGGCGGCGATGGTAGGCAATTTCCCGATGTTTTCGCTGAAATTCAAAAACTTCGACCTCCGCGACAATTTCAGCCGCTACGCCATTCTGCTCGCCGCGATCCTCTTTGTTGCCTTCTACGGCGTGTCCGGTCTGATGTGGACCATCCTCCTCTACTTTCTGATTTCATTCGCGCGCCGACGCCATATCGCCTGAGCGATTCGCCGCCGCCTCTACGGTCGAGCCATTGCCCGGCGCGCCTCCCCTCCCCCCCCACCTGATTATACCCTACAATGAGCATCATAGCTTTCATCCTCCTTGTTTTCATAATTGTCTTTATTATCGTCCCGCTGGTAAAAATCGGCTATGGCGTGTGGCGCGCGCGCCGCAACTGGAACGAAGCCATGAACCGCTTCCGACAGGCCGCGGGCTACGGCGAGACCACAAACAACGGCCCCGCCCCGGCACCGACAGGTCGCCGCAAAAAGAAAATCGACCCTGACGTCGGCGAATACGTCGCCTTCGAAGAAATCACCGTCGAGACCGGCGCCACCGCCGGCTCAGCCTCCGCACGCCCGTCGGCAGCCGAAGATCAAATCGAAGACGTCAGCTGGGAAGACATTAAATAAACAGGTGAAACCACCCGGGAGCGCACTGACACGCCCCGGCAGGCCCGCAGACCCGCCCTCCACGTCACGAAGCGACAGGGAACCACAGCCCGCGGCGAAGACACGGCGCCCTATCTCGTTGGCATAGAATAGTGAAATTTAATACTTTTTTTTACGTCAAATTCTTGAAATACGGAAATTTTTCACTAATTTTGCAGGCGGTAAAGGAGCGAAGGCTCCCTTGCCTCTAAGAACTGAGATAAAACACTTACAAACAACAAAGTTTTTTTAAATAACACACGAATCATGACAAAGATTGGTATCAATGGCTTTGGTCGCATCGGACGTTTCGTTTTCCGTGCCTCCACCAAGCGCAACGACATCGAAGTAGTTGCCATCAACGACCTTCTCCCCGTAGACTACATGGCTTACATGCTTAAGTATGACACCATGCACGGCCAGTTCGAAGGCACCGTTGACTACGACATGGAAAAGAGCGAACTCATCGTAAACGGCAAGCACATCCGCGTTACCGCCTGCAAGAACCCCGCAGAAATCGCATGGGGCGCAGTAGGTGCTGAATACGTTGTAGAATCCACCGGTCTCTTCCTCACCAAGGAAAAAGCTCAGGCACACATCGAAGCCGGCGCCAAGTACGTCGTTATGTCCGCTCCCTCCAAGGACGACACCCCCATGTTCGTTTGCGGCGTGAACGACAAGACCTACGTCAAGGGCACACAGTTCGTTTCCAACGCATCCTGCACCACCAACTGCCTTGCTCCCATCGCCAAGGTCCTCAACGACAAGTTCGGCATCCTCGATGGCCTCATGACCACCGTTCACTCCACTACCGCTACCCAGAAGACCGTTGACGGTCCCTCGATGAAGGACTGGCGCGGTGGCCGCGCCGCTTCCGGCAACATCATCCCCTCCAGCACCGGCGCTGCCAAGGCTGTAGGCAAAGTAATCCCCACCCTCAACGGCAAGCTCACCGGCATGTCGATGCGTGTCCCCACCCTCGACGTATCCGTTGTTGACCTCACCGTCAACCTCGCCAAGGCCGCTACCTACGACGAAATCTGCGCCGCTATGAAGGAAGCTTCCGAAGGCGAACTCAAGGGCATCCTCGGCTACACCGAAGACGCAGTCGTTTCCAGCGACTTCCTCGGCGACACCCGCACCTCCATCTTCGACGCCAAGGCCGGCATCCAGCTCACGCCCACCTTCGTCAAGGTCGTTTCGTGGTACGACAACGAAATCGGCTACTCCAACAAGGTGCTCGACCTCATCGCAACTATGGTTGAAATCAACGGCTGATTAAAAGCCCGAGACAACTCATAAAAGCCCATCGCCCCGCGCGATTCCCGACACGGAATCCGCGGGGCGATTTCTATTTCGCATCCCCCCGACAGCCGCATACAACGCCATCGAAAAAAGCCAACAGCAACCCACGGAAATCAAAACACCCTGCCACGCAAATAAAGCCACCTCTCGCACGCCTCAACCAACAAACTGACACAACTATCAACCAAAGCATTCAAAGCACGAAAAACGCAAAAAAAACAAAGCCCACCATACACATATATGATGAGGGAGTTTTTACTCCCTTATATATTATTGTTATACAAGAATATAACAGTGCGCAATGGGTACTAATAGTGTACTAAACGAGCAAAATGGAGAAGAAGAATAGAGGCATTTTGAGAATTTTTAATTTGACTTTGTTCTATTCTTCTGACGGCAATTTTCCCAATATGTCGGTTTTCTGACCTATTCAGATGGGAATTTCCAGTGTCCGTTTCTGGGAGAACCAACACGCAGGATAATCCCTTCCGATTTCAGTCTTTCTATATGGAGCGAGCAGTTCTTCTTTTGTCATTTTTTCGTGTATTAGATTGCAAAATTGCAAAATTACTAATTTGTCAGCGATTAAAGCTTAGGATTCAGATATTTTGGCTATATTTGCCGTCGGAAAGGTTTCGACCTTTCCACGTCATTTTGGAAAAATAAGAAGCGTTATGCGTCTTGCAAACTGAAAACCTGAGAAACTTTTAGCCTTGATGCAAGAGATAGCATAGTGGTTCTCACGCATATAGCCTGGGTTGCTATTGTTACATCTGCATCATTGGTTTTCTCAGGACCATCAGTTTGGACGTGCATAGTTGGCTCACGTTTCTTTGTAACTAATCTCTCCATTGAGCCAACCGGGATTATTGCATCAGTTCTTCAAGTGGGAACATCGAACTTCAACACATATTACGAGAACATCGACTTTAATTTTTGGCGCGACCTTTGTGTTCAGAAAGGAGTGTTGCGCCATTATGAAAAGAACGAATTGTTTGCCGAACAAGGGCAGGTAGCAAGATATATCGGATATATAAAGTCCGGCACCCTTAAATATGTGGCATACGCAGCAGATGGCACCGAGAGTGTTGTCGGACTGGAGTTTGCCGGTGAATTTGTCGCTGATTTCCCGTTCTCTCTTTACGGCAAAAAATCTCGTGTTTCAATAGTTGCCGTTACTCCCTGTGAGATTTTTTGCATACAAACAAGGGATATATGTCAGCGCATGAAGTCCGACGAGCAGCTATATAGAATCATTGCCGAAACCAATGTTGCGTTATTCGATACCACATATAACCGTTACATCAACCTGCACACCAAATCGGCGCAAGAACGATACGATGAACTTATCGCCAAATACGATAATATCTTCTCACTGTTTTCGCTTAAAGACATCGCTTCATTCCTTAATATTACACCCACACATTTGAGCAGATTAAGAAAATCTTAATCATTTTCAATCGGTCTCAACATATGTTGAGAGCAAAGTCGCTAATTCTATCTAACTTTGCACTCAAATGAATCAGAATATTTCAATGAGAAACCGACTGAATATATTAGGACTAACTATGCTAATTCCCTTTGTGGCGATGGCTCAATCAGAGATGACTGACAGCATCAAGACTCAGGAACTCAAAGAGGTTGTCATTGAAGGGCAACTACAACAAACTTCGGCAATAGTTTCAACCTATCTCCCGACCAAGCGGCAGCGCAATGCCGCACAGAACGGCCCCGAACTGCTTAACCACATGGCAATCCCTCAGCTCGGACTAGTGTCGGGTTATAATGTAACCACCAATTCAGGACAGAAGGTAGACCTCTACATTGACTTTGTACCTGCATCGGAGCAAGATCTTAACGGCATGCGCATGGCCGACGTTAAGAAAGTGGAATACTACGACTTCCCCACTGACCCCCGTTTTCAAGGTTCGCAGCACGTCATCAACTTCATAATGCAGCAGTATGAGTATGGCGGATATGTGAAAGCATACGCAAATGAGTTCTTCATTGCAAATTCAGGCCAGCTCAACCTATTCTCGAAACTTCAGTATAAACGCATGACCTTCGACATAGGTGTCGGCGGATGGTATTCTGCAAATGACCACATGAGCCAGTCGACAGTGGAGACATACCGCCTTCCACAAACCGACGGTTCAATCAAAATTTTTGAGCGAATATCCGAGCCGGACTATGCCAAAGTGCGTCAGCAGTCATATTGGCCTACTTTCAAGGCTTCATATCTAACCGACAAGATAACCATGGTAAACACGTTGGGCGCTAATTTCTTCCGCTCGCCAAAACAGAATACAGCCGGTTCCGTTCGCTTTTCTCCTGCCGATTTCCCTTCAACAGAATATACCGACGAACAGAACAGCCGCACTAACTCAATAACCTATTCCGGCTACTGGAATTTCGTGTTACCTCATGGCAATAGCCTCAGTTTCAATCCTTATTACTCATATTCACACACCAACCAACACAGGTTATATTCCGAGGCCTCAGGCTCATCGTTTGCCAATGGCGCAACGGATGATTCGCACCGTGCCACCGCGTCACTGCGATTCATGCATGACTTTGGAAAATACGGCAACATTACCGCCATTCTCAACGGAACACTCCTTTCCAATCGTACACAATACTCCGGCACGTCGACGGCTTCTGACCGCCTGACTACATATCGTGTCGGTCCTGGCTTGTTCTATAACTTCAAAACCGATAAGTTTAACGGACTGCTCGGCGGCGGATTTAACTATGACCACTCCAAATTAGGTTCTGAATCCGAACATTCCACACAACCGTGGATGGATCTCTCGCTGCAATATGGCTTCAACAGCAAAAATTCTATAAGCTTGGAGTTCCACCATGCCACATGGACTTTGGCTTCCTCCTATCGCAGTACTGCCGTAATTCAGTCAAACCCTCTGTTCAGCTATACCGGCAATCCGGATGTACACCCATATAAAAGTTGGGATGCAAGCCTCAGATATGTATTCATGCCCAACAATAAATTCAACTTCGCAGCTTTCGGCCAGACTACCGTAATCACAGACAGATACGCTTATGTATATGAGGCATCGCCCAACGGTATTTTGCGTACAATTCAGCAAAAAGGAGTAGGCAATTACTCGTCATGGCTATATGGTGTACAAGGCACTGCGCGACTGTTCAATAACAGCCTGATGATTAACGGACAGGTGGCGCACCGAATAGTTCGTAACGGCGTTCCGTTCGACTGGACCAATCAACGCGTACTTTGGCATCTTCAGGCATTTTATTATGTTGGAGTACTACTGGTGCGATAAAAATCGCGTTAGTTTAAAAATCATCAAATAAAGAGAGTTCTTTGACATTTTGGTCTGAATTGGTTGATGGGTCTTGTTTGGTTATAAGCTGTCGCAGGTCGA
>CAJUCQ010000063.1 GCA_910584905.1 uncultured Muribaculaceae bacterium
GTGCTGATGTACTATCTGAATCTCGAAAAGTTCCTCAACCAGCCCGATGCAGATCTGAAAATAATGCTTGCTGAAGAATCTGAATCGCCGCCCGACAATACTGAAAACTGCTGAGGGGGGCTTATCTTATACATGAAGTATGCCCACAACTTCTGCCATTCAAGAAGTTGGACTCGACTTTTTATGGTTTAGCGGACAGTAATATTTCTTTTACAACAGGTAGAAGCATTTTTGCAATAATAATTCTGTTGATGCTGATGCTTCGGAGTCTGAAAACTGGCTTTTCGAGCTGTGTGGCAGGGGGCTGACCTCAGCGGTGCGCGACAGGCAATTGAGGGAGGTGGCGTAAGAAGAGAGGGGGGGGACTTGAATATGATTGGGGTATAGCCGTCGATTCGCTGTGCGTGTGTAGGGGATATTGGTCGAGGATTATGATGTATGGTCTTGGCCAACCGCCGGCATGGGACGCATTACACGTCCCGCGACAACGGGAGTTGCTCACAGACTTAAAATTTCAGTTTTCCGATTCCTTGGCAGGTGATAAAAAACTTACAATTATACATTCAGGATAATCCTTGGCCCGGAGCGCATGTGTGAACCCTGATGTCGGCCTACGATGACTGTCTGGCAAAAACCCGTCCGTGGAAAATGAAGCTGTCGGGGCGTTCCCGTTGTGGACGACACACTGCGCTTGCCGATCAGGCTATTTCATCGCCGCGGATTTCTATCAGGCCTCCTTGCGAGAGACGGTGGTAGCTGTAATCCGCTTTCGCGCTGTATGTCGCCGCCTCGACTTTTTTCCGGCCTTTGCCCGAATGAGAAGGGGGCAACGGCGGATAGGCGGCGAAAATATGGGTGGAAGGGGGCTTCCGTGTGCAAAGTTAATTTTTTTGAGGCGTTCAGACAAGCCTTTGCCGGAAAATCAGCAGGCTCTGCCGCAAAATGAACGAAATGAACAAAACGAACAAAATGGATTTTCAAAACTAAACGGCTATGCGGCAAAGTGATAAGCCTCGGCTCTTGTCCGCTCGCGACATCAAGGCATGATATGCAGTCCGCGACGAATTAACAAAAAATAACTCGCCGCGCATGGCTGACTCAGCGTAGGAATGGATTGTACTTTTTCTCGTCGCCTATGGTTGTGGCCGGCCCGTGGCCTGGGAGGACGAGGGTGTCGTCGGGGAGGGTGAGGAGCTTGGTGCGGATGCTGCGGATGAGTTGGTCCATGCTCCCGCCGGGGAGGTCGGTGCGCCCGATGCTGCCTTGGAAGAGCGCGTCGCCGGTGATGACGAAGCGGCCGTCGGCGCTGTAAAGGGCGATGCTGCCGGGGGAGTGGCCGGGCACGTGGAGCACCTTCAGCGAGTCGGAGCCGATTTTTATGGTGTCGCCGTCGTTGAGCGGCTCGTCGATAGCCACTCCGGCGGGTTGTCCGTCGGATGGGATTACGCCGAATGTGCGCGTCTGAGCGGCCACGCTTTCGCCAAGGAAGGCGTCGGCGTTGTTGGCCTTGACGGGGACGCCGTAGCGGCTGCGCACGTAGTTGGCTCCGAAGCAGTGGTCGACGTGGAGGTGGGTGTTGATGATTTGTGTTATCTTCAGCTTGTTGTCTCGGATGAATGTGTCGAGGCGCGAGCGTTCGGCCTCGGATGCCATGCCGGGATCGACGACGGCGGCTTCGCGCGAGGTCTCGTCGAAGACCACGAAAGTGCTTTCGGCGAAGGGGTTGAAGGCGAATTGTTTGACGTGGAGCATAGTATTATTTCGATATGGGTACGTAGACTATGAGTTTTGTGTCGAAGAAGGGGTCGGAGAAGAATTCGTGGATGGAGTACTCGACGACCGGATAGCGCACATCGGCGGATTCGTCGGAGATGTCGCCGCCTTTGAGGGTAAAGAGTCCGCTGGGGAAGGCATTGCCGTCGCGGGCGGGGCGGCGGGCCACGTTTTTATCGATGAGACGCACGAGGCGGTCAAGGGGCATCACCGCGCGCGAGACCACGTAGTCGAAGCGTTCGCGGCATTCTCCGATGTCGCCGTGCTGAAAGCTCACGTTGGCAAGCCCTGCGGCGGCGGCCACTTCCGAGGCAACGCGGATTTTTTTGCCGATACGGTCGATGAGGTGGAAGCGGCATTCGGGATACATGATTGCGAGGGGTATGCCCGGAAAGCCGCCGCCGGTGCCGATGTCGAGGATGGTCGTGGACGGTGCGAGCGGCCCCCACAGTCGCGCAAGCGCCAGCGAATGGAGCACGTGCTTGGTGTAGAGGTTGTCGATGTCTTTGCGGGAGATGACGTTGATGCGCGAGTTCCATTCGGCGTAAAGCTCGCCGAGGGCGGCGAACTGCCGGCGTTGGTCTTCGGTGAGCTCGGGGAATGCGGCGGTGATGATGTCGGCTGATTCCATATATGGTTTAAGACAAGTTTCGGGCGATTAATGTTTGAATTCCGGCAAATTTAGAAAAAAAATTCCGATATTTGAAGTCTCAATTGAATAAAGCTTGAAACGATATGATTAAAATAGGACGCGACAACACGATGCGCGTTGTCAGAATGGTTGATTTCGGGGCTTATCTCGCGGATGTATCCGGCGAGGACCCGACCGAAATACTTATCCCCTCACGTTATATCCCCGAGGGACTTCGTCCTGACGACACGATTGATGTGTTTGTTTACAAGGATTCCGAAAACCGCCTTATCGCCACGACGGAGGTGCCTTACGCAAGGGTGGGCGAGTTTGCTTTTCTCGAGGTCACGCAGGTGAATGCCACGGGGGCTTTCCTCGACTGGGGCCTGCCGACGAAGAATCTTCTTGTGCCCTTCTCGGAGCAGAAGGCCAAGATGCGCGAGGGCGGCGTGTATCCGGTGTATGTATATCTCGACGATGCGTCGCAGCGCATTGTGGCTTCGGCGCGTTTGGAGAAGTTTGTCGGCAATGTTTTTCCGCGTTATCGTCCCGGCGACCGCGTGCGGGCGCTGGTCATAAGCCACAGCGAACCGGGCTACCGTTGTGTTGTCGATAATCTCCATTTCGGGATGCTCTACGACAACGAGCTTTTTCGCCCCGTCGAGACGGGCGAACTTGTGGAGGCGCGCGTGAAGTACGTGCGGCCCGACGGCAAGGTCGACCTCAGTCTCGGAGGTGATACGGCCGAGCGCGTGATGTCGCTTTCCGACCGCATCATGTCGTATCTCGAAATGAACGCGCGCCCCGAGGCGGCCATTTCCGACAAACTGTCGCCCGAGCGTGTGCGTGCGCTTTTCGGTTGCAGTAAAAAGGATTTCAAGAAGGCGGTAGGCGCTCTCTACAAGGAGCGTCGCGTCGAAATCGACCACGCCACAGGGCATATCACCAAGGCGCTCTAACCGCTGCTATGCCGAAAAGGGCATTGCGGCCCCGCCGCGGCGGGGCCGCATCATTCTTTTTTGGGGTGGCGAGGCCCTGAGCTGCGGCGACGTTTGCCTCCGCGGTGGGCGCGTTTGCGGCCCTTGATTTTCTCTCCCGAGGCGTTGTCCGCGGTTTTTTCGCCGGGGACGTATCTGCTTCCGTCGGCGAATGACGAGTCGCCTTCGGCTTTCATTTTGCGCGAGGTCCGGCGTATCCATTCGATGCGGTCGGGGATGCGGTCGGCTTCGTCGCGGGCGTTGCGGTCGGCCTCCATCAGGGCCAGCAGGCGTTCGAGGCGTTCGAGCGAACGGCATTCGGCCTGAAGCCGGCGCAGGCGTTTGAGGGCGCGTTCCTCGCTTTTCAGCTCGGTCGGCCCGGGGAAGTGGTGGTGGGCGATGAGGAAAACGGTCTCTCGTATAATCGGGCCGTCGAATCTCAGGCGGGCGAGGAGTTTGCGGGCCAAGCGGGCGCTCCGCGAGTCGTGGTCGGGGTAGCTTACGACGCCCGATGCGGGGTCGGTGCGGCGGCTTGCGACCTTGCCGAGGTCGTGGAAGGCGGCGGCGAGGCGCACGGGCAGGCGCGTGTCGAGGGCGGCGGCGCAGGCGAGGGTAGAGTGGAGGTGGTCGATGAGCGGGCGTCCGCTGTCGTCGAATGTGCGTGCGCGGCAAAGGTCGGGGAAGACGTAGCCGAGGGCGTGCGAGCGGTTCATCAGGTCGAGCGCCCGGGCCGGGTCGGGCCCGGCAAACATTTTTTCGATTTCCTGACGCATGCGTTCCACCTTGATTGCGCGCAGGCCGGGGGCGGTCTTCACCATCGCGTCGAGCATTTCGGGCGGAATATCCCATCCGAGGCGGGTGGCGAAGCGAATCACGCGCAGAATGCGCACAGGGTCGTCGTCGAACACGCGCACGGGGTCGTCGGGCGTGCGCAGGCGCCGCTCGCGGATGTCGTCGAAGGCGCGTCCCGAGGGGTCGAGCAACTCGCCGGTCGACACGTTGAGATATATCGAGTTGATGCTGAGGTCGCGCAGGCGGCAGTCGCCGGCCACGGGACCGAACATCTCCGAGGGGTCGGAGCCTTCTTCGCCGCTGTATTTTCCACATCGCGTCTGCACGATTTCAATCTCGTCGTCGGGGAAGGCGCGCAGCCTGAGCATGGCTGTGCCGTAGCGCGGGAAGGTCGTGGGCACTCCCGTGGTGAGACGGCGCTGATAGAGCCATTCGGCCAGTTTCAGGCCGCCGTCGGGAAGCTCGACGGCGAGGTCGATATCCTTGATGCTGTCGAGGCCGAGAGCTTCGTCGCGCGTGCATCCGCCGACGGCATAGACGCGCCCCTCGAATTCCGAGCCGGCGATGATGGCGCGAAGCCGGTCGATTATAAGATGAAATTCACTGATGTCCATTGGTTAATTTTAGCAAGCTAAAATTAAGATATGCGTCTTGGGGGCGTGCATGCCCCTGAAGGTGCAAATATACGAAAAAATGCCGTCGATTCCTATTTTCGGACGAACTTTGTGGGCCCTACGCAGTGTTATTAATTGAAGGAAACACAACAAACACCACTTCAGATGAAACAGATAATGGACGGCTGCGCCGCGGCCACGCACGTGGCTTACGCGCTGAGCGACGTGGCGACGATATATCCTATCACGCCCGTGGCCGAGATGGGGCAGCTTGCAGGCCGTTGGGCTATGGCCGGGCGCGTCAATTACGCCGGTGCGCCGATGGAAGTGCGCGAGATGGAGTCGGAACTCGGAGCCGCCGGTGCCACTCACGGAGCACTCGCCGCCGGAGCCCTCGCCACGACGTTCACAAATTCGCAGGGCCTCCTGCTGATGATTCCCAACATGTACAAGATTGCAGGCGAGGGCCTGCCGGCCGTGTTCCATATCGGCACGCGTTCGCTCGCCTCGCATGCGCTCTCGATTTTCGGCGACCATCAGGACATTATGGCCTGCCGTGCCACGGGCTTTGCCTTCCTCGGCTCGGCATCCGTTCAGGAGACGATGGACCTCGCGCTTGTGGCGCACCTCGCGGCCATTGAGGGCGCGGTGCCGGTGGCCCACTTTTTCGACGGCTGGCGCACCTCCGGCGAAATGCAGACCATCGACGTCATCGACTATTCCCTGATGTTCTCGCTTCTCGACCGCAGGGCCGTGGAGCGTTTTCGCCGCGAAGCCCTCAACCCCGAGCATCCGTCGCTCAGGGGCTCGGCGCAGAACTCCGACGTCTATTTCCAGAACCGCGAGGCCTGCAACCCCGCGTATGCCGCTTTCCCCGATGTGGTGCAGGCGGCGATGGATCGCGTCGGCGCGGCCGTCGGGCGCAGATACCGCCTTTTCGACTATTACGGCGCGCCCGATGCCGAGCGCCTTATTGTGGTCATGGGCTCGGCAGCGGAAGTGGTGCGCTCGACCGTCGAGGCCCTCAACGCCGCAGGCGCCAAGACGGGTCTCGTGGTCGTGCGGCTCTATCGGCCGTGGTCGGCCGCCCGCTTCATTGCCGCCCTTCCTCCCGCGGTGAAGGCCATCGCCGTGCTCGACCGCACGAAAGAGCCCGGCTCGCAGGGCGAACCCCTCTTTTTAGACGTGGCGGCGAGTGTGTTGCGCTCGGGGCGTCGTATCGTCGTCACCGGAGGCCGCTACGGCCTTTCGAGCAAGGATTTCAGCCCTGCGATGGCGAAGGCGGTCTTCGACTCGCTCGCTCTCGCCGAGCCTCCGGCGGAGTTCACCGTCGGCATCACCGACGACGTAAGCCGCCTCTCGCTGGAAGTCGACCGCTCGTTCGCGCTCCCGCGCCTGCCGGGGCTTCGCGAGTGCGTGTTCTTCGGCTTCGGTTCCGACGGCACCGTCGGGGCTGCCAAGCAGATAGCCTCGATAGTCGGCTCTCAGCCCGGAATGTACGCGCAGGCCTTCTTCAGCTATTCGGCAAAGAAATCCGGAGGCTACACCGTGTCGCAGCTGCGCTTCGCGCCTTCGCCCGTGAGGGCCGCATACCGCATCGAGGCCGCCGACTGCGTGGTCTGCAACAAGGCGGCCTACGTCGAGCGCTTCGACATGGCCGGACGCGTCCGCGACGGAGGCGTCTTCCTGCTCAACGCTCCGTGGGCCGACGGCGAACTCGACGCGCACCTGCCGGCATCAATGCGCAGGGCCATCGCCTCCAAAGGCCTGCACCTCTATATTATCGACGCCACGGCTGTTGCCGCCGCCGAGAATCTCGGCGCCCGCATCAACACGATTATGGCCACGGCCTTTTTCCGCCTCGCCGACGTCATCCCGTTCAATCTTGCCGTCAGCGCCCTGAAAGAACTTGTCAAGACAAGCTATCTCCACGAGGGCGGCGAAGTCGTCGACCGCAATCTCGCGGCTATCGACAAGGCTGTCGCGGCCCTGCGCGAAGTCAGCTATCCCGCGGCTTGGGCCGAGGCCGCGGATGCCCCGCAGGCGCAAGCGCAGGCCGCCTTGCCTGATTTTGTGGCCAAGGTGGCGATGCCCTGCGACGAGATGTGCGGCGATGCCCTGCCGGTGTCGCTTTTCGCCCGCGACGGAAAGCTCCCGATGGGCACCACGGCCTTCGAAAAGCGCCGCATAGCCATTGATATCCCCCGCTGGGATTCGACAAAGTGCGTGCAGTGCACGGTGTGTTCCACCGTGTGCTCCCACGCCGCAATCCGCCCCTTCGTGCTCGATGCCGCCGAGTATGCCGCGATGCCTGCCGGGGTAGAGGCGCCCGCGGCAAAGGGCATTCAAGGCGATTTCCGCTTCCGCATACAGGTCTGGCCGGCCGACTGCACCGGATGCGGCTCGTGCGCCGTGATGTGTCCGGGCCATGCCCTCGCTATGGTGCCCCTCTATCCCGAAATCGACGTCGAAGAGCCCCGCCTGCGTCGGCTTGAGAGTGTCGTGGCCGACAAGCCCGGGCTTCTGCCGCGCTTCACTGTCAAGGGCGCGCAGCTCCGGCGCCCCCTTCTGCAGTTCTCGGGCGCATGCGGCGGTTGCGGCGAGACACCCTACGTCAAGCTGCTCACTCAGCTCTTCGGCGAGCGTCTGATCATCGCAAACGCCACCGGGTGCTCCAGCATCTGGGGCGCCGACTTCCCGAGCAACGCCTATTGCACCCTTCCCGACGGCCGCGGCCCGGCTTGGGGCAACTCGCTCTTTGAAGATAACGCCGAGTACGGCTACGGCATGGCTGTCGCAATCGGTCACCGCCGTCGGCGCGCTCGCGCCCTCGCAAGCGCCCTCGCCGCCTCATCCTCAGCCGCTCCCGCCGCAAAAGCCGCCGCCGGGGCTTGGCTCGCCGCCTTCGACTCGCCCGACGAATCCCGCGCCGCAGGGGCTGCCCTTGTCGCCGCCGCGCCGGATTTCGCGCCCTTCGCCGACGTCATGGGCAAGAAAAGCGTATGGGCCATAGGTGGCGACGGATGGGCCTACGACATCGGTTTCGCCGGACTCGACCACGTCCTTGCATCAGGCGAGGACATAAATATCCTCGTCATGGACACCGAGTGCTATTCAAACACCGGCGGACAGACCTCCAAGGCCACGCCCCTGAGCGCCGTCACGAAATATTCGCCGAAAGGCAAACGCACATTCAAGAAAGACCTCGGACGCATGATGATGACCTATCCCGGAGTCTACGTCGCTTCGGTGGCTTTGGGCGCGAACATCGCGCAGACAATCGACGCAATGCGCGAGGCCGAGGCCTATCCCGGGCCGTCGATAGTGATTGCCTACAGCCCATGTATCAACCACGGCATCCGCGCCGGCATGAGCCATTCCGCCCTTGAGCAGCGCAGGGCCGTCGCTTGCGGCTACTGGCCCTTGTACCGCTATAATCCGCAGGTGACGCAGGCACTCACCCTCGACTCGCCGGACCCTGTGGCCGCCGACTTCGAGCCCTTCCTCAGCGGCGAAGACCGTTATGCCGACCTCCGCCTCGTCGACCCCTCCGACGCTCCGGCCCTTCAAAGCGCCCTTCAGCGGAGATGCGTGAAAATCCACGATATTCTCGCCGCCGCCGCGAAGTCCGCCGGAAGTTGATTCGGTAGCCGCCGCGACAACCACGCCGTCTGATGTTTTTTCGGAAATCTCAGACGGCGTTTGTCGTAAAAGTATTATATTTGCATCGCCGCCGTCCGCCTCCGGCGCGGGAGCGGCGAGTGTAAACAACCCTAAACCCCACAAAGCTATGGACATGATGCACACGCCCGAGGGCGTATTCGAAATCACGTCGGCCCCTGAAGCCGACCTCGTCGTCCTCGACGGCCTGCCTCTTTACCCCTCCGACGACCCGCGATGGGGCGCATTCACGCGCTTCGGGCGCGTGGCCGTCTACGAACGCACGGCTCCGGGCGATATAACGGAGCGTTGCCGGGGAGCGCGCATCGTCCTTACCAACAAGGTGCCCTTCACCGAGGCCGTCATCGCCGCTCTCCCCTCGCTCGAATATATCGGCGTCCTTGCCACGGGATACAACATCATCGACACGGCCGCCGCAGCCCGTGCCGGCGTGACGGTCACAAACATCCCGGCATACTCCACAGCCTCCGTGGCCCAGAATGCAATAGCCCTCCTGCTGGCGATTACCAACCGCGCCGAGCACTACGCCGCCGCCGTCGCCGCAGGCCGATGGGCCGCGTGCCCCGACTTCAGCTTCCGCGACTTCCCTCTCACGGAACTCGACGGCAAAGCCTTCGGCGTCGTGGGCTTCGGCAACACGGGAGCCGCCACAGCCCGTATCGCCGCCGCCCTCGGCATGCGCGTGAAGGTGTTCACCTCCAAGCCCGCCGAAGCCTTGCCTGCAGGCTATGAAAAAACTGACCTCGACGAACTTTTTCGCACCTGCGATGTCGTCAGTCTCCACTGTCCGCTGACGCCCTCTACGCGCGCCCTCGTCAATGCCGACCGCCTTGCCATGATGAAGCGCAGCGCCATCCTCATAAACACCTCGCGCGGCCCCGTCGTCGACGAGGAGGCCCTTGCGCGCGCTCTTTCAGAAGGCCGCATCGCCGCCGCAGGCCTCGACGTCCTCTCTCAGGAGCCCCCGCTCCCCGACAACCCCCTTCTCCATGCCCCCGGATGCTTCATCACCCCGCATATCGCATGGGCTTCCGACGAAGCCCGCGAGCGGCTCATGGCCACGGCCATCTCCAACCTCGACGCATTCGTGCTCGGCACCCCGCGCAACGCCGTCGGCTGACCGCCCTCTCGCTAAACACGACTCCGCCCTCCCCGGCGAGTCCCGGAAGGACTCAGAGGAGGGCGGAGCTGTGTTTGATGCTTTTGTCCGGACTGGAGCTATTCTTCGTCGGACTTCGTGTATTGGTGCTCGCGGATTTTGGCAATCAGCTGCTCGGCGGGGTGGACGCCCGATTCGCGCCACACGGCCATGCCGTTCTTGAAGAGAATAAGCGTGGGCACCGATCGCACGTTGTATTCTGCGGCGAGGCGGCGGTTGGCGTCAATGTCGATTTTGATGATGTTGGCTTCGTCGCCGATGTTTTTCTTTACATCCTCAAGGATGGGAGCCTGCATCTTGCACGGGCCGCACCATGTGGCGAAAAAGTCTACAAGCGTGGGCTTGTTCTGATTGATAAGTTCGTTGAAGTCGTTCATATCTCTTGGGGTTTATATATTCGATTTTCATCGTTTATAACGTCGGCGGCGCGCCGATAGTTCGCCTTTCAGGACGCTTTTTTCGCCCGTTGGGATGTTACGTTGGCGCCAATCCGGGAAATTTTTCGTATCTTCGCATTCCGAACAAATACCTACACCAAGCTATGTCCTGTCTTCGCGTGCTCCTCTGCATCATATTTCCTCCTTTGGCCGTCATCGACCGCGGGTGCGGCTCAATAGTCCTCGTCACCCTCCTTACGCTCTGCGGCTGGGTGCCCGGCGTAATCGGCGCAATACTCCTTAACCGTTAACAGCGATTAACACCGGCAATGAAAAAAGCATCTGTACTGATGGTCGCTCTCATCTCGGCCGCAGCGGCTTTTGCCGCCAATCCGCATGAGGTGCGTTTCCACAACGAAGCCTCCGACACATCGCGTATCAGCGAGCTGCTTGTCGAAGGCATGCGCTCCCTTCCGGCCGACGCCTCTCCCGGCGACCGTGCCGACTTTTTCGCCCGCCGATTCATCGGCACCCCCTACGGCGCCCACACTCTCGAAGCTCCCGTCGGACAGGACGAAGCCCTCGTGGTAAATCTCGACTCGCTCGACTGCACTACATTCGTCGAAACCGTTGCCGCCCTTGCCGCAACCCTCGGCGAAGGGCGCTCGTCGTGGCGCGACTATCTCTACAACCTGCGCCGCATACGCTACCGCGGAGGCGAACTCGACGGCTACCCCTCGCGCCTGCACTATATTGCCGACTGGGCTGTCGACAATATCCATAAAGGCATCCTCCGCGACGCAACCCTCCTCATGCCGCGCAACAGCTGGATGGTGCGCTCTATCGACTTCATGACAGCCCACCGCGACTCATACCCGGCCCTCGCCGACTCCGCCACATTCCAACGAATGCGACGCATCGAATTCGGCTACCGCAACCATCGCTTCCCCTATCTCCGCACCGGCGACCTCACCGACCGCAAACTCCTCGCCGCCATTCAGCCCGGCGATATCGTGGCGTTCGTATCTACGCTTAAAGACCTCGACGTGACCCACATGGGCATCATCGTCCGCGGCGACGACGGCTCGCTCCGCGTGCTTCACGCATCAAGTACCGGCGGCAAAGTGATGATTTCCGAGCAGAAACTCTCCGACTTCATGAAGCGCAACCGCCAATGGAGCGGCATCCGCCTCTTCCGCCTGCGCTAACTATCGAAACGACCATCATCTCGAGGGTCGCCATCCGTCCAACCAGCTGAATTTTAAACAGTTCAAAGAAAAAGATCGACGCCCATCATCTCTATAGAGGGCCGCCAACGCAGTACGGACGTGATTCAATGCTATTAACTTATGGCAATGTTATCAAAAACGGCCAAGGCCGGTTATGTGTTATAAATTAGAACCAACACTTACCGACCATGGCTACTGAATCTACTATTATAAACGTCTTAAC
>CAJUCQ010000064.1 GCA_910584905.1 uncultured Muribaculaceae bacterium
AAGAAACTACGAGGATTCTTTAGAAACAGCAAGGCAAATGGTCATTATTGCAGGCATTGCGATGCTGCTAAATCGGCTCCCGAATATTAACATTCATTATTAAACACCCTCTTATTGCATAAGTTTCAGGATGTTTTCGTTTTTCAATTTTTTAACCATATATTTTTGCGTAATGACTGTCTGCGGCTTACGTAAAAACTTCGTAACTTTGCAGCTCAAATCGAATCACGGACATTATGACAAACGACTCAGCCGTAAAAAATCCGGGCACGTTATATTCTATTTTATTCATAATCAGCTTCGGTCATTTTCTCAACGATATGATTCAGTCGGTAATACCGTCGGTCTATCCCATCTTGAGGGATGAGTACGGGTTGTCGTTTCTGCAAATCGGCATCATCACATTCGTGGTGCAGATGACCTCGTCGATAATGCAGCCCGTCATAGGCGCTTACACCGACCGCCATCCCCACCCCTACTCTCTTTGCGCAGGCATGCTGTTCACGCTTGCGGGCATCCTGATGCTGTCCGTTGCGTCGAACTACGGACTGATACTGTTCGCCGTCGGCACGGTCGGAATAGGCTCGGCCGTGTTCCATCCCGAATCCTCGCGCATAGCTCAGAGCGCGGCGGGCATGAAAAAAGGCCTCGGCCAATCAATATTTCAAGTCGGAGGCAACGGCGGCACAGCCGTCGGGCCGCTTCTTGCCGCGACGATAATCCTTCCGTTCGGCCAAAAATCCATCTCATGGTTTTCGATAGCGGCCCTTATAGCATGCGGGGCTTTGTTTTACGTAGGGCGACGGTATAAACGCAGTTTACGCACGGCGCGCGAGGTACCCGTGGCGCCTGCGGTAAAAGGTCTGTCGGCGAAGCGCATCCGCATGGCCTTGTTCATTCTGTGTGTGCTCACATTCTCGAAATATTTTTATATGGCGTGCATGACGGGCTACTTCACTTTCTTTCTTATCGACAAATTCGGGATAGACATCCGGCAGTCGCAACTGTGTCTGTTCGCGTTCCTTGCGGCAGTGGCCGCCGGGACGCTTATCGGCGGGGCACTCGGCGACCGCTACGGACGCAAGCTTGTGATATGGTGGTCGATTTTCGGCGCGACGCCGTTTGCCCTCGCCCTGCCCTATGTAAATTTCACGATGACAATAATTCTTGCTATTGTCATCGGGCTTATAATATCATCGGCGTTCTCGGCTATTCTCGTCTATGCCACGGAGCTTAAACCGGGAAAGGTGGGAATGATTGCCGGACTCTTTTTCGGGCTGAACTTCGGTCTCGGGGGCATAGCATCGGTGTTTTTCGGGCGTCTCGCTGACCTGACGAGCATAGAATTCGTGTTTCAGGTGAGTTCGTTTCTGCCGCTGATAGGGATTGTTACCGGCTTTCTGCCCGATATAGAGACGAAGAAAAGCAAAGCGACGAGCCGTTGAAACCGAGGGGTTACAGGACCCGTTCGAACCACGAATAAACGGCGCCTGCGAGTGTCATCAGCCCCGGGCCTATGTCTTTGCGGAGGGTCTTGAGGGCAAGCTCAATGTGCTTTTCGACCGTGCGCACGGAGAGCCCGAGGGCCTCGGCAATTTCCTTTGCGGATTTAAATTCGTATCGGTTCATGCAGAATATGTTGCGCCGCTTCTCCGGCATGCGTTCGATTGACCTGTTTACGGTCGCTTCGAGTTCGATGTAATCATAAGTAATGTCGACCCCGGGCGAGGTCAGCGCGTTGGCATGGCTTGCCGGATTGTAGCGGTCGGTGAAACGCGTGCTTTTCAGACGAAGATAATTGTAGATTTCATATTTTGCGAGTACGAATATATATGCTGTCATCGACAGGTCTTCGCGGAGATTAATGCGGTTCTGCCATATTTTCATGAACACATTCTGCAACAAATCGTCGGCAACATCAGCATCGGACACAAAGCGCAAAATAAAGTATCTGAAACGAGGATAGTATCTCAGGAAAAGTTCCTTGAAGCTATCTTCGTCTCCGGTTTTAATTCTGATTATCAGCTCGTAATCGGATTGTTTATCTGCTTTTGTGTCCATACCTGCACAATAAGATGTTTTGAGGCAATGAAATTACGTAAAAGGCCGCAAGTATCCTCGGCTTTTACGTAGTTTCAGGAGCATGGTAATTCTTATGGTAAGAAAACCTTATTTTTACCATGTTCAGACTATTTATTTTCATATTCTTTTCATTATCAGCGTGGCTGCTACAAGGACAGCAGCCTGCTGGCCGCGACACGGCCAAGGTGATGTCGTTCAACATCAGGTTTGACACGCCCAAAGACACCGGCGAATATGCGTGGGCATCCCGTCAGGAGCCGATACGCCGTATGTTCAGGGAAATCAAGCCTGATATAATCGGGATTCAGGAGCCTCGCGCAGATATGCTCGAAGCCACGTACGCCCTCCTCCCGGGTTTCCGCCATTTTAAAATAGAAGCCGACGACAGCATCAGCGATGCCATGACGGGAAATATCATCATCTTCTACCGGCCCGAGCGCTTCGAAGCTGTCGACTCGGGATATTTCTGGCTGAGTCCCACGCCCGGGAAGCCGTCGCACGCGTGGAACTCCACCGACAAGCACTATCGCTGCGCGCTGTGGATGCGGCTTCGCGATTTACGCAACGGGGCTTCACTCATCTTCTGCACAACGCATTTTCCATACAAAAAAGCCCCGGTCGACACGGAGGTGCGGGCCAAGTGCGCGGCGCTTATCTGCGAGCGCATGAAAGCGCTTGCGGGCGAGGGGGAGGCTGTGCTTGTCACCGGCGACATGAACTCGTCGCGGGCGGCGCACGACCCCCGGCGGCCGAGTCTCGACCCCTTCTTCGAGTCGATGAATTCGGCCCGCGACAAGGCCATGTTTACCAATGAGCGGTCGTCGTTCAACGGCTTCGGGCGCGTATCTCCCGAAATAAGAGGCCTTAACCTCGACCATATATTCTACATCAACGCGCGCCCGCTGCTGTTCGAAACCGTGGACTATCAGGGCTACGGCGTCCGCATGATTTCAGACCACTACCCCATAATGTGTCATTTTGAGCTATGAAACAATTTCTTACGGGCGTCCTTGCCATCGTCATGGGCGCCGCGGGCAGTCATGCCTCCGATTATGCCATCACATCTCCGTCGGGTAATCTCCGGGCCACGGTTTCGGCCGGGGATTCGCTCACCGTGGCAATGAGCGACGCCGGAGGCAACACGCTCCTCGCGCCATCGACGATAGCGCTGAAGTGGACCGACGGCAACGAGTGGGGCCGCGGATGCCGCATAAAATCGGCGCGAAAAGTGTCGGCCGACGACAGCATTGCGTCGCCGTTCTATAAAAAATCAGCCGTAAGCGACAAATACCGTGGAATCATTCTGAAGATGCAAGGGGGCTACGACGTCGAATTCCGCATTTACGACGACGGGCTCGCATACCGCTTCGTCAACAGCGGCGGGAAGAGCGGCGAAGTAGCCGGCGAGAAGGCGGTGTACCGCCTTCCTTCCGACTGCGACATGTGGGTGCCCTATGTGCGCAACCGCAAGAAGAAGGTCGACGCCGCGTTCGACGATTTGTTCTGGAACGATATGCAGAACCAATATACCCGGACGCCCTTGTCCGAAATCAAACACGGGCGGCTGATGTTCACGCCCCTTGTGGCTGACACGGGCAACGGTCTCCTTGCCTTTGCCGAAGCCGACGTCGAGGCGTGGCCGGGGATGTATCTCACGCGCTCGGGCGAAGAGAATGCTCTTGAGGGCGTGTCGGCCGGGCGCCCGGCGGCAATAAAGCCGGGCGGACATAATGACGTGGAGCATCTCGTGGCGGCGCGCCACCCCTACATCGCCAAGGTCGATGCCGCGAGGCGTGAGATGCCATGGCGGGCTTTCATCTATGCCGACGACGCTTGCCGCCTGCCTGAAAGCGACATGGTCTATCGCCTTGCCTCACCGTCGAGGATTTCCGACACCTCATGGATACGCCCGGGGAAAACGGCATGGGAATGGTGGAACGACTGGGGCGTCTACGACGTCGACTTCGAAGCCGGCATCAACACTCCCACCTACTTCAAATACATCGACTTCGCGGCCGCCAACGGCATCGAGTATGTGATAATGGACGAAGGCTGGGCCACCAAAGGGGCCAATGACCTCTTCGACATCGTGCCGGACATCGACATGGATGCCATCCTCGACCGGGCCGCCGAAAAAGGCGTCGGGATAATCCTTTGGGCCGGATTCCGCCCTATTGCCGAGAATCTCGAAGAAGTGGCCTCGCGCTATGCGGCCAAGGGGGTGAAGGGGTTTAAAATCGATTTCCTCAACCGCGACGATCAGATGATGGCCGAAGAGATGTATCGCATCGCCGAAGTATGTGCGCGCCACCGCCTGCTGGTCGATTTCCACGGTTGCTGCAAGCCGACGGGGCTTCAGCGCACGTGGCCCAACGTTGTGAACCACGAGGCCGTGTTCGGGCTTGAGCAAATGAAGTGGAGCAAGCCGGATGTTGACCAGATTACCTACGACGTGACACTTCCCTTCATCCGAAGCATCGCCGGGCCGATGGACTATACGCCGGGGGCGATGCGCAACGCCGTTCCGGGTCAGTATTACCCCTGCCGGAGCAATCCCATGAGCCAAGGCACGCGGTGCCGTCAGATTGCGGAGATGATAGTGTTCGATTCGCCGCTGATGATGATGTGCGACTCGCCGACAAACTACGAACGCGAGGCCGAATGCACGCGTTTTATGGCCTCGCTGCCTACCGTTTACGACGACACACGCACACTTGAAGGCAAAATCGGCGAATATATCATATTGCTCCGCCGCGACGACGAGGGCAACTTCTATATCGGGGCCATGACCGACAGGCAGGCCCGCGACTTCAGCGTGCCGCTTGGTTTTCTACCCGAGGGGGATTACACCATCGAGGAATTCACCGACGGCATGAACGCCCGCAGGCAGGCCTCGGACTATCTCCGGCGCGAGCGCGGCGTCAACAAAGATGCGATTGTCGACATCCGCATGGCACCCGGCGGAGGGTATGCGGCAAAAATCAGCCGACGATGAATTACGTATATGATACATATCGCAACATCTTTTAATATAAAACACCCAAACGGATATGGATCAGACCACTTTTGAAAATTTTCTGCTCGGTCGGTGTTCGGCCGAAGAGCGCGAGGCCGTCGAGGCATGGTTCATGCGCCACATCGACAGCGATGAGGTCGACAGCGCCTGCCTGCAGATGCTCGGGCGCATGTCGGCATACCACGACCGCCAACAGGCGATAGAGTCGTACAAAGAACTCCGCAAGCGCCTTGGTCTGAAGCACCGCAGTCCGTGGGTCGGACGTATTGTCCGAGGCGCGGTGGCGGCGTCCGTTCTCGCTCTCGCCGGCGCGGCATCATATCATATCGGAAGTAACAACGCGCCTGCGGCGCAGCTCCCCGACCTCGCCCAGATAGCATCGCCTCTTCACGGGTCGCTCACGGCCCACCTCCCTGACAGCTCGACCATAGTGTTGCGGCCCGGAAGCCGCATCGTTTATGACCGCAACAGCTTCCGCAGCCACCGCGACCTCATGCTCTTCGGCGATGCCTATTTCGAGGTTGCGGAAGACAAGAGCAACGCGTTCACAATCCGCTGTCAGGGCGCCGCGATAGAAGTTCTCGGCACGCGCTTCGACGTTCATTCCCACGACGACGATGATGAATTCGAGGTGGCCTTGTACGACGGTTCCGTGAAACTGTCGTCGGCATTCAACTCCCACTCCGACACGCTCATGCTTCGCCCGGGCGAGATAGCCAAGGTAGACAAAATCACCGGGGCGCTGAGCACCATGAAAATCGACGGCCTTGACAGCTCGACCGACGAGAGTTCGCTGATTTTCATCGATCGCCCGCTTCACGACATCGTCAATGTGCTGAGACGGCGCACGGGCACAAACATCGTGCTTGTGAATCCTCATCTGAGCGACGTGACGTTCTTCGCCATCTTCAACGGCGACGAGAGCGCGGACCGAATACTCGCCACACTTGCCCTGAGCGAACCCATGACCATCACCCGCACCGACAGCAATACCATTGAAATAAGATAAACCCTAAACACTAAATTCAATCATTCACATTTCTACAGATTATGCCCATGAAAAGCAAGAGGTTCAGCCATGCGCGACGCAAGACCGGCGTCACTCTCGCGGCCGTGTTAGTGGCTTCGCTATCGCTGTGCGCGCAGGCTCTCGACTTCCACGTCAAAAACGCTACCGTGCGCGAATCGGTGATGAAGCTCAGACATCAGTCGGGGATGCCCGTCTCCGTCAACGCCGACAACGCCGATCTCGACCGCCACATCTCTATCGACATCAATTCCGCCGAGCCCATCGACATCCTCAGGGAGATATTCAAAGGGCAGAAAGTGGAGTGTGCGGAGGCCGACGGCGCCCTCGTGGTGCGTCGTGCACCTGAAAAAAGCAAGAACACGGCATCGGCCCTTCCCCGCATCAGCGGCACGGTGGTTTCGGCCTCCGACGGCGAGCCCCTAATCGGCGCCTCGGTGATGAACAAGGCCGAGCATCAGGCCGTCGTCACTGACATCGACGGGCGCTACGCCATCGCCGCCCGTCCGGGCCAAGAGCTCACGGTAAGCTATGTAGGCTTCCGCGAACAGCACATCAAGGTGGGAGCGCAGGCCACGGTCGACATCCGGATGGTAGAGAATTCCGAGGCCCTCAACGATGTGGTTGTGGTTGGCTTCGGCACTCAGAAAAAAGTCAACATCACGGGCGCCGTGAGCGTGCTCGACAGCGAAGAAATCAACGGACGCCCGGTGACGTCGGCCGCACAGGCTCTTCAGGGCCTCGACCCGGCCATGAACATCGGCATCAACACGGGGCGGGCCTCGTCGGGCTACACAATCGACATCCGCGGCACGGCCTCGCTCAACGGCGGCAACCCGCTGATTCTCGTCGACGGAGTCGAAATGCCTCTCGACCGCATCAACCCCAACGACATCGAGTCAGTGTCGATTCTCAAGGATGCCTCGGCCTCGGCCGTTTACGGCGCCAAGGCCTCGGCAGGCGTAGTGCTGGTCACGACCAAAAGCGGAGCCGAGCAACGCACCACGGTGAGCTACAACGGCCGCTTCGGATGGGCGAAGAACACGACTTCAACCGATTATATCACATCGGGCTACGAGTGGGGCAAGGCCGTGGATATGTTCAACTATATCTACTCCGGCCAGAAGTATCTGAAATACAACGATGACGACTGGGCCGAACTTGAGGCCCGCCGCTACGACAAGACCGAGAACCCCGAGCGCCCGTGGGTGGTGGTCGGCGAGGACGGCAACTACAAATACTACGGCAACTTCGACTGGTACGGCTATCTCTTCCGCCGCACGCGTCCGCAGCAGGAGCACAATGTGGCCATCCGCGGGGGCAACGACCGCGTGAACTACTACGTCAGCGGCCGATATTATCACGCCGACGGCCTGATGAACATCGTGAACGACCCGTTCAGCTCCTACAATTTCCGTGCGCGCATGAAGGTGAATATCTCCAAACGCGCGCGCTTCGAGACCAACGTGAACTACTTCTACGGGAAAAGCACGTGGGTGGGGTTTACCGACATCGAGAAGGTGTTTACAAACACGTCATACGGCAGCTCGCCGCTCTTTGTGCCTCTTAACCCCGACGGGTCTATCGTGCACAAGACCGATGTGGTGAACCAAGGCGCCAGCGTCTGCGGCGACTACAACCTCATGATCAACACCGGCAATAACCGCAACCTCGAAGAAAACAACGACATCGCCATCAAGAACGGCCTCGAACTCGACATCGCTCCCGGACTCAAGGCCCACCTCAACTATGCTTACCGCACGAAGGCCGAACATGTGATGCACCGTCGCGCCGGGGGCGTGTACTCTAACGGCCCGGACAAATTCACGGAAGTGAACACCGGCTATTTCATCAACCGCCTTGCCGAAATCGACAGCCGCAGCTACCGCAACACCTTTGAGGCCTACGCCGACTACGCCCGCCGCTTCGCCACGGACCACAACTTCAAGGTTATGGCCGGCGTGCAGTATGACCACCACAACAAACGCACCAAGAGCGTCAGTCGCGAAGGTCTTGTGAGCGACGAACTTGATGACTTCGACCTCGCCACGGGCGAAACATACACGCTTACAGGCGGAAAAACGGCGTCGAAGACTCTCGGCGTGTTCGGTCGCGTGAACTACGACTATGCCGGCCGCTATCTCGTCGAACTTTCGGCTCGCGGCGACGGGTCGTCGCGCTTCCGCAAGGGACATCGCTGGGGCTTCTTCCCCTCGGGTTCGCTCGGATGGAGGATGAGCGAGGAAAAGTTCTGGCAACCCGTGTCGACGTGGTGGAACAACTCCAAACTTCGTCTTTCCGTAGGTTCGCTGGGCAACCAGCAGGTGGCCGACTTCCTCTTCTACGATAAAATCACCACCGGCAACTTCAACAATTCCTTCACCTTCAACGGCATGGACCCGCTCCAGTATGCCGCCGAATCGAACCCCGTCGCCTCAGACCTCACATGGGAGAAGGTGACGACCTACGACGCGGGCATTGACCTCGCATTCCTCAACAACCGCCTGAGCGCCACGGCCGACTACTACATCCGGCGCACCACCAACATGATGATGCCCGGCGCCGCCCTGCCGGGAGTCTACGGCGTGGCCGCTCCCAAGCAGAACTCCGCCGACATGCGCACCAACGGCTGGGAAGTGTCGGTCCGCTGGCACGACCGCGCGATGCTCGGAGGCCACAGCTTCAACTACGGCGTCAACGCCTCCGTGGGCGACTACAAGAGCGTGGTGACGCGGTTCAACAACGAGACCCGCATCATCGGCACGCACTATAAAGGCGAACAGGTGGGCGAAATCTGGGGCTACACCGTCGACGGCCTTTTTGCCAGCGACGAAGAAGCCGCGGCGTATCAGGAAAAAGTGGACGTGTCCTACTTCATGACGCGCATCATGAGCAAAGGCGCCCCCGAGTACAAGAAACTTGTAGGCGGCGACCTCCGCTACGTCGACACCAACGGCGACGGCGCGGTGAACCGCGGCAAAAACACCGTCGACGACCCCGGCGACCGCAAAGTGATAGGCAATATCCTTCCGCGCTACTCCTACACCTTCGGGGCGGACGCATCATGGCGCGGCATTGATTTCTCGATTCTGTTTCAGGGCGTCGGCAAGCGCGACTGGTATCCCGGCGGCGGCAACTCCAACCTCTTCTGGGGCCTCTATTGCCGCCCGCACTCCACCTTTGTGTCGCAGCAGCTGCTCGACCAAGTGTGGAGCCCCGACAACCCCGACGCATACTTTCCATTCCCTCGCGGCATGGAGGCCTACTCGGCCAACGCCAACTCCACCTTCGACGCCTCGAACTCGCACTACACCCTCACCTCGCCCAACACCCGCTACCTGCAGAGCGTGCGCTATCTGCGCCTTAAAAATCTCACCATCGGCTATACGCTTCCCTGTCTGAAAAAGTGGGTTCAGCAGATCCGCGTCTACTTCACGGGCGAGAACCTCGCATACTGGTCGCCCCTTAAAAAGCACTGCAAATACATCGACCCCGAAGGAGCCGTGTCGAAATCCGCGGAATATACCAACTCGGGTGAAGTGTACAACTTCAGCAAGATCTATTCCATAGGCGTCGACATCACATTTTAAAGATTCTACGGTCAACAATGAAAATCCACAATACGACATATATAGCCGGGGCACTCGCCCTCACGGGGCTTATGGCATCGTGCGACCTCGACATGATGCCCGAATCGTCACTCAGCCCGGACACCTACTTCACCAAGGCCGCCGACCTCGAGCTGGCCACCAACCGCTTCTATCTCCTTGAGCCGGAATACAGCACCATCGACAACGAGCCTTCGGACCTCGCGGTGGACAAAAGCGCCTCCAATTCGCTCTACTACTCCAACATGCGCCCCGTGCCGGGGAGCGGCGGAGGCTGGTCGTGGGGCGACCTCCGCCACATCAACTACTATCTGCAGAACTCCGGCAACTGCAAAGACGAGGCCGCACGCGCGCAGTACGACGCCGTGGCGCGGTTCTGGCGCGCTTGGTTCTACTTCGAGAAAGTAAAGCGCTACGGCGACGTGCCTTGGCACAACGAGCCCATAGCGTCGTCGGACACGGAGCTTCTCAACAAAGCGCGCGACAGCCGCGCCCTTGTCGTCGACAGCATCTTGGCCGATCTCGACTTCGCCGCCGAATTTCTGCCTGCCACATCCGACGGATTCCACCTCAACGCAAGTATCGCCAAAGCCTTCCGCTCGCGCGTGTGTCTCTTCGAGGGCACCTTCCGCAAGTATCACGCCGGGGATGCATTCAACCCCGAGAACCTGCCGTGGCGGGCGCTCCTCGAAGAAGCCGCCGACGCCGCCCTCGACGTGATAGAATCGAAGCGCTACTCCATATCCAAAAACGGCACCACGCCCTACTACTCGCTCTTCGTGGCCGAGACGGCCGACAGCCGCGAATACATCTTCGCCCGCAGCTACGGCGGCACTATCACCTCCGATGTCAACGCCATGCCCTTTTCGGGCGGCGGCAACAAGACCGGGGCCACCAAAGCCCTCGTGGCAAGCTATCTGATGAGCGACGGCTCGCGCTTTACCGACAAGGAAGGCTGGGAGACGATGGAAATCCCTCAGGAGTTCAAGAACCGCGACCCGCGCCTTACGCAGACAATCGCAGGTCCCGGCTTCAAGACATGGGACACGGGCGAGAAATTCGACTACAAGGTCGTCTACTCCGAGACGTGCTATCCCTTTGTCAAACACGTGCAGGGGCCGGCCAATCAGAAATCGGCAACGCAGGATATGCCCATCATCCGCTACGCCGAGGTGCTCCTGAACTACGCCGAAGCCAAGGCCGAACTGGAGACTCTCACTCAGGATGACCTCGATATAAGCATCGAGCCTATACGCAAGCGCGTCGGCATGCCGGGCATAGACCTCGCGGAAGCCAACGCCAATCCCGACCCCTTCCTGTGCTCGGAGGAATACGGCTACAGGAATGTGAGCGGAAGCAACAAAGGCGTCATCCTCGAAATACGCCGCGAGCGCTCCATCGAGCTTGTCAAAGAAGGTTTCCGCTGGGCCGACCTCATGCGCTGGCGCGAAGGTCAGCGCATGACCCGCGAGTTCACCGGAGCCTACTTCAGCGGCCCGGGCGCCTATGACCTCGACGGCGACGGCAAGAAGGACTTCGCCATCTACAAGGACCGCCCGATACGCGTCAGCGGCGTCACCCCCAAGAAAATCGGCACCGACATCTATCTCACCGACGGCGACAACGCCTGCGGCTATGTGCTCGGCGTATATGGCGTGACGCACGCGTTCAACGAAGACCGCGACTATCTCTTCCCGCTGCCCACCGACGACATCCAGCTCTCCGGCGGCAAACTTACGCAAAATCCCGGATGGTAATGAAGGCGCGTATTTTTGTCATAAGCCTCTTCGCGGCGGCCGCTACGGCGGCTGCCGCCGTGGAGCCGGCGATGCCGCCGCGGACCGAGGGCGGCAACCCGGTGGTGTGCGGCAACAAACGCATCACCCTTGTCACGCCCACGCTCATACGCCTTGAATATGCCGAGAACGGCCGGTTTCTCGATGCGCCCACGATGTTTGCCGTCAACCGCGACTCCATGATGCGCGAAGGCTTCTCAGTGACCGAGCTTGACGGAGGCCGGCGCGTGGAAATCAACACGGGAAAGGTGCGCATGGTGTTCAACAACGACAACCTTCCGTTCGGGCAGGGCAACACCGAGTTTCATTTCACGCGTATGGGAAAGCCTGCAAAAGCCACCGCCCGCAATCTGCACTCCAAAACCAAACGGATGAACCTCGGCGGCAGTATCGCCACTCTCGACGGCGTCGCCGGAGAAGTTCCGCTTGACGACGGCCTCCTAAGCGTCGACGGCTGGCACCACCTTATCGACACGGGCACCGAGATTCTCACTCCCGACGGGTGGTTTGCGCGCCGCCCGGACAGCCACGTGCAGGACCAGTATTGCTTTATCTACGGCGACGACTTCCATGCGCCCTTCGCCGACCTCGGCGTTATTTCGGGCCATGTGCCGATGACGCGCAAATACATGCACGGGATATGGTACTCGCGCTGGTATCCTTACGACGACAATTATATCCGCGAGCTCACCGAGGGCTTCAGCGAGCACGGCTTCCCTCTCGACGTTCTTTCGATGGACATGGACTGGCACACCCTTGACGCCGAGGTAGGCGTCGGCCACAACAATACGGCGCTGGGCTGGACAGGCCACACTTGGAACCGCAAGCTCATCTCCGACCCCGCCGCCACCATAGCCGCCCTTCACGCCGACAGCATCTACGTGTGTGTCAACGAGCATCCGCACGACGGTATCCGCCCTCATGAATACTGCTACGAAGCATTCATGAAAGCGATGGGCGAAGACCCGGCCTCGGGCAAGACCCTGCTTTTTGATGCCGGCGACCGTCGATATATGCGCAACTACATCGCCGAGAGCCGCCGCGAGAACCATGCCATAGGCGTCGACTTCTGGTGGCTCGACTGGCAACAGGACTATCTTTACCCCTACGTCCGGGGGTCGCACATGCGCCATGTGCCTTGGCTCAACCGCCTCTATTACGCCGACACCGAGCGCGACGGCCTGCGCGGCGCGGGCTATAGCCGCTGGGGCGGCTGGGGCGATCACCGCCACCCCATCAACTTCTCGGGCGACGCCCGCAGCAACTGGGATGTGCTGACCTTTGAAGTGAAGCTCACCCAGACGTCGGGCAACGCCGGATGCTATTACTGGGCGCACGACATCGGCGGATTCGCGGGCGAGACACAGCCCGAGCTTCTTGCCCGCTGGAGCCAGTTCGGCGCCGTATCGGCGGCGCTCCGCACGCATGCCCACCGCGGCCCCAAAGCCGACCGGCGTCCTTGGATATGGGGCGAAAAAGCGAGCCGGAGCATGCTCAACTCCTACAGACTCCGCTCCGAACTTATGCCCTACATTTACAGCGCCGTTCGCCGCACACACGAGTCGATGCTGCCCTTCACGCGGTGCATGGCCGTGGACTGGCCCACCGACAGCATGGCCTTCGGGAGATACGGCCAATATATGCTCGGCGACATTCTCCTTGCCGCACCCGTCACAAGCCCGGGCACGGGCGCCGACTTCGAGGCAAGCAAAGAAGTGTGGTTTCCGCCCTGCGCCGACGGCGAAGGATGGTATGATTTCTTCACCGACGAGCGCCATGCCGGCGCGAGCGTGGCGTGCGTGACGAAAGACCTCTACAGTTTCCCGCTGTTTGTCCGCGGAGGCCGGGTGCTCCCGATGCAACCGTTCACTCAGCGCCCCGGGAGCCATAATCCCGAGCACCTTGTCCTGCGCGTGTATCCCGGCGCCGAGGGATGCGACAACACCGACCGCCTCTACGAAGACGACGGCGTCAGCGTCAAATATCTCAAGGGCGAATATGCCGTGACGCCGCTGCGATACAGCCAGCGCGACGGCAAGGTGACAATCACGGCGGGCGGCCTCGAAGGCAACTACTCCGGCTGTCCTTCCCGGAGGGCCTACACAGTCGAGCTTGCCGGATTCGGCACCGTGAAGAAGATGAAAGTGAACGGCAAATCAAAGACCGTAAGCCGCGACGCCGACGGACGCATACGCGTCGAAATTCCGCGCCGCAAAATCACCGAACCGTTAAAAATCGAATTTCACCTGCAATGAAAGCCAGATTAAACAGCCTCCCGGTCATCGCGCTTGTGTTGTCGATGCTCATTCCATCGGCATCGTGGGGCCGCAGGCAGCTCAAAATACTTGCCATCGGCAACAGCTTCACCGTCGACGCCGTTCAGGACGACCTCGTGGCGCTCGCCGCGGCCGACAGCACCGACCTTATCATCGGCTACCCTTACAAGGGGGGCACCATGCTCAGTCAACATTATGAATGGTTCATGGCCGATACAGCCGCCTACAACTACCGCAAGGTCGGGCCTGCGGGCATGTCCTCGCGACGCCCGCACACCACCCTGCGCGAGGCTGTCGCCGACGAGAGCTGGGACCATGTGATAATCCAGACCAACCACAGCGGCGCCGACGGCTTCCGCGAGACATACTACCCTTATTTCACGGCTCTTGCCGACTCGATAACGAGCCTGCTGAGCACAGCGCCTGACAAGGTGACACGCGGACTTTACATGACATGGGCCTACGACAAGGACTCCGACTACAAGCACTTCGTGCGCTACGGCAATGACCAAGAGCGGATGTACAGCCTGCTTGTCGACGCCGCCGCCTTCGTAATGGCCGACGGCGCCGCGGACCTGCTCATTCCCGCCGGAACGGCCATTCAGAATCTGCGCACCACGCGTGCGTTAGGCGACAGGATGAACCGCGACGGCTATCACATGAACCTCGACCACGGGCGCTATACCCTTGCCTGCGTATGGTACGAGGCTCTCACGGGCCGCCCTGTCATTGGCAACAGCTACCGCCCTGCCGAGCTCTCGCCGTTTCAGGCGGCGCTATGCCGGACAGCCGCGCATCTTGCGGTGCAGCACCCCTTCGAAGTGACTGACATGAACGCCTTCGGCCCCGACCCCCTCCTCGAAGCCTTCGGCGACAATCTCCCGCCACGCTTCGAACTCGGCACCACGATAGCGCCTTTGGGCGGCCTCGCCGGACTGACCTACACGAAATTCCGCAATCTTCGCAACAGCGGACTCAAACACGTGGAAATCTCTCTCACGGGCCTTGTCAACGGCGACAATCCCCTGCCGCACGACGAGCTGCGCCGCCGGTTTGTCGAAATCAAAGCCGCGGCCGACTCGGCCGGGGTGAATATCAGGTCAATCCACATGCCTTACGGCGGCGACTGCGACCCGGCCGCTCTTGACGAGAAAACGAGGCGCGCAAGCGAGAAGAAGTATCGCGGCTATATCAAGCTTGTGGAGTGCCTCGCACCGGAGTATATCCTCTTCCATCCGTCGACTTCACACATGAGTCCGGGCGACAGGGCCGGACTCATGCGTCAGGCCGTAAAGACTCTTAAAGCGCTCAACAAAGATGTGAAAAACATAGGCGCCCGCATCGTGGTAGAGAATCTTCGCGGGCCCAAGATTCAGCGTCCCGACGGCACCGAACGCGGCCTCGGCCGCACCGTGGACGAGATGACGGAACTTATGGCGATGCTACCCGACGACATCTACGCCGTCGTGGACCTCAACCACATCGAGCATCCTGAGGATATGATCCGCGCCCTCGGCGGACGCATCCGCAGTCTCCATGTATGCGACAGCGACCAAAGCCGCGACTGCCATTTCCTGCCTTGGCGGGGCACCAATGACTGGGCCGAAATCATCGCGGCACTTTATGAGACGGGCTACAACGGACCGTGGCTCTACGAAATCAAAGCAAAAGAAATCGAACAGCTTGCGGAAATGACCTCGGCTTACGAACGGGCATACCGCGCTTACCTTGAAAAACTCCTTAACAAACAGTGACTATGAGAAAAATCCGATTATTGGCAGCCGCCGCCGCACTCGCCGTATGCGAGCTTGCATCCGCGGGAGCCAACCTCACGGTGGGGACATACAATATCCGCTACCGCACGCTCCTTGACTATACCGACGACCCTGCGACCAACAAATACTGGGATGCGCGCGCCGACAACGTGGCGCAGACCATCCGCGACGGAGGCTTCGACATTATAGCCCTCAACGAACTCCGCGACGACACAAGCTACGACGGCCACTCGGCGCTCAAGGATATGCAACGCAATTTCCCGGCGCCGGAATGGGCATTCGTGATGGAGGACAGCAAACCGTCGCACGAAAAGGCTACGGTCCACGCCGTGCTCTACAAAACGTCAGTTGTTGAAGAACTTGAGCACGGAAAATTCTGGCTCTCGCCCACTCCCGACAAATACAATGAAGACGTGTACGACTCGGGCAACCAAGCCCGCATGACTCTTTGGGTGAAATTCCGGGCAAAATCCACCGGCGAGATATTCTACTACTTGGAGACGCACCTTCACCACGAAGGCAACATGGCCAAGAACGAAGGCTCGCGCCTCAACGTCGACATGGCCCGCCGCATCACCGGGGGCTATCCCGTGTTTATCTGCGGCGACCATAATTCGCGCCCTGACCGCCTGCCGTTCTACGACCTCTACGACGCTTATTTTGACGACAGCCGCGTCGTTGCCGAAAGCGTGAGCGGCAGCGAAGGGACCTGCAACGTCTGGAACAGCACCACATGGAAGCGTCTCGACTATGTGTGGGTGCGCGGCGCAAAGGTCAACTCTTACAGCACGATTGAAAACAAGTACGACAAAAATTTCTATCCCTCCGACCATTTCCCGATTGTCATCAACGTGACCCTCGAAGAGCCTCACACGGACCGCGTCAAATACGTTTCGGCCGACGCCGCCTCCGGCGGAGACGGGAGCGAGACCTCGCCTTTCGACAATCTTCAGGATGCCCTCGACAGCTGTGTCGACGGCGACACAATCCGCGTTACAGCCGGGACTTATCTCCCGACCTATACAAGCCCGGGCAAGACCCCCTACCGCACCTTCAACGTCGAGCGCTCCGTGACCATCGAGGGCGGATATAACGCTGATTTCAGCACTGTTGAAGGCGTGTCGGTATTCTCGGGCGACCTCAACGGCGACGGCACGGCCAACGACGGCGATGCGGCCCACGTATTCACCATCGGCAAGGATGCGGCCTTCGAGCTGAGCGACGCCACCGTCACCGGCGGCTACTCCAAGGGCACCAACGGCGCCGGTATTTGGTGTCAGGGCCCCCGCGTGCGTCTCGACCGCGTGACCGTGAAGGGCAATGTGTCGAAATCGCTCGGCGCCGGGGTCTACGCCTACGGGCAAATCGTGGCCCGCAACTGCACATTCGAGGACAACGAGACGACCGGCAACGGCGGCGCTGTCTATGCCGACTACAACAGCTCGGCCATGTGGTGGTTCCATCATATCAGCGACTGCCGCTTCTCGGGCAACAAGGCTCTCGGCGGCTCGGCCATATATATCGCGGGATCGTTGTGGACCAACATCTTCAACAACACCTTCGACGGAAACACGGCCACTTCGCGCGGCACCGTGGCGCTGGCCGGAACGAAGATAGCGACGGCGGTGAGCATTCTCAACAACACGTTTGTGAACAATAGGATATACGCCACAAACAGCACCGCAGTCGGAGGCTCGGCCATACTCATCAACGACATGAAGACCGACGCGGGCGCAAGCTCGCCGTCGGCAAGCGTGGCGATTGCGAACAATACGATCGTCAACAACGAGTGTGTCTTTGCCGACGGGGCCAATATCCCCTCGACCTTCCACGGGGCCGCCGTGCAGGCCACCAACGCCATAAGGCTCTATCTCAACAACAATATCATCGCCGGCAACCACTCTGCGGCTGCGAATGCCGACGTATATCTCGGGGCTGCCGCCGCCTTGGTCAAGACGAACAGCACCTATAATCTTTTCAGCAGCGCCGAATCCATCAGTTTCAGCAAAGAATATTCCGACATCGTCGCCGCCGACGCTAGCAAAGTGGCCGAATATCTTGCCGGCGCACTCGACGGCGAAATCACGGACGGGCGCTTCATCCCCCGGCTCGCGGACAACGGGGGCACGACACCCACAGTGAAGATAATCGAGCCTTCCTTCGCCGGCAAGGCGCTCAACTGCGTCAAGAAGGTGAACCTTCGCGAAGACGAGATAATGGCCGACGTCGACGCCGACCGCCAGATGCAGAAAGCTACTCTCGCCACCGACCAGCGCGGCGTCGAGCGCAACCTGCGCAACAAGGCCTGCATCGGCGCATACGAGTGGAACGAAGACGAAGCCTCCGGGGTGAACGGCGTAAGCGTCGAAGAGGCTGACGGCCCGGTGGAATATTTCAATCTTCAGGGCATGCGCACCGACAATCCGACGGGAGGTATCTATATCCGCCGTCAGGGTGCAAAAATAGAAAAAGTGTACATCCGATGAAAAAAAGCAGGGAGGCATTACGTATTTTCGCCTCCCTGTCGGTTCTTATCATAACAATACCTTAAAACTAACTCAATCACATGAAAAAATCTCTACTTTTTGCAGTTGCGGCCACAATGGTGTGGAACTCTGCAATTGCCGAGACCGCGACCTTCGACTTCACGGCCGACAATCCCTACAACTGGAACAGCCTTCCGAAAGACGCTTCGGGATATATCGATGATTCCGCCAAGCCCTTAAAACTCACGGAAGCGCCCGTGTCGATTGCTCTCGACGGCAAGTTCCGCCGCCTTGCCCAGAATGTATTCGGCGGCGCCACGTGTCTGCTTGTGTATAAGAACACTACCCTTTCATTCACAACTGCCGAAGGCTACAAGATGACCGACATCAGCATCTTCAGCGGCAAGGACAAAATTTCGGAACTGTATGTGAAGGAAGGCGAGGCCGACCTCGGCGAGCAGGAAGCTACCGACGGCGACGGATGGAATCACGCCTCGTCCGGCGTCCACATCGACGAAATCTATCGCATGGCTTACTGCAACACGGCAGGTCCTATCGTGATTTCCAATGACGGAGCCACTCAGATTGTGACCAAAATAGAGGTTAGCTACGAGGCAAACACGCTCAAGGAAGCGGGCCTGAAATGGTCGCAACGCGAATTTACGGCCTACATGGGCGAGTCCAACACCTACCCGACTCTCACGAAGGTTACGGATGCCGCAGTCGACTATGCATCCGACAACGAAGATGTGGCCACAGTCGATGCCGACGGCAATATAAACCTCGTGGCTCCCGGCACGTGCAAAATCATCGCCGGTTGCGACGCCACGTCAGTCTACGACTGGGGCGAGGCCAGCTACACTCTAGTCGTGAAACGTCAGGGCCAGAAGACGGCCGAATTCGATTTCACCAAATTCGAGAAGGCCGAAGGCAGCGACCTCGAGTATATCGCGGGGTTCCCCGACATCCTCGTCGGCACATGGTGGACCACCAACCCTGATCCGAGCTACGGCTCCGGCGCGCAGTTCAAGCCTCTTACCATCAGCAATGAGGGCGTTGCCATCACATTCGACTACGACGGAGGCAGCGGCCACGGCAACGTGCGCGGCACGGCAACAACCAAGCAGAACAATCTTCAGCTCGGCGGCAGCACCTGCATGACCATCAAGGGCACTGAAGCCGGTACGGCCCTCTACCAAGTGGCTGTTCAGGGTAACCGCAAGCGCACCGCCGAGGGCCTCAGCCTTCTCGCCGATATGACAAGCAACGCCGAGGGCGAACTTGACTTTGATGAATCGACCCAGCTTCTGCTTTGGACGCCCAAGAGCACGGGTGCCGAGTGCTATCTCGATGCCGCCGACGGTGCATACATCGAAAGCATCACGGTTGAATATGCCGCCGCGGGCGCGGGCGTCGATGCGGTGGTTGTCGACAAGGCTGAGGACGGACCGGTGGAATACTACAATCTCCAAGGCATACGCGTATCCAACCCCCAATCAGGTATATATATCCGCCGTCAAGGCACTAAGGCAAGCAAGATTGCCATCCGCTGAGAAACACACAAAGAAACGCAAGTAAAACAGTTGAACCGGCATGCCGCAAAGCCCCTGACAAGCAGACGCGGCATGCCATTTTTATAGCCTTACAATCAATGAAACGACTCGGACTTTTTCCGCGAGTGGTAATAGCCATCACCCTCGGCGGTCTCCTCGGTCTTGTAATGCCCGAGGTGGTTCTGCGAATCTTCAAAACCTTCAATGTGCTTTTCGCGCAGTGTCTCAAATTCGTTGTGCCGCTGCTTGTGCTCGGCCTTGTCACGCCTGCGATTGCCAATCTCGGCCGCGGAGCGGGCAAGATGCTTGCCGCTGTGGTGGGGCTCTCCTACATCTCGACCGTGTGCGCGGGCTTCTTCGCCTTCGAGTGTTCGACGCATCTCTTTCCGCACTATCTCTACATGGGCGAGGGAGCTGTGACGGGCGGTGCGGAAGCGGCGGTAGAGCCTTATTTCTCGCTGAAGATTCCTCCCGTATGCGATATTCTCACAGCACTTCTGCTCTCGTTTACGATTGGCATCGGCATTATTTTCACCGGCTCGGATGCGATTAAAAAGGGCTTCGAGCAATTCGGCGACATCATCAAATTTACAATCGAACGGGCTGTCATCCCGCTTTTGCCGGTGTATATTTTCACCATGATATGCGAAATGAGCGCAAGCGGCAAACTCGCACTCATCATGGGAACGGGCGTGAAGGTGATAGCCACGGGAATAGGCATCTCCATAGCTTATCTGATAATTCAGTATGCCATCACAGGCATTATCGCGCGGCGGAATCCGTTGCGTCTGATGTGGAACATGGTGCCGTCGTATCTTACGGGTTTTTCGGTGTGCTCGTCGTCGGTGTGCATTCCCGTGACGCTCGCAGGGACTCTCAAAAACGGTGCGCGACATGAAATCGCCAATTTCACGGTGCCTCTTTGCTCGACGGTGCACATGTGCGGGTCGACGATAAAACTGGCCACGACGGCCGTGGCTGTGATGTATATCTGCGGCATCGAGCCGGACATGGCTCTTTTTGCCAATTTCGTGCTTCTTCAGGGCATATCGTCGGTGGCGGCCCCGGGAGTTATGGGCGGAGTGCTTATGGCATCGGTCGGCTTGCTTGAGTCGGTTTTGGGATTTTCACCCGAGCAAAGCGCCCTTCTGATGACCATCTATCTCGCCCTCGACGGATACGGGCCGGCATGCAATGTCAGCGGCGACGCCGCCATAACGCTTATCATCGACTCGATTTTCGGCAAGAAGGCAAATGCCGTCGACGGCGAAGCCGAAGTCAGCGCCGCGGCCGAAGCCTGAGAGCACGACGAAGATGTTAAACGGTCGTTCTTTTTCAATTGTCGGGATGATTGCCGGGATAAATCACTATCTTTGCAGAAGCGATGCAATCAAGCAGACGCTCCGGCCTGTGCAAGCGTTCAATGCCGAGCCATAAACCGCTTGTACGGGCACGGTCATCCCCCCAAAAGCCAGCGACAATGATTGAACAAAATGAATTCAGGCTGTCGGCCAAAAGCCGCGGCTGCCATCTTATTACAGGTGAAATCCTCAGAAATCTGCCCGGGCCGCTCCCGGAGCGGGGACTTCTGAATATTTTCGTCAAACACACTTCGTGCGGACTGACAATCAACGAGAATGCAGATCCGGATGTGCGCACGGATATGGAAAGTATCTTCAACCACTTGGTTGCGGAAAACCAATCATACTACGAGCACACGATGGAAGGGCCTGACGATATGCCGGCCCACGCCAAGTCGACGCTGACGGGAGTTTCGCTCACCATCCCTATCAGCGGCGGGCGCCTGAACCTCGGCACGTGGCAGGGCATCTATCTGTGCGAGTTCAGAGACCACGGCGGGCCTCGCACAATCGTGATGACGATTTACGGCTGACACACAGGCCCGACCGCGCATCGGCCCGGAGTCTCCCCCACCCTGAAATGAAGGCAAGGGGGTTCACAGGCCCTGCTTTCGAAGCCATTGCAGCATGGTGCGGTAAAACGCGTTCCGCACATCGGGCCGGGAGAGGGCGAGGTCATGCAGGCCGCCGTCGAATGCCACTTCGGTGACATGTTTTCCGAGGCGGCGTCCATATCGACTTATGGCGCGGACGTCAAGGATTGCGTCGGCGCGGAAATATTTTTCGCGGTCGTCGCCTTTTCTGACGGAGTCGGCGGAGAACATCAGCAGGACCTGGACGCATATTTTGCTTCGGCGCAATGCTTTCTGAGCCTTATTGACAGCCCTCACCCACCCTGCGTCGGGGTCGGGCAAAATATCGGGCTTCCACGCCTCGTTATAGCACCACTCGCCGGAATGACGCGCGGATAAGGTCTCGGCATATCCCGCGTCGGGCGTCTGACGCACCTTGATTGAGGGGAAGAAGCGGCCGACGGCGCTCACAAGCGGCACGAGAATGGTGCGATGCAACCACGGAAGATTCCAGTCGAGGAAGGGGCTGTTGAGCATAAGAGCTTTTACGACCGGCTGAGGCTTTTCGGCCATGTAGAGCGAAGATGTGAGGCCGCCTGTTGAATGGCCGAGGATGACGAGCGAGTCGAAACCGTCGGATTTTATAATGTCGATTGCGGCGTCGATGTCATCAAAATATTCGCGCAGGTCGCGGACCTGAAACATTTTTTGTCCGGGGAGAAGCGAACGGCCGTATTTGCGCAAATCGACCGCATAGAATGCATATCCGTTGTCGGCGAACATCCGGGCCATTTCTTTTTGGAAGAAGTAGTCGCTGAATCCGTGGACATACAGGAGGGCGACGGCAGGGCGCGCCGACGCACGTTTTGTTTTCACCACGGTGGTGATTACTTGCCCGGCATAGTCGCGGGGTTGCTCCACCACGGTCTGCACGAAATCGCCGCCGAGACAATCGCGTTGCCAAGGGCGCTGTGCCGCAGGGGATTCGGAGTTGTGATTATCCATATCGGGAGGGGAGATCGGGGGTGTGTGAATTGTAAACGCCAGGGGTCAAATGCGTGTTCATTTCCGTGGTCTCCGGGACGCAAGGAGATATCCGATGATGGAGAGCGATGTGAGAGCTTCGGACACAAACAGCGCAAGCCAGATGCCACGCAAACCCAACACCTCAGGCATAATGACAAAGGCCGGGACAAGGAAGACGAGTCCGCGCAAAAGAGCGAATACAACCGAAGGGAGGGCTTTCTCGACGCTTTGGAAATAGCCGATTGCGGTGAGGTTGAAGATGAAAAAGACGAAGGCCGCCGAGAAGAACGGGAATCCGGCAACGGCAATTTGCGCAGCGGGAGCATGGGAATCGAGGAAGAGCCCGACCATCGCCGAGGGGTATAAAGAGAAGGCGAGTGTGACAAGCGGGCCGCAGGCTACGGCTGTGTATATCGCCAGCTTTTCGGTGGCTATCACCCTCGCGCGGCTTCCGAGGCCGTAGTTATAGCTGATAATGGGCTGTGCGGACTGTGCGATGGCATTTCCTATCATAAATACGAAGGGGCAATAGTAGCATGTGATGCTGAATGCGCCGACGCCGGTGTCGCCGATATAATACATGAATACGATATTGCCTGTCAGCATCAGGACGCCCATCGTGGCTTCGCCGAGCAAAGCGGACACGCCGATGCGACACTGACGGGCAATGTTGCGGGCCATCAGGCGCAATGCGGCGGGGTTGAAGCCGACGGGGCACAAACCGAGGGTGCGGGCAAAGAAGCAGATGTAGGAAAGGACCATTATCCCGCCGGTCATGCAACTGAGGAATGTGGCGAGCGCCGCACCGCGTACGCCCATGTTCAAGGGGAAGATGAAGATATAGTCGAGGATGACGTTCAGCAGCCCAGGGATGACGTTGCACCACATTGCGTATTTCGGGGAGCCGTCGAGCCTGACGACAAACAAACCGATGCCGCACCATGCCTGAAACATGCAAGCTGCGAAAACAAACGGCATATAGTCCAGCACCAAAGGCATAAGCGTGGGCGAACTACCGAGAATGCGCCCGGTCAGTTCCGGCCGGAACAGGGTTATAAGCAGGAAGGCGGCGACAATAAGCGTGCAGACAGCAAGCGCCTGCGTGATATTAAGCTTTGCGGCTTTGACATCGCCTGAGGCAAGGCGGATTGAGGATATAACTGACGAGCCTATTCCGAGCATAAGTGCGATGCCCATCACGAGCATGGTCGGGGCAATACATATATTTACAGCGGCGAGGGCGTCGCTCCCTACCCCGCGTCCGACGAATATGCCGTCGGTGGTTGTCACGGCACAAAGCGAAAGCATGCCGAAGAGCGTCGGCAGGAGGTAGCGTCTGAAAAGACTCGGGATGCGTTCCTCGCCGAGATTGATTGCGTCACGTTCGATTTCCATAATTAAAAGGCATTGTTAATCAGATATAAAAATGGCCGCATAAGAATCGAGGTTTTACCCGGTCATCTTATCCGGCATCCGTGATGCCCTCCGATGAGGATTACAAAACACTGCTTATAATCGGCATGCAAAATTACGAAATTATATCCATCAGACAAAATTAAAAAAACGCCCGTGCATACTAATCGCGGTGCGGTACACGTTATCAAATAGAATAATACCAACTCGCATGCAGACCATGAAATATCGCAAAGCCGGAGAAAGCGGCATATACCTTCCTGAAATATCCCTTGGCCTATGGCATAATTTCGGGGACATCGACGATTTTGAAGAAGCCCGCAGGATGATTCTTTCGGCCTTCGAGCACGGCATCTGCCACTTTGACCTCGCCAACAACTACGGGCCACCGGCGGGGAGCGCAGAGAGCAATTTCGGGCGCATCCTTGCAAAAGATTTATCGAGCCATCGCGACGAGCTTTTCATTTCGTCGAAAGCCGGGCATGACATGTGGGCCGGGGTGTATGGCACGGGGTCGTCGCGCAAAAACCTCATAGCGTCCTGCAATGCCAGCCTGAAGCGGACGGGGCTTGAATATTTCGATGTATTCTACTCGCACCGCTATGACGGCGTGACTCCTGTGGAGGAGACCATGCAGGCTCTTATCGACATCGTAAGGCAGGGCAAGGCGCTCTATGCGGGAATATCAAAGTATCCTCCGCGGGAGCAACAGCGGGCTTATGACATCCTGCGGGAAGCCAAGGTGCCATGCGTGCTGAGTCAGTATCGCGCCTCGATATTCGACACTGCGGCCATAGAGGAAAACTTCGGTCCGGCCTCGGCCAACGGGAGCGGCATAGTGTGTTTCTCGCCCCTCGCGCAGGGTTTGCTCACGGACAAGTATCTTTGCGGCGTCCCGGAGAACAGCCGCGCTGCGCGGGCATCGGGTTATCTTCGTCGCGAGGAGGTGACGAGCATGCGCATTGAAGCGGCCCGGAAGCTTAATGAAATTGCTGAGGCACGCGGGATGACTCTCGCACAACTGGCGATTGCATGGCTTCTTTCAGACAGTCACGTGACGTCGGTAATCATCGGGGCCTCGTCTGCGGGCCAGCTTGAGGCCAACGTCAAGGCAGTCGAAGCGCCGGCGCTATCGGCCGCGGAGTTATGTCTGATACGAGAAGTCGCTGAGGCTGAGGGCGTGAAGTTCGTCTGAGCGGCCCATTGCATATTGAAGATGAAACACTTCAGATACATATTTATCGCTGTCATTGCATTTGCCATTGCGTCTTGCTCAAAGTCAGACTCGCTATATGACAGGGATATAGCCCGTGCCGAACATGCGATGCAAGTCAATGCCGACAGTGCATTGTCCGTACAACCGTCCGCGACAGCAGGTATAGCTTAAAAAAATAGCCGTCCGGATTTTGGGCGGCTATTTTAGTGAGGGTTTCCAGCGGTCGGGAAGCAGGTCGCGGTATTTTTCGATCGGG
>CAJUCQ010000065.1 GCA_910584905.1 uncultured Muribaculaceae bacterium
TCGACCTGCGACAGCTTATAACCAAACAAGACCCATCAACCAATTCAGACCAAAATGTCAAAGAACTCTCTTTATTTGATGATTTTTAAACTAACGCGATTTTTATCGCACCAGTAGTAATTTTGCATCATGAAACAAAAGACTCATACCACCATTTGCGGCGTCATGATTGCGCTTGCTCTTATCGGGTGGGTCATGGTTTACGTGTCGGCATCGATGTTGCTGGCGCCGTGGTGGCGTCTGCCCGGGATAGCCCTTATCGCATCTTCGTTTTTTGCCGGGCGCATGGGCAGTTGGTGGAGCGGATTCACAGGCCTTGAAAACAAATTTGTCAACCGTGTGGTCGCCATCTTGGTTGCCGCCGGCATTGGCGCGGCCTTGCTCATCGGATTCAATTTCATCCATCGCCCCAAGAGCGATACGGCCGAAAAGCGCTATGCCATCACGCGTCTTTACCGCACCGAGCATAAGCAGACACGCCGCGTGCGCAAGCACACCTACGTCGCAAGCGGCCCGGTCCACTACCGCTACCACGTCGAATTCAGCCTGCCCGAAGGCGGATGCCGCGAGGTACAGCTCTCCCGCGAGCGCTATATGCGTCTGCGCCGGGCCGATTCCGTCACTGTGGCCGTGCATCCCGGACTCCTCGGCATCGACTACGTTACGGCCCGATAAGTGGCGGAGGCCCGCATGAGATGTTTGCACATGCGGCGGCGATTTCGTATATTTGCAGATTGATTCCGCACGCGACTATGGATTTTCAACTCTCATCCGCATATTCTCCCACCGGCGACCAGCCGCAGGCTATCGCCGAACTCGTCAGAGGTGTCCGCGAAGGCGTTGATTCGCAGGTGCTTCTCGGCGTCACCGGCTCGGGCAAGACCTTCACGATGGCCAACGTCATCAACGAGGTCCGCAAGCCTGCGCTCATCCTGAGCCATAACAAGACGCTTGCCGCCCAGCTCTACAGCGAGTTCAAGCAGTTTTTCCCTGACAACGCCGTCGAGTATTTTGTGTCGTACTACGATTACTATCAGCCCGAAGCCTACATCCCTTCGGTCGACAAGTATATCGAAAAAGACCTGATGATCAACGACGAAATCGAGCGCCTTCGTCTGGCCACGATTTCAGCCCTGATGTCCGGGCGCCGCGACGTGATTGTCGTATCGTCCGTGAGCTGTATCTACGGCATGGGCAACCCCGAGGACTTCCACGCCAATGTTGTCACGGTGGTTCAGGGCGAGCGGATTTCGCGCAACGATTTTCTGCGCAAGCTCGTGGGCGCGCTCTACTGCCGCACCGAGCTTGAACCCAACCGGGGAAATTTCCGCGTAAAGGGCGACACCGTCGACATACGCCTCGCCTATGAGGATATAATCGTGCGCGTCGTATTCTGGGGCGATGAAGTCGAGTCAATCAGCACGCTTCATCCCGAAGACAACACCGGGCTGGGCGAGCACGACCGCTTCAACATCTATCCCGCAAACCTCTTCGTGACGTCTCCGGCGCGTCAGGCCGCGGCCGTGGCGCAGATTCAGCTCGACCTCGGCAAGCAAATCGACTTTTTCAACGCTATCGGCAAGCCTCTTGAGGCAAAGCGCATCGAGGAGCGCGTGACCTACGACGTCGAAATGATTAAGGAGATTGGCTATTGTCAGGGCATTGAGAACTATTCGCGCTATTTCGATGCGCGAAGCGAGGGCGAGCGGCCGTTCTGTCTGCTCGACTATTTCCCCGACGATTTCCTCACGATTATCGACGAGAGCCACGTGACCGTGCCGCAAATCCGCGCCATGTACGGAGGCGACCGTTCGCGAAAGACAAACCTTGTCGATTACGGATTCCGCCTCCCGGCCGCGCTCGACAACCGACCCTTGAAATTTGAGGAATTCGAGGCCCTTTCCGGGCAGACCATCTACGTCAGCGCAACGCCGGCCGACTACGAGCTTCGAAAGGTCGAAGGCGTGGTGGTGGAGCAGCTTATCCGCCCGACAGGTCTGCTCGACCCGCTCATCCGCGTCGAATCGTCAGCGAATCAGATCGACAAGCTGATGGAAATGATTCAGGTGCGAATCGAGCGCGGCGAGCGCACGCTTGTGACCACGCTCACCAAGCGCATGGCCGAAGAACTCAACGACTACTTCCTGAAACTACGCATCAAGACGGCCTATATCCACTCCGACGTCGACACGATGGACCGCATAAAAATTCTCGACGGACTCCGCGCGGGCACATTCGATGTGCTCATAGGCGTCAACCTCCTCCGCGAGGGGCTCGACCTCCCGGAAGTGTCGCTCGTGGCAATCCTCGACGCCGACAAGGAGGGATTCTTGCGGAGCCATCGCTCGCTCACGCAGACCGTGGGCCGCGCGGCCCGAAATCTCAACGGCGAGGTGGTGATGTTCGCCGATGTCATCACTGACTCCATGAAGCAGACCATCGACGAGACCGAGCGCCGACGCTCGCTCCAGCTCGCCTACAACGAAGCGCACGGCATCACGCCCAAGGCTATCATAAAGGCCCGCAATGCCATCGTGGGCATGGAACTCGACGAAGCCGTCGCCGATTACCCCCGGGCCGCCGGGCATGACTCCGCCGCCGCGCACGCGAAGGCCGGAGCGGCACGCAAAGCCGCGCGCGACATCCCCTATGCCGGAGAATACTCTACTGCCGTAGACATCGCCGCCGACCCCGTGACGGCATACATGACGCCCGAAGAACTGCAGCGCTCGATCAACCGTCTCCGCGAGCAGATGGTGGCCGCGGCCAAGGAAATGGAATTCATGACGGCGGCGCGCCTGCGCGACGAAATTATAAAGCTTGAGCTTAAGCTCGAATCAATGAACAAGGGGCTGTGACCGGCCACAGCCCCGGAATGAACTTACGGGAGACTCATCTCTCCTCCGATACGCGATTATGACTGAAATTGATTACTCCGCGCTCAGCCCCGCCGACTGGCTGCCGACTTCCGTGAAAGAAATGCGGGCCCTCGGCTGGGACAGTGTCGACGTGGTGCTTTTTTCGGGCGATGCCTATGTTGACCACCCCGCCTTCGGCGCTGCCGTCATAGGCCGCACGCTTCAGGCCGCAGGCTATCGTGTGGCCATTGTGCCGCAGCCCAACTGGCGCGACGACCTCCGCGACTTCAAGAAATTCGGTGCCCCGCGCCTCTTTTTCGGAGTGTCGCCGGGGGCGATGGACTCGATGGTCAACCACTATACGGCCAACCGCCGATTGCGCTCTGACGACGCCTATACTCCCGGCGGACGCCACGGCATGCGCCCCGATTACCCCACGATAGTCTACTCGGAGATTCTGAGGCGCCTTTTCCCGTCGACGCCGATTGTAGCCGGAGGCATCGAACCCTCGCTGAGACGCGTGAGCCATTACGACTATTGGCAGGATAAGCTCCGCCCGTCGATTCTTGTCGACTCCGAGGCCGATATGATTGTCTACGGCATGGGCGAGCATCCCATCCTCGAGCTTGCCCGCCGTCTCGACGCAGGCGAGAAAATCGCGGATATCACGGACCTTCGCCAAAGCGTCGTGCGCGTCCCGGCCGGCGACATTCCGGCGCCGGACGCCGACAATATCGTGCTCAATTCTTTTGCCGACTGCCTTCACGACAAAGCCGCGCAGGCGACAAATTTCAGACACGTCGAGCAGCAGAGCAACCGCTACGACGGCGGCGCCGCCCTTTGGCAGAGGACTACAAAGACCGTCGCCGTAAAGGTCAACCCCATGTTCCCGGCCATGACGCAAGGGGAAATCGACGCCTCCTTCGACCTCCCGTACACGCGTCTCCCTCATCCGCGCTACAAGGGCAAGACAATACCCGCGTATGAGATGATACGCCATAGCGTCAACATGCATCGCGGCTGTTTCGGCGGATGCGCATTCTGCACCATCTCAGCCCATCAGGGCAAATTCATCGCTTCGCGCTCCAAGGAGTCGATTCTGCGGGAGGTCCGTCAGGTCACGAGGATGCCCGATTTCAAAGGATATATCTCCGACCTCGGCGGCCCGTCGGCCAATATGTACGCGATGGGCGGACGCGACCGCTCGCTTTGCGCCAAGTGTCTCCGCCCGTCGTGCCTGCATCCCGCGCCCTGTCCCAATCTCAACACCGACCACCGTCCGCTTCTCGACATCTACCGGGCTGTCGACGAGATTCCGGCCGTGAAGAAGTCGTTCGTAGGCAGCGGAGTGCGCTATGACCTGAGCATGCACCGCACCGGCGACAAGGACATCGACCGCGCGAACGCCCGTTATAACGAAGAACTCATCGAGCATCACGTGTCGGGCCGTCTGAAGGTTGCCCCGGAGCACACGTCCGACGCCGTCCTTGCCGTGATGCGCAAGCCCTCGTTCGCCCTCTTCCATGAGTTCAAGCGTCTTTTCGACCGCATCAACGCCCGCGCCGGACTTCGACAGCAGATTATTCCGTATTTCATCTCAAGCCATCCCGGTTGCCGCCTTGAGGATATGGCCGAACTTGCGGTAGAGACCAAAGAGTTGAATTTCCACCTCGAACAGGTTCAGGACTTCACGCCGACGCCCATGACGCTCGCCACCGAGATATATTACACCGGCATACATCCCTATACCGGCCGCGAGGTCTACACGCCCGTGACAAAGGAGCAGAAGCTCGACCAGCGGCAGTTCTTCTTCTGGTACGACCCTGCCTACCGCGCCGGTATCACGCGCACGCTTTCGCGCATCGGACGCCGTGACCTCATCGGCCGTCTGTTCGGCACGGAGCCCCCGCACCGCCGTGGGCTGTCGCATCGCCGCTGACGAGAGCCGACATCAACGATTTTAACTATAACCCGATTATATTTACTTTTTAACAAGATTATGAATGTATCCGCACGCACGCTCCGGACGCTTCTCCTCGGCGTGCTTATGTTGCCGCTTTGTGGTGCGGCAGAAGAAAAGTCCGAAAATCGCCTGAAAGAGTATTTGCCCGAAATACACGGCACACTTCGCACGCGTGTCGAATCCGAATTCGGCCACGACCTTCCGACGGCCTACCGTTTTCAGGTGCGCAATGCCCGGCTCAGTGTCGGCGGAAAAGTAGGTCCGGCTTTCAACTATTTTTTTAACACCGACTTGTGCGATCGGGGCAAAATCAAGATTCTCGACGCATGGGGACGGCTGAATATCCCCGGCGGCCTCAGCCTGCGGATGGGCCAGTTCAGGATGCCTTTCGGCGTCGACCCCTTCCGAGGTCCGAACTCATATATTTTCGCCAACCGCTCGTTCATCGGGCGTCAGATATGCAACGTCCGTGCCGTCGGGGCCGAGGTGGGTTATGCGCTCCCGGCGGCGCCGCTGGTCCTTACTGCGGGCGTTTTCAACCCCACGCCCATCGGCGACCACATAGTGTGGAACACGTCGGCTGCATTTGCCGTCAAAGCCACATATGCCCTCGGACGCACAAAGCTGGCAACCGGATTCCAGAGCATTCGTCCCGACGGCATACGGGCCAATCTCGTCGACGCGGCGCTGACTTGGAATCCCGGCTCTCGCTGGACGCTTGAAGCCGAATACATGTACAAACATTATGTCTGCGGCGCTCACAAGCCCGCACATGGCTGGCTCGTATGGGCCGACTATAAAATGCCTGTAAAAGCATGGGTATTCGACCGCCTGAGTTTTCAGGGACGCTACGACGGCATGACCGATCATTCGTCGGCCGTGCGCGATGCTTCAGGCCTCCTTGTCACCGATGACTATGCCCGCAACCGCATCACCCTCGGCGCTACGATAAGTTATATCAGATCGAAGCACCTGTTTGCCGACATCCGCGTGAACTACGAGAAGTACTTCTATCACTCGGCTACTCCCGTAGCTCAAGGCGGCGGCGACAAAGCGCTCCTCGAACTTGTTATTCGTTTCTGACGTTATAATCGTATAAGTAAGGCGCGTGAAGTCTTGTTTGTTGGTTTGTGAGTGTAAATAATATTGAAAAAATGTTTTTAAAACACAATGCATGAAAAAGCCACAAATAATTATTGCTACATTTGCATAGCGTAAGCAAAGGCATCCGCGTTTGTTGAGCCAAACATATACGACCCTATATAAATCACAACATGAAAACGAATCTCACGTCATTAATCAAACTCGACCGTATCCCGCGCCGATATTATCGGCCCGAAAACGAGATTGAGCTTGCGGCAGTAAGCCGCGAAGAGAAAGTCAACACCAAAATCTTCGAGAGTGCCACGGAGGGTAGCGACTATCTCGCCGGCGAAATCGTGCGTTATATCAACCGTTTTGTGGCCGAGAAAGGTAAATGCGTGATAGCGCTCGGCGCAGGAGTGTCGACTCATCCGGCCTACGCTTCCCTGATTCGTATGCACAAGGAAGGCAAAGTTGACTTCGACAAGGTGATTGTCTATAACATAAGCGAGTTCTTTCCCCTTGCGGCCGACGGGCCTTCGACGCTCAAGCGTCTGCGCGAGGTGCTCCTCGACCATATTGACATCCCGGCGGCAAATATACGCAGCATCGACCCCGAAATCACCAAGGAAACGATGTTCGACTACTGCCGCGCCTACGAAGACTCCATCGAGGCCGAAGGCGGACTCGACCTCGTCGTGTGCGAGCTCGGGCAGAACGGCTCGCTCGGCTTCAACGAGCCCGGCTCGGCCTTCAACAGCCAGTTCCGCCTCGTGCTTCTCGGCAACGAAATCCGTCACACTATTTCCTCGCAGTATAAGGTGGGCGACGTGCCTTCGACGGCCATAACCATCGGAATTGACAACATTCTTCGCAGCCGCCGCATCCTCACCATGGCATGGGGCGAATCATCGTCGGACATCGTGGCAAAAACGGTTGAAGGAGAGCGGACGGTGGCTGTCCCCGGCTCGGCCCTTCAGGCCCACCGCCATGCCAAACTCGTCATCGACCTCGGACCCGCTGACTCACTCACGCGCATAAGCAAGCCGTGGAAGGTGACTTCGTGTGAATGGGACGACAAGCTAATCCGCAGGGCCATCGTATGGCTATGCAACAAGACCGGCAAGCCCATCCTGAAACTTACCGACAAGGACTACAACGACGCCGGCCTCGGAGAGCTCCTTGCGCTCTACGGCTCGGCCTATAATGTGAATATAAAGGTGTTCAACGAACTTCAGCACACCATCACAGGCTGGCCCGGCGGCAAGCCCAACGCCGACGACTCCTCCCGCCCGGAGCGTGCGAAGCCTTTCCCCAAGCGTGTGATTGTGTTCTCGCCTCACCCCGACGACGACGTGATTTCAATGGGAGGCACGCTCAAGCGCCTTGTTGACCAGCACCACGACGTCCACGTGGCGTATGAGACATCCGGAAATATCGCCGTGGGCGACGAGGATATGATGCGTTATTTCCTTATGATGGACAAAATCGCTCCCGAGTTCGGATTCGACACCGACGGCTACAAGCGTCTTTCGAGTGAAGTCCGCGGCTTTGTAGACCACAAAAAAGCCGGCGACATCGACACTGCCGACATTCGCGAAATCAAGACTATGATTCGTCAGGCCGAGGCTACAATCGCATGCCATTATATCGGCGTGAAGAACGACCACATACATTTCCTCCGCCTTCCCTTCTACGAGACGGGCACAATCAAAAAAGGTGACCTCTCGCAGCGCGACGTGGATATTGTGAAAAAACTTCTCACGAGCGTGAAGCCGCATCAGATTTTCGTGGCCGGTGACCTCGCCGACCCCCACGGCACGCACAAAATCTGCACCGACGCCGTCCTTGCCGCAATCGACGAGCTCAAGGATGCCGAGTGGATGAAAGACTGCCGCATCTGGATGTATCGCGGCGCATGGGCCGAATGGGAAATCGACCATATCGAGATGGCCGTGCCTATCAGCCCCGAGGAGCTTCGCTTCAAGCGAAACAGCATTCTCAAGCATCAGAGCCAGATGGAAAACGCACCCTTCCTCGGCGATGACGACCGCCTGTTCTGGCAACGAGCCGAAGAACGCAACCGCGCCACGGCGTTGCTCTACCAGAACCTCGGCCTCGCATCGTACGAAGCCATCGAAGCCTTTGTACAGTATCACCCTCTTTGATTAAATATTACAGCAGACGGCCCTGCGCTCAAACAGCGAGCGCAGGGCCGTCAAATGTTTGTGGCGGCGGAAAATTCAGTAGCTTACGGCAGGCGGAAGTTCCTTGGCTTGTGCAATCATGCTTTCAATCTCGTGGAGCGAAGGCACGCGTCCCGTGAGCGGACGCTCTTCGTTTTTGGCCGTGAGGGCGGCGTGGAGATTGGCGGCATTGCGGTGGGAGAGTTCCATTACGGTATCGACTCCGGCTGCTTCGAGGAGCTCGGCAAATTGACCGGCCACGCCCTTGATGCGGAACAAATCGGCGTGGTTGACCCACGTCAGGATATGACCGGGGGTGATTTCGGTCTTTTCAGCAAGCTCTTTGCGCCCTTTGGGGCTTGCTCCGGCAAGCAGAAGGTCCTCGACCGTGTCGATGCCGACACTGCGAAGTTTGGCTACATAAGCGGGGCCGATGCCCTCGATTTCTTCGATTTTGTAGCTCATAATTCAGTTGTATCAGAAAGTTGGAGAGTGGATAATATCAGTATTGAAAACGTCCGGCGGATTTATCTTGTTCGTTTTAGCGAAATAATTGCTAAATTTGCAGTCAGAATAACTGACAGCGATTATGAAAACAATACAGAATGAAGAATTTGGAGGCGAACGTCCGCTTTTCGGCAGCCGCGGCCTCCGTTTGGAAAATTGTGTGATTCATGCCGGCGAAAGCGCCCTGAAAAACTGTGCCGACGTCGAGGCCTCGGCTTGTCGTTTCGAAGGAAAATATCCCTTTTGGCATGTAGACGGATTCAGAATCAAAGACTGTGTCTTTACCGAAGGCGCCCGTGCGGCCTTGTGGTATTCGCGGGGATGCGTGATGGAAGACACGCTCGTCGAGGCTCCGAAAATGTTCCGCGAACTGAAGGGAATACGCCTGCGCCGAGTCCGCATCCCCGACGCGCAGGAGACTCTATGGCATTGCGACGACGTGGATATCGACGACGTAGAGGTGGACCGCGCCGACTATCTCTTCATGCACACCGACAACATCCGTATCCGCAACTGGCGTCAGCAAGGCAACTATTCGTTCCAGTATTGCCGCAACGTCACAATCGACAACGCTGATATCCGGTCGAAGGACGCGTTCTGGAATACGAAGGGAGTGACCGTCCGCAACTCGCGTCTTGACGGCGAATATCTCGGCTGGTATTCCGAGGACCTTCATCTCATCAACTGCCATATCTCCGGCACTCAGCCCCTGTGCTATTGCAAAGGGCTTGTGCTCGAAAACTGCACCTTCGGCGACGATGCCGACCTCGCCTTCGAGGAAAGCGACGTGCGCGCATCCGTCAGCGGACGCATCACGAGTGTGAAGAACCCGACGACCGGGCGAATCGAAGCCGACGAAATAGGCGAAATTATCATCGATGAATACCGCAAGGCTCCGGCCGACTGCGAAATCATCGTGCGTTCATAAGTTCCGCGAGGCCTGTCTGCGACACTATGATTAAATTTAATTTCGATTCAGCTCCCGACCGCCGAGGCTCGGGCTCGTATAAGTGGGACTCGCTTCCGCCCGACGGCATCAGGCGCGACGACCTTCTGCCCCTGTGGGTGGCCGATATGGATTTCGCCGCCGCGCCGTGTATCATTGAGGCCCTCCGCCGGCGCGTGGACCACGGAGTTTTCGGCTACACACTGGTCCCCGACGCTTATTATGATGCTCTTGAATCGTGGTTTATGCGTCGCCACGGATTCCGCATCCGCCGCTCCGGCGTGATTTACGTCCCCGGGGTCGTGCCTGCGGTATCGGCAATCATCAAGGCCCTCACCCGTCCGGGCGACGGCGTGATTGTGCAGACCCCGGTCTACAATTGCTTCTTTTCGTCCATACGCAACAACGGTTGCGAAATCGTGCGTAATCCTCTTGTGCGCGAGGACCTCGCCGACGGAGAATTTACCTACGGGATGGACTTCGACGGGCTTGAGGAACTTGCCGCGCGGCCATCAGTCCGCGTGCTCCTGTTGTGCAACCCCCACAATCCGGCCGGGCGCGCGTGGACACGCCCCGAACTTGAGCGCGTGGCCGACATATGCCTGCGCCACGGCGTGACTGTGGTAAGCGATGAAATCCACTGCGATCTCACCCTCCCGGGCAGGCGTTTCACCGCCTTCGGCTCGCTCGATGAGAAATATACGTCAAAGGCCATTATCTGCAATTCGCCCTCCAAGGCGTTCAACACCGCCGGTCTGCAGATTGCGAATGTAATCTGCGGCAACGATGAGCTGCGCGCAATTGTCGACCGCGCCGTCAACGACAACGAGGTGTGCGACGTAAACCCCTTCGGAGTCGCCGCCCTGATGGCGGCCTACGGCGAAGGCGAGCCGTGGCTCGATGCTCTTCTCGACTATATCGACGGCAACCGCCGGTGGTTTCGCGACTTCATGCGCGAGAAGCTCCCCTTCCTGCCCTTGGCGCGCCTTGAAGCCACGTATCTCGCGTGGGTCGATGTGAGCTCGCTCGGGGTGCCCTCGGCCGCTCTTGAGGATTTGCTCGTAAAAGAGACGGGAGTGTGGCTGAATGCCGGAGAAATGTATGGCGACGACGCCTTCATGCGCATCAATCTCGCATGCCCGCGCAAGCGTCTCAGCGAGGCGATGGAGAGGATTGCGCCTATATTGACACGACTTCATGGCTGCTGACATCTCATATATCCGCGAGGGGCGCCCCCTCAACCTCGGACAGCAGATTATGCTGACGGCAAAGCTTGCCGTGCCCGCCATAATAGCACAGCTGTCGACTATACTCATGCAGTATATCGACGCGTCGATGGTGGGGCAGCTCGGCGCTGATCGGTCGGCATCCGTCGGGCTGATGAACAGCAGTCTGTGGATGTTCTGGGGCGTGTGCTCGATGGTGACGATGGGCTTTTCGGTTCAGGTGGCCCATCGCCTCGGCGCCAAGGACGACGCCGGCGCGAGGGATGTGATGCGGCAGGGGATAAGCGCCTGCGCTGCTTTCGGCGTCTTTATGGCCCTGCTGGGCATGGCGCTTGCGCCGTGGTTGCCGGGCTGGCTCGGAGGCACACCCGAGATTCGACACGATTCGACGCTGTATTTCCTGATTTTTGTCTCGGCGATGCCGATTCTCACGATGAACTACCTCGCCGGAGGCATGTTGCGATGCGCCGGAAACATGAAGGTGCCGGGCCTGCTCAACGCCGTGATGTGTGTCCTCGACATCGTTTTCAATTTCTTTCTCATATTTCCCGAGCGCGAGGTCGAGCTATACGGCATTCCGTTCACCTGTCCCGGCGCAGACCTCGGGGTTGTCGGGGCGGCGCTGGGCACGGTCTTGGCCGAGTGCGTCATCGCAGGCATCATGATGTGGTATCTGACTTGTCGCCAGCCCGACCTCAGGCTTCGAGGTCGCGGCGGCCGCGGCTCGTTCAGACCCGGACGCCCCGTGCTCCGCAAGGCCGCACGGATTTCCGTGCCGATGCCGCTCGAACACATCATCTTCTGCGGCGCGCAGATTACCATTACCGTCATCGTGGCCCCGCTTGGTGTGGTGGCGATAGCGGCTAACGCCTTCGCCGTCACGGCCGAGAGCCTCTGCTACATGCCCGGATTCGGCATCGGCGACGCCGCCACGACTCTTGCCGGACAAAGCTACGGCGCCGGGCGCTACGGCCTCGTGAGACGCTTCACGTATCTCACCGTCGGTCTCGGCATGGCCGTCATGACGGTCATGTCGCTGATAATGTATCTTTGCGCGCCGCTCATGATGGCGGTGATGTCGCCGGTCGGGGATATTGTCGCCCTCGGGACGGAAATCCTGCGGATTGAAGCGTGGGCCGAACCCATGTACGCCGCATCCATCGTGGCCTACGGCGCCATGGTAGGGGTAGGGGACACGAAAATCCCCGCAATCATGAATTTCGGCAGTATTTGGCTCATACGCATCCCCCTTGCGGCGCTGATGGCCCCGACAATGGGTCTGCAGGGCGTGTGGATAGCCATGTGCATAGAGCTTTGTCTCCGCGGCCTGATATTCCTGTGGAGGATGTTCGGAGGCCGCTGGCTGAAGCCCGACTCGAATGCCGCCTGCGAGGATTTCAAGGCGCGGGAAGAGATGGCCGACCTCGGCGATTCTTAAAATAATATTAAATCGTAAACATGTGTCTGCACGAATTTGTGTAATTGATGAAGAAATACTATCTTTGTCCGAAATGTATGTTGCACAAAGCAAAACTCAGACATAACAACATAAAAAACTCCGATAATCATGGACAATCAACTCATTGAACAGGTGACGGCCAAAGCCAAGGTGTGGCTGTCGCCCGAATACGACGAGAATACTCGCGCGGCCGTGCAGGCTATGCTTGACGCCGAGGACAAGACCGACCTCATCGAATCATTCTACAAGGATTTGGAATTCGGCACGGGAGGCCTCCGCGGAATCATGGGGCCCGGCTCAAACCGCATGAACATATACACCGTAGGCGCAGCCACTCAGGGCCTCGCCAACTATCTCAAGGAAGCTTTCGCCGACCTGCCCGAAATCAGTGTCGTCGTGGGCCACGACGTGCGCAACAACTCCCGTCTTTTCGCCGAGACCGTTGCCAACATCTTCTCGGCAAACGGCATCAAGGTATATCTCTTCGACAGCTTCCGCCCCACGCCCGAACTTTCGTTCGCTATCCGTCGCCTCGGATGCCAGAGCGGCGTGAACATCACGGCCTCGCACAACCCCAAGGAATACAACGGCTATAAGGCCTACTGGAGCGACGGCGCTCAGATTATCGCCCCCCACGACGTAAATATCATCGACCACGTCAACCGCATCAAGAGCGTGGGCGAAATCAAGTTCGCAGGCGACCCCTCGAAGATTCAGATTATCGGCGAAGAAATGGACAACGCCTTCCTCGCCGCAATCAAGACCCTCTCGCTCGACCCCGAGGTTATCAAGCGCCATGCCGACCTCAAGATTGTCTACACTCCTATCCACGGCACAGGCGTGAAACTCATCCCCGACAGCCTCCGCAACTACGGCTTCACCAACATCATCCACGTCCCCGAACAGGATATTCCCAGCGGCGATTTCCCCACCGTCGACTCGCCTAACCCCGAGAACCCCTCGGCAATGGCAATGGCTATCGAAAAGGCCAAGGAAGTGAACGCCGACCTCGTTGTCGCTTCCGACCCCGACGCCGACCGTATCGGTTGCGTAATCCGCGACAACAGCGGTGAATATCAGCTCATCAACGGCAACCAGATCGTGATGATTCTGCTCAACTACATCATGCTCCGCAACCGTCAGCTCGGACGCCTCACCGGCAATGAATATGTAGTGAAAACCATCGTCACCACCGAGACAATCAAGGCCATCGCCGACAATCAGAACATCAAGATGTTCGACTGCTACACGGGCTTCAAGTGGATTGCAGGCGTAATCCGCGACAACGAAGCCACAATGCGCTATCTCGGCGGCGGCGAAGAAAGCTACGGCTTCCTCGCCGAGGATTTCTGCCGCGACAAAGACTCCGTGTCGGCCATCTCGCTCATGGCCGAAGTGTGCGCTTGGGCCAAAGACCAAGGCATGGACTTCAACGAAATGCTTCAGGACATCTACCTTCAGAACGGCTACAGCCACGAAGAAGGAATCTCCGTCGTGCGGACCGGCAAGAGCGGAGCTGAAGAGATCCAGAAGATGATGAAGGACTTCCGCGAAAACCCGCCCAAATCGCTCGGCGGCAGCCCCGTGGTCGAGGTCAAGGACTATGCCGACCTCAACTGCAAGGACCTCCGCACGGGCAACATCACGAAGATGGATTTCCCCGCAACCAGCAACGTCCTGCAATACTTCACCGAAGACAACTCCAAGGTGAGCGTGCGCCCCTCGGGCACCGAACCCAAAATCAAGTTTTACATCGAGGTGCACGACAAGATGGAATCAAAGGCCGACTACGAGGCCTGCAACCGCCGCGCCGCCGAAAAGATTGCCGCAATCAAGAAAGATCTGGGCATCTGATTAAGCCGTAACGCTCACCCCCACATAAAATCTCTCTCTCTCCGTGCTTCCGCATCCGCCGACGTGGCCATGCGGGACACGGAGAGATTTATTCCTCTCCCTTACGCAACCCCCCCCATGCGCTATCGCATACAGCGCCCCCCGACGAGCAATGAACATACTCTACGAGTATCTGCGTTAGCCTCCGCAACTGGCTTAATTTCAACTAACTATATTGACATTCAGAGTAATAGGCAAAAA
>CAJUCQ010000066.1 GCA_910584905.1 uncultured Muribaculaceae bacterium
AATACGTTCATAGTCTAATGTTTTTATAATGAACGCTTTGGCGATTCATTTGTATCTGAAATATTAATATATTAACTTAATTTTCAATCACTTCGGTAGTTTTTACCGAACCATTGTAAAATAGTAGGTTGCGCTTTTGCTTGCCTCGTTGTGCTGTTCGCTATTATGGCCTATGGATTTCAGCTCCAGAACCCGTGGGTGCCCGTGGCCTTCCTTACCGGCGGCTTTTTCAGCGGCCTCTCCGGCTTTCTCGGCATGAAGACGGCGACTTACGCCTCGGCCCGCACGGCCAATGCCGCCCGCACATCGCTCAACCGCGGCCTGCGCATCGCCTTCCGCTCGGGAGCGGTGATGGGCCTCGTTGTCGTAGGCCTCGGGCTGCTTGACATCTCATTCTGGTATATTCTCCTTGACGCGCTCGTCGACCTGCCCGGCACGGCCAAGCTCGCCATGATTACCACGACGATGCTCACCTTCGGCATGGGTGCGTCGACTCAGGCCCTCTTTGCCCGTGTCGGCGGCGGCATCTACACCAAGGCCGCCGACGTCGGCGCCGACCTCGTCGGCAAGGTCGAGGCCGGAATCCCCGAAGACGACCCCCGCAATCCGGCCACTATCGCCGACAACGTGGGCGACAACGTGGGCGACGTCGCAGGCATGGGCGCCGACCTCTACGAAAGCTACTGCGGCTCCATCCTCGCCACTTCGGCCCTCGGTGCAGCCGCATACCTCACCTGTGGCGACGTCGATATGCAGTACAAGGCCGTAATCGCCCCGATGCTTATCGCCGCAGTGGGCATAATCCTGTCGATTATCGGCATTTTCAGCGTGCGCACAAAGGAGGACGCCACAATGAAAGACCTCCTCGGCTCGCTTTCGCTGGGCACGAACCTCAGCTCGGTGCTCATCGTCGCCGCCACGTTCTTCATCCTTTGGCTTCTCGGGCTTCAGAACTGGGCGCTCATCGGCTGCTCCGTAGTGACGGGCCTTGTTGTCGGCATCGTCATCGGCCGCTCCACCGAGTATTACACCTCGCAGTCATACAAACCCACGAAGAAGCTCGCCGAGAGCGGAACGACAGGCCCGGCCACGGTGATTATATCCGGCGTAGGCCTCGGCATGGTCTCCACTGCCGTGCCCGTATTGGCCGTAGTCGCAGGCATCATTCTCAGCTACTGGTTCGCTTCGGGCTTTGATTTCTCCAACGTGGCGATGGGCCTCTACGGCATCGGTATCGCCGCTGTCGGCATGCTTTCCACTCTCGGAATCACACTCGCCACGGACGCCTACGGCCCGATTGCCGACAACGCCGGCGGAAACGCCGAGATGAGCGGCCTCGGCCCGGATGTGCGCCGTCGCACCGACGCTCTCGACTCCCTCGGCAACACCACCGCCGCCACCGGCAAGGGCTTTGCAATCGGCTCGGCGGCTCTCACGGGCCTCGCCCTCCTCGCGTCGTATATCGAAGAGATTCGCATAGGCCTCGACCGCCTCGGGCAGACGTTCATCACCCTCGGCGACCGCGTCGTGCCCCTTCACGAAGCTTCGTTTACGGATTTCATGCAGTTCTATGAGGTGAACCTCATGAGCCCCAAAGTACTGTCCGGCATGTTTATCGGCGCTATGATGGCCTTCCTCTTCTGCGGCCTCACGATGAACGCCGTAGGCCGCGCCGCCGCCCACATGGTCGACGAAGTGCGCCGCCAGTTCCGTGAAATAAAAGGCATCCTCGAAGGCAAGGCCGAACCCGACTACGCACGTTGCGTGCAGATTTCCACCAAAGGCGCTCAGCGCGAGATGGTATTCCCCTCGGTGCTCGCCATTGTTGCGCCCATAGCCACGGGGCTCGTTTTCGGAGTTCCCGGCGTTATCGGCCTGCTCGTGGGAGGCCTCTCCGCGGGCTTTGTCCTTGCAATCTTCATGGCCAATGCAGGCGGTGCGTGGGACAACGCCAAAAAGTATGTCGAGGAAGGCAACTTCGGCGGCAAAGGCTCCGATGTTCACAAAGCAACCGTCGTGGGCGACACCGTCGGCGACCCCTTCAAAGACACCAGCGGTCCGTCGCTCAACATCCTTATCAAACTAATGAGCATGGTGGCCATCGTCATGGCCGGCCTCACCGTCAGCTGGAGCCTCTTCTGATCTGACGGTCGGTTCCACCCTTTCGGCTGCCGTCCCCGCGCATCCGCCCCATCCGTGAGGCGAGCGCCCGGACGGCAGTCGTGTGTCTGCGTCTGAGCAGGGGCGAAAAAACTTTACGCCCTCCGCGCTTGTTTAAAGAGTGTCAATGCGCAAACATCAAGCCCATGAATATCTCTCATCGCCCCTCCCGTCCCCGCCTCTTGATTATCGGCGGAGGCTTTGCCGGACTTAACCTTGCCAAAACCGTCGACAAGCGTCGGTGGGATGTCACCCTTGTTGACCGCCACAACTATCATTCATTCCCGCCTTTGTTCTATCAGGTGGCATCATCGGGCCTCGAATCGTCCGATATCTGCTTCCCGTTCCGCCGCGAGATGCGCTCGCGTAAGGTCAAAGGCGTCCGCTATCGCTTGGGCGACGTCAAGGCGATAGACTTCGCGGCCAAGCAAGTGCGCACGCAGTTTGAGACCATCGCCTACGATTCGCTCGTGATTGCCGCCGGAACGACCAACAACTTCTTCGGCATCCCCGACCTCCGGGAGCATGTATATACGATAAAAAGCGTCGCTCAGGCGATACGTTGCCGCAACGAGGTGCTCGACCGCCTCGAACGGGCGGCGATAAGCTCCGACCCCGCCGTCAAAGCCCGCCTTCTCACCTTTGTGGTCGTCGGAGGAGGGCCGGCCGGAGTGGAGATTGCCGGAGCTCTCGGCGAGATGAAGCGCTACGTCATCCCCCGCGAATATCCGGGATTGTCGCGCGAAGAGATGAAGGTGATTCTTGTAGAGAGCAGCGATGCCCTCCTGCGCGCCATGAGCAAGGCCTCCGGCGAGGATGCCTTCGAGGCCCTCGGACGGCTGATGGTCGACGTGCGTCTCGGCAAGACTGTGAAAGCCTACGAAAATGGCGTCGTAAGCTTTACCGACGGCTCGGCCATCGAGACAGAGACAGTGATATGGACGGCCGGAGTCACCGGCGAGACCTTCAGCGTCGAAGGCACGGAGGCGGCGCCCGGGCCCGGCAACCGCTGGCTCGTTGACGAATACAACCGCGTAGAAGGGCTCCCCGATGTATATGCCATAGGCGACATCGCTCTGCATGTTTCGTCCGATTATCCCCGCGGATGCCCGCAGGTGGCTCAGGTGGCCATACAGCAGGCCCGCAACCTCGGTCGAAATCTCAGCTCCGGCCGTTTCGACCGTCCCTTCAAATATAAAGACAAGGGTTCTATGGCCACGATAGGCCGCAACAAGGCCGTCGTCGACATAGGCAAAATCCACCTCTCGGGCTGGCCTGCATGGGCCGCGTGGATGGGCGTCCACCTGATGAGCCTTCTGGGTATGCGCAATAAGGCAGTAGTCCTCCTCAACTGGATGGTAAGCTATTTCACCTTCTCGGCGGGCCTGAGGCTTATGCTCAGACCCAGCAAATACCCCCTGCGCAGCTACTGGGACAAATAACCCGCTCTTATGGAAAACATCGAAGCATACAGAGCCATATATCAAGCCTCATTCCGGCGCAGCAGGACGGCGCGGACACAATGGTTTTTCGACCGCCTGCTTCGCTCGGACTCCGACGTCCGCGTTTCTCCCGATGCGAAGTCCGGGATGATAGCCCGCGTCTACCCGTTCGTTTTCCACGGCCGCGAGCTTCCCTTGCTCAACATCTCGCGCGCAGTGACTGTCCCCGGCGAGCGGCGCCAAGGCCGCATGACGGCCCTGATGAACGACGTCCTGATCCGAAGCGCCGACGCCGGCATCGCTTTCGCATCCCTGACCCCGCCCGGACGCCGGCTCTATTTTTTCTTCGACCGCTTCGGCTTCGCGACTGCGGCCAGCTACGCCGAAGAACGCTATGCCGCCGGCCATACATTCCGGATCAACGATTGCGTCGAGGGATGCGAGCCTTCGGCCGCTCTCCTGAGAGCGATTGCGGCGCCGCGCGGAATGACCCCTCTGCTCGGCGACAGCGACTTCCGTCTCCTTTGCGAGCAACTCGCCCTTGACGACGGCATGGTCGTGGCCGAGACCGACGCCTTCGGCGGCGGAGCCATACTGTTTGCCGGGCGTCCTGACCCCGGCGAGGGCATCACCGTCCACGCTCTCGTCGCCGACAGCACTTCGGCCGCCGAGGCCGCGCTTGCTTCTCTTCTCGCCGCAGTCAGCGGCCCGATGTCGCTGACCCTGCGGCGAGATGCCGCCGGAGCGCCGCGTGCGCGGCTCAGGGCCGGGGCGATGTTCAGGATTGTCAACGCCGCCGCCGTGCTGTCGGCTGTTGCGGCCTGCGTCCATGAGCTTTCGATGCTTATCCGTATCCACGACGGTATCATTGCCTGCAACAACGCCGACTTCCGCCTCGCCGAGGGGCGCGTCGTCAGCAGTCGGCACGCCGCCTCGAAAGCCGACCTTGAAGTGAGTATCAGCACATTGGCGTGCATCCTTTTCGGCGAGCCGCACGTAGGCGATATTTTCGACCTGCCCGCCTGCCGCATTGCTCCGTTGATTCTGCCGGGATAGAGTTTGTTCGTTCGGGGAAAAATCCGTACTTTTGTATTCAGGAATACGATTTTCCTCTTTGAAATGAACGATACTATCGCAAAATCCATGCGCGAGATTCTCGAAGCCGAGAGCCGCGCCATACTCGCCATCCCCGTCACCGAAGATTACGCGAGGGCTGTCGAGGCAATCGTCGAACGTGTCCACCGCCGCGGGGGCAAACTCGTCACGTCCGGGATGGGAAAGGCCGGGCAGATAGCAATGAATATCGCCACAACCTTCTCATCAACTGGCACTCCCGCAGTGAACCTCCATCCCAGCGAGGCTCAGCATGGCGACCTCGGAGTCGTGCAGCCCAATGACATAATGCTGCTTATCAGTAACTCCGGGAAGACGCGCGAGATTCTTGAACTCATCGAACTTCTCCGCAGGCTCTATCCCGCCGGAATACCCATCATTGCCATTACCGGAAATATCGACAGCCCCCTCGGCCGTCTTGCCGACATCCCCCTCTGGACCGGCGGCGCCCCCGAGGTCTGTCCCCTCGGGCTGACCCCAACGACCTCGACGACGATGATGACCGTTATAGGCGATGTCCTCGTCGTGAACACAATGAAAGCCATCGGATTCACCGCCGAGGACTACGCCCGCCGTCACCACGGGGGCTATCTCGGCTCGGCCGCGCGCGCCGCCTGCGCCGGCGAAAACCACGACAAATGAAAAAGATAATCTGCATCGGCGAGTGCTCGCTCAATATAATCCTCGGGGCTGACGGAGTCCCGCAAGGCTCAATGCCCGGCGGACGCATCGTCAACGCCGCCGCAATCCTTGCCCGGGCCGGACTCCCCGTGGTGATGGCCTCCGAGGCCGCCGCCGACAGCGTCGGGCAGATTGTCGTCGACTTTCTTTCCCGGGCCGGGGCTGACGTAGCATACTTCGACCGCTTCACCGAAGGGCGCACTCCTCTCAACGTGTTTACCGCCGGGCGTGAAGGCATCCTCCGCCTCAACCGCTACGAGCAATATCCCCCTCAGGACGGATTCGACATCGTATGGCCGCGCGTCGACGAGGGCGATATCGTAGTGTTCGGGGGATATTATGCCATCGATGCCCGCGTAAGACCGCGCCTGACGAAGTTCCTTGACCATGCCTCGGAAATGAAAGCCGTGCTTGTGTATCTGCCCGGTTTTCTCCCGGAACAAGAGTCCCGCATCACGCGGGTCATGCCCGCCCTGCTCGAAAACCTTGAACTGGCCGACATCGTCATCACCCGCAACGATGACCTGCGCCTCATTTTCGGGGTCGACGAAGACGCCGCGTGCTACCGCAACCATATCGGATTCTACTGCCGCTCGCTCGTCAACGTCGACGCTGCTTGTCGCCGCATAAGCTATTTCGGCGGAAAAGAGATGACTTCCGCCGAAATCCCCGGCGAGGTCTGCGGCTCGCTGATATGGAATGCCGGAGCACTCGCCGGAGTGGTGGAGGCGCTTGTAGCCGCCGATGCCGGACGCGAAATTCTTGACGAACCCCAGGCCGGGGTCCGCGAGGATATTCTCCGCCATGCCGTCGAAGCCGCCAGCGACGCCGCGGCAAGCCTCTCGGCGCCGTGGCAGCAGTGTCCATGAGCCTCACTTCCCGAAAACAAAAAACGAACAATACAAAACAACTGAAAAATGTCTAATCCAGGATTCGCCCCAAGCAACGGCGAGCTTTTCGCCACCGACCGCGACATGCGCGTGGCCATCGTCCGCACCATGTGGAACGGACATATCACCGGACGCCTCCTCGACGGTGCGCTCGACACCTTCGCTCAGGCCCGTCTTCATCCCGAGGACGTCAACGTATTCGAAGTCCCCGGCGCCGTCGAACTCACATTCGCCGCATCGCGCCTTATCGACTCGGGCTTTTATGATGCAATTATAGTCCTCGGTTGTGTCATCCGCGGCGGAACGCCCCACTTCGACTACGTATGCCAAAGCGTGACGCAAGGCATAACCCACCTCAACAGCGAGTGCGACATTCCCGTCATTTTCGGTGTGCTTACCGTCGATACCGAAAAGGACGCCCTCGACCGCGCCGGAGGCTCCCTCGGCAACAAGGGCGCCGAAGCGGCCGAGGCCGCCCTCGCAATGTTCGACTTCATGGCACGCGTGGAAGACATCTGAAACTCTTTGGCTGATTGAGTTGTTTTTCTTATATAAAAGTATGATACCCCCTAACACCTCTTTCAGCTATGACTCAGAATTTCTCCTCCCGTAAATCGTCCACCCCGACATGGGTGTGGGTGGTGATAGCGATTATTGTCGCAACCCTTACCGTGGCCTGCCTCCTCTACATAGGCTGGTTTGACGCCGAAACGCACGTCGACACTCCCGCCGGTGACAACGTCACCCGCCAATACGAGCTCACCGAGCCCCGGGCCGAATCTCCCGGCGAAGCCGACTGGCAGAACGCCGACCACCGCTCGCTGAGGGAAGAAATCATAGACCCCGCAAACGACTCTCTCCCGCAGTGAACTCCCGCCTCCGGGCGGCAGGCAACCAATCTTTAACCGAACGCACTCACTCCGGGCCACGGAAGGCCCGGAGTGGAAAATCAAATCCGAATATATGAAATGCTGCCCTTATATCATGCTTTGTGCCGCCGTCGCTTTGTTTTGCGCCTGCGGAGAGCGGCCTGATTCGGCCACCCTATTCCAAGATGCCGAGAACGCGTACGCGAGCCGAAACTTCAACGAAGCGCAGGCGCTTTGCGACACACTCGTCCTGCGGGCGAGAGGAGGCGAGGCTATGTCCCCGGAGGTGGCGTGCCGCGTGGCACTCATGCTCGTGAGAATAGGCGAACACAACAACCTCGAATACGAAAACACCGTCAGCGCATGGCAAAGCCTCCGCAACGCATTTGAGTTGCAACCCGACTCGTTCGCCGAACTTATCCGCCGACTCCCGCCCGAAGATCAGGGTACTCTCATGATGCTTACGAGGCTGAACGTCAGACCCGATACAATATCGGAAATAGATTACCCCGACGAGTACCGCACAATCGAGACTGAAATCGAAAACTCCATAGAACCATGAGCAGACCTCAGCCCGACGACTGGCAAGCACGGTTGCGAGCCATGCTCGGCCCCGACGGCTACACCCCCGACGAGACTCCCGATGCCCCCGAAGCGCCCGAGGACGGTGACACTCCCGTGCAGAAAGCTCCGCTTCGCATCATTTACGAGCGCAAAGGCCGCGGAGGAAAGCAGGCCACGATTATTACCGGGTTCGAAATCCCCGACGACATGGTGGCCGAGGTGGCCGCAAAGCTTAAAAAACGCCTTGCCACCGGAGGCTCGGCCCGGGGTGGGGAAGTGCTCATTCAGGGCGACCGCCGCGACGACGTCCGCAAAGCCCTTGCCGACCTCGGATTCAAGACCAAAGGTTAAGAGCTTGCCTTGCAAGCATCGTCAGCGCCATGCGGCGCTCTTTTATCGCAATACTAACACGGCCAATCACTACCTCTGAATTGCTTACCGTCTACAAAGCTTCAGCCGGCTCGGGCAAGACCTATACGCTCGCCCTCCGCTATATCTCCTTTCTGCTGGGCGTGAAACTTACCGACGCCGGCAGTCAAGTTGCGCCCGTCTACGTCCTCAACTCCGACAAATATGCCCCCGGAGGCCGCCGACGCCCAAACCGCCATAGAGGCATACTGGCCATAACCTTCACCAACAAAGCTACCGCCGAGATGAAGGAGCGCATAATCATGCAGCTCCATCGCCTTGCTTCCGTTCCCTCCGGCGGAGCATCCGACACTCCCTACGGCCCGGCTCTCGTCGAACTCTTCGGATGTACGAGAGCGGAGCTTGCCGACGTGGCCGAAACGGCTGTACGTGAACTCCTTTGCGACTATTCGCAGTTCAACGTAAGCACCATCGACTCATTTTTCCAGAGCGTCCTCCGCACATTTGCGCGCGAGGTAAACCATCAGGGCGACTATAACGTCGAAATCAACGACTCCGACGCCGTAAACTCCGGCATAGGCATGATGCTCGACGAGGTGAACTACGGCGACCACCCAAAAGCCGCGCAAATGAAGCGGTGGATCGACACCCTTGTGGCTCGTCGCATCAGCGAAGGCGCGAGATTCAATGTGTTCGACGCCGATTCGGCCATACGGGCCGACCTCCGACACTTCGTAGAAAAAATGTGCGGCGAACCGTTCAGAAAACGCTCCGTGGAAATGGAAGCGTATCTGAAAACCGATGCAATCCGCCGCCTCGGCATTCTCGTGGCCCGCGAGCTTGATTCGCGTATCGACGCCGAATTCGCCGCCCTCGCCGACGTATTCTCGGCCCGCATGCAGGCCGAAGGCGTCACATTCGAGCAGCTGAAAAACAATTTTGCCGGAATAATCAAAAAAATATCAGGCGGCGTCCCCCTCGCCTCGGCTGACGTCGGCTCATCGGCCGGAGCGGGATTTACCAAATGGCTCGAATGGGACGGCGACCTCGCCCTCAAGCCCCTTTTTACCGAAAAATATCTCCCCAAGGCCGGAAAAGAGGTGATATACCCTTCGGTCGACTTCGTAAGAGAGGGGCAGCGCTTCGCCGCCGGTGTCCGTGCGCTGTATCTTAAAGAAAAGCTCTTGAGGGCAGTTCTCATCGCATGCTACAATCTTGAATTTCTCGGTTTCGCCTCGGGATTTATCGACGTATATCGCCGCGAAAACAATCTCATTCTCCTTTCGGACACAAACGAACTCCTCAAACGCATAATCAACGAAGAGGAGCTGCCGTTTATCTACGAGCGCATGGGCATGAGCCTTACAAATCTGCTTATCGACGAGTTTCAGGACACGTCGCGCATGCAGTGGGACAACCTCAAGCCCCTTGTATCGAACTCCCTTGCCGAAAACCACGATAATCTCATCATCGGAGATGTCAAGCAGGCAATCTACCGCTTCCGCAACTCCGACAGCTCCATGCTGGCGCGCGATGTCGAGGCGGTCGATTTCCCCGACAACCACATCACGCGCGGCAACGTTCCGGCCGAGAACACCAACTACCGTTCGGCCCACACCGTCGTGCGCTTCAACAACACTCTCTTCAGCCGCATGGCCGCCGTCACCGGAGTGGGCGGATATGAAGGCGTGTGCCAGTCGCTTCCGGCGCAGACAGCCGCAATGCCCGGATACGTCCGCCTCGATTTTTATCCCGAGCCTTCCGACGGCGAGCCCTCGCCGGCATTTGAAGCCCTTGCCCGCGATATAATCCGGCAACACGAAAGCGGCTACCGCTGGAAAGATATTGCCATACTCGTCAGAGCCCGCGACACGGGCGTCGAAGTCGTGAACTATCTCATGGCGGCATGCCCCGGCATTCCGATTATCTCCGACGAGGCGCTCCTGCTCGACCGCTCGTCGGCTGTGCGTCTGATTCTAAGTATGCTGCGCATCGTCGACGAAGCGTATTCGTTCACGGGTTCCGCGCCCGAAGAAATCGAAAACCGCAGATTCGCCTCCCGCCGCGAGATAAACATGATGATCAGCCGCTTCAACTTCTATCTCGGCAACGGCCACGAACCCGTCGAAGCTCTCGGCAAGGCAATCGGCGACAGCCCCGACGACGCCGGACTGATCCACATCGACGTCGACGACGTGATAGACCAGCGTCCGGCCAACCCCGTGGCCCTCGTCGAAGTGATTGTGGCTACAAAGCTCGGAGAGACCATGCGGCGCGACGAATATGTGTTCATCGCGGCTTTTCAGGATGTGATGGAGTCGTTCTTTGCCACTCACGATGGAGGTCTGAAAGCCTTCCTCGCGTGGTGGGAGGAGCATAAGGCCGCGCTTGCGCTCCCGTCGCCCCCCGACGTCGACGCCGTGGCCGTGATGACAATCCACAAGTCAAAGGGGCTGGAATGGCCCTGTGTGCATATCCCCGACTGTTCGTGGTCGATGAGCCGCCGCGACCCCGAAGTCTGGTACGATGTTGCCCCGCTCATTGGCGCTTTTCTGCCCGAGGCCGCGGACCTCACTCCGCCGATGCTTCTTCTGAAGTCAGGCGCCGACTTCGGCCTCGACGGCTCGCCGCTGGCATCGCAGTATCTCGACGACATCGCCGGGCAGACCGCCGACTCCCTGAATATGACCTACGTGGCATTCACCCGCGCTTCGAACGAGCTGATAATTTCCGGCCGCGCATCCGTCGACAGCAAAGGCAATATCTCGTGTCGCGGCGTGGGCAAGGATATAGCCGACGCATTTGCGCTTGCCGGAGATGAGCCGCCAGCGTCCGACGGCCTTAAAATGCCGCTCGCTCTTGTGCGCGACGCAGCCGGCGCGCCGGCCGGCTCGGTCCTTCACTTCGAGGTCGGAAGCCCCGGACGGAATATCGCGGCCGACCATGAAGATAACTCCGGCGAGGGCCCCGACCGCTGCCTCTATGAAGTTGTGCTCAGAGACGACACGCGCGAGCTCACATCAGTCGAAGATGCCCTTTCCGAAGCCCGCATCGACATTGGAGGCGAGGTCTACAGCGACAGTGACGACGACGATGATGCTCCCGAAGCCGCATACTCCGACGCCCGCATGAGGGCCGCCGCCGAACGCGGAACCAATATCCATAACGTCCTCGCGTTCATGCGCCGCTTGGACGATATGCCCAAAGCCATAAACACCATCGGCAACATGGCGCATATCTCCGCCGAAGGGCGGCGCGAGATTAAAGCCGTGCTCGACGCCGCCTTCGAAGCCGGAGGACGACGCGTAGCGGCTTGGTTCGCCGACGACGTGACCGTGCTCCCCGAGCGCGAGATTTTCGATTCGGAGAGCGGACGCATACTTCGTCCCGACCGCGTGGTGATTTATCCCGGAGGCACGCGTATTGACCTGATTGACTATAAATTCACGTCTGCGCCGAGGGCCGCGCATCGCCGTCAGGTCGACGAATATCGCCGCCTGCTCGCCGGAATGTACCCTGAGGCCGAAATCAAGGCCTGCCTGTGGTATCCCGAACTCCGCACCATCATCGATGTGTAGAACTTACGCCCCGTCTGACTTGTTTTTATCATATATCAAAACCTATGGATATGAGCATGAAGAATATATATCCCGCCGCAGTTGCCGCTTTAGCGGCGGCCTCGCTGATGTCGCTCCAGTCGTGCATCGGGCTTGACGGAATTGTCGAACCCGGCGGAACATACTGGTCGGTCGACGACTATATCGACGCCCCCGGCTACTGGGGCCCCGGCTTTTACGGAAACGGGTGGGGTGCTCCGCCGCCTCCGCCCCCGGTGTTCGGGCCGGTCTATAATCCCGGCTACAATCCCGGGCCGGTAAGGCCTCCGCAGAACCGTCCGCCCGCCGTGCGGCCTTCGGGTCCGTCGTCGTTGCCTGAAGGCACCACACCCCCCGGAGGCGGTGTGTCCGTGCCCTCGGGGACGACGAGGCCCTCGTTCCCGACAACACCCTCGGGAACTACGCGTCCGGGCAACAACGGACGCCCGCGCTGAAGCTGAATTTATACCTGCTCATGAGCCTTTTTGCATGCCACGGCGTTACACATTAGCGTGCTTGGCATGTTTTTTTGTCTTTTTTTGAACGGATTGCGAAAATAATTTTGTCGACACGAAAAATTATTGTATCTTTGCACGCTAATGTGCATCTATAACCGGATAAGCATAAGACATGAGACAACTTAAAATCATTAAATCAATTACGAACCGCGAAAGCGCCTCGCTCGACAAGTACCTTCAGGAAATCGGACGCGAGGAGCTGATTTCGGTGGAAGAGGAAGTCGAGCTGGCCCAGCGCATACGTCAGGGCGATGAAGCCGCGCTCGACAAACTTACGCGTGCAAATCTTCGCTTCGTTGTGTCGGTGGCTAAGCAGTACCAGAATCAGGGCCTTTCCCTCCCCGACCTTATCAACGAAGGCAATGTCGGCCTCATTAAGGCAGCCCGTAAATTCGACGAGACCCGCGGTTTCAAGTTCATCTCTTATGCCGTGTGGTGGATTCGACAGTCCATTCTCCAAGCACTTGCAGAGCAGAGCCGTATCGTGCGTCTACCTCTCAATCAGGTGGGTTCGCTTAACAAAATCAGCAAGGCTCTCTCCAAGTTCGAGCAGGAGAACGAACGCCGTCCCTCGCCCGAGGAACTTGCCGAAGAGCTCGATGTCCCCGTCGAAAAAATTGCTGACACCCTGAAGGTGTCCGGCCGACACATCAGTGTCGACGCCCCCTTTGTCGACGGCGAGGACAACAGTCTGCTCGACGTGCTCACAAACGACGATTCACCCATGGCCGACGCCTCGCTTAATCAGGAGTCGCTTTCCAACGAAGTCGAACGCGCCCTCCGTCAGCTTCACGACCGCGAGCGCGAGATCCTGAAGATGTTCTTCGGCATCGGTTGTCAGGAGATGACTCTTGAGGAAATCGGTGCCAAATTCGACCTCACGCGCGAGCGTGTGCGTCAGATTAAAGAAAAGGCCATCCGTCGACTCAAGGGCCAGAAAAGCCGCCTCCTAAAGAGCTATCTCGGGTCCTGACCGCAGTAAGAGTTTGAATTTATTGTAAAAAAATCAGCCGCCGTCCTTCTTTCGAGGGGCGGCGGTTCGTTTCGTATGGATGTCGGGGGAGGGATTACTCTATTTTCAGGCGTTGCTCTATTTTGCCTTTGTGCAGAATTTGCATCTCGCGGAGAGTGTCGCGGTTGGCAGGCGTCGGCACGCGGTAAGTGTAGTCCTCGTTGACGAAGTCGTAGTGGGTCGACCCGTCGGCGGGTTCGTCGGCATAGGCTGTGACATCGGGCGCGGCGGCCTGAGCCACCCCGCGCGGCCATGCCGCATAGCGGTAGCGTCCGTCGCGGAGGCGGTCGATGCGGATAGAGTGGCGGTCGGTCACGTACACGCCTTCGAGCGACTCGAAATCAGCCAGCGCAGGATTGAGCATATAGTTGGCGCCGTCGCGCGTGTGCATAAGGGCGCCGTTTATCCACGAATAAATGCGGTATCGTCCGCTCGGCGTGTTGTCGCCGTCGGGCGTCATAATCGGGATGTATATCGACGCCGCCGCCGGGTCGTAGGCGTTGATCCAGTTCCATCCCTGACCCTTGGTCGTGAAGTACCAGTACGGGATGTTTATCTCATAGCTGATATCGGTGTGTTTCCGGCCGTCTTTATCTATGAATAGCGGCACCGCCTGAGGCAGTCCGTCGACAAGCTGAACGGCGATGATGTCATAAGCCCCGAGTGTGCTCCATTCGCGCATGTATGCCTCGATGATATATGTGCTTTTACCCTCGTATTCGGGAAGTCGGTGCACATTGAGGATTGTCGCCACGTCGGAGCCGCTGCCGCTTCTTCCGCCGGTGTGTACGATTGGATTCATGCGGCTGTCGTCATCATCGTCGTCGCCGTCGGGATAGCGGAAGCGGGCGATGTGCGTAGCGCCGCTTTCGTCAGTCCATTGCACGATGGTGTTGAAATCAATCATCGTGCCTCCGAGGTGCGTGTCGTAGCTGTAGAAGCGCAGGCGTCCGTCGGCGGTGGTGTTGATGGCGAGGTCCGTACTGTCGCACAAGGCGCTGAAGTCGTAGGCGAGGCTTTCGGGGAATTTATCCAAGACGCAGGAGAGTGCCGTATAGTAGGTTTCGCCGAGGCTGTCGATGAGATAGCGTTCGGCTTCCTGGAGGCTCGAAGCACTGACCTCGCGCGTTCCGGAGTCGCGGTCCGACGAGCATGCGCCCGCGAGTGTTATAAGCAAGACCGTGGCCGCAAAAACCAAGGCTGTGTGTTTTTGCATCCGTGATTTTAAGGAGAGAGGTGGTAATACTTGGCTGAAAGGGGAAGGGCGCGGGGCAATCGTGGCCCGCCCGGATAAAAATAGAAGAAGTCATCCACGTCTCGTTGATGGGACTGTGAACGACTTCTATAAGGTGGGGAAGTTTTCCGACCCGGGGGCTGATTATTCAGCGGCGGGAGCAGCTACTTCAGCAGCTTCTACTTCGACAACGGTGTCGTTGGCGACAGAGTCAACTGCAACTTCTGCAACAGTAGCTTCTTCAACTACAGCTTCAGCAGCAGCTACGGAATCGGTGGCTTCAGCAGCCTTTTCGGCGTTGCCGCAGGAGAACATGGTAGCGCTCATGGCAACAGCAGCGAGTAAAACTAACTTTTTCATTTTCGTCTCTTTGTTAAAAGTAATAAAACAATATTTGCTTCAAAAACACCACAAAGTTAATGCAAAATTTTTAAATGTACAGCATTTTTTGGATAATTTTTTCATGCGGCCGTGCATTTTTAACATTGCTAAAACCTGTCGCGTGGTTTATTATGTTGATTATCAGCCTTGTGTGACGGCAATGCGATTTGCCATAACTATCGCTTTGCTTATGTGGTTGCAGATGTGGTCAGCGCCTATAAGGCGGTCGATTCCTGCATGTTCGAGGCTCGTCTGCACTCTTCGGTTCACACCTGAGAGCACCACGTGGATGCCTTCTTTCTGCGACGACTGGATAAGCAGTTCGAGATTGTGAAGCCCCGTGGCATCGATGAACGACACTTTTCGCATGCGGATGATGCGCACCTTCGGTCGCTCGGCCATCGACGTGCGCATGAGTTCGTCGAATTTCGTGGCTATCCCGAAGAAGAACGGGCCGTCGATTTCGTACACGCTCACGCCCTTGGCCACGTTGAGCACCTCGTGGTGACTGAGGTCGGTGCCTTCAGCTACGTCAAGCTTCTCGGAGTAGACCTTGATGTCGGAGTTTTCCATCACGCGCTGCATGAACAGCACAACGGCAAGCAGAAGGCCTATTTCGATGGCAATCGTAAGGTCGAAAATGACTGTCAGGAAGAAGGTCACGAGCAGCACCGATATGTCGCTCTTGGGCGCGTGGAAGATGCCTATGATTGTGCGCCAGCCGCTCATGTTGTAGGCCACTACCATCAGCACTGCCGCAAGGCACGCTAAAGGCACGTAGTTGATAAGCGGCATCATGAACAAGAAAATCAGCAACAGCACGAGGGCGTGGACGATACCGGCCACGGGCGTGCGGCCTCCGTTGGTGATGTTGGTCATCGTGCGGGCAATAGCGCCTGTCACGGGGATGCCCCCGAAGAAGGGAACGGTGATGTTGGCAATGCCCTGACCGATAAGTTCGGTGTTGGAGTTGGTCCGCGAGCCGGTCACGCCGTCAGCCACGGTAGCCGAAAGGAGGCTCTCGATGGCGCCCAGCACCGCGATGGTGAACGCCGACGGCAGAAGCATGTTGATTGTGGCCATGTTGAGCGTGAAGCCGTGGGGCGCCGGGATGTCGGTGGCCATAGTCCCGAAGCGGTCGCCGATAGTCTCGATGCTGTACCATTCGGGGAAGAACTCACCGAGAAACCAGCTGCCGGCGGTCACGGCGACGATGGCCGTAAGCGCTCCCGGAAGTTTTTTTGAAATCCGCGGCGTGACGACGATTATCAGCAACGACACCACCGACGTCAGGAGCGTCGGCAGGCTGATATTGCCGAGATTGCGGAGATACATGCCCCATTTGGGCAGAAATTGCCCCGGGATGTCGCGCAGGCCAAGCCCGAAGAAGTCGTTGATTTGCGTTGAGAAAATCGTAAGGGCGATACCTGCCGTGAAGCCCACGACTATGGGGTAGGGGATAAATTTGATGATGGTGCCGAGGCGGAAAAGCCCCAGAAGCACGAGTATCACACCGGCCATGAACGTGGCGATGGCAAGCCCGTGGAGCCCGAACTGAGCGATGATGTTGTAGACAATGACGATAAAAGCGCCCGTCGGGCCGCCGATTTGCACGGAGTTACCACCGAAAAAGCTCACCATGAATCCGCCGATGATGGCCGTGATAAGTCCGATTGTGGGGCTTACGCCCGAGGCGATGCCGAAGGCAATGGCAAGCGGGAGAGCTACGATGCCTACTACGATGCCCGCTATGACGTCTTCTTTCAGGCGTCCCGTGTGATAGTCCCGGAGGGCCGAGAACAGTTTGGGCCGGAAGTCTATGGAATTCTTGAAATCCATTTTGATTGAAATTGTAAAAATTGGAAAGAAACGTGAAAACCTCGAAATTTTCCGCAAAATTACTCAATTTTTTCCAATCCGCAAAATTCCTCTTTCGTGAGTTGCAGGTCAGATGCTTCCGTAGGGGGCGGCAGGGGCGTTTGACCCTTGAGGAGACGCTTTTATTTTGACACCGGAAAACTTTATTTAAGTTCGCTTGTTCATATTTTAAATGCTCGAATCCAACGAATCGATAGAGATATGAAAAAATTAGTTTTTGCGGCAGCTGTTCTGGCAGCCCTGAGCCTCGGAGCATGCTCCGGAGCCAAAGACTCCGACGCCACAAAGTCGGAAGGAAGTGCGATTATGCACAAAATCGAGAATTGCACCAATGCCGATTCTCTCAGCGTCTACGTCGGTGAGGCAAAGGCTTACGCCGAAAAACTCGTGAAGGAAGGCCAGGTCGACGAGGCTAAAAAATACCTCGACAAAATCACTCCCGTAGTCGACAAGTACGCTCCCTCGTTCTCCTCCTCCATCACCGCTGTAAAGAATGTAATCGACAAAATCCCTGCCGGCACTACCGATGCCGCCGCTGCCCTTGAGGCTGCTCAGGACTCCGCTCAGGCAACCCTCTCCGACACCGTCGCCGGGGCTGTCGACGCCGTAAAGGCCGCCGGCGCTCAGGCCGTCGAGGACGCCAAGCAGAAAACTGCCGACTTTGCCGGAAAAGCTGTCGACAAGACCTCCGACGCCGTAAACAAGGCCGCAGAGAAGACCGCCGATAAGGTAAACGACGCAAAAGACGCCCTCAAGGACGCCCTGAAGTAAACAACAACGCTGTTTGACATCGAAGCGTATCGCCGCCGCCGTGCACGAGGACCCGCTCTCATCCGGGCCTCACGCGCGGTGGCGGCATTCGTTTGTGCGCCGTCCGCGCGAGCCGCCGACCTTCAGGCCCGGCGGAAAGTCACCATCTTGTTGTAGGCGAAGTTGGCCACCGTGTACACGGCGTTGCCGACGAGCGTGGCGATGCCGTAGCCCGAGATGGCTATGTAGTCGGTCAGCTGATACACCTCGGCCCCGAACCACGAGTCGGTGATTATCCACACCGTCCAAAGCTGGATGCCGTAGCACAAGAGAAAGCCCATGACAAATATTATGGCTTCGCGCCTGTAGCCGCCCTTGCTTTGGAAAACCCACTGCTTGTTGCATAAAAACGAGTTCGCCACTCCGGCGATATAGCCGAGGGCGTTGCTCACATACAGATTGAGGTCAAGAAACGACTTGCATATATATATGACGCCGAAGGTGACAAGTGTGTTGAGCACCCCGACGAGGCAGTATTTCACGAACTGCACATATTTGTTTGAATTCTCCGCTTTCATTTTTCAGGAAGGTCTGACGGGTCGACTTTAAGTATCGGCAACGACCACCCGTAGTGGTAGGCGAGCACGCGCAGGCCCACCACCGTGGCCGCGCAACTGATTTGCGGCACCCACGACGCACCTCCGGCCGCAATCCCCGTGAGCCAGTAGACAACCCCGCCGGCAAGGCAGGCCGTGGCGTAGATATCCTTGCGGAAAAACAAGGGCTCTTCGTTGATGAGGATATCGCGGATTATTCCCCCGAACGACCCCGTGGTGATGCCCATCACCGTGGCCACCCACATCGGGTACGATGCCGCCAGCGTCTTTTCGATGCCCACGACCACAAAAAGCGCCAGCCCTATGGCGTCGAAGATAAAGAGCGTGCGCATGCCCTTGACCAGCGCGCGGCGGAATATTATCACCGTTGCCAGCGAAAGTCCCGTCACCGCAAGATACATCCCCGACTGCATCCAGAACACCGGGATGTCAAGCAGCACATCGCGCAACGTGCCGCCGCCTATGGCCGTCACAAGGCCGATGACATAAGCCCCGAACCAGTCGAAGCTCTTGGCCGCCGCGAGGCGGATGCCCGAGATGGCAAAAGCTATCGTCCCGAGAATCTCGATGATGAATATAAAAAGATTGTCTTCGCTCATGCTTGTTCGTTTTTGCCTTTCGCCGCCGCGGCCTTGCGTCTTTGCGCCGCCGCGTCGCGCTCATGCTTCCGGCAATAGGCCGCGAGAAAACATTTGTCGCACTCGGGCTTGCGCGCCTTGCACACATACCGCCCGTGCAGTATCAGCCAGTGGTGCGCCCGCCCGACGGCTTCCGTCGGGATATACCGCATCAGCGTCGTCTCCGTGGACAGCGGAGTCTTCGACCCGGTCGTCAGGCCGAGGCGTTCGGCAACCCTAAACACGTGCGTGTCCACGGCCATCGCCGCTTGGTCGAACACCACCGAACGAATCACGTTGGCCGTCTTTCGGCCTACGCCCGGGAGCGTCAGCAGTTCGGCCATGCTTTCAGGCACTCTCCCGCCGAAATCGCTCACCAGCTTGCGCGCCATCCCCGACAGCGACTTGGCCTTGTTGTTCGGATAAGAGATACTTTTGATATACTCGTAAATCTCCGGCACTTCGGCCTCGGCCAAAGCCTCGGCCGTGGGGAAGGCCCTGAAAAACTCGGGCGTGTATTGGTTCACGCGCTTGTCCGTGCATTGAGCCGATAAAATCACGGCCACAAGCAGTTCATACGGAGTCGTGAAATTCAACTCCGTCGCTGCCGACGGCATCTCGCGGGCAAATTCCCGCAACACGTGTTCGTATCGTTCAGCAACCCTCATCGCGTGTCAGGCTGTGTCGTCGCCCGGGTGTTGGCCGTGCGCGCTCAGGCGTGTGTGCCCGTGAATTCGTCAAGGAAGCGGGCGTCGTTCTCGGAGAACAGGCGCAGGTCGCTCACCCTGTATTTCAGATTGGTGATGCGTTCGATACCCATGCCGAGGGCGAAGCCCGAATATTCTTTCGAGTCGATGCCGCAGGCTTCAAGCACATTCGGGTCGACCATGCCGCAGCCGAGAATCTCTACCCAGCCCGTGCCCTTGCAGAACGCACAGCCCTTGCCGCCGCAGATATTGCACGAAATATCCATTTCGGCCGACGGCTCCGTGAACGGGAAGTAGCTCGGACGGAGGCGGATTTTTGTGTCTTCCCCGAAGAGTTCGCGGGCGAGATACATCAGCGTCTGCCGGAGGTCGGAGTAGGTCACGTCCTTGTCGATATAAAGAGCCTCAAGCTGGTGGAAGAAGCAGTGGGCGCGGGCCGAGATGGCCTCGTTGCGATACACGCGCCCCGGGCAGATGATGCGGATGGGCGGCTTTTGAGTCGTCATCACGCGCGTCTGAACCGACGACGTGTGCGTCCTCAGCACCATGTCGGGGTTCTTGGCGATGAAGAACGTGTCCTGCATATCGCGGGCGGGATGGTCGGGCGGGAAGTTCAGGGCCTCGAACACGTGCCAGTCATCCTCGATTTCCGGGCCGTCGGCAATCGTGTAGCCCAGACGATGGAATATGCCGATAATCTCTTCGCGGACAATCGACAGCGGATGGCGCGTGCCGAGACGCACCGGCGACGACGGGCGCGTAAGGTCCGTGGCGTCAGCGCTCCCCGCGGTCTGCCCGAGGCCGTCGCGCAGGGCGTTGATGCGCTCCGTGGCGTAGGCCTTCAGTTCGTTGATGGCTTGCCCGAGTTCGCGTTTCTGTTCGGCCGGGACGCTACGGAAATCATTCATCAGGGCCGGGATTTCGCCCTTCTTGCTGAGATACTTGATTCGCAGAGCCTCGACATCCTCAAGAGTGCCGGGAGCGGCCGTTTCAAGCTCCGCGCGAAGACTTTTTATCTTGTCAATCATTGCTGAAATGAGATTTTTGCAGTTTTAATGTGCAAAGTTACAAAAAAAATCAATTCACACGCTTCATGCGCCGGAAATTCCATTCCCAAACCTTCGGACAATATACTGACGGCAGGGCCGGCTTGCCGTCGATGCTGATATTTTTTTGCACCCTGTTTGAAAAATAACTGACAAAAATGTTTTTTTGTCGAAAAATATCTTTAACTTTGTGATATCACAACGTCTGATTCGTGGAATTTTGTCACATTTTATTCATGTATCACTTTTCTCAGCGCTTATGAAACACTTTGTATGCCCGGCTATCGCCCTTCTTTTGTCGCTCGCATCTTGCTCGCCTTCAGCCGACAACGACCTCAGCCTCAAAGTAGACCCCGCCAATCCCCTTGTCCTGCCCTTTGACACGGAGCGCCTTGTGCGGCTTGAGACCTCCGATTCCTCGCTCATTTACGGCGTGGACAATATGATTATTGCCGATGGCCGTTACATTATCAAATCGCGCGACTTGCTCAAGAGCTACAGCGCCGCCGACGGGAGCTATCTCGGCGCCGTGGCCCGCAAAGGTCAAGGCCCGGGCGAATTTTCGATGATTACCCGCCTATGGCTTGAGGGCGACACCGTGAAGTTCTACGACATCAACAACCATCGCGTCACCTCCTGCCTCCCCGACGGCACATTCCTCGGCGAAGCTCCCTTCATGCCTCAAGGCAAGGCTTCGCATCCCCTCACGCTCGTCTCATTTATCGAGACGCCCGACGGCTCGGGCTATCTCGGCCTCAATCAGTTTACCGACGGGACTACGCCCGTAAACCCGCAGTACTCCTTCTTCGACGGCAACCTCAATCTCGCGGGCGACGTCCCCGGGCGCGAACTCCGCTCCGGCGCCTTTGCCGCTAATTTCGCCCTCGCCGACCGCGCCTCCAACACAATCCTTGCGTGGGAAAACCTTTGCGACACAATCTTCACGGTCACCCCCGAAGGCGTAAGCCCCGCCTATGTTCTTGATTTCGGTGAGAGCGCCGTCCCCGCTCGGATACAGTCCATCCCCGGCTACTACGACCGTTGGATGGCGTTTGATGAAGCTCGCAAGAAGCCCGGCATCCGCATGGCCGCATTCGCCTCCAATTATCAGCGCGGGGCCGACGGCAACTACTGGTTCACCTTCACCACCACCGACGACGGCCTTTGGCATCTCGCCCGCTTCGCCCCCGAAGGCGGCAAAGCCGAGGTGTATGACTTCGACTTCGGTCATCGCGACTATGCCCTCGCACCCTTCATCCTCGCCGACGGCGATGACCTCATCACCGTCATCACCGACAAATCCGACCCCGAAGCTAACCCCATGATTTATCGCTACCCGCTCGCAAAATGAAAAACTTCATACTTGGAATTGTCGCAGGCCTGCTGGCCGCGCTCCTCGGATGGCAGATATATGACTTTTTTCGCCCTGCCGAATCGTCTGCAACCGAGTGGACCGACGCCGACGACACCGATTATGCCGAAGACCGCGACCCCGCCAAAGCCGCCGAAAACGCCGCATCCGTTGATATGCGGCCTTTCGCCCTTTCGCGTTTCGGTCGGGCGCCCCTGACTCTCGGCGACCTTGACAGCTCGGCCGTCGGCAACACGCTTTTCGTAAGATATGCCGCCACGGCTTGTCCGCCCTGCGTGGCTCACGTAAGGGCCGCTGTCAGCGATTTTGCCGAGGCATCGCCCGACGCACGCATCGTGATGCTTATCAGCGGCGAGAGCCTCCGCGGGCTTCATGTCCGCGAGAAAGAAGACCGAGGGCGCTACTCATACTTCGCCGTCGATTCCCTGCCGCTCGATTGCTACGCCGGCGCTCAGCCCGTGATTTTCTATCTTTCGCCCTCGGGGCGGGCCTCGCGCTTTTTCGTTCAGGAATACGGCGACTCCGTCGGCGCCCGCGCCTTCTTGGGCCTGAACGAGTCATAAGACGGCGCACATCTTTTGCTTCCGCTCATTATCAACTTTCGTTATGCACATAGCTCCGTTTTTGCAATATACCTCCCGTCATTGCCTTGCCGCCGCGCTTGTGGCGGCAGGCCTTGTCGGCTGCTCCACGGATAAAACCGACGCGGCGGCTCCCGAAAGCGAGCCTGCCGTCGTCGCCGAGTCTGTAGCCGTTGCCGAAGTCGACACAGTCACCGTCCGCCCCGATGAAATCAACCACGTAATCCTCAGCAACGGCAAACTCCACGCGCGCCAAAGCGCCGAGCTTCGCTTCGACAATCCCGGCACGGTCAGCAAAGTGTTCGTCCGCAACGGAAGCCGTGTGCGCAAGGGCGACCCCGTGGCCTCCCTCGACACCTACACCCTCGAAGCCCGGATGCGCCAGTGCCGCGAAGCCCTGTCGCGAGCGTCGCTCGACATGCAGGACGTGATTATAGGCCAAGGCTACGACCCCTCCGGCGAAATACCCGCCGCTGTCACCGCCCTCGCCCGCACCCGCAGCGGCTATGACGCCGCCGAGGCCGCCCTCGACCTTTGCCGGAAAGAAATCGAGGCCGCAACCTTGCGCGCCCCCTTCGACGGCCTTGTGGCGAATCTCACCCTCAGACCTCATTCCGCAACCCCCGCCACCGACCCCGCGTGCTTGCTGATAAACGATTCCGGCATGGAAGTCGACTTCAAGGTCCTTGAAGGCGAACTCGCCATGATAGCTTCGGGCAACACGGTCGACGTCGCCCCCGTTTCAGGCGCACCTGCCGCATCCGGAAAAGTGGTGGAAATAAATCCCCTCGTGGATGCCGGAGGGCAAGTCGCCGTAAAGGCTGTCATCGACGGCGCCCGCGACGGATTCCTCGACGGCATGAACGCCCGCGTCACTCTCCGCGTGGGGCTTGGCCGCGGCCTTGCCGTGCCCAAGAGCGCTGTCGTCACCCGCAATGGCCGGGAGGTGGTGTTCACCCTCGGACCCGGCAACCGCGCCATCTGGAACTATGTCACCACCGGCGTCGAAAACAACACCTCGGTCGTAATCGACGACGGACTCGAACCCGGCGCATGCGTCATCGTCTCCGGCAATGCGACGCTCGCCCACGAAAGCCCCGTGACCTTGCGGTCCGGCCTCTAAGCCCGCGTCCCCGCCGACGCGTCCTAACACGCATTATCCGAAGTCCCGTATGGTACGCTTCCTCATCCACCGTCCCGTAGCCGTGCTGATGTCTTTTCTGGCATTGGTCATTCTCGGGTGCGTCTGCTATTTCGCCCTGCCCGTCACGCTTATGCCCGATATCGACGTCCCGGAGGCATACGTGCGTCTCAAAGCCCCTGGCATGACGGCGCGCGACATCGAGACAGCCGTGGCCGCCCCCTTGCGCTCGCGGCTCTCGCAGATGCCGGCAATCGAGAATATCACGTCCGAGGCTACCGACGGCGCTCTTGTCGTAAAACTCACCCTCGGTTACGGCGTCGACATGCACAAGGCCGTAATCGAGATTAACGAGCGCGTCGACGACGCCGTCCCGTCCCTCCCGCCCGGAGTGGGGCGCCCGGTTGTGTCGCGTTCGGCCGTTGCCGACATCCCCGTCGTCTACGTCCAGATTACCCCGGCCTCCGGCGAGGATGCCTCCCCAGCCTTCTACGACTTTGCCTCCGGCGTTGTCAGGCGCAGACTCCTCCAGCTCCCCGAAATCGCTGCCGCCGACATGACCGGCGCAGTCGGAAAAGAACTTGCCGTCATCCCGCGGCCCGACCGCATGGCCTCCGCCGGAGTCTCCGTCGACGATATTCAGGCCGCAATCGTCGGCGCCGCAGGCGTCCGCGCAGGCGAAGTAACCGTCCGCGACGGCCTCTTTGAATACAAAGCGTTCATTGATGCCGGTGTCACCGATGCCGCCGCCGTAGCCGCCATCCCGGTGCTTAAAAACGGGGTAATACGCAACCTCGGCGATTTCTGCGATATTGATGTCCGCGGAGTGCGCCCCGACGGATATTCCTCATACATGGGCCGCCCGGCGGTCACGCTCGCCCTCGTGAAGCATCCCGCCGCTTCGATGGATGCCCTTGACGCCGCCCTCGATTCCACCCTCGAATGGTTTGCGAGGCAAGAACCCGCAATATCAATCACCAAAAGCCGAAGCCAGACTCAGCTCCTCGACATCACGGTTGATAACCTGCGCGTAAACATCCTCCTCGGTCTCGTCCTTATTTTCGCCCTGTGCCTCGTGGTGATGGGCAGTCTGCGCGTGCCTGCGATAGTGGCCGTTTCGGTCCTCGTAGCCGTGGTTGTCACCTTCATTCCGTTTTTTCTGCTCGGCGTGGGGATAAACATCATTTCCCTCGCCGGACTCATTCCCGCCGTGGGCATGATGATTGACAACTCGCTTATCGTCGCCGAGAACATCACGCAGTATCGCCGCCGCGGCCTCGGCCTCGACGACAGCTGCGTCAGCGGAACAAACGAGATGATCACGCCCATGCTCTCGTCGTCGCTTACCACTGTCGCCGTATTCCTCCCCTTGGTGTTCATGAGCGGAATGGCCGGAGAAATTTTCGCCGATCAGGCCTTCGCTATCACAGCCGGACTCGCCGTGTCGTACGCCGTGTCGATTACGCTTCTCCCCGTGCTCTACAGCCTGCTTGTGCCCCGCGTCGACACGAGGGCCGACAAGGCCGACGCGTGGCTCACACGCACCTACGACCGCACGTTCGACCGCTGTTTTGCCCGTCCGTGGGTGCTCCCGCTCGTTGCCCTCGGCTTCCTTGCCGCCATTTGGCCTCTCGGCAAGGCCCTTGATGTCGAGCGCCTCCCCGAAATCGACAGCGACGACTTTGTCGCCGACATCGTATGGCCCGGAAACCCCGCCGCTGCCGCCACTGCAGCCCGAGTCGCCGAAATCGAACGCGCATTTCCCGATGCCGTCGTCGAGTATTCGGCCTTCGTAGGGCCGCAGGACTTCATCCTCCCCGGACCCGACGCCGCCCTTTCGCCCGGTAGAGCGCGCATATACGTCCGCGCGCGCCGTAGCGGCGACGTCCCCGCCGTGAAAGATTCCCTTGAGCGCTTTGTCGCCGCCCGTTGGCCCGCCGCAAACCTCGGCTTTGCCCCGAAAGAGACTGCCCTCGACAGGATATTCCCCGCATCAGGCCCCGCACTCAGGGCCGAAATCTATCCCGGCGACGCGCGTCGCGGCGATGCTCTCGGCCTGATTGATTCCCTGAAAGCCGTCATGTCCGCCGAGGCCCGGATTCAGCTCTCGATGCCTCCGGTCGAAGACCGCATGGCCCTTGTCCCCGACCTCAGCGCAATGGCCCTTTACGGCGTCTCGTCCGAAGCCATCACCAAAGCCATGAGCGACGCCTTCGGTGGCGAAGTCCTCGGCTCATTCCCGCTCGGCGACGGCGACCTCCCCGTAAGGCTCGACTACGCCGAGGGAAGCCCCGGCGCTATTCTCGCAGGCGCCTTCGCCAAGGCTTCTCCGGGCGACGTCGACATACCCCTCTCGGCGCTCGTCCAGAGCCGCCCCTCCGCGGCCTACCGCTCGGTCACGGCCGACGCCGCGGGCGAGTACGTCGCCGTGACCTTCGATGATGACGATGCCGCCACACGCGCCCGTTTTCCGAAGGCGATAAGAGAATCCCTCGCCCGCATCGCACCCGACGCCTCGGCCACATTCTCAGGCATGATTTTCGAAAACGAACGCATGATGCGCGAACTCGCCATGATTCTCATCGTCTCCCTCGTGATGATGTACTTCATCCTTGCCGCCCAGTTCGAGAGCTTCCTCCAGCCCCTCATTGTCCTTGTGGAGATTCCGCTCGACACAGCCTTCGCGCTCGTCTTTCTGTTCATATTCGGCGAGTCGCTCAATCTCATGTCGGCCATAGGCATAATCGTCAGTTGCGGCATCGTCGTCAACGATTCCATCCTCAAAATCGACTCCGTCAACGACCTCCGCCGCGCCGGCATGCCCGTCGTAAAGGCCGTTCACGTAGCCGGACGCCGCCGTCTCAAAAGCATCGTCATGACTTCGCTCACGACAATCCTTGCGATGGTGCCCGTCTTTTTCGCCTCCGATGCCGGGTCGGAACTCCAGCGCCCGCTTGCCGTTGCCGTGACAGGCGCAATGACCATCGGAACTGCCGTGAGCATATACCTCATTCCGCTCCTTTATTGCTTCGTTTATGAGAGAAAAGATTTTAAGACTCGCTCTTAGCGCCATAGCCCTCGTCGCGGCCGCAGGAATATTCCATGTGCGGGCCGGAGAGACACTTCGCCTGTCGCTCGACGACGCAATCCGCGTCGCCGCCGACAGCTCCCTGACAGCTTTCAGAAACAAAAACCTCTATTATGCCGGATATTGGCAGTGGCGCTCCTTCAAAGCCGCGCGCCTCCCGCAGATAAGCCTTGAACTTGACCCGGCGAGATACTACCGCTATATCACTCAGCGATACGACTCCGAGCAGAATATCGACGTTTTCCGAAGCCAGCAAATCTACTCGGCCTCGGCGGGCCTCTCTGTCACGCAGAACGTCGACTTCCTCGGCGGCGAATTCTTCCTTGAAAGCGACATCGAATATCTCCGCAACTTCGGCGACATGACCGGCAACCAGTTCTCAACCGTGCCCGTGCGCTTGGGATACCGCCAGAACCTTCTCGGCTTCAACGCCCGCAGGTGGGAGCGGCGCATCGAGCCCCTGCGCTACGAGAAAGTAAAACGCGAGTTCATCGCAAATATGGAAGCCCTGTCGGAGAACGTGGTCGATTGCTTCTTCGAACTCGCCCTCGCGCAGACCGAACTCCGCCTCGCCCGCGAGAACCTCGAGGCCGGCGACACGCTCTACACCGTCGGCGAGCGCCGTTTCCGCATCGCCTCCATCTCGAAATCCGAGCTGCTGAGTCTCAAACTCGATAAGGTAAACGCCCGAAATGCCCTCGAAAACGCCCGCATTCAGGTCAAGAGAGCATCGCTAAGGCTTGCATCATGCCTCGGACTCGACTCCGACACCGACGTCGAGGTCGTAATTCCCGGAAAACCCGCAATCCCCGCAATCTCACCCGAAACCGCATTGGCCATGCTCAGGGAGAACAGCCCCGCCCTCATGGAGAAACGACAGCTCACCCTCGAAGCCGAGCGCGAGGTCAGCCGCACCCGCGCCGAGGCCCGCTTCAACGCTTCGGTCAACGCTTCAGTCGGCTTCAATCAGGTAGCCACGACCTTCCCGCAGGCATACCGCAACCCCATGAGACAGGACATCGTCGCGCTTACCATAGCCATCCCTCTGGTCGACTGGGGCGTCCGCAAGGGAAAATACAACATGGCCCTCAGCAATCTCAATCTCGCGCGGGCCGACGCCGGACAGCTCGCCGAAAACATCGGTCAGGAACTCCTTGTCGCAATCGACGACATGACCGCTTGCACCGGCATTATCGACGGCGCCGCCGAAGCCCTCGACATAGCCGAAGAAGTCTACTCGGGCACATGCACGAGGTTCATGATCGGTAAAGCCGACATCAACAGCATCGTCCTCGCCCAGTCAAGGCGCAGCGAGGCTATGCGAAACTACATCGCCGCGATAAAAAGCTTCTGGCTCAACCATTATAAAATCCGACGCCTTACGTTCTACGATTTCGACATGCAGATGTCCATATCAAGAGTGTTCGATATTGACGCCGACGTGAGATGAACGCCCCCCGCCGCACATACGCCTTCACTATCATAGTGACCTTTGCAGGCCTCGCCCTCTTGGGCCTGTGTCTGCTGCCGCTCCTGCCTCTGAAGCTGGCCCCGGCGGGTGTGCTCCCGCGCATGGTCGTGGCCTACTCCCTCCCCGGCGCTTCGGCCCGCACCGTAGAGGCCGACGTGACCCTCCCCGTCGAAAGCCTTCTCGGACGCCTCGACGGCGTTGTCAGCATCGAGTCGCAGTCGGCCGACGGGCGCGGACGCGTCATCGTCGACTTCGACACTTCGACTGACCTCGACGACGCGCGCCTCGAAGCCTCGATGCTCCTCCGCAATGCCCGGGCCGCAATGCCGCAGGGCATCGTCGGTCCGGCGATAGCCTTTAAGGGCGCCGCCGCGGCCGACAACGCTCCGGCGTTCACCTTCGCCGTCACGGCCCCGCCGAGCGCCGGCGTGGCCGACATCCGCCGCGCTTGTTCTGACAAGGCCCTCGCGCCCCTCGCCGACCTCGCCGACGTAGACAGAGTAGAGTGTACCGGCGACGACAACACCGTCAGCGTCATCGAATGCGACCCTCAGGCCCTCGATGCCTGCGGAGTGGACGCCGCCGTCGTGGCTCGGGCCGTTTCAGCCGCGGCATCCGAGGGCTATGCGACAGTCGTTTCCGACGGTCGCACAAGCCTCAGCGTGGCTGTCACAGCCCCATGTGCCGACTCCCTCGAACTCTCGCGCATCTTCATCCCTCTGAAGGGCGGAGGCGTCGTGGCGCTGTCGCGCCTCGCAAGTCTGAGCCGCCGCGAGGGCGCCCCCTCGTCGGCATTCCGCATGAACGGCACCGACGCCGCCTATCTCAACGTCTACGCCACCCCCGGCGCCAACGTCATCGACCTCGCCTCGCGTATCGACGCCCGCCTCCCGGCCCTGCGCGACGCCCTCCCCGAAGGCTATGGCCTGACGCTCGTTTTCGACGGCGCGGAGCAAATCCGCGCCGAACTCCGCAACGTCCTCGTCCGCACGGCCCTCACCGTCCTCATCCTCCTTGTCTTCGTCGCCCTTTGCACCCGCAGCCTGTCGTACGTCGCCATCGTGGCAATATGCCTCGCCGTCACGCAGGCGGTCGCCTTCATATTCTACCGCCTCCTCGGCGTCGAGATTCAGCTCTATTCCCTTGCCGGAATATGTATCTCACTCAACCTCGTCATCGACAATATCATCGTCATGGCCGGCAACGTGGCCGCAGGCCGCGGACGCCGGGGATTCACGGCCATACTCGCCGCCACGCTCACCACCGTCGGCGCTCTCAGCGTCATTTTCTTCCTCGACCGTGTGCTCGTCGTCAGCCTCCGCGACTTCGCTCTCGTCGTCGCCGTCAACCTCGCCGTATCCCTTGCCGTGGCGCTGTTTCTTGTCCCGGCCCTTGCCCTCAGACTCGACCTCCGCCGCCGCAGTCTCTCACCCCGCTTCACATCGGCCTTGCGCACGCGCTACGACGCAATCCTCCCCTTCATCGCGCGCCGCCGACTCCTCGTCATGCTTGCCTTCGCCCTTGTTTTCGCGTGGAGCCTCAAGCTATTTATCGACGACGTCCGCGAGCGCCACTTCTCATTCACACCGCCCACCGAGGCCGTGGTGCGCATATCGGCGCGTCTCCCCGAGGGCGCCACATTTCAGGCTATGGACGGCTACATGCGCCGGATGGAAGCCTTCGTGGCCGCAATCCCCGCAGTCGCAATGTTCCGCACCGAAATCCAAAGCCCGCGTAACGCCTCCATCGAGGTGCGCTTCAAAGGCCGCGACCGCTCCGCCCCCTATGTCGCCGCGCAGGAAATAATCCGCATGGCGCAGATGCTCGGCGGACCCGCGTGGCACGTCGACGGCCTCCCCGGAACATCATTCGAAAACGAAATCCGCTCCGATATAGGCGCTCTGATCGTCGAACTCAAAGGCTATGAATACGGACGCCTGAACCAATACGCCTCCGCTCTGCGCGACTCCCTGATGCGCTCATTGAGGATAAAAGAAGTGCGCCTTACGTCTTCAGCCTCGGTTATGGCCGACGACTACTCCCGCTACCACCTCCGCGTCTCCGCCGACGACCTCGCCCGCGACAGCATTTCCTTCCGCGACTTTGCCGCCGCAATGGCGAATTCCGGCGAAAAACGCCTCGTGGACGCCGGGCATTCAGGCGAAGTTATGGTCACACTCGGCGAGAGCGTCCGCGACGCATGGGCGCTCGCCAACACCCCGATTGCCGCCGGAGGAAAGACAATACGCCCCGGACGATATTTCAACATCGCAAAAGAACAGGCTCCGCAGGAGATTGTGCGCAAAAACCAAGAGTATCTCCTCTATCTCCATTTCGACTATATCGGCGACGCCTCCACGGGCAAAGCCTATGTCGATAAATGTATCGCCGAAAACAAGCGGGCCCTTCAGCCCGGCTACGCCATAAGCCGCTTGGACTTCGGCCACGATTCCGACTCGGACTCGACAAACTACCCCTTCCTGCTTGTCCTTATCGGGCTCATCGCCTTTTTCCTCGCCGCCATCCTCTTCAACTCCCTGCGTATGGCCATTGCCATCATCCTCCTTATACCCGCCTCCCTCTCGGGCCTGTTTCTTACCTTCCGCTACATCACCCCGCGATTCGACGAAGGCGGTTTCGCCGCGATGATTCTCCTCGCCGGAATCACCGTCAACGCCGGTATATACCTCGCCGACGCATACCTTGTCGCCCGCCGGAGCGAAAACGCATCTCCTGTCAGGGCCTACGCAAAAGCCGTCCGCCAAAAGGCCGAACCCGTGGCAATGACCGTCGTATCCACCCTCGTAGGTTTCATCCCCTTCCTCATCGGCCCGGGCGAGCCTTATTTCTGGTTTGCCCTCGCCGCAGGCACCATAGGCGGTATGCTCATGTCCCTGCCCGCCATAGCCCTGCTCCTTCCCGCTATGATTCTGCCCGCGTCAGGGAAGCGCAAGTCTTCGGCTCGTAAGTTATTGGGTAATAACAAAAACGGCGGACACGATTAATCGCGTCCGCCACGAATAAGTCTTGCGCCGGCCGGCAAGATGATGTATTGACAATGGGTGCGGTGTGCCCCCTCGGTTCATTCCTTTTTCGAGGCGCGCGGGCGGCGGCGATAGAAGCGCCGCTTTTGCGATTTCTTTTCCCCGGCAGGCGACTCCTCCGCAGTGGTGGCGGCGGGCTGTGGCGCTTCCGCCTCGGGCTTTGGCTTGGCTTCGGCCTCGGACACAGCGCGTTTCTTGCCGTCCTTGCGGCCCTTTGCCGCGCCCTTGCCCTGTCGGCGCCCCCCGTTGCGCTCGCGGCGCTCGGCGCCCCCGTCGGGTCGGGCCGATGTGTACGCCGCCACGCCGAGCGACTCCGGAAGCTCGCCCTTGCGCACGGCATAGCCGAGGAAACGCTCGATTTCGCGGAACTTGCGGCGGTCGCGCTCGCCCACGAGCGTGATGGCTATGCCGTCGGCGTTGGCGCGCGCCGTGCGCCCGATACGGTGCACGTAGTCCTCCGCGTCGTGAGGCACGTCGTAGTTCACAACCATCGAAATATCGTCGATGTCAATGCCGCGGGCCACGATGTCCGTGGCTACGAGGATGTCGATTGCGCCGCTGCGGAATCTGCGCATCACCTCGTCGCGCTTCTCCTGATCAAGATCGCTGTGCATCTCGCCGACGCTCAGCTTCATCCGGCGCAGACTGCGGGCGAGGTCCTTTACCTTAAGCTTCGACGACGCGAACACAATCACGCGCTTGGAGTTGACGCTCTCGAAGAGATGGCAGAGCAGGGGAGTCTTCGACGTCTCGGGCACGATATAAGCGCTTTGGTCGATTTTTTCAGTCGGGCGCGACACGGCGATTTTGATTTCAACAGGGTTGTCGAGCACCCCGGCGGCAAGCTTCTGGATTTTGGGAGGCATTGTCGCCGAGAACATCATCGTGCGGCGCCCTTGCTTCGGAAGGTGCGACACAATGGTCATGATGTCGTCGTAAAATCCCATGTCAAGCATGCGGTCGGCCTCGTCAAGAATAAAAAACTCAACTTCCGACAGGTCGACATAACCCATCTGAAGGTGCGCCAGCAGACGGCCCGGAGTGGCGATTATCACTTCGACGCCGTTTTTAAGCGCCTTCTGCTGCTGTGCGAAACCGGCGCCGTCAGTGCCGCCGTAAATAGCCAGCGAACTTATCGGCAGAAAATAAGAGAAGCCCTCGAGAGCCGTGTCAATCTGGATGGCAAGCTCGCGCGTGGGCGTCATGACCACGCACTTCACCTTCTCCGAAGGCTCGCGTTGGCCCAGCTCATTGATTACGGGAAGAAGGAAAGCCGCCGTCTTGCCCGTGCCCGTCTGAGCCACGGCTATAAGGTCGCGGCCCGACAAAGCCGCCGGAATTGCCTGCTCCTGAATAGGAGTGCATTCCTGAAAATTCATATCATAGAGAGCGTCAAGGACGTCGTCGGTAAGGTCAAGTTCTTCAAATGTCATGACTGGTGGATTGCTGCTGAGCGAAAGCGCCGCGCACAGGGCGTACGCGTGCAAAATAAGTGCAAATATACGGATTTTCGTCCAATATTGCAATTCGTTCCATCGCGCCGAAGGCTTTTTTGAAAAAACATACGAATATTTTTGGCTATAAGCACGAATGATTGTAATTTTGGGCCTATGGAGAAACTGATGCAATACGTCTGGCAACACGGCCTTTGGATTCCGGGCGACCTGCGGACCGTCGACGGACGTCGCGTCAGCATCATCGACCGCGGATGGCTCAACACCGACGCAGGCCCCGACTTTTTCAACGCCAAAATCGACATCGACGGTCACATCTGGGCCGGCAACATCGAAATCCACGTCAGCGCGAGCGACTGGCATCGCCACGGCCATGACGGCGACCCGGCATACGACTCGGTGATACTCCACGTCGTCGGAAGCGACGACTGCCGCGTGAGGCGCTCCAACGGCGAGGAAATCCCGCAGATACTGATGCCTTGCGCCCCCGACTTCAGCGAGCGCTACAACGCAATGGTGTTCAATTCCGCGCGCACCCCGGCTTGCGCCGCCGAAATAGGCTCCCTCCCCTCAATCTATATATCCGACTGGCTCACGGCCCTTGCACACACGCGCCTCCAGCGCAAAGCCGCGAAAGTGCGTCAGCTCGTCGACGAAAATCATGGCAACTGGCGCGCCGCAATATACATCACCCTCGCCCGCGCACTCGGATTCGGCGTCAACAGCGACGCTTTCGAGCACCTCGCATCTCTCGTGCCGCTGAAAAGCCTTATGAAGCACGCCGATGCCCCCGACGCCGTCGAAGGCCTCCTCTTCGGGCAGGCCGGACTTATTCCCGAACAAGGAGCGCTCGGCGCCCCCGACTCCGTCGACGAGCTATATGCCGCAAACCTTCGCCGCGAATACAGCTTTATGGTCCTCAAATTCGGAATAAAGCCCCCGGCGTCACCGCCCGCATGGCGCATGGCCAGAATGCGACCGCAGAATTTCCCGCACCGACGCATCGCCACACTCGCCTCCCTCATCATGCCCTCGTTCGAAGTCGGATACCGCCTCCTGAACCTCCGCACCGAAGACGAGGCCCGCAGCCTCTTCGACGTAACCCTGAAAGGCTACTGGTCGCACCACTACGCATTCGGCTCTCCAGCCTCAGGAAGCCCGCGAGCCCTCGGCGACGGAGCCGTGTCAACCCTGATAATCAACGTCGTGGCCCCCGTCCAGTATGCCTACGCCGAGATGTACGCCGACGAAGCAATGCGCGAACGCGCCGTCGACATGCTCGACGCCATGAAACCCGAATCAAACAGCATAATACGCATGTTCACCGCCGCCGGTATCCCCTGCCGGAGCGCCCTCGAAGGACAAGCCCTGATCGAGTTGCGACGCAACTACTGCGAACTCCGCAAATGCCTCTACTGCCGCATAGGCCACCGCATGCTCGCCATGAAAATACGCCCCTGACAGCTCGCGGACGCCTTCCCCGTCCACGCCCACGCGCAGTGGCGAAGGGCGCATCACTCCTCTCCGGCGTATTCGCGGATAGAATTGAGAAGCTGGCGCGAGGTGCGGAAAAAACATATTTCCTTGTACACCCCTATCGAGGCTCCGATTATGCCGCCGGTCACGCCCCCCCAGAATGACGCGCCTCCGTCGGGCATATTATATAAATGAGCCATGAGCGGCACCAGCACAAGCAGCGCAAGGGCGCACCCGCAGATAAGAATCCGCCGCTGGAACATACGGATGCGCACGGCCCGCTCCAGCGACTCGACGACCGGCAGACATAGAAAATTACTGCGCGATATAAATCTCGCAAAAAGCAGATATACCACACCCATCACCACGCCGAAGAGTCCGTAGAGCACACACAGCCACAGCGGCAGTCCGAGGGCATACATCGGCACTGACATCGCTATCACGGCCACCGACGCCGCGAGGCATTTATAATAGCCTCCGGCGAGCTTGCGCGCAAGGCTGTCGAAGCGGCGCGTCTCAAGGTTGCCGCTCACCTTTCGGGCGACCTCGTCGAGATACTCCGTGCTTACGGGCGTATTTTTCCACGCTTCGCGTAGTTTATCGAGTGCATTTTCATTCATAGTTCAGAGGTTTTTTCCTTTCTCAACCAGTCGGGCCTTGATACGATGGATTTTCACGGCCACGCTGCTTTTGTTTATACCCGTCACGGCGGCGATTTCGTCGTAGGGGCGTTCGTCGAGCCAAAGCGTTATGATGGCCTTGTCGATAGGGTTCAGCCCGGCGATAAGCTCGTGGAGCATCCGCAGTTCCTCAAGGCGCTCGGTCTGCTGCGCGGCATCCCCGTCAGGGTCGGACAGCCCGAAGGCCTCCTCGGCGCTGACGCTCGAACGCGAATGGCGGTCATTGCGGCGGTGCCACGTGATACACGTGTTGATGGCCATGCGGTAGATCCATGTGCTCACGGCTGCATCCCCGCGGAACGAATCCATACCCACCCAAAGGTTGAGAAGTGTTTCCTGATATAAATCGTCGAAACCGGCGCCCGGGCCCGCGAAGAGATAGCACACCTTGGCGATGACCGGGGCATAGAGCCTTGTCATTTCCTCGTAACGTGCCGTGCGCGCGGCGTCGGGCGTCTGCTTCATGGAATATCAGACGTTGCAGAATCGAAAAAATTACAATTCCAGGCTAAAAAAAATCACTCCTCCTCGTTGCTGCGTCTCACGGCGGCAGTATCCCCGCCGACGGCGTCGCCGCTCGAATTAGATGTCGCCTCAGCGCCGTTGGCGGTTTTGGGCTTGATTTTCACCTTCAGCTCGTCGAAGCCGTGGCCATAGACACCGCTGACATTAGCCTGCGTCACAAAAGCATGAGGATCGATGTTCTTGATGATGCGCGATATTGTCACCGACTCGATTTTACGGCACATCACCAGAAGCACCTTGACGCTCTTTTTGCTGTACCACCCCGTGCCGTCGAGCACCGTACAGCCGCGGTGGGCATCGTTGATGATGGCATCGGCTATCTCAGGCCATTTACGCGAAATGATGGTGAACTGAACGGCCCGGCGGTTGGTATATATAACCTGATCGGCGACGTACGACATGAAAAACAGCACGACAAAGCCGTAAACCAGCTTGTCAATCTGATGGAAGATGACAAAACCGCTCGTGATGATGATACAGTCGACGTAGAGCATCGTGCGGCCTATGGTGACATTCGACTTCTTCGACACCATCGCCGCTATGATGTCAGTGCCACCCGACGACCCGTTGTGCACAAAGGTCGTGCCTATGCCGAGGCCGCATAGCGTGGCGCCGATAACGATGTTCATAAACGGCTCATTGGTGAAGCCGCCGGCGAGAAGTGGCTGGAAAATACCGATGAAGAGCGAAATCATCGTCGCCCCGAAAACCGTGCCGACTACAAAGCGACGCCCCACAATTTTGTAGGCCATAGCCAGCATGATAAGGTTGAGAGCATAGTTCGACACGGCCACAGGAACGCCCGTCGTGAGATAAATCAGCGTCGAAAGACCGGCAAGGCCCCCCGTCACCACTTTCTCTGGCAGGATGAATCCGCAGAATCCGAAAGCGTAGATGGCCACGCCGAGTGTGATGAAAAAATAGTCGCGCGACGAGCGCCAGAATTTTACCGTATTCAATGTCGTTGACTTGGGGATATGGGATGGAATATTGAATTTAAGACCTCCGGTTTACGCGAACAGCAGTTTCATCGCCGCGTCGAGACGTGCCGTGCGGTGCAGACGGATGCCATAGGGGATGACCTCGTCCTTGGGGATATTGTCGGCCACGACAGCGTCCGTAAAACCGAGCCTGCGGGCCTCGCGTATCCGCGAGGCGGGCGAGGTCACGGGGCGGATTTCGCCCGACAGTCCCACCTCGCCCGCGAAGCAGAAGCCTTGCGGCACGGGGGCGTCAAGCGTGGCCGAAATCAGAGCCGCGGCTACGGCGAGATCAAGCGCCGGGTCGTTGGCCTTGAAGCCGCCGGCTATGTTGAGAAACACGTCTTTCTTGTCGAGCCGCAGACCGAGGCGTTTCTCGATTACGGCGATAAGCATATTTAGACGCTTGGAATCAAAGCCCGTCACCGACCGCTGTGGCGTTGCGTAAGGCGACGCGCTCACAAGAGCCTGTGCCTCGATCAGGATGGGCCTGCGCCCTTGAAGAGCGACGCCTATGGCGATACCCGAGAGTGGCGTCCCGTTTGCATCTCCCGCCGGCGACGTTATCAGAATCTCCGACGGATTGGGCACCTCGCGAAGTCCCTTGGCTCCCATCTCGTAGATGCCGAGCTCGGAGGTCGGGCCGAAACGGTTTTTGGACGTCCGCAAAATGCGGTACGAGTGGCGGGCATCGCCCTCGAAGACGAGCACCGTGTCGACCATGTGCTCAAGCACCTTCGGCCCTGCCAGAGTCCCGTCCTTGGTGATATGACCCACGAGCATCACCGGCACCCCGGCCGTCTTGGCGTAGCGGAGCAACTCGGCCGCGCAGGCCCGCACCTGACTGACACTTCCCGGAGGAGGCGACGACGGCAGAGAATCGGTCGTGATGGTCTGAATGGAGTCGACAACCAGAATCTCCGGGCGCAGAGAAGAAACGTGCTCAAACACCGTCTCAAGCGACGTCTCGCAGACAATGTAGATATTATCGCTTCCGCGTCCGAGGCGGTCGGCGCGGAGCTTGAGCTGTGCGGCGGATTCCTCGCCGCTGACGTAGAGGATGCGTTTGGTGCGGATGCACAGCAGGTTCTGAAGCAGAAGCGTGCTCTTGCCTATCCCCGGCTCACCACCGAGAAGCACAAGCGAACCGGCCACAAGCCCTCCGCCGAGCACGCGGTTCAACTCCACCGACGGCATCTTGATACGCATGGCTGCGCTCTCTTCGTCGACGTTTATCTGATTCACCGTCAGCGGCGCGCTCTTCGTCGACGCATCGCCGCCCCAAAGCGCCGATGCCGACCCTCCGGGAGCCTTCCCCGTGCTGACGCGTTGCTCGGTCATCGTGTTCCACGCGCCGCACTCGGGGCAACGACCAGCCCACTTGGGCGATTCCGCGCCGCACTCGCTGCAAAAAAACGCTGTCTTTTCCTTTGCCATCAGTTCCGGGATTTCATTTGGCGCGAACGGAATTGCGAAAGCACTATCGCCGTCGCCGTAGCCACGTTGAGGCTCTCGCTCGTGGGGCGCTCGGGCGGGAACGAAGGGATGAGCAGTCGCTCGCCGACAGTGCTCGCCACCGCCGGGCATATCCCCGAACCCTCGTTGCCCATGACGACAATCCCCGTCGCTCCGAGGCTTGCCGTGTAGATATTCTCGCCGTCGAGGAAGGTGCCGTAGACACGCGCCCCGTCAGCTGCGGCATCCTCAAGATATTCGGCCAGCGACTCGACGTAGACCACCTTCACGCGCGATATGGCCCCCATCGTCGCCTGCACCACTTTCGGGTTGTAGACGTCGACCGTGTCTTTCGACGCGACGACCGTTGACACTCCCATCCAGTCGGCCGTGCGGATTATCGTGCCGAGATTGCCGGGGTCCTGCACGCGGTCGAGGGCCAGAACAAGCCCCTCTTTCCATTCATCGCCGCAAATCTCGGCGGCTTCGGGGATATGATACACGGCGATGACCGGGGGCGTCGCCGTCAGCGAACTCAGCTCGCGGAGCTGACACTTCTTGCACTCCTCGACCACCGCTCCCCGCTCAACGGCGGAAGACGCTTCCGCAGGATGGGCCTCGAGCCAGTCGGGCGTGGCGAAAAGCCGCGACGGTCGGAAAAATCCTATGGTGTCGCACACACATTTCGAGCCTTCGGCAACGAATAGACGCTCCTCGCGCCGACCCTTATGGTCCGCCAGCGAGCGCACGAGTTTGATAAGTCGGGCTGTTATCACGGTCTGATGACGTTATGTGTTGTAGGATAATCTTTTTCTTTTGTGGCTGCGCCGGACGGGGGTGCGTCAGAACTCAAGCCCGGCTTCTTCAATCATGGCCTTGTCCTGCGCCACCGTCGAGCCGAGAGTGGTCAGGAGGTCGCCGACAACGCCGGCGTTGATGCCCGCGCGCATGGCCTCGGCTTGAGCCGCACGGCTCAGGCGCGCACGCCCTCCCGCAAAGCGAAGCTCCGTGCGCGGATGCACAAAGCGGAAAAGAGCCACGGCGTCGATAAACTCGTCCTCGCCCAGCAGAGGGGTCGATTCCAAAGGCGTACCCGGAATAGGCGAGAGGATATTGAGAGGGATGGAATGAGGCTGTGCCCGGCGAAGGGTCAGCGCGAACTCCGCCCGTTGCCGACGGCTTTCGCCCATGCCGAGGATGCCACCCGAACATACGGAGAAACCGATTTCGCGCGCGGCTTCGATGGTGCGCAACTTGTCCTCGATGGTGTGGGTGGTGCAGAGGGTGCCGAAATGCGACGGTGCCGTCTCAAGATTGCAATGATAGCGCCGCACGCCCGCATCCCAAAGTTCCTGAAGCTCCTCGCGCCCGAGAAGCCCGAGCGACGCGCAGGTGAAGATGCCGGTGCGTTCTTTTGCCTCTCGGAGCATCGAGCACATGGCCGTGAGAGCACGGCCCTTGACTGCGCGGCCCGAGGCCACAAGCGAGAAACGGCGGATGCCCGCCTCCGCATTGGCCGCGGCCGCTTCGAGACACTCGTCGCGGTCAATTATATCGTAGCTGTGACAGCCCGTCTTGAAATGGCCGCTTTGCGCACACCATTTGCAGTTTTCAGAGCACTTGCCCGACCGCGCGTTCACAATCGAGCACGAATCAAACACCGGCTTCGTAAACGCACGGGTGATGCGCTCAGCTCCGTCGCGAAGAGCTTTCCGCCCCTCGGCGGTCTCAAACTCGGCGAGGGCATACACCTCGTCATCCCTTAGCTCGCGTCCTTCGTCCATTACGGCCGCGAGTGCCGCGGCCACGAGTGCCGTTTCTTTTTCGATGTCAGTCATAATATCTTCGGTCATTTCAAATCGCTGAAATCCTGATTAGTTGTAAAGATAGCGTTTTATCGAACGCTTGGGAGTCTTTTCAAACTCCTCATGATTGATTTTTATCTCCGAGAGCTGGCTGTAGGCCGGCAGCGTCGTGTTGAGCGTTTTGAGATTTTCGTCCATGATGGCGCGCAGACGCTCCTCGCCTATCCCTTCGCGAGTGACGGCATCCATGTCAGGATATACCAGCGCCACGAGGCGTCCGTCGCGGCTCACAACGAGGCTTTCGCCTGTATAAGGCAGGTTGTTGAGCTGTTGCTCGATTTCCTCGGGGTAGATATTCTGGCCCGAAGGACCGAGAATCATATTCTTGTCTCGGCCGCGGATATAGAGGAATCCGTCGGGGTCAAGTTGGCAGATATCGCCCGTGTTCATCCATCCGTCCTTGTCAAAGACTGCGGAAGTGGAATCAGTGTTTTTGTAATAACCCTTCATCACATTGCGCCCGCGCACCCAAAGCACACCCGGAGTGCGCTCGGGATCGGACGATTCGATGCGGCACTCCATGCGCGGAGCCAAACGCCCGCACGACCCGGGGCGCTGGGCGTCCCATGGCGAATAAGTGATGAGCGGACCGCACTCGGTCATGCCGTAGCCCACGGTATAGGGGAAGCGGATGCGCCGCAGGAAGCTCTCAACATCCTTGTTCAGGCCCGCGCCGCCGATAATCATCTCTCGAAGATTCCCTCCGAACACCGCCATCATCTTCTCGCGAACCTTTCCGAGCACCTTGTCATCCACATAGGGCAGATGCAGAAGAAACTTCATGAGCGGCTTGTCGAGCACCGGGAAAATACGCGTCTTTACGATTTTCTCCAGAATTAGCGGCACTGCCACGATAAGCTTCGGACGGACCTCGGCGAAAGCATCCATAATCACCTTCGGCGAAGGCGTACGGGTCAGGAAATAGATGTGACAGCCCTTGACAAACGTGTGGAGCAACTCCACCATCAGACCGTACATGTGGGCCAGCGGAAGCATACATATCATATTGTCCCCGGGATTGAGGAACGTAAGGCCGTCGATGCAGAACTGCAGATTGCTCCAAAGATTGTCGTAGGTCAGCATGACGCCCTTGGAAAAGCCCGTCGACCCGCTGGTATAGTTGATGAGAGCGAGGCCATCGGGACGAGGCGCGAAAAACTTCAGCTCCCCGGCCGTAAAGCGTTCGGGATAGCGCTCGCCGAAAAGGCGGTTGAGATTCTCGCGGGCCTTCGTCAGCGACGGACGCTTGGCGTAAAGCAACGAATAATCCTTTATCAGCAACACCCCCTCAAGGCACGGCATGTGAGTCGTGTCGAGATTCTCCCACGTGTGCTCGTCCGTGAAAAGAAGGCGAGCCTCGCTGTGAGCCACGAGGTGATGGATATTGTCGGGCTTGAAATCATGAAGGATAGGCACCGCAACGCTCCCGTAGGTCAGCGATGCCAGAAGAGCAACAGCCCATTGCGAGCAATTGCGCCCGCAGAGAGCTATCTTGTCGCCGGGCTTAAGCCCCGCCTGCTCGAAAAGGATGTGGAGCTTCACGATTTTGCGCGCCACATCCCGGTATTGATACGAAACGCCCTGGAAGTCCGTAAGCGCAAGACGCTCCCAGTTGTCGACAAGTGCCTGACGGATATAAGCGTTGATATTGTCTTGATTTTTCATTTCTATCAGAGAATAAATCAGAATGCAAATCTAATAAAAAAGCCCGTAGCATGCAAATATATCTTTGCCGGAAAAGCGAAGGTTGCGCCAATCGAAATTGACGCAACCTTCTGCATATTCGCGGATGCCGGCGGCTTATTTGCCGTGGCAGTTCTTATACTTCTTGCCCGAACCGCAGGGACACGGGTCGTTGCGGCCTACGCGAGGCGCGGCCTTGGCGGGCATTGCCGGCTGAGGTGCGCCCTGACGGGCCGAGGCGGCCTTGCGCTGCTCCTCCTCGCCCGGAAGCGAGGCCTTCGATTCCTGATATTGCGGGCGGCGGCGAAGCTCGGGAGCGGCGGCCTTGACCTCTACTTCCTTTTTCGGCGCTTCTGCAGGCTGCTCGTCGTTCTCGGTCGTCTGAGGCTGAGGTGCGGGCTGAGGCGTGCGCGTGAAAATCTGACCGCGCATAAGTGCGCTCATGGCCTTGGTGTTCAGCTCCGAAAGCATGCGCTCGAAGAGATGGAACGACTCGACCTTGTAAATCACGAGCGGGTCTTTCTGCTCATACGAAGCGTTCTGAACGCTTTGACGCAGCTGGTCAAGCTCGCGCAGATGTTCCTTCCAAAGCTCGTCAATCGTCACGAGCATCAGCGCCTTGTGCCATTCCTTGACGATGCTCTCGCACTCCGTGCGGGCCGCTTCCTGAAGATCGGCCCGGAGATTGAACAGGCGCTTGCCGTCAGTCAGAGGCACGTTGATGGGGCCCGTATAGTCCGTCTGGGCCACCATTGCCTGAATCACGGGATTGGCAACTTCGCGGATGCGCTCGCAGCGACGGCCGAATGCCTCGCGGGTGGCGGCCTCAAGACGCTCGATGCGTTCCTGCTTGCTCATCGATGCATATTCCTCCTCGGTGAAGGGTGCTTCGATTGTGAGCACGCGGAAAAGCTCGGCCTGAAGGTCGGCGAAGTCGGCCGCAGATTCGTAGTTGTTGATGATATTCTCGACCGTGTCGACAAGCATATTCTGAATATCTATGCCGATGCGCTCGCCGAGAAGGGCGTGGAGGCGGCGGTTGTAGATATACGTGCGCTGCTTGTTCATCACGTCGTCGTATTCAAGAAGGCGCTTGCGGATGCCGAAGTTGTTTTCCTCGACGCGTTTCTGGGCCTTTTCGATAGCGTTGTTCACCATCTTGTGCTCAATCATCTCGTCCTCCTGAAGACCGAGGCGGTCGAGCATCTTCATCACGGAGTCCGTGGCGAAAAGACGCATCAGCTGGTCTTCGAACGAAACGAAGAACACCGACGAACCCGGGTCGCCCTGACGGCCGGCGCGACCGCGCAGCTGGCGGTCGACGCGGCGGCTCTCGTGGCGCTCGGTGCCGATGATGGCCAGACCTCCGGCGTCCTTGACTTCGGGAGTGAGCTTGATGTCGGTGCCTCGACCGGCCATGTTCGTGGCTATCGTGACGGTGCCCTTGCGGCCGGCGAGGGCCACGATTTCAGCTTCGCGCTGGTGCAGCTTGGCGTTGAGCACGTTGTGAGGTATCTTGCGGATGTCGAGCATGCGGCTCAGAAGCTCGGAGATTTCCACCGAGGTCGTGCCCACAAGCACCGGACGGCCCTCGGCCACCATCTTCTCGATTTCGTTGATGACGGCCTTGTATTTTTCTTTCTTGGTCTTGTAGACGCGGTCGTTCATGTCGATGCGCGCCACCGGACGGTTGGTCGGGATGGTCACCACGTCGAGCTTGTAGATATCCCAAAGCTCGCCGGCCTCGGTCTCGGCCGTACCCGTCATACCCGCAAGCTTGTGATACATGCGGAAGTAGTTCTGGAGCGTAATCGTGGCGAAGGTCTGCGTGGCGGCTTCGACCTTGACGCCTTCCTTGGCCTCGATGGCCTGATGGAGCCCGTCGCTGTAACGGCGGCCCTCCATGATGCGGCCCGTCTGCTCGTCGACGATTTTGATTTTGTTATCATCGATGACGTATTCGATGTCGCGCTCGAAGAGGGTGTAGGCTTTCAGAAGCTGAGTCACCGTGTGGACGCGCTCGCTCTTGACGGCATAGTTGGCCATGAGCTCGTCTTTTTTCTCCTGACGCTCGCGGGCGTCGGCGATGTGCTCAAGTTCCGAGAGCTGGCTGGTAATGTCGGGGAGGACGAAGAATTGGGGGTCCTGTGCGTGGCCCGTCAGCTCGTCGAGGCCCTTGTCGGTAAGCTCTACCGAACGGTTCTTCTCGTCGATGACGAAATAAAGCGGGTCGGTCACGACGGGCATTTCGCGGGCGTTGTCCTGAAGATAGTGGGCTTCGGTCTCAAGAAGGATATTCTTCATGCCTTCCTGCGAGAGGAAGCGGATGAGCGCGCTGTTCTTGGGCAGACCCTTGTAGGCGCGGAAAAGCAGCAGGGCGCCTTCCTTGCGCACCTCCTTGTCGTCGGAGGCAAGCTTGGTCTTGGCTTCCGAGAGGATGCTCGTGACGAGGCGCTGCTGGGCCTTCACCACCTTCTCGACGTTGCCCTTGTATTCGTCGAAATACTGCTCCTCGCCGCGGGGAACGGGGCCGGAGATGATGAGGGGCGTGCGGGCGTCGTCGATAAGCACGGAGTCGACCTCATCGACGATGGCGTAATAGTGCTTGCGCTGAACGAGGTCGGCGGGCGACATTGCCATGTTGTCGCGGAGATAGTCGAAACCGAATTCGTTGTTCGTGCCGAACGTGATATCGCAGGCATAGGCGCGGCGGCGTTCGGGCGAGTTGGGTTCGGTCTTGTCGATGCAGTCGACCGTAGCGCCGTGGAACATGTAGAGCGGGCCCATCCATTCGCTGTCGCGCTTGGCGAGATAATCGTTGACGGTCACGACGTGGACGCCGCGCTTCGAAAGCGAGCGCAGGAACACCGGAAGCGTCGCTACAAGGGTCTTGCCCTCGCCGGTGGCCATCTCGGCGATTTTGCCCTGATGGAGCACGATACCGCCGATAATCTGCACGTCGTAGTGGACCATATCCCACTTGATTTCGTTGCCGCCGGCCATCCAGCGGTTTTTCCACAGGGCCTTGTCGCCCTCGATGGTGACAAACTCGCGGCCCGTGGCGGCGAGGTCGCGGTCCATCTGCGTGGCCGTCACCTCGACGATGTCGGAGGCGGCGAAGCGAGCCGCAGTCTCACGGACGGTGGCGAAAACAAGCGGCAGATGTTCGTTGAGCTTTTCCTCGAGTGTGTCGATGATTTTCTTCTCATGCTCGTCAATGCGGTCCCAAAGAGGCTGGCGCTCTTCGAAGGGGAGCGTCTCGACCTCCGCCTTGAGGCGGTCGATTTCCGCTTGGTCGGGGCCCGTGGCGGCGGCGAGGTCGGCGCGTACCTTGTCGATATTTTCACGAAGCTGGTCGTTGGTGAGCTTGGCCATATCGGGGCGAAGGGCGTTCACCTGATTGAGTATCGGGCGGATAGCCTTCATGTCGCGGCTCGATTTGTCGCCGAATATAGTCTTGAGAATTCCTGTAATTGACATATTTTTTGTTTAAACCGCACCCCGTCGTGGGCCGGTTTAAGGTTTAGTTGGTTAGTGATGAAGGGGCTTGATTTTCGCTTCAACGCACAAAAATACAATTTTTTGTGCAATTGTGCAAATTGATTATTTACGGAGCGCCGCGGGCGCCTGAGCGGCCCCGTTGGGACTGCGGATGCGAAGCACCCGCGCCACAGTCGGCGCCACAACCCTCGCGTCGACGGGCGTGTCGACCGTCCGGGGGTCGATTCCCGGTGCGAATATAAACACCGGGGCTGTCGACGCAACGGCACGGTGCACCATAGGCACCTGAGGCCCGGCGGCTGTAAGCCCGGCATAATCATCGACTATCTCAAAGCCCGGCGCAGGAAAGAGGAGCACGTCGCCCGCATTCTCAAGCGGAGTGTTGCGGCGCAGGGCTTCGGAATACTGCCCGGCGCGCCCGGCTATTATGTCCTCGACAGTATAGGCGGCGTCGACGCCGGTCATCTTGACGAGGAAATCGGCCGCTTCGGCCCGCACGTCGTTGACGCGCAGGCTGCGGTCTTTGATTGTCTTGTGGTTGAGGTAGAAACGCCCCTTATGGTAGCCGCTGATATAGTCGCCGTTGCCGTGGAGGGCGATGAGATACATGTTCAGGAGCGACGCGGCCTTGCGCGTGGAGAATTCGCCGTGGGGGATGTTCCAGCGCTCGTCGTCGCGGCGCGACAGCGGAGCCGCCGGGGTGGCGGCGAGCATCACCGCAACGTTGCCTCCGGCCGGAGCGTCCGCGGCCCTGAAAAGACGCCCGAGGTCGCTGTCGAGCCGGATGAAGGCATCCATCCGTTCAAGCCGCGTGTCGGCGTTCTTGGTGTAGGGGTAGGGCGCTACGGTGTAGGCGAGGGACAGCACGTCCGTGCCGTCGTGTGTGCCCAGCCCCAGACTGCGGATAAGGTCGATGGCCACATCCGTTATCTCGGCGTTGCCCAGCGGCGAGCTTACGAAGCGCTCGATGCGTTCGGCAGTCTGCGCTCCGCGCGGAATAACGTAGCGGAAGGGGTATTTGCGGAGATGTTCGGGGAGCGAGGGATATTCCGACGGGTCGAGCGCCGGAGTCCAGCTCAGGGTGTCCATCCTCGCGGAAAGAGGGCGGATGCGGTTGCGCATCGCAATCGTGGCCGGCATGTCGCGGTAGAAGGTCGACGATGCCCAGTTGCCGCTCTTGGAGTCAATCCAAAGGGCCGAATTGGCCGTGTGGCCTGCGAGGACGATAGCCTGTTCGGGTGTCGGGGCCACGGCGTAGGCAAGGTTGACGCCTCCGGCGGCGATGCGAGCCTCGTCGCCTACGGTGCTGACACGCAAGGCCGACGGCGAATACGTGTCCGTGGTGAAGTTGCCTAAGATGGAAGGGTCGCTGAAGACCGATTTGGCGCGAAGGCTCTCGCGGTCGTAAGTCTCGGCTCCGGCGATACCGTTGACCGACGGCGAAGCTCCCGTGACGAGGAGCGCCGACGAGGCGGCGGGGTCGAGATAGGTCCCGTAGTCGGCATTGGTGAGTGTCAGCGAGCCTCCGCGGAGCTTGTTGAAGCCCCCGTCGGCGCCGAATTTCGACGCCAGCAGGTCAAGAGTCTCGGCGTCGAGACCCTCGACTATGATGTTGAGAAGCAGGCGCGGTTCGCCCTGCGGCGTCTGGCCTTGAAGGCTCGCTGCGGTGACGATGCTTGCCACTAGGGCAAGAAAGAACGGGGGGAACTGTCGCTTCACTGTCGGTTTGTCCGTGGGGTGCAATTGTGTGTATGTGTGCCGTTGTTGCGGAGGCCTGCGATGGCGCGGCCTGAGCGAAGGATTTCGGCGGCGATAAGCGGCCAGATGGCCGGGTTGGCGCTTTGTCCGCAGAAAGGCCATGCAAAAATCAGGCCAATCAGCACTGCAAAGTTAATGATTTGATACCAAAAAACGATGCGTCGCGTGCTTTTTGTCAATAAAAAAATCACGGGGATAAAGCACAGCGGGTTCAACCACCAGATTATATAATTGGGATTGGCGGCATAATGTTCGGAAACGAAGACAAGAAATGTCACCACGCAGCCTGCAATGCCGTAAGTGCCGAAGAGGGCGGCGTCGAATCCTCGCGAGAGCCGCCCGGTGCGGAAGTCTCTCACTGTCACCCCTAACGAGGCCAGAAATACGGCCAGCGCAAAGGCCATAGGGCTGAGTAGCCACGGCGTGGGGCCGCACGCCGCGCCGCCGGGGGCGCCTTCGGTGACTTCGCGGGCCTCGCCTGCGAGAGACGAGCCTGCAAGGGCTTCTTCGAGCGACACGGGGGCGAACGTCTGCTCCATGCGGCTTACAGGGCGGTCAATCAGCGGCCCGAGCGCGAGGTCGATGCCGAACTGATACCACGGGTAGTTGCGGTGGTAGTAGCGCATGATTTCGCGGAAGGTGGTGTGGCCGAGGCGTTCGGGAGTCGGCGCCGACAACTCCACGGAATCGGCTTCGGCGGCAAGGAGGACAAAGCCCAGCGGACGCGTGGCGCAGTTGTCGAGCACGTAGTTGTAGCGGTAGACGTTGTCCGGCGGAGTGAGCTGGGCGCTCAGGGCCGAAAGCAGCCGCCGCGTAGCCTCGGGACTGAGATTGAGGGGCTGCTCGACGATGCGGCGCCCCGTGCCGGCGTAGCTTTCGACAAAGAGACGCCACGGGTATGCGCCCACCATGTAGTCTGTCTCGCCCTTGACAAAGCGGTAGACGAAGTGCGGTGCGTTGAAATCGAACAGCCCGAAATTGACCGCATAGTCAGGCCCGGAGCCGAGGCGCACGCGCAGGGCCGAATGGCCTTCGAGTTCGTAGATTTCGGAGCCGGGATATACAGTGACAAAGCTTACGAGCGTGTCAGCCCCGGCGGGGGCGGGCATGTCCTGCCCGCGGACGGCAAACATGGCCCACAGGAATATCGCTGTCAGTAGCAGGCGTGCGTTCATCGGATGTCGATAAGCTTATGGGTCTGGAGCGACAGCCGCCACCGCGGGTGCGCGAGGATGTAGTCGATGGTTTCGGCGGTGTTGACGCCCGAGCAGGGTTGCAGGAAGAGGCGCGGCGCCGGGAGAAGGGCGGCGGTCTCTTCGACGTCCTGCCCCTGATATACCACCTTGAGCTCGTCGATGCGGTCGACGGCCCACGGCGCGTCCTTGGGCGAGCACGTCACCCAATCGACTTCCGACGGCACAGGCATCGAGCCGTTGGTCTCGATCTGCACATAGAAGCCTTTGAGTTTCAACTCGCGCAGAAGGTCGCTGTCGAGCTGGAGCAGGGGCTCGCCTCCGGTGGCCACGAGGTGTCGGCCCGGGAAAGCGGCTGCGGCCTCGGCTATTTCTGCCGCCGTCATCTCGGTGAAGGCGCGGAAATCGGTGTCGCAGAAAGCGCATGCGCGGTTGCATCCCGAGAAGCGCACGAACACGGCCGGCGTGCCCATGTAGTAGCCTTCGCCCTGAAGGGAGTAGAAAATTTCGTTGATTCTGTATTTTTTCATGTCGGCGTTTTTGCGGGGGGAGGTCAGTCGAGTTCGTAGACGGCTGTATTGCCCTCGCTCTCCTGAACTTCGACGCGATAGCAGTTCTCGACGTTCTCGCAGATCCAGCGGGCTATGTTTTCGGCCGTGGGGTTGAAGGGGAGCGTGTCGTTGAGGCAACGGTGGTCGAGGCGCTCGGTGACGATGCGTTTGATGTCGGTGAAGTCCGTGACCATGCCGTTGGCGTTGAGTTCGCGTGCGCGGCAGTGGACGGTGATAATCCAGTTGTGGCCGTGGAATGACGTGCACTTGCTCTCGTAGTCGAGTTCAAGGCGGTGGGCGGCCGATATTTCAAGTCGTTTGCTGACGTAGTACATGTTTTTGCGTGCCGGGGAGGGTTAAAGTGTTTTTATTCGTCGGTTTCCGCAGTCGGCGCTTCGTTGATGAAGTCTTCGGGGGCTTTCGCGGGTGCGAGGCCTCTTTCGGCGGCGAGGCTGACGACGTAGCGCACTGCGGCTTCGCGCGTGTCGTCGATTTCGCAGTCTTTCACCGCCTGCTGGAGTTTCTTGATGTAGAATCCCACTTCAGGCCCGGTCGGGAGACCGAGCAGGCGCATTACCTCAAGGCCGTCGAGCGGGAATTTGCGCGCCCTCTCGGCGTCTTTGGCCCGGATTACGGCGATTTTCTCTTCCACGAGGTCGAAGTTGGCAAGGAAGCGGGCTTTCTTGGCTTCGTCCTTGCTGGTGATGTCGGCGCGGGCGAGAATCATGAGATCGGGGAGGTCCTCCTCGGCATAGTTGGCCAGACGGCGCACGGCGCTGTCGGTGACTTCGTCTTCGACGAGCGCGATGGGTCGCATGTGGAGTTCGACAAGCTTGGCTACGTAGCGCATGAATTCGCCCTGCGGAAATTTGGCCCGCGCGAATATGCCGGGAATCATCTTGGCGCCGATGAAGTTGTGGTTGTGGAATGTCCAGCCGCGCGTTTGGTCCCACGCTTTGGTGACGGGCTTGCCGATGTCGTGGAAGAGTGCCGCCCAGCGCAACTCGGGTTTCTCCGAGCGCTGCGCCACGGAGTCGAGCACGAGAAGCGTGTGGAAAAAGTTGTCCTTGTGGGCGCGCCCGTTGCGCACCTCGACGCCTTTCAGACGCTCCAGCTCGGGGAGAATATAGTGCAGAAGCCCGGTCTCGAGGAGCAGACGCCAGCCGATGGAGGGTTTGGGCGAGGCCATGATTTTGAACAGCTCGTCCTTGATGCGCTCGCGGGTGATAATCTCAATGCGCGAAGCGTTGCGCGTGATGGCGTCTTTCGTCAGCGGGTAAAGTTCGAAACCCAGCTGCGTGGCGAAGCGCACGGCCCTCATCATGCGCAGGGGGTCGTCGCTGAATGTCACGTCGGGGTCGAGAGGTGTGCGGATGACGCCGCGGCGGATATCGCCGAGGCCGTCGAAGAGGTCGATGACTTCGCCGAATCCGGCATTGTTCACCCTCATGGCCAAGGCGTTGATGGTGAAGTCGCGGCGGGAGAGGTCTTCTTCGAGTGTGCCGTCTTCGACCACGGGGTTGCGCGAGTCGCGGGTGTACGATTCGCGTCGCGCACCCACGAATTCAAGCTCAAGTTCGCCGCGGCGAATCTGGGCCGTGCCGTAAGTGCGGAACACGTTGACGCGCGTCTTGGGACCGAGCACGCGCCCTACGGCTTCGGCCAGCTCGATGCCCGAGCCGACGGTGACGAAGTCGATGTCTTTCGACGGACGCCCGACGATGAGGTCGCGGACGAAGCCGCCGACGGCATAGCACTCGCGGCCGAGTTCGTCGGCGACTTCGCCGACGGTGCGGAATATGCGGGGGGTGGATAATGATTCTGACAGGTTCATCGCTGTTATTTAAGGCTGACGATATCTTCGGGCGCGCAGGTGATGCGCTCCATCGCGCCGTCAGCGCGGACGATATAGGTGTTTTCGATGCCGACGGCGCCATAGCCCGGGAGCACGAACTTTGGTTCTACGGCGATGACGTTTCCGGCTTCGAGCACATCGCGCGAGCGGGGAGCGAGCACGGGAGCTTCGTTGACTTCGATGCCTACGCCGTGGCCCACGAAGCCCGCATGGCTGCGGCAGCCCATGAAGTACTCTTTCAGTCCGGCCTCGCGGGCCATTGTCTCGGCAAGGTCGTAGAGGGCCTTGGCCTCGGTGCCGGGACGCCCGGCCTCGGCGATTGCGGCGCAGATGGCGCGCGAGCATTCGTTGGCCTTGCGCACGCGGGCATCCGGCTCGCCGTCGGAGTAACAGCGGGTCATGTCCGTCATGTAGCCCGTATAGTTGCCGTTGACGTCGACCATCACGGGCTTGTGCGGTTCGATGAGTGAGCCGTTGGCCCCGACGGGGATACTGGGGTCGAGTCCGGCGCCGCCCATAGCGAAGTCGTAGGGCGACGGTGTGTCGGCGTTGTCGCCCGTGAGGACGTTGCCCATGAAGAGCTCCATGTCATCGCCCGCCACGCGGAATTGTCCGAGACAGCCTTGCAGGCGCGAGGCACGTTCGATTTCAATCTGCAGTTCGATGTCGGTCATGCCTTCGCGGTAGAGGCGCGGGATGATTTCATAGACGCGCGTGTGTTTTGCTCCCGATGTGCGCAGGAGCTCTTGCTCGAAGGCTGTCTTGACGGCGCGGGCCTTGCGCATGACGGGAGTGGCGTTGGCGAGCGCGGCACCTTCGAATACATGCCTGAGGCGCTCGACGCCGTCGTACGACACGCTCCCGAGTTCGAGGGCCACGCTCTTGGGCAGCGGCAGTCCGCGGGCTTCAAGCCGGGCCGGGATTTCTTCCGGTTTGCGGATTGCCTCGACGTCCTCGCCGAGAAGGTGGTTGGGCCGCCGCACAAAGTAGACGGGGAGCAGGGCGGCGTCGGCGGGGATATAGACGTAGCCTGAGAATACGCGTCCGCAGACGTAGTAGATGTCGGCGTTGTCGCGAAGCACGACGGCTTCGGCCGTGTCGCCGAGGGCCGCGCGGATGCGGCCGAGGCGCAGGGCCTGTTCGTCGGCTGTCAGGAGCACCATGCGTGCTTCCGAGCTGTGATGGTCGTGAAAGAGAGGGTTCATCACTCAAAAATGGTCTTTAAGTCGGAGAAAGTGTTCAACACATAGTCAGCGTCCGCGGCGTCGAAGTCGAGTCCGAAGCCGTATGAGGCCCATGAGAAGGCCGCGCCGGCGCGGCGCGTGCTCAGCAGGTCGCCGCGTGTGTCGCCGACGTAGAGCGGACGCGTCAGTGTATAACGCTGCATGAGGGTGCGGATGTTCACGTCCTTCTCGACGCCCGTATGTCCGTAGCTGAGCGTGTCGGCGATGAAAGGGCGCAGGCCGGTGTAGTCGAGAAACATGGGCAGGCCGTCGGGTCCGCAGTTGCTCACCATGTACATGGGTGTGCCGGCGGCGTGAAGGGCGGCGATGGTGTCGCGCACGCCGGGATAGAGGCGTCCGCCGAGGCGTGGCATCATAGCCTTGTCGTTCGCCTCAAGGCGTGCGAAGAAGGCCTCGAGTTCCGCGCCCCCGAGACTCGGCACGAGGATGGAGGATATCTCTTTGAGGGGATGGCCCATCAGGGCGATGAGTTCGTCGCGAGTGACGGCGCGCCGCGCCACGCCGCAGTCGGCGAGTGTGCGGTTCCATATCTCGGCGTAGGAGTCGACGGCGTCCCAGAGGGTGCCGTCCATGTCGAATATTATTGCGTCGTGTTTCATTGTGGGGTGTCAATCGGGGATGAAGACCACGCCCGCCTGCTCGATGTCGGGGAGGGTGTCGAGCCTCATGATGTGGCGCAGCCTCAGCTCGCCTCCCTTGCGGAGGACGAAGCGGCGGGCGGCGGTGTCCTCGCGCATGAACGAGGCGCCGGAGCCGTGGCCGAGCCAGCGCCCGTAGGCGTCGGCAAGCTCAAGGTTCACGGTGTCGCGCACGAAGCGGGTCGAGGAGTCGGGTTCGCCGACGGGTTGCCAAGACAGTTCGAGCCATATATTGCGGTAGCGGTAGCCTCGGGTGTGGCGCACGGCCACGAGGAGCGTGCCCTCGACTATCGAGTCGGCCATGTGGGCGGGCGTGAACGAAAGCGAGTCGGTGTAGCGCCACTCGGCCCCCTGGAGCGTCTCGAATTCGCTGAAGGCGTTGTCGTCGGGCGAACATGCAACGAGCATCCATCCCCCGGCGAGGGCTATGGATGCGCGCTTGATGTATGACGAGAATAATTTCTTATTCCTGAGGTGCATTGCTGTTGGCCGTGTTGTCGGCGCCTCCGCCGTCTTTGCGGGCGGCTCGCGGTTTGCGGGGCGGGCGCTTGTCGCGTCGTTTGGGTGCGGGTCCGGAGCTTTCGGCGTCGGTGGGTTTCTCGGATTTCGGCTTGTCCGTGTTTTTGGGTTTGTCGTTTGATTTCTGCTTCTCGGGCTTGCGCGCCGGGTCTTCGCCTGATGCTTTTCCGGGGTTCTTGCGCTTGCGTTTCTTCTTTTTGTCGAAGCGGGTGAGGTCGTCGTCGCCGAGGATGTCGCCGAATTCGGCTTTGGGGCGCGCTTTCTTGACGTCGTCCTCTTCGGGGGCGAGGGTCAGGGGCTTCTCGCCGGCCTTGTTCATGCGGATGATTTCGAACGCGCGGTCGGCCGTGACGGTAGTCAGGTTGGCGGCGAGGTTCTTGTCGGTGGAGTAGGTAACAAGGCGGTTGAAGATGTCGGTCTTGAAGTGGAACCACGTCGAGTCGGCCGTTTCGAGGCGTATCTCTTTCGGAGGCACCTTCTTGGAGGCTTCGACGTAGGCGTCGACCTCGAAGTTGAGGCAGCATTTGAGCTTGGCGCACTGCCCGGCGAGCTTCTGCGGGTTGAGCGAGAGGTCCTGAAAACGGGCGGCGCTCGTGGCCACGGAGACGAAGTTGGTCATCCATTTCGAGCAACACAGCGGGCGGCCGCAGGGGCCGAGGCCGCCGATGCGGCCCGCTTCCTGACGCGCGCCGATTTGTTTCATCTCGATGCGCACCCTGAAAGTCTCGGCCAGCACCTTGATGAGCTGGCGGAAGTCAACGCGTTCGTCGGCGATATAGTAGAAGATGGCCTTGTTGCCGTCGCCCTGATATTCGACGTCGCCGATTTTCATATTGAGGTTGAGCGACGCGGCGATTTTGCGGGCGCGAATCATTGTGTCGTTCTCGCGGGCTTTGGCCTCTTCGAATTTTTCGAGGTCGGCGGGTTTGGCCTTGCGGAACACGCGGCGCACCTCGTCCTTGCGGCCTGATGCGCGGCGCATGCGCCGCTCGGCCAAGAGGCCCGTGAGGCTCACGCGCCCGATGTCATGGCCGGGCACGGCCTCGACGGCCACGAGGTCGCCCACGGCGAGGTCAAGGCCCGTGGTGTTGCGGTAATAGCCCTTGCGTGCGTTCTTGAACTGCACCTCCACGACGTCCGACGCGGCTTTCCCGCCGGGGATGTCGCCGAGCCAGTCGAAGGAGTGGAGCTTCGAACGCGAGTCGTGCGGCTTTTTGTTCTCGTCCATGTCTTATTTTGCGAATGCGACGGAACGCGTCTCGCGGATAACCGTGATTTTGACCTGTCCCGGATAAGTCATCTCGTCCTGAATGCGGCGTGCGATTTCGGAGGAGAGGCGTTCGGTCTCGGCGTCGTCGATTTTATCTGCTCCGACAATCACGCGGAGTTCGCGACCGGCCTGAATGGCGTAGGTCTTGAGCACGCCGGGATACGAAAGGGCGAGCTGTTCGAGGTCGTTGAGGCGTTTGATATAGGCTTCGACAATCTCTCGGCGGGCGCCGGGGCGGGCGCCGGAAATGGCGTCGCAGACCTGAACGATGGGCGCAAGGAGCGACGTCTGTTCGATTTCGTCGTGGTGCGCGCCGATGGCGTTGCAGATGTCGGGCTTTTCTTTGTATTTTTCGGCGAGTTTCATGCCGAGGAGAGCGTGGGGGAGTTCGGGCTCTTCGTCAGGCACCTTGCCTATGTCGTGCAGGAGGCCGGCGCGGCGTGCTTTCTTGGGGTTGAGGCCGAGTTCGGAGGCCATCACGGCGCAAAGGTTGGCCGTCTCGCGCGAGTGCTGGAGGAGGTTCTGCCCGTAGCTCGAACGATATTTCATCTTGCCCACAAGGCGGATGAGTTCGGGGTGCAGGCCGTGGATGCCGAGGTCGATAGCCGTGCGCTGTCCGGTCTCGATGATTTCCTGTTCAATCTGTTTGCGCACCTTGGCCACAACTTCTTCGATGCGGGCCGGGTGGATGCGGCCGTCGGCCACGAGCTGGTGGAGGGCCAGACGGGCGATTTCGCGGCGCACGGGGTCGAAGCCCGAGAGGACGATGGCCTCGGGTGTGTCGTCGACGATGATTTCGATTCCGGTGGCGGCTTCGAGGGCGCGGATGTTGCGGCCTTCTCGGCCGATGATGCGGCCCTTGATTTCGTCTGAGTCGATATGGAACACCGTGACGGAGTTTTCGATGGCGGTTTCGGTGGCCACGCGCTGGATGCTTTGCACGACGATGCGTTTGGCTTCCTTGTTGGCCGTCAGCTTGGCGTCGTCCATGATATCGTTGATATACGATGCGGCGGCCGTCTTGGCTTCGTCCTTGAGGCTCTGCACGAGTTTTTCCTTGGCTTCCTCGGCGGTGAGGCCCGAGATGTGTTCGAGCTGTTGCTGGGCCTGACGTGTGAGGGCGGCGAGCTCGGCCTGACGGGCCTCGAGCGCGCGCTGCTGGGCTTCGATGTTCTGGCGCTGGCTGTCGAGCTCGTTGCGGGTGCGCTGGTTTTCGCTCTGCTGCTGGTTGAGCTGCATCTCGCGCTGTTTCTGACGGGCTTCGGCGCTCTGCACCTTCGAGAGGCGCCGCGAGGCTTGCTTTTCGGCTTCGGAGGTTATCTCAAGGGCCTGTTCGCGACCTTCGAGGGCTTTGCTTTTCTTTATGTCCTCGGCCTCACGCTCGGCTTCGGCGATGATAAACTTGGCGCGGGTGCCGGCGGCGCGCCGCTGGACGGCGACGGTCACTCCCGCGGCTATGGCGGCGGCCACGAGGGCCACAATTACCGGGATGATTATATTCATGGAATGGTAGAATGATTTAAATCTGTATGTCGGTTAATTCAATTTTCTGATGCCTGATGTCGCGGGCTTCCGGCGACGGTGTAAAAAAAATCATCCCGCGGCGTTCCCCGTATCAGTCGGGAAATGGCCGCGCGATGTGCGGAAAGATAAACAGCGCCGCTTTCATCTCCGGGGGCGGAGGGGCGATGCGGCTGTATGTCAGGCCCTGCGTTTAAAGCTCGATGTCGCGGAGCATTTTGTCCAACTCCCGCTCGAAGTCGTCCAGAACCTTGGACTGATCCGTGGCCAGCGCCGACTTGCGGTAGTACATTTCGGCGAAGTAGAGCGCCACTTTCGCCAAGGCCATCTGCGAGGGCACGCCCCCGGGGCCGTAGTGCATCTTGCTCCACAGCTTGTTGAGCTGTTCGATGATATAACGGTAGAAAGCCTCTTCCGTCTCGGGAACGAGAAGCTTGAAAGGCTCCACGTCGGCGATTCTTGCCGTTATGTTATGTCTTCTTATTTCGTCGTCGTTCATCTTTCAACGCAGGGCGGGCGCGCAGGGCGGCAAGGACGGAGGTGAAGGCGAGCTTCACGACCGGAGGTCCGCGATGCAACGGTCTATTTCCCGCACAAGATCTGAAATCATTTCCGCCGTTTGCCGTCGGCTGTCGGCCGTCGGGCTGACTACGGAAGCCACGCGCATGTACTCAAGTTCAAGCCTCAGCTTTTCAAGCTCGGTGTCGCGGGCAAGCACGCAGGCCTCGCGCTCGGCAAGAGCGGCCTTGAGAGCCGCCACCTCCTCGCGTAGCGCCTGATTGCGAATCAGCAACAGACGCGTCTTGTCGGCGATGCGACGCACTTGCTCTTGTAGGTCAGGCTGCGGCATTGTGATTCCAAATTTTCACAAAAGTAAGAAAAAAATTTCATTAAATCAAATTACGCCGCGTTTTTTCAAATCCCTGAAGTCATCTCCGGCGGCGAACGGACTGTTTTCACCTTTGCCGCCAGACTTTAGATTTGCATTTATCCGCAGAATGACGTAACTTTGCATATTACACCTCAACTCATCGCAAACAACCCAAATCCCATATCACGCATATGCTTGAAATCAGCGAGATATTCAATGCGGCAGCCGTCCTGAAGGACGTCGCCCGCAAAACGGCGATTATCCCCGCGCCGAAAGTGAACCCCGAAGTCGAGACCTACCTCAAGACCGAGAACCTGCAACTTACAGGCTCGTTCAAACTCCGCGGGGCATACTACAAAATCTCACAGCTCTCGCCTGAGGAAAAGAAACTCGGCGTGATTGCCTGCTCGGCCGGAAACCACGCGCAGGGTGTGGCCCTAGGCGCTACCCACAACGGAATCAAGGCGCTGATTTGCCTCCCGGCAGGCGCGCCGATTTCCAAGGTCGAGGCCACCAAAGGCTACGGGGCCGACGTATGCCTCGTCCCCGGCGTGTATGACGACGCATACGCCAAAGCCATCGAGCTTCAGAAAGAACACGGCTACACTTTCGTCCACCCCTTCGATGACGAAAAAGTTATCGCCGGACAAGGCACCATCGGCCTTGAGATTCTCGACCAGATGCCCGACGTGCAGGCAATCGTCGTCCCCATCGGCGGAGGCGGCCTCATCTCGGGCGTGGCCTACGCCGTCAAGACGCTCCGCCCCGACGTCAAAGTGTTCGGCGTGCAGGCCGGAGGCGCACCCTCGATGGCCACATCGCTCAAGGAAGGCAAGATTGCCCACCTCAACGACGTCAGCACAATCGCCGACGGCATCGCCGTGAAAGAACCCGGAGTCAACACCTTCGACATCTGCAACAAATACGTCGACGAAGTTGTCACCGTCACCGACGAAGAAATCGCCGCCGCAATCCTTCATCTCCTCGAACAGCAGAAGCTCGTGGCCGAAGGCGCCGGAGCCGTCAGCGTGGCCGCCGTGATGTTCGGAAAGCTCCCCGTAAAGGGCCTCAAGACCGTTTGTCTTGTCTCCGGCGGCAACATCGACGTCACGACGCTCAGCCGCGTCATCACCCGCGGCCTCACGAAAGCCGGGCGTAACTTCACCTTCAAGGTCGACCTCCCCGACAAACCCGGCCAGCTCTCGGGCGTCTGCGCCGTAATCGCCGAGCAGGGCGGCAATGTCATTTCCGTAAACCACGAACGCATCAACACCAGCGCCGCAATCAGCGGATGCACAATCCGAGTCGAACTCGAAACCCGCGACGAGGCCCATATTGACGCTATCCGCCACGCCCTCAAGAGCGCCGGATACGACGTCCTCAACTGATTCCGGCGCCCCCTCGCTCCCCCGTCTGAAAACTACCAACCACATACGCAATGAAAGCAATAACCACAGCCGCTCTTGCGGCCGCAATCGCCTGCCCGGCTTTCGCGCAGGCTCCCGCCGACTCGACGGCAACTCCCGCCGACACGGCCTTCGTCTTCACTGACGTAATCACCATTCCCGTCACCTCGGTCAAGGACCAGAACAAATCGGGCACATGCTGGTGCTTCGCCGGAACGTCGCATTTCGAAGATGAAATCCTCAAAAACGGAGGCGACTCTCTCGACCTCTCCGAGATGTTCACCGTCCGCCACTGCTACGCCGACAAGGCCGAGCGCTTTATACGCATGTACGGCCAGGCCAACTTCTCGGCCGGAGGCTCGATTATGGACGTCCCCTACGTGTGGGAACGCTACGGCGCAGTGCCCGAAGAAGTGTACACCGGCCTTCAGTACGGCGAGGACAAGCACGTCCACGGAGAGCTTGACGCAGCCCTCACGGCCTACCTCAAAGCCGTAGTGGCGAAGCCCAACCGCAAACTTTCGACCGCTTGGCGCAAAGGCCTCGAAGCCATCCTCGACGCATACCTCGGCCCGCTGCCCGAGACCTTCACCTACAAAGGCAAGACCTACACCCCCCGAAGCTACGCCGCAAGCCTCGGCCTGAACACCGCCGACTACGTGGCGCTCACATCCTTCACCCACCATCCCTTCTACCGCGAATTTGCCGTCGAGGTCCCCGACAACTGGCTGTGGGCCACTTCGTTCAACGTCCCCGTCGACGAGCTGCAGGCCGCCGTTGACAACGCCCTCAAAGAAGGCTACACCGTAGTGTGGGCCGCCGACGTCAGCGAAGGCGGATTCAAATGGAACGACGGCGTAGCCCTCATGCCCAAAGGAAAGACCGAAGGCGACATGAACGACACCGAACTCTCTCGCTGGGTAAAACTCTCCGACCGCGACCGCCAAAACGACAAATACAACTTCAAGGCCCCCGTCGAAGAAATCGAAGTGACGCAGGAACTCCGTCAGGAGATGTTCGACTCTCAGGAGACGACCGACGACCATGGCATGGTTATCGTCGGAACGGCAACTGACCAGAAAGGCAACCGCTACTACAAGGTGAAAAACTCGTGGGACTCCAACCAGATTTACGACGGCTACTTCTACGTGTCGATGCCCTACTTCCGCGCCAAGACCATGAACATCCTCGTCAACCGCAAGGGCCTCCCGAAAGACCTCGCAAAAAAGATGAAATAAGTTGAAACGCATAGGCATCATATCCGATACCCACTCACTCGTCGACGCCCGCTATGTCCTCCACTTCGCCAACTGCGACGAAGTGTGGCATGCGGGCGACGTCGGCTCTTACGACGTCATCGAGGCCCTCCGCGCCATACGCCCCGGAATAGTAGTGCGGGCCGTAGCCGGAAACATCGACGGCGCCGACATCCGCCGCGAATTCGGCGACACGCAATGCTTCGTCGTCGAAGGCGTGAAGGTGTGGATGACACACATCTGCGGCTACCCCGGCAAGTATGCCCCGGGCGTGCGCCCGCATCTCCGCAACGAATGCCCGCAACTCACCGTCGGCGGCCACAGCCACATACTCCGCGTCATGTACGACCGCGAATTTTCGACCCTGTACGTCAACCCCGGAGCCGCGGGCTATCAGGGATGGCAGAAGGTGCGCACGCTCGTGCGCCTCACCATCGACGCCGGCGAAATAAAAGACCTTGAAGTCATCGAACTCGCAAAATGAAAAAAATCCTCATCCTCCTCGCGGCCGCGGCAGCTTTTGCCGGATGCCGCACAAGCGAAGAAAACTACCGCGCCGCCTACGACAAGGCCATCGCCGGACGCGACAGCGCCGAAGCGGTCGAAAACACAATCTACGGCCGCGAGCGTCGGCAGACGTCGTTCGAATACGTGGCTCTCGGGACTGATACCGTGGCCGTGATGCGTCAGCTCGTAAAAGTGACCGACGGCGGAGGCGGAATCCGCGAGAACCTCAGGCGCTACTGCGTCATCGTAGGCCGTTTCAAACAGCGCTTCAACGCCGTGTCGATGCGCGACCGCATCGTAAGCGCGGGGACTGCCCCCGCCGCTTTTGTCGTTGAGACAGGCGAGCCTTATTACTATGTTGTCGGAGCGGCCTTCAACTCCATTCGGGATGCCGCGTCGGCAATGGATAATTTCAAATCAGACAAAGATTTGGTCATGCGTCCGCCACTGCCGTTCATCCTTGAGGCTTCGGCGGTGAAAAAACATGGTGCGCCACGCTGAACCATAAGCGCGCGGGGCTTGTTTAGATAGTAGTCAAATTTAAAAACATCCCCGTTTATGGAACAGAAAAGTATAAAAGGCACACGCACGGAAAAAAATCTCCTCGCATCGTTTGCCGGAGAAAGCCAAGCTCGCAGCCGCTACACCCTTTTTGCGCAGAAAGCCCTTGAAGAAGGCTATCAGCAGATAGCCGCCGTATTCCTCGAAACAGCCGAGCAGGAGCTGAGCCACGCACGCGGCTTCTTCTCCTATCTCGAAGGCGGCACAGTCACCATCACCGCAGGCTATCCCGCCGGAGTCGTAGGCGATACCAAGCAGAACCTCGCCGAAGCCGCCGCAGGCGAACGCGAAGAATGGAGCGACCTCTACGAAAACTTCGCAAAGGTCGCCCAGGAAGAAGGCTTCTCGCAGATTGCCAACCACTTCAAGCTCGTGGCATCCGTAGAGCAGATGCACGAACAACGATATATGCGCCTGCTTGAACGCATGGAAAACGATCAGGTTTTCAAACAGGAAGAGCCTACAGTGTGGATGTGCCGCAAATGCGGATTCACCGTCAACGCCAAGGCCGCGCCCAAGCGCTGTCCCGTCTGCGGCGCCGACCAAGGCTGGTTTGAACGCAAGGCCAACAACTACTGACCTCACCGCATATATGATTCACTGACACATATCCCCCTCTCTAAAGGCAATACGGCCGCGTCGCTCAATCTTGCGACGCGGCCGTATTGTCGTGTGTGCATATAATATCACACCTTGCGCCCCCGCAGATAGCATTCGCGAATCAGCGGCGATGTATAGGCATAAGGGAAAAATGCAAGGTCGGGGAGCGGGGCGGTGATGAAGAAGTTGGCCAAGCGCCCTGCGCCGATTGCTCCGACGAGGTCGCTCACGCCCATTGCGTAAGCACCGTTGATGGTGGCGGCATTGATGGCGCGCTCGGGTGTAAGCTTCATCTTTATGCAGGCGAGACTTACGACCATGCGCATGTTGCCCGAAGGCGACGATCCCGGGTTGTAGTCGGAGGCGAGGGCCACCGTGCACCCTCCGTCAAAGGCTTTGCGGGCGGGTCCGTAGGGCATCCCGAGGAAGAACGAAGCGCCCGGCAACATCGTGGCGCACGTGTCGGAGGAGGCGAGAAGGGCTATTTCCCCGTCGCCGATGCGCTCAAGGTGGTCGACGCTCAGAGCGCCGTGCACAACCCCCGTCTGCACTCCGCCGGACACGGCCAGCTCGTTGGCGTGGATTTTGGGCCGGAGTCCGAAACGCGCTGCCGCCTCAAGGAGTTCAGACGTCTCGTCGGGAGTGAAAAAGCCTTCGTCGCAGAACACGTCAACGTAGTCCGCAAGCCCCTCGGCGGCAACCGCAGGGAGCATCTCGCGGCATACGAGGTCGACGTATTCAGCCTGACGTCCGGCGTAGGCGCGCCCTACGGCATGAGCGCCGAGGAAGGTCGTGCGCACCACGGCGGGTGTCGAGGCCTGAATCCGACGCGCCACGCGCAGCATCTTCAGCTCGTCGGCAGTCGTGAGGCCGTAGCCGCTCTTGATTTCAATAGCTCCGGTGCCGGCGGCTGTCATTTCGGCCACGCGCGTCATGGCTTGCTCGAAAAGCTCGTCCTCCGATGCTTCGTGGAGACGGTCGGCGCTGTTGAGGATGCCGCCGCCGCGGCGCGCTATTTCTTCGTAGCTGAGCCCGTCGATTTTGTCGCGGAATTCGCCTTCGCGGCTCCCGGCGTAGATGATGTGGGTGTGTGAGTCGCAGAAACTCGGAAACACCCAGCCTCCGCGGGCGTCGACGCTGTCGTGCGAGGCGGCTCCGTCAGGGAGTTCGCTCATAGGGCCGAAGCCCGTGATTAGCTCACCCTCGACGCTGAGCCATGCGTCGGATATGCAGTCGAGGCTGTCGGCCGCGTGGCCGCTCAGCCGCCGGAGCGAGCCCGTGCGGTCGAGGCCGCACAGGCGGCCTATGTTATAAATCAGCATGTTCGCGCAGGAATTCTACGGATTTCTCAATCAGGGGCGACATCACCTCGTCGTTGACGATGAAAGGCACGTGGCGGCGATATTCGCTGTGCCATTCCTCAAGCGCAGGCGAGGTCTTCAGCGGGCGGCGAAGGTCGAGAGCCTGAGCGGCGTTGAAGAGCTCGATGGCAAGCACGCGCTCAGTGTTGAGGACGATGTTGCAGAGCTTCGTGGCCGAGTTGCCGCCCATGCTGACGTGGTCTTCCTGACCTTGCGACGACGGGATGCTGTCGCAGCTCGTGGGCCAGCAGAGACCCTTCGACTGGTTCACAACCGAAGCCGCCGCATACTGCGGAATCATAAAGCCGGAGTTCACACCCGGATTGGCCACGAGGAACGAGGGCAGCCCGCGAGTGCCGGAGATGAGCTTGTAGATGCGGCGCTCGGAGATGCTCGACAGCTCGGTCATGGCGATGGCCAGATAATCCATCGGCAAGGCTATCGGCTCGCCGTGGAAATTTCCGGCGGAAACGATGATGTCTTCTTCGGGGAAAATCGTCGGATTGTCCGTCGGGCTGTTTATTTCGGTCTCGATGACGCGGCCGGTGTAGTCGAGGGCGTCTTTCACCGCGCCGTGTACCTGCGGCATACAGCGGAACGAGTAGGGGTCCTGAACGTGCTTCTTGGGCTGGCGGATGAGTTCCGACCCTTCGAGCCAGTGGCGCACGGCGCGGGCCGTCTGCAGTTGGCCCGGATGGGGGCGCACGGCGTTCACCTCATCGCCGAACGGCTCGATGCGCCCGTCGAAGCAGTCGAGCGAAAGCGCGCCGATTTTGTCGGCGAGAGCGCTGAGCTTGCGGGCCTTGAGGATGGCCCACACGGCGTGCGACGACATGAACTGCGTGCCGTTAAGCAGCGCGAGTCCTTCTTTCGACTTGAGGCGCACGGGCGCCCAGCCCATTTCGGCAAGGACTTCGGCCGACGGGCGGATTTCGCCCTTGTAGCGCACTTGTCCGAGGCCGATGAGGGGCAGACACATGTTGGCCAGCGGGGCGAGGTCGCCCGAGGCTCCGAGACTGCCCTGACGGTAGACAACGGGAAGAATATCGTTGTTGAAGAAATCGACGAGCCGCTGCACCGTGCACAGTTGCACGCCCGAGTTGCCGAACGCCAGCGACTCGATTTTCGTGAGAAGCATGATTTTCACGATTTCAGGGTCGACGGGTTCGCCGCATCCGCAGGCATGGCTCTTGACAAGATTTTCCTGAAGGCGTGTGAGGTCGTCCTCGCCGATGGAGATATTGCAGAGCGAGCCGAAGCCCGTTGTGATGCCGTAGATGGGGCGGTCGCACGACGCTATTTTCTCGTCGAGGAAGCGGCGGCAGCGTTCGATAAGTTCTTCCGACTCGGCGCTCAGCGCAAGCTTCATGCCTTTGTCGATGATTTCGCCCGCGCGCTCGATGGTGAGCCGGGCAGGAGAGATATGATGAATCATATTGTGGTTGTAGTTGATGATTTGTATTCGGATATCGGTTGGTTCGCGGGCCTTTGTCAGTTCAGCGCTTCGTCGAGGATGCTGTCGTCGTCGACGAAATTGGGGAGCGTCACCGTCAGTCCCGGAGTGCGCTCCATTTCGCGGCGGATGGCGTCGTATGCGCCCTTGTTGCGGGCCCACGAACGACGGGCTATGCCGTTGTTGACGTCCCAGAACAGCATTTCGCGGATGCGGCGGTCGGCCTCGGCGCTGCCGTCGATGACCATGCCGAAGCCGCCGTTGATGACTTCGCCCCAGCCTACGCCGCCGCCGTTGTGGATCGACACCCATGTGGCCCCGCGGAAGGAGTCGCCGATGACGTTGTGCACGGCCATGTCGGCGGTGAACTGCGAGCCGTCGTAGATGTTCGACGTCTCGCGGTAGGGGGAGTCGGTGCCGGATACGTCGTGGTGGTCGCGCCCGAGCACCACCGGGCCGCTGAGGCGGCCGTCGCGGATGGCTTCGTTGAAGGCAAGGGCTATGCGTTTGCGCCCTTCGGCGTCGGCGTAGAGGATGCGGGCCTGCGACCCCACGACGAGGCGGTTGCGCCCCGCCTCGCGAATCCAGTGGAGGTTGTCGGCGAGCTGTCCGCGGATGTCGTCGGTGCATTCGCTCATCATCGTTTCAAGCACCTCGGCGGCGATAGTGTCGGTCGTCTCGAGGTCCTCGGGCTTGCCGGAGGCGCACACCCAACGGAACGGTCCGAAGCCGTAGTCGAAGAAGAGCGGTCCCATGATGTCCTGAACGTACGAGGGGTAGCGGAAGCTTTTGCCGTCGGCGTCCATGATGTCGGCTCCGGCGCGCGAGGCTTCGAGAAGGAAGGCGTTGCCGTAGTCGAAGAAATACATTCCTGAGGCCGTAAGGCGGTTGATGGCCGCTACCTGCCTCCGCAGCGAATCCTGAACCCGGCGCTTGAACTCCTCGGGGTCGTCGGCCATCATCTTTTTTGACTCCTCGAAGCTGAGTCCGGCGGGATAGTAGCCTCCGGCCCACGGGTTGTGGAGCGACGTCTGGTCGGAGCCGAGGTCTACGCTCACGCCTTCGTCGGCGAGGCGCTCCCAGAGATCGACGACATTGCCGAGATAAGCCAGCGAAACGGCCTCGCGGGCCTCGCGAGCTTCGCGGGCGCGCTTCAGAAGGGCATCGAGGTCGCTGTACACCTCGTCGACCCATCCCTGAACCCGGCGCGTCTCCACGGCCTTGGGATTGATTTCGGCGGTGATGCTCACCACTCCGGCGATATTGCCGGCCTTGGGCTGCGCACCGCTCATGCCGCCGAGTCCGGCGGTCACGAAGAGCATCCCTCCAAGCGAGGTCTGCCCCTCGGCCAGACGACGTCGGCCGGCGTTAAGCACGGTGATGGTCGTGCCGTGGACGATGCCCTGAGGACCGATGTACATATACGACCCGGCAGTCATCTGCCCGTACTGCGACACGCCGAGGGCGTTGAAGCGCTCCCAGTCGTCGGCTTTCGAGTGATTGGGTATCACCATGCCGTTGGTCACAACCACGCGGGGCGCCTCGCGGTGCGAGGGGAAAAGCCCGAGGGGATGGCCCGAATACATCACAAGCGTCTGCTCGTCGGTCATCTCCGAAAGATACTTCATCGTCAGAAGATACTGCGCCCAGTTCTGGAACACGGCCCCGTTGCCCCCGTAGGTGATAAGCTCATGAGGGTGCTGGGCCACGCGCGGGTCGAGATTGTTCTGAATCATCATCATTATCGCCGCCGCCTGAGCCGATTTCGCGGGGTAGTCGCCGACAGGGCGCGCATACATCTCATAGGTCGGACGCAGGCGATACATATATATCCGGCCGTAGTCGCGCAGTTCTTTGGCAAACTCCGGAGCAAGCTCCTTGTGGAGCGATGACGGGAAATAGCGCAGGGCGTTGCGCAGGGCAAGGCGTTCTTCTTCGGCGCTCAGAATCTGTTTGCGTCGCGGCGCGTGGTTCACCGTCGGGTCGTATTCGCGCGCGGGGGGCAGCGTCGAGGGGATGCCGCCGCGGATGGCGGCTTTGAATTCGTCGTTGGTCATATGGAATGAGTGGGGGAGGGGGATGCTTTTGTTATTCGGATTTGGCTCAGCCTATTTTGGCGTTTACGATGGCAAGGATTTCCTCTTCCTCGCGCTTGGCTTCGGCCACAAGCGAGGTCGCTTCGGCCACGAGAGGAGCGGCTTTGGCCGTATCGGCGAGGCCCGCGGCATTGATGCGCACGTTGAGGTCAGCGCCAAGCACCGCCGCGCGCGCGGCGAGAGCGCCGACACCGGCGTCGCTGACGCTGGCCGGATTGCCCGTTTCGGCCATGCGGCGCAGAAGCCCGAAGCTTGACGCCGCCGCGCGCATGGTGCGCAGGGGCACCTCGGCGGCGTAGAGCGTCGCGGCCTCCATCGCCTCGGCGCGGGCGGCCTTTTCTTCGTCGGTGCCCTTGGGCATCTGGATTGCCGCCATCACGGCGTTGAAGGCGTCAGTGTCCTCGTCGACGAGCGAGCGGAGTGTGTCGACGAGACGGCGACCCTCGACGGCCGCGTCCGAGAATTCCTCCCAACGCTCGTCCCAGCCCGGCTTATGGGCCGAGAGGTTGGCCACCATCGTGCCGAGGGCGGCCGCGAGTGTGCCCATGTAAGCCGCTATCGAGCCGCCGCCCGGAGCCGGACTTTCCGACGCCGTCTCGTCGGCGAAGCCCCGGAGTGTCATGTCGGTGAGCCGCTTCTGCGGAGTCTGCGCGTCCTCAAGCATGTATTCCACCACCTTTTCGCGGGGATTGAAGGGGGCGAGCTGGTCGAGACCCATGCTGCGGACGGCGATGCGGATTATCTCTTCTTCGGGAAGCCCGAGAGAGCGTTGCTGGAGGCGAAGATAGTGGCGGCCGGCCTCAAGGAGAGTGCGTTTGGGGACGAGCCCCACGATTTCAGCGCCGGTCACGCGGATGCCGCGGGCCGCCGCCGCGCGCGCCACTTCGTCGAATGCCGTGTGGAGCGGCGTCTGCGATATGTCAGTGATGTTCATCGACACCTGTGCGATGCCGTATTCGTCGATATACCACCCGATGGCTTTCGTGCCCTTGAGCGTCCCCGGGATGGTGATTACATTGCCGTTCTCGTCCTTGAGCGGTTTGCCGTTGGGCTTGCCGCCCTCGCGTTTGGGGCGTCCCTTCTCGCGCACGTCGAAGGCTATCGCGTTGGCGCGGCGCGTGCTCGTGGTGTTGAGGTTGTAGTTCACGGCTATGAGGAAGTCGCGGGCGCCGACAGCCGTCGCTCCAGTGCGGGCTATAGCCTCGTCGAAGGGACGGTCGCCGAAATCCGCTCCGCAGGCTTCTTTCCCGAGGCGTTCGGGCAAGCCCTCATACTCGCCCTTGCGGCACACGGCAAGATTTTTACGCTCGGGCGTAAAGGCCGCCGCCTCGTAGGCATAAACGGGGATGCCGAGTTCGTCGGCGATGCGGGCTCCGAGGCCGCGGGCAAGCTCGGCACATTCTTCGAGCGTGATGCCGGCCACGGGTATCAGAGGGAGCACATCGGTGGCGCCCATGCGCGGATGCGCCCCGTGGTGCTTGCTCATATCAATAAGTTCCGAAGCCTTGCGCACGGCCCGGAAGGCGGCTTCGACCACGGCCTCGGGCTCGCCCACGAAAGTCACCACCGTGCGGTTGGTGGCCTCGCCCGGGTCAACGTCGAGAAGGCGCACGCCTTCGCTGTTTCGGATTGTATCGGCAATGGCTTCAATCACTGCCTTGTCGCGCCCTTCGCTGAAATTGGGCACACATTCGATGATTCGTTTTTCCATGGTAGTCTATTGAGGGGATTGGGAGGAGTCGGTGGCGGCGTGTCAGCGCCCGAAGATAATGCTGTAGCGGTTCAGCAGATTGAGGAAGCGAAGCTCGTCGCGTATCGGCGCGGGATTGACCCAGCCGTCGGTGGCATCCATCCAGTTGTGGTAGTCGGCATAGCCTTTTTCAAGCGAGCGCTCCATGCATTCGAGCGCCTTGTCAGGCTCGTCGGCCTGCGCATAGAGACAGGCCGCATGGTAGTTGACGGAGCCGTCAGTGTCGTCGACGGTGTCGATGATGTTGCTTATCCACTGAAGCGCTTTCTCGCGCTCGCCGAGCTGCAGAAGGGCGAAGCCCCGGAGCGAGCGGACGTTGTCGATGTAGAAATTGTCCATGTCCGTCACCTGCTCGAGCATCTGCCGGGCGGCTGAGGGCGAGTTGAGATATTTTTCGGTGAGCCATGCTCGCATCAGGAGCGGCCGGGGTGCGCCCGAATCGTTCATCACCGCTTCGCCGAGGCTTGCCGATGCCCGCTCGTAGTCGCCGAGGGCCACCCGCGCCAGAGCGAGCGCCTCGAGCGAGGCCACATTCGAGGCGTCGACGATGAGACCGGCCTCGGCGGCCGTGCGCGCACCTTCGGCGCGCCCGAGGGCACGCAGGATGTTGGCCCGGATGGCGAAGTAGCCGGCCTGTCCGCGGGTCATGCCCAGCGCGCGGTCGATGTTTTCGAGGGCTTCGTCGTATTTGCCTAAAGCGTAGAGGCATTCGGCCATAGAGGCGTGGATGCCGTGGTAGTTGTAGAGGCCCTTGTCGATGATGTGGCGGTAGTCCTTGAGCGCGGCCGTGAAGTTGAAGTGCGACTGCGCTATCATCGCGCGAAGATAGGGATACATCCCGTTCGACGGCGCCGCCTGCATGGCGTTGGTGAGGCCGCTTATCGTTGCCGCATAGTTTGTCTTGCCGTAGTCGACGAGTTCCTCAAGAGCATTGTTGGGCCGAGGGTCATTGGTGCTGAGGGCGAGGATAAGGTCGTCGACGGCCCCATTGTGGTCGCCCATCATCTTGCGCACGGCCGCACGGCGCACGAAGGTGTCGCCGTTGTTGGGATCGATTGCCACAGCTTGCGCCAGAAGCTCGTTGGCGATGCCGAGGTTGTTGCGCTTGACGGCCACGCGGGCCTGCCCGATAAGACTCTCCACGCTGCGCGGATTCAGACTCCGCAGGCGCTTGTAGTCCGCTTCGGCTTCGGCATATTGCCCGAGGACGTATTCCGTGTTGGCCTTCTGATAGATGACGGCATAGGAGTCGGGGGCGAGGGCGTATGCCTCCGCGAGGTCGGCGAGAGCCTGCTCGGGCCGCTTGGTCTGGTTGTAGATATCGGCGCGAAGCAGCAGCAGCTGCATGCGCGTGGCTTCGTCATCGCCTTTGGCCGGAGCGTATTTGAGACCCTCGGTGAAGTCCTCAAGCGCGCGCACGTAGTCGTCGTGCTGATAATAGACGTTGCCGCGGTTGAAGAGTGCGTGGTAGTTTTGCGGATTTTCGCGCAGCTCTTCGTTGTAGGTGCGCATTGCCGCTTGAGTCACGGGATTGGTGATGCCCTGTTGGCCGAATGACGACGGAGTCGCCCCGGCAAGAAGAAGCATCGGGAGAATATAGCGGAATTTCATATGTTTTTTCCTGAAATGTGTTCGATTGGTGATGCCCGCAGGCGGCTCACTTGAATGCCCCGACCGCGGCCCTGAGCGCCGTCAACCTTTCGAGCAGGCCTTCGAGACGGTCGAGCGCCAGCATGTTGGCGCCGTCGCTTTTGGCGGTCGCGGGGGTGGGGTGAGTCTCGATGAATATGCCGTCGGCACCGCAGGCTATGGCCGCGCGCCCCATTGTCTCGATAAGTTCGGGGCGTCCGCCGGTCACGCCCGAGCTTTGGTTGGGCTGCTGGAGGCTGTGGGTGATGTCCATGATTACAGGTGCGTCGCATTCGGCCTGCATCACGGGGATGCCGCGGAAGTCAACCACGAGGTCGCCGTAGCCGAAGGTTGTGCCCCGCTCGGTGACAGCCACCTGAGAGTTGCCCGCCTCGCGCACTTTGTCTACGGCGAATTTCATCGCTTCGGGAGCGAGAAACTGACCCTTCTTGATGTTTACGGTTTTGCCCGTCCGAGCCGCGGCGGTGAGCAGTTCGGTCTGGCGGCAGAGGAATGCCGGAATCTGGAGGATGTCAACGTATTCGGCCGCGAGGGCGGCCTCGTGAGCCTCGTGGATATCAGTCACCACCGGCACTCCAAACTCCTCGCGAACCTTGGCGAGAATGCGCAGGGCCTTTTCGTCGCCGATACCCGTGAACGAGTCGAGCCGCGAGCGGTTGGCCTTGCGGTAGCTCCCCTTGAAAACATAGGGGATGTCGAGACGGCGGCATATCGCCGCAACTCGGCGCGCGATGTCGAGGGCCATCTCCTCGCCTTCGATGACGCACGGACCGGCAAGAAGGAAAAAGTTGCCGCTTGCTGACCCTTGCAGATATTCAAGTGTGTTGTCTGTCATTATTGTCAGAGAAATCTTTGGTTGAGTATATGGATTGTATCGGCTCCGACGAACGCGGCAGTCTCCGTGCGCAGGCGGTTGTCGCCCATCGTCACGGCCGTAAAGCCGGCCTCAAGCGCCGCACCCACCTCTTCGGGGGTGAAATCACCCTCCGGGCCGATGAGGATTATGGCGTCGCGCCCCGGCTCGTAGGTTTTGGCCAAAAGGGCGCGCGGAGTCGATTCATCGCAGTAGCCTATGAATTTCGACGCCTCCGCGTATGTCTTGCATTCCTTGAGAAATTCGCCGACAGGCGTCATCTCGTCTATTCTCGGAAGCACGGCTTTCAGCGACTGCTTCATCGCCGCGACAGCAATCTTTTCGAGCCGCTCTCGCTTGATTTCGCGGCGCTCGCTCCGGCGGCAAAGCACGGGCACGATGCGGTCGACACCCGCTTCCGTGAGCTTTTCCACGAGCCATTCCATGCGGTCGAGGTGCTTCGTCGGTGCAACAGCCACGGTGATGCCCGGGCCCCACACTTTGGGGAGAGCCACGCACTCGATGATTTCCACCTCCGTGCGTTTGGGGTGAGGCGCCGTGATGCGGCAACGATAGAGCCACCCACGGCCGTCGACAGCCTCAAGCTCGTCGCCGAGGTCTTTGCGGAGCACGCGGATACAATGCTGCGAGTCGCTTTCGGGGAGGCGGGCCGTACGGCTCTCGGGAGTGAGTTCGGGGCAATGGAATCGTATCATAGGGCGTGGAAGTGTCGGTGGTTAGATAGCATCGTCGGAGGCTGCGGCCCGCTCGGCCTCGTCGACGGCCTTGTTCCCAGGCTTGACGTCCTTCTCATGGAAGAAGAACAGGAAGAGCACCGCAACGACGAGAGCATAGCCCGCAAAGATAAGCCACGAAGTGCTCCATCCCTCGACCTGAGCAGCCCCTTCGGGGCGCGAGAACACATAGTGGTTCACCACGGACTGCGCGCAAAGCGTGCCTGCGGTGGCGCCGATGCCGTTGGTCATAATCATGAACAGCCCCTGCGCCGACGACCGGATTTCGACACTCGTCTTCTTGTCGACATAGAGCGACCCCGAGACATTGAAGAAGTCGAAAGCCACACCGTAGACAATCATCGACAGCACAAAGAGCCATACGCCAGACCCCGGATTGCCGATGCCGAAAAATCCGAAACGAAGAACCCATGCAAACATAGCCATGAGCATCACCGTCTTGATGCCGAAGCGTTTGAGAAAGAAGGGGATAAGGAGTATACACAGCGTCTCGCTCATCTGCGACAGCGAAATCAGCGCATTGGCGTTGTCGACGCCGAACGTGCCGGCATATTCAGGCAGCTGACCGAAACTTTGGATAAACGGATTGGCAAAGCCGTTGGTAATCTGAAGCGACACCCCGAGAAACATGCTGAAAATAAAGAAACCGGCCATGTGCGGGTCTTTGAACAGCTTGAAGGCATCAAGCCCCAAAGCCCCGGCAAGCCCCTTGTGCGCCCCCCCTTTGTTGACGGGGCATTTGGGCATCGTCAGCGCATAGAGCGCAAGCACGAAGCTGAGCGCGCCGGAGCATACCAGCTGTGTGGCCGTGTTCTGAAAGCCCGTAAAGTTCACAAACAGCATGGCGCAGATAAAACCGATTGTGCCGAAAACACGTATAGGCGGAAAATGCTTCACCGAGTCAAGCCCCGCACCTTCAAGAGCCGAATAGGCCACGGAGTTGCTGAGGCCGATTGTAGGCATGAAGAACGCAACCGATACCGTGTAGAGCGCGAACAAAATCCCGAACGAAGGCGCCTCCGTGCCAAGCCCGTAAAAACCGGCCGCAAGCATGAACACTCCGGCGATGAAATGACACATACTCAGTACCTTCTGAGCCTGCATCCATCGGTCGGCCACAATGCCTATAAGCCCGGGCATGAATATCGACACCACGCCTTGGACGGCGTAGAACCAGCCGATATGCTCGCCCATGCCTATACGTGCGAGATATGCGCCGAGCGAGGTCAGATAAGAACCCCATACGGCAAATTCAAGAAAGCCCATGCCTGCCAGCCGGGCTTTGAGAGGGAAATGGGAGCGAGTGGCAGTGTCGCTTGTCATCGTGGTCATTTTCAGGTCTTTAGGGTATTAGTCTTTATGGTAGAGGGGTAGGGAAGCTCTCCGGCAATCAGCGCTCTCGACGCTTGCGCTGAAGAATATCGTTGATTCCGGCGGCTTCTTCGTAGTTTTCATTTTTTATAAGGCGCTCAAGCGTGCGCTCAAGCTCCTCGATTGTGTAGTTTTCAGGATTGGCATGCCGCGGACTCTTCCGCTCCGGCTCCATAGGCTCGGCGCAGATGTCGGCGCCGAAATCGTCGCTATCGTCATCATCGGCCTCCCCGCAGTCTGAGTCGTCGTCGCACTCATCCTCATCATCGCTCTCGAAATCCTCCGGCTCGGGAAGCACAAAGCCCGCCGTCTCCATCACCTGCTCCGATGCGTAAATCGGCGTATCGGTCCGCAACGCTATGGCTATGGCGTCGGAAGTCCGCGAATCCATCGTCACCGTCCGCTCGCCGTCTTCGTCGGCGAACGTAAGCTCCGAGAAATAAACGCCGTCCTCGAAACGCGTAATCAGCATCTCCGTAAGATGCACGCCGAAAGCATGCGAGAAACTGACAAACAGGTCGTGGGTCGTAGGGCGCTCCGTGCTCACCTGTTCCAAAACCATCGCTATGGCCTGAGCCTCGGGGCGCCCGAGGACGATGGGAATCCGCCGCGGACCGCCGTCGGCATCCGCGAGAATAAGGACATAGGCCTCGCCCCTGATTTCTGCGGCCGAGAGCCCGACGATGCGGAGTTGCGTCTTCTTACTCATTGTCGTCTTTGAATTGCATGATGACGCCCGACCCGTAGCAAATCCGGCCCGCGCGGTCGTAGACTACCGCAAACTGCCCCGGAGCTATGCCTTGGACGCGTTCGTCCGATTCGATCATATATTCGCCGCCTTCGCCCGAGGGCGTCCCCCCGATGTGGCGAAGACGTCCGGGCATGAACGCCGGCATATGGCGGTTCTTGAACGTAATTTCAACGCCTTCAGGCCCGTCGGCGTTCACACCCCAAGGGTCGCGGGTGATAAAATGCATCTCCCCCAGGTGGAGCGTCCGCCCGTACTGCTTGTCAGTGTCGTAGCCATTCGACACATAAATCGTATTCTCGGCAATATCCTTTCTCACCACAAACCACGGCCCCCCGCTCAGGCCCAGACCCTTGCGCTGGCCTATCGTGTGGAACCAATAGCCGCGGTGGCTGCCGAGCACCTTGCCCGTCTCAAGCTCGACGATACGCCCGGGACGCTCCCCGAGATGCCGCCGGATAAAATCGTTGTAATTGATTTTACCCAAAAAACATATTCCCTGCGAATCCTTGCGATAAGCGTTGGGCAGCCGCGCCTCTATCGCAAGCTCGCGCACGCGCGCTTTGGGAATATCGCCCAGCGGAAACATCAGATGGCTAAGCTGGGAATACGAAATCTGAGCAAGAAAATCAGTCTGGTCCTTGACCGGGTCGACTGCCGTGGCGAGCCACTCATAGCCCTCGGCGTCCGTCGTAATCGAAGCATAATGCCCCGTGGCCGTGCGGTCGAATGCCCGGCCCCAGCGCTCCTCGAAGAACCCGAACTTTATCATCTTGTTGCACATGATGTCAGGGTTGGGAGTCAGCCCCGAACGCACCGTCCGCAACGCATATTCCATCACATTCTCCCAATACTCCTCATGCAGCGACACCACGTCCAGCTCAAGCCCGTAGCGCTTGGCGATGAGCGAACACATCTCGATGTCCTCCTCGGCGGAGCAGTCACCTTCGTCCTCATCCATACCTATACGGATATAAAACAAATGAGGCGAATGACCCTGTTCCACAAGACGGTGCACGGCCACTGCGCTGTCAACCCCTCCCGATATCAGTGCGGCGATATTCATGGTCTCTTACTTCTTTTCCCGCGAACGACGAGAGTTCACCCCGGCGGCCGCTGCCAATATCTGGTCAATCACCAGTTGCTTGGCCACAATCTTGTAGCCCGAACCGAGAAAATAATACGAAGGCGTCACCGACAGATCGAAATACTCGTCCGCATCAGGCATCGCCCCCACAATCCAGCTCTCAGGCAGCGTAGCCGCCTTGGCCTCCCACTGCGAGTCAGGCTCGTCGCCGTAGAGCATCACGATAGTCATCTCGCCGCCGGCCGTAAGATCACGCACGTTCGGATCCGCCGACAGCCTCACCATGTCGAGCGTGCAGTCGCCGCACGTCGGGTCCACAAACCCGAGAAGGATACTCTCGCCCTTGATGTCGCCGATGCTCATGCTCCGCCCGTCGCGCCCCTTGAAACGCAGCCCGGCAGGCAGCGACGCATTGAGCCCGCTCGTCTCGATCACCTTGGCCTGAGCCGCAAAACGCTGACGCTCGGCCTTCGAAATCTTCTTATGCCCGGCGGCAGCCTTCGCAAACGGAAGATAAAGCTCCTCCGAGCGAATCTCCGACGTGTCCGAGTAAACCCACGCCTCAGCCATCTGAGCGAGAGTAAGCGTATTCGGGCCGCTTTTCCCCACCTTTTCTATCAGACGGTCAATCGCAAGATGCACCGTGTCAGCCGTAGCGTAAGGCATAAACCCGAACCAGTCGCCAAGAGCATTATGCAACTTCTGACGCGACGAAAACGCAGTCGTGAGATTCGCACGGTCCCAGAAATGATACACAAGATAATTGCAGCGCTCACTCAAAATATTTTTATTTTCAGGCACATCAGGGTAGGCGAACAGCCACCCGTCATCCGCGCCGAAAACCATCGGAGCCGCACCCGCCGCCATCATTACGGCCGCAAGCGCGCCGAAAGCATATTTATGGATAAAACTTTTACAAGCCATAGAGAATTCCTCTTCAGGGTGATTATTTCTGCAAAAATAGCAAATCTCCCCGAACAGGCAAAATTTATTCACCCATTCGCCCCCCCGCAGAGCCAAAAAAACACATCCCCGCGCCCTGACAACTGCCACTCTAAAATGGCAAATCCGTACAATACCCTTGCGATGCCTCATTTGTAAAAGTACAACTCGGACGGATACTCAAATCAGACAGCTTGCCAATATAAGCCTGCCGAATATCATTCTGATTGATTTCATCCCTTCTCGCTTTGCTTAGAGATGCATAATTCATCTCGCGTTCAATCCCGAGAAACTTCCGGCCACACAAACTTGCCGCAATTCCGGTCGTCGATGACCCGGCAAAAGGATCAAGTATCCAATCATTGACATCCGTACTCGCCAAAATCAGACGCGTCAGCAGTGCCAACGGTTTTTGTGTGGGATGCTTGCCGCACGACTTCTCCCAACGCCCTATTGACGGAATCCTCCACACGTCAGTCATTTGTTTGCCGTCATTGATAGCCTTCATCAACTCATAATTATACTTATGAGGCACCTTTGGATGTTTACGCGCCCAAATAACGAATTCGGTCGAATAGGTAAAAAAACGGCATGAAATGTTTGGAGGCGGATTAGTCTTTGCCCACGTAATCACATTCAGAATCCTATAGCCGAGTTCGGTCAGAATATTCGCTATCGAGAAAATATTATGATGAGTTCCTGAAATCCATATCGTTCCATTGTCTTTAAGCTTCTCTCTGCATAAAGACAGCCATTTACGATTAAATTCCATTATCGACTCCCGAGAACCGCCCTTGTCCCAGTCTCCTTTATCCACGCATACAACTTTACCGGCCTGATAGCTTATGCCCCCGTTGGAAAGAAAATAGGGCGGGTCGGCAAAAATCATGTCAAATTTAAAATCAAACTGCGGGAGCACGTCAAAGCTGTCACCGTTGACAATGGTGAAGTCCCTGTTGTTTGATTTGTAGAATGGAACAATCATTTTAATCTTTCTATAAAGCGGCCTATATCAGTAAGATTATACACGCTTGGAATATGGGCAAATGCTTCTTCGAGTTTATTGCGGGCTGACTTCCAGCCGACCCCGTCGGTTATCCACACAAACTCAAACCCCGGCACGGAATTGATTTTCGGTGCAAGTTCAGAATATGAGCGCGCCACCTCATTGAGCTTGGAGCCGCCCCCGGTATAGAAGTTGGCTTCGATGAGATAAATCTTTTGAGCTGTACGAACAACGAAATCAAATCGCTTTTTATCAGCAACCAACACCTTGACAATCTCGGGAAATTCGGTGTAATAGACCTCTCGCTCGAATTCAATCCCGTTCAACGTAAGGATATTTGCAACAAGCCCCTCCATTATATGCCCTCCACGATTCTTACGAGCATTGGTGTCAAGACCAACTTCCACGCCAAAGACATAATCAACAAGATTACTGATTTGCTTATTCTGAAAAACATTGGTCAGTCCGGTCTCATTAAGAAATTCGGTGACAAGTTCCGGCGACTTGAAGTAGTCGCTGACCGGATGGATATTGCCATACGCATCAATAGCATTCTTTCTATCATTGCTTCTGACGGCGATGAGAACGTCTAACACCGAAAACACTTTAGGGTTCTCGGCCCATAGACGTTTGACTGCCTCAGCCATATCCTCTTGCCCAAGCAGATAATTGAGTTGGTTAAGCTTTATTGATATGGCTTCCACATTGGATGCAATCTTGGGAAAATCCACGTAGTCTCTTAGCGAGAAATGGGTTTCCTTCAGAGGTTTCATGAAATTGTTGATTCGGTCCGTCATAATTCAGATGCTGAAGATATTTGCGTAATTGCCTTGATAGTTTTCGTAGTTCCTGATTAATAGCTCGGTTAGAACCCCTCGTTTAGCTGCATTTGCATTGATACACCTCTTTGCATAGACTCGTTCTATGTAGAAGTCGGCATACAGCCTGTCAAAGAATTTATCTTCTGCATTTCGTCCTTTACAATCCGAATTGCTGAGCATTGCATGACACCCGCGGGACGTAAGCCCCGAATAGAAAGCCTTAAGCCTAATCTGCTCATTATCATCAAACGTTTCCTTTACATATGAATTAAAATTTGATGTGGCATCAAGAGGCCGATAAGGCGGGTCAATATAAAAGAATGTATATCCCTGAATATGCTCGGATGTATGCGAAAAGTCCCCGTTCAGAATCTCCACATTTTGTAAAAGCTCACTATCGGAAAGAATCAAATCTTCATCGCATATTGTCGGATTGATGTATCGTCCGAATGGAACATTAAATCCACCCTTGGAATTTTCCCGATACAGACCGTTGAAACATGTCCGATTTAGAAAAATCAGATATGATGCCTCTTCAACATCCGTCAGACACTGCTGATTGAAGCGGGTTCTTATATCGAGGTAGAGCTCCTTTTGCTTCTCATAATCCTCTAACCCCCTGAATTCGGACTGAAGTTCATTTAAAGCATCAATGAGCAAATAAGGCTCATCTCGTATTACACTGTAAGCCTTTATGAGATGCGGATTTATGTCGTTGATTATCGCACGCTTGATATTGGAATATTTTTGCAACATATAAAACAGCATCGCACCCCCGCCTACAAACGGTTCAATGTAGGTAACTTCATCCTCGCCTCGAAATCTTTCAGGCAAGAACGAATCAAGCGTGGAAAGCAATTGAGTCTTACCTCCCGCCCATTTTAGAAAAGGCTTGGCCTTTGTTTTATTCGTAATATGTGCTGTCATTCAGTTGCAAGTTGATAAACGAAAGTCTCCGTTGCCATTTTTAAATGCCACATAAATCTTAATCTACAAAGATACAAATTCTTTCGGAGACTGCAATTGTATATTAACTCCCGCCGGCGAAAAAACACCCCCCGCGGAGCCAAAAAAACACATCCCCGCGCCCCGCTATTCAGCTTCCCGGCCGAAAGGCACGTCAGCCTCAAGCTCCGAAAGAAGCCCGCGGAGCATCAGGCGGTCATAGACATCAACCGACGGAAGAATATTGCGAGTCATCTCCGACGCAAGCGTCGCAAACACAGCCGCCTCCTCGCTCCGGCCCAAAGCCACGAGCGACGTATGATATATCAGCGCCGCTCGAGCCCCCCGAGCAGGCATCACAAAAAGAGCCAGCACAGTAGCCGCATCGCTGTAAATATCCAGACACGCACTGTAATCCCCGACGAGGAACGACGCCTCAGCATACAACACCTTAAGGTCATTCACCGCCCCGGCATAGCGCGCATAAGCCACGATAAGACGACGCACATCATCATACCGTCGAGCCTCAAACATACCGTAGAGACAACGCACCACCTCCTCGCTCGTATAACCCGTCCCGTTGGTCGCATCCATAAAAGCCGAAAACAACTCATCGAAACAGTCAAGCCCGAGGTCGATGGCCAAAAGAGCCGTCTCCTTTATCCGAGGCGCGATGCCCGCATAATCCCGAAGCACCCCCGACGCCTCAGCCTTCTTGCCCTCAGCCACATAAAGCGTTGCAAGCGCCTCCACGGCGCGATAATAGTCAGGCGTCCGCCGCAGACTCCTCTCAAGCAGCTCCACTGCCTGAGGCCGCAAATCAGTAAGATGCTCGCCGACAGGCGTAGCCATCAGCACGGCCGTCTCAGGGTCATGAATCTCAAGACTGCACGCAAACTCAAATGCTTCGCGCGCCTCATCGAAACGCCCCAGCCGGGCAAGCACCGAAAACGAAAAAGCCCAATAAGTCGCTTCAAAAGGCTCCAGACGCGTCAGCTCCTCAAAAAACGGAGCCGCATGCTCAAGGTCATCAGAGTCCATAAACGTCCACCCCATCTCATAAAGAAGCACCGGCAGATACCCGGCCCGCGCGCGCAGACGCTCAGCTCGCGACAAAAGCCAGTCAGTGCGCCCGAGCCCGCGCGCAAGCTTCACAAGGCGTATCATCTCCTCGTCCTCAAAAGCCTCCTTCATATCCAGCAACTCATCAAGAGCCGCCTCCGCGCCGGCCGCATCAGGAAAATCATCAAGGATTTTCTCCATCTTCCAGATTATGCTTTCGCCACCCTCGGCGTTGTCGCGCACATAATCCGTGAACGCATCCGACGAAGGCATACACTCGGCATACAAAATCGAACGCCGCACACGCAGTTCATCGCTCTCCGGATAAAGACGCTCACCGCAGAAAAGCACCTCGGCGCGAACGTAATCATCGCTCACGTCGCCCGCATAATCGAATATCTCAACGAGCTCATCCTCGTCGAAAAAACGCTCGCTCACCGGCTTCACGAGAGCTTCCCTGAAGCGGTCGTAAAGCTGTGAGCGAACACCTTCATTTTCGTTTTCCTGCATCAGGCCTTCTTCTGAACTTTCTCCCACGTGTCCTTAAGTGCAATCGTGCGGTTGAACACGGGGTTCTCGGACGTATAGTCATAATCAGGCGTAAAATACCCTATGCGCTGAAACTGGAACTTATCGCCCGGTTTGGCATTGGCGGCGATATAAGGCTCAAGCTTCACGCCCTTGACTACTTTAAGCGACTCCGGATTGAGCATCTCGCGGAAATCTCGCTCAGTCTCGGCGGCAGGATTCTCCACATTGAAAAGACGGTCGTAAAGACGCACCTCCGCATCAACGGCGTGCGACGCCGATACCCAGTGGAGCGTACCCTTCACCTTGCGCCCCGCTCCGGGAAGACCGCTGCGCGTCTCCGGGTCATACGTGCAGTGGATAGCCGTGATATTTCCCTCGGCGTCACGCTCGATATTATCCGTAGCCTTGATGATATACGCACCCTTGAGGCGCACCTCCTGACCCGGAGCCAGACGGAAAAACTTCTTCGGCGGATTCTCCATGAAATCCTCGCGCTCGATAAACAGCTCCCGCGAGAAAGGCATCGTGTGCGTTCCGCAACCCTCGGTCTCGGGGTTATTCTCCATCTCTACAGTCTCAGTCTCGCCCTCGGGATAATTGTCGATAATAAGACGCACCGGATTCACCACCGCCATAACGCGTGTGGCAATGCGGTTGAGATCATCGCGGACGGCATGTTCCAGAAGACTCACGCTGTTGAGCGCCTCATACTTCGTGTAGCCGATTGTATCGATAAAATTGCGAATCGACGCCGGCGTATAACCGCGGCGGCGCATTCCGCTGATAGTAGGCATGCGGGGGTCATCCCACCCGGCAACAAGACCCTCCTTCACAAGCTGAAGAAGCTTACGCTTGCTCATCACCGTGTACGTAAGATTCAGACGGTTGAACTCAATCTGACGCGGGCGGTAGCTCTCATCGGCCAGCTCATCCACAAAATAATCATAAAGCGGACGGTGAGGCACAAACTCAAGCGTACATATCGAGTGAGTCACACCCTCGAAATAATCGCTCTGACCGTGAGCGAAATCATACATCGGATAGACCTTCCACGTCGTCCCCGTGCGGTGATGCGGAGTCTTGATGATACGATACATTATCGGATCGCGGAAATGCATGTTCGGCGACGACATATCAATCTTCGCACGCAGCACGCGCGAACCCTCGTCAAACTCACCCGCATTCATCCGCATGAATAGGTCCAGATTCTCCTCCGGCGTGCGGTTGCGGTACGGACTGTCAGTGCCCGCCACCGTCGGCGAACCCTTCTGAGCCGCGATTTCCTCAGAACTTTGGTCATCGACATAAGCCTTACCCTCCTTGATCAGACGCACGGCCAGATCGAAAAGCTGAGGGAAATAATCCGACGCATAATACTCGCGGTCAGCCCAGTCGAAGCCGAGCCAATGGATATCCTCGCGGATAGAATCCACATACTCGACATCCTCCTTCACCGGGTTCGTGTCATCGAAACGCAGATTGCAAGTGCCGCCGAACTTCTCGGCCACACCGAAATCCATGCAGATAGCCTTGGCATGACCGATATGGAGATAGCCGTTAGGCTCAGGCGGGAAACGAGTGCTCAGACGTCCGCCATTCTTGCCTGCCGCGAGGTCGCCGGCAACGATTTCTTCTACAAAATTCAGGCCCTTCTTTTCCTCGGGAGCCATTTCGTCCTTGATATCCATTGTTTTTATCGGGAGTGAGTGGAGTATTATCGGTTTAATGCGCAAAAATACAAAATTTCCGCGACAAAGCCAAAACCCCGCAAAATTCTATACCACGAGGGCTTTAAAGAAACTTGTCAATAGTGGTGAAATACGAAGTAAAGCGATGTTTGCCTTTGCGCTCAAGCTCGTAGGCCATAGGGTCTATGTTGGGAACCGGCGTAAAGTCCTTTATTTCGAACACGAGAAAATAGTCGCCTGCGGGAGAGAAGCCGAGGGCTTCCAGTGCAGACTTCGGGAAAAACTTCGGCCCTTCGCCGCAAAGCCTGACAAGCACTCGCTTCTTATCATGGTGTAGCAAAAGATATTTGGTTTTTTCGAAACCCGACACGAGGTTGATTGAGCCTTTGCCGAGTGCCGCTGGAACGTAGTAAAGACGTTGTTCCTTGATAATCGGCAATTGTTTTGTCTTGTAGTAACCGACAAGGACAAGGTCTTGTGGAGTCGGCTGTTCGGTTGAAACATATTGCAAGCCCTTTTGCGGGATTGCATCGCGGAGGTGGTCGTTTACTGACGGAGCGGTGAGAATCTTCGTAAGAAATTCAAAAAGCAACGTGCCTTCGTTCGAGGGATCGGAGGCATCGGGCAAAAGGGGGAACGCCCCGATGTTGACCGTTTCGATACTTTTGTAGAAGAATCGCTTGCGCACACTTTCGTTATCACCGCGACCGGGAAACAGTATATAGCCGCCGATAATCTCCTTGGCCGCGTGGGTCTGATTGTCAGAGCCATAATAGATAGCATCGCGGTAGCGGTGCATCTGATTGATAGCATCAGACGGAGGTGTGTCGGCCCCGTTGGCAACGGCGAGTTCTTCGCGGTCTTCATTGTTGTTGAGCTTGTTGTCGTCAAGCAGACGATACTTCGCATCGAAAAGATACGTCAGTTCGAATCCATCGGGCTTGACTATGGTAAGCACGATGTCGGGGCGGTTCTCGGTGGTTGCCGTATGAGCTTCACCGGATTTGCGGTTGTATTTGTGCTGATAAAGCAACCTGACCATTGAACCGTCGGCACAATGATAAAAGACCTTATGCTCTTGCGTGTTATCCTCAAAGGGCCTCACCATCGGCATCGGGTCTTCGCGGATTTCTTCGGGATTGCCGAAGTGCAGACCAAGAATATCGGCAGTCATCTGACGCATTTTTAGGAAGCACCAAAGTTCGTACAATTCCCAAATAGGGCGAACACCGATAGCATTTGCGCCCTCGAAAAGTTCAATGCCTTTTTGGAGAAGCAACCAGTATTTATATACCTGCGCATAGCCGTTTCTTTTCTGCAGTACCATGCTTTCCGACCGAAGCGGTTCATCGCGCAGATTGCGGAGTAGCGGTGAGTTGGCGAGGCGCCGAAGCGAACCGACATAACCGTCGAGTTCTGCAATTTCGCTGTCGGCTATCTTGTCAGCTTCTTTTGCCTGCGCGTTTTGGGCTTTGATTGTGGCAACAATCGAAGCCAAGCGTTTACTGATGCGGTCAAGCGTAAACTTGACAAAACGGTTTTCGCGCGTGTTGTGGGTGTGAATGATTTCCTCATGCCTGAAATATTCGCGCTCAAGCCTGCCCTCGGCTTCGACTTGGGCGAAGCGCTCAGCCATCTGCGGCGTCCACCGTTTGATCCGGTCGGCGCGGTCATGGCGCACCTCGCGGGTCTGCCGGAGGTGCGGCTTGTTGACGATGAAGCGCACCCATTTCTCGTAATCTTTCGCTATGTTGCGGAAGATTGAGAGCCACACCACATCATTGTCCGACTTGCCGCCGCGTTGAAGATTTTGCAACGTAAGTGTAAGATACTGAAACACTATCTCGTTGTAGTGGGCATTGATTTCAGCGAGGATATGGTTGTAATCGTCTTTCGTGTCAAGTTTCGGAGAAACAACGCGGAATGAAAAAGTATCCGTGCGCTCCGGCTTTCCGCAGGGCTTATACTTAAACGTAAGCTCAAATATCCCCGGCTCGTTGACAAACGATAGCGGAGCGGACATCAGCCATCGGTGCTTTCCGATAGGTATCACCGAGAATAGTTCGGTTACTTCCTTGAGTTTATGAAGCACACAAGGGCGTGTTTCAACATCGCTAAGATAAATGCTGATGTTGTAGAGAGCAGTTTCGTAGAAAACGGGTGGTAGATTCTTCCACTCGAGGCAGTCCGCATCGCCTGTCAGCGACAGCGCGTAGCCATTTCGGGGCAACGCGAGAGCAAGCGAGCCGCGAAGCGTGCTGCGATAGTCGCAGTATACCTCTGCCTTATCTCCTGCACGCCCGCGGAAACGCGGCCAACACTTCGCCATTTCGGCGGCTGTATTGGCGCTAATCTCTACATTTGCGCTTTTGAAGGAGAGCACTTCCATTGCATCGGAGCGTTAAGGCCAGAATGACGTGAATCGCGACAGTCCGAGGCGCTCGGTCATTTCCTTTATCTTCTTCAAGGCGTTCGGGTAAGGCTCGCAAAAAGCTGTGAGTTTCTCAAGCGGCTTTTCCAAAAGCTCCTCATCTCCCTCTACGCGAGGGAGAACCTTCATCATAAGGATTTGGTCGCACGATGTATTGAGGATGTCGCCCCAATGTGCGGTCTTATCATCGAGCCACAGCTGATTGAAATACAGCATAAGCTCGTTCTGAACGCGATATGCCACCTTGAACGGAGTGCCGTCAAGCGCATCGTTAAGCTTGGTCAGGAACGCGGCTACCTCACCTTTAAGCCATTCGGTTTTCTCGGCGTTGTCAGCGGCAAGAGCCTTGACAACGTCCGAAGCCTTGGTTTCGGTGGCGAGATAAAGCGATGGCGAAGCCGGGCTGGTGCGATATGCGAGTTCGGAGTCGTTGGCAAAGAAATCCATAAACGGGTTGCCCTCCGGCAGATTCATCTCGATGGTCATAGCGCGGTCGATAACCTTTCGCGAGAACTGATGCGTGGTTTCGTCCATATTGACAGTGCCGATGACTATTACATTTTCAGGAATACGGAGGCCGTGCTCTTTGAGTGTATTATAGACATCTTCCTCCTTCCCATAGGCAGAAACAGGCTCTACGGTGGCAGACGTATCGCTATATGCGGCAACTTCTTCCTCAAGAGAGAAAAGCGACTTTTTCATATCGTATTTGCGGAAGATTTCTGCCTTGATAAGCGGTTCGGAAACAATATGCCCGTCAACTTTTGTGCGGCTTTCAAGCACGCTCAAAAACTCGGCAAAATATTGCTCTACAGGCGCGAGGTTCATTTCGTCGAGGCACACGAAAAAAGGAGTGTTATCGTAAAGCATCGCTTTGGCGAGGAACTTCACAAAAGGCGTGAGCCGATAATGAGGCTTGCCGATTTGGCTTTCATAGCCGAGGAGTTCGGTGGAATCGTGCCAGTTGGGCTTGACCTCGATAAGACAATAGTTGCCGGGCGACGTCAGGTCCGAACGTAGCGCGGCTTTTTTCGGGCAACTGTCGAACGCCATCTGCTTCACGATACGACTTTTGCCGGTGCCGGAAATACCGGCCAGCAAAAGAAACGGCTTAGTCCGCATCGCACGAAGGTATGGCGCATGTGATTTGTTTTCGTAATCACCTGTCTCCTCCGAGGCACATTCAGAATCACCGAAGTTTAATTGATAATTCATCTTATCAATTTTCAATGGTTCGGTAAAAACTACCGAAGTGATTGAAAATTAAGTTAATATATTAATATTTCAGATACAAATGAATCGCCAAAGCGTTCATTATAAAAACATTAGACTATGAACGTAT
>CAJUCQ010000067.1 GCA_910584905.1 uncultured Muribaculaceae bacterium
AAGTGTTGGTTCTAATTTATAACACATAACCGGCCTTGGCCGTTTTTGATAACATTGCCATAAGTTAATAGCATTGAATCGCGTCCGTACAATTCGCTGGTTTGTATGGGCTTAGGGTTTGGGGCGATGTTAAATCATTCGCGGCGGGTAGCACTAACTTTCAGTGCATTACTCCACACAAAGTTAGTATTCCACAGCGCGGACGCGATTAATCGAGGCCGCGCGATTTGCTGGTTTTTATGGGTTTGTGTTTTGGGGCGACAGTGAAGATATAGTGGGTTGCAGAGGGGGCAAAGAAAAAGCGAACTTGGATTTTGCTCCAAATTCGCTTTTGGTGGAGTATAGCGGACTCGAACCGCTTACCTCAACACTGCCAGTGTTGCGCTCTACCAGATGAGCTAATACCCCGATTGGTTTGTTTGCGGTGCAAAGTTACGCCATTTTTTTTGATTTTGCAATAGGAGTGGTGCTGGTTTTATTGTTTGTTAACACTATTGTACGGATATTCGTGCTATCTTCGCAAATATTTATAAATTATATCATGAAAATAGGATTAAAACATATTTTTGTGTGGCTGATGCCTGCGCTGTTTGCCTGCGGGGCTTCGGGGACGGATGCTTCGGGCGCGGTTGCGGACGACAAGCCTGCGACACCTGCCGTGCGCGTGGGTGCCGAACGCTTTGAGCGCTATCTGCCTCTTGTGGAGGGGCGTCGCGTGGCTTTGTTTTCAAATCACACGGGGGTGTTGCCTGACGGGCGCCACACGCTTGATGCCATGCTTGACAGCGGCGTGAACGTGGTGACGATTTTTTCGCCCGAGCACGGCTTCCGCGGCACGGCTGATGCCGGCGAGCACGTCAAGGGGGGTGTTGACCCTGAGACGGGGATAGCGATAGCGTCGCTCTACGACGGCTCGGGGCGGCGCGAGCCGTCGGCGCAGGTGATGGACGGCTTCGATGTTCTCGTCGTTGATATTCAGGATGTGGGCTTGCGCTTCTATACATATTATTGCACGATGATTGACCTCATCAATGCCTGCGGCTCGGCCGGGGAGGGCAAGCCGGTGGTGATTCTCGACCGTCCGAATCCTAACGGGATGACTGTGGACGGTCCTATTTTGGATATGCGTTATGCTTCGGGTGTAGGGCGGCTGCCGATACCGACGGTTCACGGTCTTACTTTGGGCGAGCTGGCGCTGATGGCGCGCGGCGAGGGCTGGCTCAGGGAGGGGGTGCGGGCTGACATTACCGTTGTTCCCTGCGAGGGCTATACGCATTCAACGCGCTATCGTCTGCCGGTGGCTCCGTCGCCCAATCTTCCGACGATGCGGTCGATATATCTGTATCCGTCGATGTGTTATTTCGAGGCGACGCCTGTGAGTCTCGGACGCGGCACTGATGCGCCGTTCGAGGTTTACGGGCATCCGAGTATCGTCGCCGACAGCCTTCATGCCTTTGTGTTCACGCCCGAGAGCCGTCCGGGGGCGAAGCGGCCGCCGCGGATGGGTGAGGAATGCCGCGGGCGCGACCTGCGCTCGATTCCCGAGGAGGAGATTATTGCCGGAGGTATCAATCTCGAATATCTCGTCGATGCTTACCGCTCGGTGAGTCCGAAGGTGCGCGAGGCTTTTTTTACGAGTTTCTTTGAGAAGCTTATGGGCCGGGCCGACATACGCGGCATGATCGAGCGGGGGATGACTCCGGCGGAAATCAAGGCTTCGTGGGCCGACGACGTCGAGCGTTTCAGGCGTCAGCGCAAGCCTTATCTGCTTTATGAGGATACGGAGCCTGAGGCGCAAGAAATGTTTAATCGCTGAAAAATCAGATACACGTGGCTGTAACAATCATTATCACTATCGCGGCTTATTTCGGGCTGCTGTTTCTTATTTCGTGGCTGTCGAGCCGGGGCTCGCGCGACAATGCGACGTTCTTCACCGGGGGGCGGCGGGCGCCGTGGCCTCTCGTGGCTTTTGCGATGGTCGGCGCGGCCATTTCGGGGGTGACGTTCATCTCCGTTCCGGGTATGGTGGCGGGCAAGGGTTATGCCTATCTTCAGATGGTGCTGGGCTTTATCGCGGGCTATGCCGTGATAGCTTTTGTGCTTGTGCCGATGTTTTACCGGCGCAATCTCATAAGCATCTACGGTTATCTCGGGGAGCGCTTCGGGCGCCACACCTACCGCACGGGTGCATGTTTTTTCTTTGTGTCGAAGATGCTCGGGGCGTCGGTGCGCTTTCTTGTTGTCTGCGCGGTGCTCCAGCTACTGGTGTTCCGGCCTTTGGGCATCCCGTTTGTGTTTAATGTTATCGCCACGATAGCGCTGATATGGCTTTATACGCTTCAGGGCGGGGTGAAGACGCTGATATGGACCGATTCGCTCAAGAGCTTTTGTCTCATCACGTCCGTGGTGATGTGCATCTATTTCGTGGGGCGGAATCTCGGGATGGATTTCGGTGAGATGGCCGCTACAATCAAGGGACATCCGACGTCGAGGATGTTTTTCTTCGACAACCCCCGAGAGGCAACTTATTTTTGGAAGCAGTTTACGGCGGGGGTGTTCATGGCCATAGCCACCAACGGTCTCGATCAGGACATGATGCAGCGCAATCTTGCCTGCCGGGATGCGGGCAGGTCGCAGAAAAATATGATTGTGAGCGGCGTGGTGCAGTTTTTTGTCGTGGCGCTGTTTCTCCTTCTCGGCACGCTTCTTGTGGTGTTCGTCGAGCGCAATGGGATTGCCATGCCAGCCAAGAGCGACGAGCTTTTCGGGCTTGTGGCCACTCATCCCGATGTGCCGGCGGTTGTGGGAGTGCTCTTTGTCCTCGGGCTTATAAGCGCGGCATATTCGGCAGCGGGTTCTGCGCTGACGTCGCTCACGACTTCTTTTACTGTCGACATACTTGGCGCGCACGAGAAGCACGACGCGCCGACTCTTGAGCGCACCCGCAAGTTTGTGCATCTTGGCATGAGTGCAGTGATGGGTCTTGTCATCATAGCGTTCTACTATCTCTCCGATCAAGATGCCATTTCGGCCGTATATACGCTTGCCTCCTATACTTACGGTCCGATACTCGGGTTGTTTGTCTACGGGATGTTTTGGAGGCGCCCCGTCCGCGACGGCTTTGTGCCCGCGGTGTGTGTCGCGGCTCCGGCATTGAGCTGGTGTGTGCAGCGGGCGCTGAATCATTTTTGGGGCTATGAGACGAGTTTTGAACTTTTGGTCATCAACGCCGTGCTGACAGTGGTCGGGCTGAGGCTCCTGTCGCCGCGCAAGGCCGATATGCGTATTACGGATTGATATGTCACAGTCGTTGCTCAGCCGCTATATGTGGCTTATAGACACCATTCGCCGCCACGGCCATATCACGCGCCGCGACCTTGACCGCGCGTGGCAGAAGACGGATTTCTCCAAGGGCGAGAAGTTGCCAAGGCGCACGTTCTACAACTATCGTCAGGCCATTCAGGATATATTCAATATCGAAATAGCCTTCAACGCGGCGACCTTCGAATATTATATAGCCGATGACGGCGGGCATCAGAGCGACATGACCGACTGGCTGCTGAATTCGGCGGCGATGAACGACACGCTGACGAATGCGCGTGAGATTGCGGGCAAAATCTTTGTCGAGGACGTCCCGTCGGCGCGGGAATATTTGTCGTCGGCCATCGAAGCCCTGAAGGGGCGGCATCCCGTGGTGTTCGATTATCTGCCCTACTATAGACCGTTGCCGACGGAGGGTATAGAGATGCGGCCTTATTTTCTGAAGATATTTCGCCAGCGCTGGTATCTGACGGGCTACGTCGTCGGCGACCGAAAGATAAAGACTTATGCTCTCGACCGCGTTCGGGCCATGCGCGTGCTTCCGGGCACCTTCGCCGAGGACCCGGGCTTCGACCCCGAGGAGTATTTCCGCTATTCCTTCGGCGTTGTCTTCACGGAGGGGCCTGTCCACCGCGTAGCGCTGAAGACGTCGCCGCAGGAGGCCAAGTATCTGCGGGCCCTTCCGCTCCATCATTCGCAGGAAGAGGCCGTCCACGACAACTATTCGATATTTTATTACCGCATGCGAATCAGCCCCGACCTTGTCAGCGAAATCCTTTCGCACGGCCCTCGCGTGGAGGTGCTTGAGCCGCCGGCATTGCGAGCGCAGGTGCGCGCCGAGCTTCAGGAGGCGCTACGCGCGTATGAATCATGAAAATTTTAGTAATTTTGCAGACTGAAACGAGATAAACCGACAGGATATGACAGAAACAGTAAAAGGAATCACTGTGTACGGCGCGTCATCGTCGCGCATCGCGCAGGCGTATTTTGACGCAGCCTTCGAAGTAGGTGCGGGGATTGCGCGTGCGGGCGTGCCGCTCATCAACGGCGCCGGCTACCGCGGGCTTATGGGCGCCTCGATTGACGGGGCTCTCGGTGCCGGGGGGAGCTGTATCGGAGTCATCCCGCGGTTTATGGCCGACAAGGGGTGGGCTCATCCCGGCATCACCGATTTGCGCGTCACCGATTCGATGCACGAGCGCAAGGCCATGATGGCCGGCCTCGCCCGCGGCGTCATAGCTCTTGCGGGCGGCATCGGTACCTTTGACGAGCTTTGCGAGATGCTCACGTGGCGTCAGCTCGGACTTTTCCGAGGCCCGGTTGTTATACTCAATACGGCGGGCTACTACGACCCCTTCCTTGCGATGCTGTCGCGAGCGGAAGAAGAGGGATTCATGCGCCCGAGCGAAGGCCGTCTCTTTGAATTGACTTCCGACCCCGCCGAGGCCGTGCGTATGGCTTTGTCGGAAAACTGATAAAATTACACTTTGCCCGAAATCACTACAATGCCGGACACAACACGCACAGCCGCCGACAGTATCGCACATCTCATGAGGCCCTTCAAGGGTGATGCCGCTCTTCCGGCGTTTACTTCGGCGGCAGACACGTCGGGGCGTCGCGTGCTCGTCGACGAGGGCCGGGATTCGATATCGCCGGCCAAGTTCGACTCCGTCGCATCGTCGGTTCAGTTCGCCCCCGTGGGGCATCTCGACGGTGTGTCGCCGGAGGCGCTGACCCGTCTGCCGGGGCAGTCGTCGGTAATCATGGCTATCCTCGTGGCTCTTTTTGTCGGGGCGGGTTGCAATCCGTCGGGACTTCGCCGGACAATGGCTCGTTACCGCTCGGAGCTTATGAGTGTGCGCGAGCGGCGCAATGCCTTTGACGATGACACGTCGGGCGGTCTCGGCGTGATGCGCATGTTTCTTGTCTGCGGAGCGGTCATCGTCTGCGGAGTGTGTGCGTCGCTTGGCGCCGGAGCACTCACTACGGCGGCTATACTTGCCGGGGTTGGTCTTGCGGGTGCGTTCTACGTGTTTGAATACTGCGCCTATGCCCTCGTGGGTTATGCTTTCGCCTATAAGGCTGCGAGCGCACGCTGGCTTTCGGGATTTTCGGCTTCGGTGGCTCTCACGGGGGTGTTTCTTTTTGTTCCGACGTTGCTTCTGCTGTTTTTCCCGGAGTGGTCGTGGTGGCTTCTTCCGGTAGGGGCGGGAATCTTCGTTGTGTTCCGCGTGGTGTTCATATATAAGGGTTTTAGGATTTTTTTTAACGGAATTCCGTCATTGCTTTATTTTATTTTGTACCTTTGCACCTTGGAAATAATACCCCTCTTCGCGATGCGGGAAATCTATCCGCTTGTAGTGTCGTCGGTCGGTTAGGCCGCCCCGTCCGCGAGAGCAATCCGATGAGAAATTCTAAATACTATTTAATAGTGAAAGTAAACAAGATACTTGTCTCCCAGCCTCAGCCCGCTAACGGGAAGTCGCCTTATTACGATTTGGCTCACAAATACGGTGTCGAGCTCATTTTCCGTCCGTTTATCAAGGTAGAAGGAGTTTCCGCCCGCGACTTCCGTGCTCAGAAAATCAATCTTCCCGAATATACAGCCGTTATTTTCACAGCCAAGACCGCAGTCGACCATTATTTCCGTCTTTGCGAGGAAAACCGTTTCGCCGTGCCTGCGACGATGAAATATTTCTGCACCTCCGACTCCGTGGCGAACTACCTCCAGAAATATATCGTCTACCGCAAGCGCAAGATTTTCGCGTCCACGACCGGTAAGCTCGACGGCCTTCAGGCTCAGCTTGTGAAGAACAAGGCTGAGAAATTCCTTCTCGCCGTGTCGGATGTGAACACCGGCGGCGACGCTGCGTATCTTGAGGCTCTCAAGCTGAACTTCTCGCGTGCGGCGATGTATCGCACGGTCAGCAACGATTTCGCTCCCGACGAACCGTTCGACTACGATATGCTCGTCTTCTTCAGCCCTCAGGGTATCGAGTCGCTGATGAAGAATTTCCCGGACTTCAAGCAGGGCAACATCGCCGTTGCCACGTTCGGACTCCCCGCCACACAGGCGGCCAAAGCCGCGGGCCTACGCGTCGACATCGAGGCTCCGACCGAGAAGGCACCATCCATGGCCGCGGCTATGGCCCAGCATCTCGCCAAGACAAACGCCCCCGAAGACTCCGAAGACGATGCCTGAATCGTTAAGGCTTTATAAGAAAGAAAAACTTTGCTCCGCCGTGGCCATCGAACAGCTCTTTGGTCCCGGCGGTGCTGACTTTGCGCGTCTGGTCTATCCGCTTCGCGTGGTGGCCCGGCGCAATCCCCGGCGTCGGTCGGACGCCCCCGTGGCGTTCATGATTTCGGTGCCCAAGAAGCGCCTCCGCCATGCGGTCGACCGCGTAGCGATGCGTCGCCGCATCCGTGAGGCCTACCGTCTCAACCACCGCTCGATAAGTCTCGAAGAGGGTATACGTCTCGACGTGGGCTTCGTGTACGTGGCCAACGGCCTTGTGTCCTATGCCGAAGTCGAGCGTTCGATGTTGCGTCTGCTGCACGGTCTTCAGGAGGCTTTTCCGGCTGTCGCTGATAAGGAGTCGGGGCAATGAGTTTTATCTCCGATATATTGACCGCGGGTCGTAAGGCAGCTGTATGGTTGCTTTGCCTGCCCATTTTGTTTTACCGCGCGTGCATATCCCCGATGTTTCCTCCGGCTTGCCGCTATTCGCCCACGTGCAGCGCCTATGCGCTTGAGGCCATCAGGCGCCACGGGCCGGTGCGAGGATTGTGGCTGGCCGTCAAACGCATCAGCCGTTGCCATCCGTGGGGCGGCAGCGGCTATGACCCCGTGCCATGACAGCGACGCGACGCCCCATCGAAAGTTTCGCCAATATCCATGCCCACGGCCTGCCGCCGTCGGCTGACACCGTGCTGAGCATTTCGCCGGGCGATGCTATGGCCGCCGACGGATTTTACAGCGCGGGCATACACCCGTGGGACACGCCCGCCCCGGCCGAGCGCCTCATGGAGCTTGAGCGGCTCGCGGCCTCCGATGGCCGGATTGTTGCCGTCGGGGAGTGCGGACTGGACAAGCTGAGGGGGGCGCCTCTCGATGAGCAGGAGCGCGTGTTCGAGGCTCAGATAGAAATCGCCGAGCGTACGGGGCTGCCGTTGATAATCCATTGCGTGCGCGCGCTCGACCGCCTCTTGCGCCTGCGTCGGCGGCATCCTTCCGGCCGCTGGATTCTCCACGGCTTCCGCGGGGGCGAGGCCTCGGCCCGGCAACTCCTCGACGCCGGGATTGACCTATCTTTCGGCCTCAGATACAACGAGGCCGCTTTCGACGCCACTCCCGAAAACCGACGATTCAGAGAAAGCGATTAATCATCCAAGATAATATTGACCATGCTTGAAAAAATACGTTTCTTCGTCAACACTCAGATATCCGACGGACAGCCCGAGTGGCTGTCGACGGTGGTGATGCTCATCGGCATAGCCATCGTGGCCGTGATTACGTATTATGTCGCCATATATGCGCTTCGAGGGGTGGAGCGGCTTGTGGCGCGGACTCCGACCGACTGGGACGACCATCTCCTGACGCCGCGTTTCCTCCGGGCCGTGTCGCAACTGGCTCCGGCAATCACCGTCAACTGGCTTCTCCCGGCCTTTTTCGGCCATACGCCGCAGGCCTACCGCTTCCTGTCGACGTTTACGAGCTTCTATATCCTTTGGGCGATAATCCATATCCTCACTGTGTTTCTTGACAATTTGTACAATGCCATGTCGCGGCGTCCGAGGCTCAAGGCCTATGCCGTGAAGGGTGTGTTTCAGATGTTCAAGATTATATTCATCGGCGTAGGGGTGATTATCGGGCTGAGTCTTGTCATCGGTAAGACGCCCATGACTATTCTGACGGCTCTCGGCGCTTCGGCGGCGGTGATGTCGCTGGTGTTCAAGGACACGATTCTCGGACTTGTGGCCTCGGTGCAGCTGACGGCCAACCGCATGGTTCAGCGCGGCGACTGGATTGTGGTCCCCGGTCACGACGCCAACGGCGAGGTCATCGACATATCGCTGACGACGGTGAAGGTGCGCAACTGGGATAATTCGGTCACTACCGTGCCGCCTTATTCGCTTGTGTCGGGGTCGTTCCGCAACTACAAACCGATGCAGCTTTCCGGGGCGCGCCGCGTCGACCGCTCAATCTATATCGACCTGTCGAGCGTGCGCTATCTCGACGATGCGGAGCTGTCGGCGCTTTCGGCAGAGGGATTTGTCGACTCGGGGCTTGCTTCCGGGGGAGCGCGATTTGTCAATCTGCGGCTTCTGCGGGAATATCTCGAGCGGCGTCTGGCGGAGAATCCGCTTGTGGTCAAGGATGCCACGCTGATGGTGCGCCAGCTCGAGCCCACGCCTTCGGGCCTCCCGATTCAGGTATATTTCTTCCTTTCGACGACGGAGTGGGTGGCCTTCGAGCACGAGGCGTCGGCTGTTATGGACGAGATATATGCGTCGGTGGCCCGTTTCGGCCTGCGGATATTCCAGACTCCGGCCGGCTCTGATTTCCGCACGGCGGCACTTCCGGCGCGGCAGGGCTGACGGGGTTCACGAGTTTGTGAGGCCGAGGGCGAATATGCTCGCTGTGGCGGCTCCGGCGTCGAGGACCGCGCGGGCGGCTTCGGCGGCGGTGGTTCCCGAGGTTATTACGTCGTCGACGACAGCGACATTGAGTCCGCGGATTTCCTCGGGGTGCGAGATGGCAAATATTCCTTTCAGGTTTTTGCGGCGTTCGTCGGCGGTGCGCCGGGTCTGAGTGGCGTGGCCGCGGACTGCCGTGAGGTTGTCGCCCACGGCTATGCCGAGGACGCTCCCCATGCCTTCGGCTATTTCGCGGCTTTGGTTGTAGCCTCGCCGGAGTTGTTTGAGCCAGTGCATCCCCACGGGGAGAAGGACGTCGATGTGGCGGGCTATTTCCGGGGCGTCGGCCATCAGTTCGCGGGCATACATGGACCCGAGGGAGCGGCCGCAGTCGGGGCGGCTGTAGTATTTTGCCGTGCGAATAAGAGTGGCGTAAGGGGAGTTGCGGCTGTAGTAGAACCACGCGGCGCCGTATAGCAACGGCGGCCCGTCGGCGAGGCGCTCCTGAACGGCATTGAGTCCGCGGCTTTGCGTGGCCACGGAGTGCATGCCCGTCCGCGGGAGGTTGAGGCAGCATTCAAGGCATATTTCTGCGCCTTCTTTGTCGGCGAGGGAGCGGCCGCAAACGAGGCAGGTGCGCGGCACGGCGAAGTCGGCGATAGCACGAAGGAATTCCTTGATTTTCATATTCTGCAAATGTAAGTCTTTTTTTTGTCTTATGGAGAAATAAATATTATTTTTGTCGAAAAGATTCAATACAATGCGGGCATTCGCGACATTCGTTCTTGTACTTCTCTTTATGCGGGCGCTTCCGGGATGCACGGGAGGCGCGTCAGCCCCGTTGTCCGCGCGTGCCGATTTGCTCCGGGTCGATTCGGCCATGAGTGTCCATTCCGCTGTCATAGAGGCTAAAGAGGCCGCCCTCCGCAGCCTGCGCGAGCTTGACCGCGGACTCGGCCCGCAGGCGAAATACAATCTGTATGACCGCCTGTATTCCGAATATATGTCCTATGATTTCGATTCGGCGGCTTATTATGCCGCCAAGAAAAGGGATGTTGCCCGCGCGTTGGGTAATGTCCGGGATGCGGCTGTTTCATCGGTCCACAAGGCCCGTGCGGACCTTGCCCGCGGCAACGACCTTGAACTCGCGCGGGCTGTGACTGAGGCGGAGAGAGATACGTCCGACCGCCATGTGATGACGGCCTATGTCGATTTCATGGCCGCAAAGGCCGAGGCCGAGGGCGTGAGCGCCGACGCTTACCGGAGTTTTCTGCGCACGGCCTATGACAGCCTGTCGGTCGGCTGGCTGTACAACGAATGCGGCTATCTTCGCGAGAAAGGTCGTTTTCGCGAGGCGATATCGCTGATAGACACCAACAGAGAGCGTCTTTCCGCCGACCGCCGCGGGCGTGCCATATCAAATTATATCGAGGGGCGTCTTGCCCTCGCCTTAGGCGATACTGTGGCCGCTATCGGGAATTTGGCACGCAGTTCGGTCGATGACATTCTTACTCCGGTTAGAGACTACAGCTCGCTTTACGAGCTTGCCTCGCTGCTTTTTGCCACGGGAGATATCGAGCGTGCGCACCGCTACATAAATTTCGCCGCCGAGGACCATTATGCCTCCAAAGTCAGTAGCAATATCACGGCGGCAAATCGCCTGATACCTGCGATTTCAAAAGCTTATGCCACCTTGAGCATGCAGCGCAACCACCGTCAGAACATGCTCCTGACCGGGATTGCCGTCCTTGCCGTGTTGCTTGCCGGAGCTCTTGTATGGGTCGTGTCGGCCTATCGTATGGCGGCGGTGAACGCGGCCGAGAAGACGCGCCTTAACGAACATCTTCTTGAAGCCTCGGAACGCATGAGGAGTCTCAATGCCGCGCTTTCGGAGAGCAACCGCACCAAGGATGCGTATATAGTCCAGTATCTTAGTCTTTGTTCATACTACATTGAGTGTGTCGAGCGCTATCGCAACAGTCTGCGCGCTACGGCGCGGAACAAGGGGGTAAACGAGTTGATGTATCAGTTGAATTCGGCAACTACCGTCGACCGTGAGCTCAAGGAATTCTATACGGGCTTCGATTCTACATTCCTGAAGCTGTTCCCTGATTTTGTAGAGAGATTCAATGAACTCTTGGTGCCGGAAAAACGACTGGAGCGCCGTCCCGGTGAAATGCTCGGTACAGAGCTTAGGGTTTTTGCGCTCATTCGTCTTGGCATCACTGATTCGGAAAAGATTGCTGTATTCCTCCGGCGGTCGGTGTCGACGGTCTATAACTACAGGGTGAAGATGCGCAATGCCTCGCGTTTTCCGCGCAAGGACTTCGATGGCATGGTTGCGGAAATCGGCATGGAATCCTTCTCCGAACAGCTACTGAAAAGCTCGGATGATAACGGTGTTGTTGGCTGATATTCAATATAATATATTTTAGAAGAGCTACTGTTTTGGTACTGAGCGGACTTTTGGCCGTGAGGTGTGAGTAATTTTGCGACGCAGTAATTTTTCTCACACAAACCCAAAAATCAATAGCATGAAAAAACAATTTGCAGGGCTTCTCGCCTTGATGTTCTCCGGAGCAGTCATGGCCGAGAGCATCACGTCGCCGTCGGGCGACATCGTCCTTGAATTTTCATTGTCGGAATCAGGACGTCCCTTTTATTCCGTTTCGTACAAGGGAGAGGAAATCGTCAGGCCCTCGTCGCTCGGCCTTGAGCTTTCGGGGCGTCCGTCGTTGCTCGACGGTTTTGTCCGCACCGGTTTCAGTCGCGGAAGCAGCGATGAGACGTGGGCGCCAGTCTGGGGTGAAAACGACTCGATAAGAGACGCCTATAACTCCATGACGGTGTCGCTGATGCGCCCCCGCCGCGACGGAGCAGAAGGCCCAGACCGCCTCAAACTCATATTCCGCGCCTATGACGATGGCGTAGCGTTCCGCTATGAGTTGCCTTCGCAGACACACAACGAATTTAAAATCAAAGAAGAACGCACGCAGATTGCCATGAGCGGCGACCATACGGCGTGGTGGATTCCGGGCGATTATGACACACAGGAATATGAATACACCAAATCGCGCCTGAGCGAAATCCGCGCATTGCGCGAGGGCGGAGTGAACTATAATCTGTCGCAGACCTCTTTCTCGCCTACGGGAGTTCAGACATCGCTTATGCTCAAGACCGACAAGGGGCTGTATATCAATCTGCACGAGGCCGCACTCGTCGATTATCCGGCAATGCATCTCAATCTCGACGACACGGTTATGGTGTTTGAATCATGGCTCACCCCCGGGCTTGAAGCGGCCAAGGCTTCGGTGACGGCGCCTTTCAAGACGCCGTGGCGCACGGTGACGGTGTCGGACAAGGCTACCGATATCCTTGCCTCGCATCTTATCCTTAATCTCAACGAACCTTGCGCCCTCGAGGATGTGTCGTGGATAAAGCCGGTGAAGTATATGGGCGTATGGTGGGAGATGATAACCGGCAAGAGCCAATGGTCATACACCGATGACGACTGCAGCGACCTCGCGGCCGTCGATTATTCCACGGTAAAGCCCCACGGCAAGCACGGCGCCAACAACGACAATGTGCGCCGCTACATCGACTTTGCGGCAGCCAACGGCTTCGACCAGCTTCTTATCGAGGGATGGAATATCGGCTGGGAGGAATGGTTCGGCCACGAAAAAGACTACGTGTTTGATTTCCTTACGCCTTATCCCGATTTTGACATCAAGGCTCTCAACGATTATGCCCATTCAAAGGGTATACGGCTTATGATGCATCATGAGACTTCAGGCTCCGTGGCCAACTATGAGCGCCATCTTGACCGCGCCTATGAACTTATGAACCGCTATGGCTATAATGCCGTTAAGAGCGGTTATGTGGGCAATATTCTTCCCAAAGGCGAGACTCACTACAGCCAGCGTATGGTGCGCCATTTCCTTGATGCCGTGAAGCGCGCCGCCGACAGGCACATCATGGTCAACGGTCACGAGGCCGTGCGCCCGACGGGTCTGTGCCGCACCTATCCCAATCTTATCGCCAACGAGGCGGCTATGGGCACCGAATATCAGAGTATGACGCCGGGCCACGTCACAATCCTGCCGTTCACGCGTCTTCAGGGCGGCCCGATGGACTTCACTCCCGGTATTTTCAGAATGGATATAGGAAGCTTTGCGCCCGGGAATCCCAATTACAAGCGCGCCACTGTGGCAAATCAGCTTGCACTGTATCTCACGATGTATTCGCCTCTTCAGATGGCCGCCGACCTTCCGGAGCATTATGAGGAAAAGGCTGACGCCTTCCGATTCATCAGGGAAGTGCCTGTGGACTGGAGTGAGAGCCGCTATCTCGATGCCGAGCCCGGAGAGTATATCGTTGTGGCCCGCAGAGGTAAAGGCAGCGGAGACTGGTATGTAGGGGGCGTGACAGGCGCCGATGCCCGCAAATACACGCTGAAACTCGATTTCCTTCCTGCGGGAAAGAAGTATGCGGCCACCGTCTACGCCGATGCGCCGGATGCCGACTGCTACGACAATCCGGAGGCATACGTAATCACTGAAAAGACCGTGACCTCAAAATCGAAGCTTGATTTCGGCATGGCCCGTGGCGGCGGTTTCGCGCTGTCGCTCAAGGAGCTGTAGCCTCAGACTGACCGGATAAGTGCCCGTATGCATGCGTCATGCGGGCACTGTGTTTATACGCGTATGCTCCGGGTTCCTTACGCAGGGCCTAAAATAAAGTGCGGAATTAGTTCGAGAACCGAGACGTAAATAATCAGAAACAAGGCGGCAAGAACGATAAACAGTATAAAGTGAGAGGCGGCTTTCCGCATCGGCTGAATCGGAAAGGCTTTGAATATACTCACTGCACAATAGGCGATGAATACTATAGCCGAAATGCCGGAGCTTTGACCGGCTATGATTTCAAGCGGGAGGAAGAGGATTCCGATCAGGAATGAAAGCGCCGATAGAAATATCCCGGCTGTAAGCAGTTCGGGTGTGTTGAAGCGGTTGATGCCATGACGTCTGTAGGCGATGCGCAAGGCCGGAATCAGCGGCGGCAACAGGCATAGGGTGTACATACCGGAGCTGAATTCATACAGGCGCAGAACATAGGAATTGTGCTCGATATTCTTTTCCGGCGCGAACCATGATTCCAGAAGAACGGAATATATGCCCAATGTGAGCAGAAAAAGGAGCGGCGACGAGTAGCGCACGCGACGCCCTGCCGTGTAGTTGGCTATTACGTTCCAAGGACGCGTCAGGAGTTCGCCGCATGTGTTGAGGAAGCGCCCCCGGAAACGCAGCATGTCGGCGAGGGAAGAAGTGGAGAATGAGCGCCAAGTGGTGCGTCCGGTCGAGGTTGGCTGTCCGCACATGGGGCAGAACGATGCGTCGCATTCGGTCCCGCAATTAAGACATTTCATAGCTGAATCGGATTTGAGGGGCAAAATTAGATAAAAATCCGGGATTTTTTATCTAATTTTGCGCTTAATGTATTTTCAAGCCATGATTTTAATGTCTATATTTCAATCCGTAGAGTTTTATGTTATCTCGGCAGTGCTTGCCGCCGCTGTCGTGGCCGCTTCGGTCAAGCCGTCGGGCAAGGAAGCCGTGCGCACGTATCTTTACGGAGGCACGCTCGTCGACGACGGCGCGTCGGCAGCCGGCGACGCGCCCGGCATAGCGCTTGAAGTCAGTGAAGACGGGCGCGACGTGGTGCTTGAGCGGCGCGGGCTCTCGGGCGTGAGCTACGATGACGGGGCGTATTCCGTGGCGGTGAATGTGTCGTGCTTTGATGTAACTATTGATGAGCGCCTCACCTTCGGGCACGGCCCGGGTGCGACGGCGACGGGGGCTGTGGTCCGGCTCGAATGTCTCGGCCCCGAGCGCTATCATATCCTTTACCGGAGCGAGACTTTGGGGCGCAACTGCGCTTTCACGCTCCGCCTGCGGCCGGGTGTGCGTCTTGAGCGGGAGCTTGTGTAGCGGCGTCCGCCGAGGAGCCGGGCTTCGGGGCGTTGAAGAAGGGGTAGGGGATGCCGAATACGGCATTGATGTCTTTTCCGGGACTGATGAAGCCGTCGATGACGGTGTCGCGGCCGGAGGGGTTTTCGAAGGTGTATAGCCTGAAGAATCTCAGCATTGCGGCGAGTTGCTCGAATACGCCGTCCTGAATTGCTTCGTAGGCGAACCAACGCGATGTGGCCGTGAAGCAATATACCTGAAAGGGGATTCCTCCGGCGGTCTGCGGCAGGGTCGAGACGAAGCAGTCGTCGTCGTGGGAGATTTGCGGGTTTGCGTCAAGCCACATCTTGAAGTATGCTCTGAAGAGGCCGAGATTTGTGTCGATAGTGCCGTCGACGAGGCCCTCGGGGTTGTCGACGTCGGCGGTTTTTCCGGCGGCCTTCTGGGCGAGTTTCCGCGTGATGTATTCGTCCATGAATGGCACTTGGCGGATGCTGTCGAGCATTTCGGGTGTGGCGGGGAGGACCGAGTCGGCGTCGATCATATACGAGCGGCAAATGCGGCGCGTGTTGCTTGTCTGCATCGAGCGGTAGTTGGTGAAGCCTCCGGTGATGAGGCTGTATGGGGGCACGGTCGTGGTGGTTTTGTCCCAGTTGAGCACCTTTACGGCAGTGAGCGATACTTCCTGAACGGTTCCGTTGGCGTTTGTGCCGGCGACGGCAATCCAGTCGCCGACATGCAGCGAGTCGTTTTCGGCGAGCTGGACTCCGGCCACGACCCCGAGGATGCTGTCCTTGAATATCAGCATGAGCACCGCGGCGAAGGCTCCGAGTCCGGCAAGGAGTGCGGCGGGGGATTTGTCGACGAGGATTGCGACCACGATAATAGCGGCGAGTATCCATACGACGCCTCTTGCGAGCTGTGCGAGTCCGTTGAGCGGCAGTTTTCGCTTGTTTTCTTTTGCGTCGATATGCCGCCATGCGGCGTTAATCAGGGCCGAGAGCGTCGAGGCCATTGCCACGACGATGTAGATCAGCGTGAGCCTCGTGAGCCACGAAGAGAGCGAGTTGTGGTTGGAAAGGGTGAACTGTATCAGTATCATGAACACCAGCGGCGGAATGATGCGGCATGCCTTGTGGAAGAATCGGACGTCCGTGAGCGCGTGGTATAGGTCGGAGTCGCGCCGCTTTGCCACTTCTCGGACGGCGTGGAGCACCAGCCACTGCACTATCCATCCGGCCACGAGCGATATACCGAATACCACCGCGGCGTAGAGTATTGTTACGACCGTGAGGTTGTGTTCGAGGCCGAACACGCCGAGAATCCAGTCCACGACTTTCATTATAAACTGGGCTATGGCGTAGGATAGTCCGGTGCTGTCGCCTATGAAATGGCTGACGTCGTAGTGTGAGCTTGTAGCGGGCATGATGTCTTTTCTTGGGATTATAAAGAAAAGACAATCGCGCGGGGAGTATTGTTCGCGCGCGGATGCTTTATTCGCGCGCGGTGCCGCCTTCGATGAGAGCTTCGGGCGGAGCTATGAGATAGAGGTTCTTGCGGGCGCGAGTCACGGCCGTGTAGAGCCAACGGTACAGCTCCAAGCCCAATGCTTCGGCCGGGATGTAGCTCAGGTCGATGAATACGTTGCGCCATTGTCCGCCCTGAGCCTTGTGGCAGGTGACGGCGTAGGCGAATTTTACTTGCAGGGCATGCCAGTAGGGGTTTGAGGCGAGGGCTCTGAGGCGGGCGTCGGCGGGGGTGTCCGGGGCGAAGAGGGCGGGGTCGTAGAGGATGCCGTAGTAGAGATTGCTGTACTGTTCGCTGCTTAGGGCGGCGTTTTCGCTGTAGAGGCCGTCGAGGATTATCTTTGTGTCGAAGGTGACGGCCTCGCCTATGGTGACGGCGACGTCGGCGAAGCAGATGCCGTATTTGGTTTCGGTGCCGTAGACCTTTTCGACGCGGAGGATGTCGCCGTTGGCTATGAAGTCGACGCCTTTGGGCTTGGCTCCCGGGAAGTAGTGGTTTTTTGCCACGATAAGAAGGTCGTCGGGCGAGAGCCGTTCTTCGCGGTATAGCACTTCGTTGCGGACGCCGAGGTTGAATTCGAGTGCCCGACGGTTGCTGCGGGTGATGATGATGGTTTCGGACATGCCGTCTTCGCGGAAGGCGCGGTCGACGAGTTCGGGGAGTTCGTCGCTCTCGGTGATGAGCCTTACGTCATCAAGCCCTCGAGCGCGCAGGTGAGGAATGAATTTGTCGGCGCTGTCGGCGACGGCGTTCTCGTCGGCGGCTTCGGCGCAAGCCCGGGCGCAGGCGAGCATGGCTCGGCGCAGGCGAGTGGCGTTGAAAAGGATGCCGGAGTCGGCGGCTTGGCGCGCGGTCTCGGTAAGGGTGGCCGCGCTCACCCTCAGGCCGTAGCCGCGGAGCACGTCGGGGTTCATGGCCGGCGAGCGCTGCGAGCCAACGGGAGGTAGCTGGGCCGTGTCGCCGACGAGAATCATGCGGCAGTTCGTGCCGGAGTAGACGTAGGTGACGAGGTCTTCGAGGAGGCCTCCCGAGCCGTCGCCCCCGATCATTGAAGCTTCGTCGACGATAAAGACCATGTTCGAGGCGGTGTTGTCGCGTGTAATTGCCGGAGCTCTCCCGCCCTGAGCCACGGGGCCGTCACCCGGGGCGCCGCCCGAGGGGCTGTGGCGGTAGATTTTTCGGTGGATTGTCCATGCGGGGTGTCCTCCCGAGTTGGCCGAGAATACTTTTGCCGCGCGCCCGGTGGGTGCCATGAGCATACATTTCACTCCCGAAGCCTCCAGCATGCGCACGAGCGCGCCGGTAAGCGATGTTTTGCCCGTGCCGGCATATCCGTTAAGGATAAACACGACGTTTTCGCGCGGCGATGCGCAGAAGCGGGCCAGCGCGTGGGCCACGCATCGCTGCTGCACGTTAGGAGTGTATGGCAATAGCGAAAGCATTTCTTCGGCAAATTCTTCGGGGGGCAACATAGCGAAAAATGGTGACAAATATGTTCAATAAGGTGCAAAAATACGAAATTATTCCATGACGAGTGTTTTTATGAGGGAAAAGTTTGCGGATTAAAATCATAAATGCTATTTTTGCGACTAAACACATAAATCAAGTGTCATCACAATCATTAATCCATCACACAGCATGAAGAAATTCTACACAGTGCTCTCCGCTCTCGCATGCGGTGCGTTCATGTCGGTAACGGCCGGCACGACACTCCCCTCACTGAAGGCATCGAACTTACAGGAGTCCCAAACCGCAGACTACACCCTGCACACCACGATTGAGAATCTTACGCTCTCAACCGAAGCGCGTCCTGCCCGCGTTGCCGCCCGCGCCGCTCAGGCCACGACGTCTGATTTTGTCAATGACCTTTACCTCAGCGAAAGCTATGGTCTCATAGAAAGCCATAACGGCTGGGCTACCGACGGGCTCGCGGCTTTCGAAGCCGGCGCAGGCAACGAAGTGACCGTCTACAGTTTCCTCGGCATGGACGCCGCTTTCAAAGGCACTTTCTCGCCTGAAAACTCCACGCTCACCATCCCCACCAAGCAGGTTTTCGACCTTCAGCTTCAGAGCGGCACCATCAAGGCCACCTTCCTTATGCTCGATGTAACGACGAAACCCTATAAGATTGTCGACGATGATATCGTGCTGAGCTACAATAAGGACGAGAGATATTTCTACTGGATGGGCGAATCCCAAGCCACGGCCCAAGGTTCGAGCTTCAAAAAGGTTCTCGGTCTCTGCCGCGCCGAGTTTATCGAGACCAATGTGTTTACCAGCGCGTTTGACTTCATCGGCGCCATCGAGATGAACGCCGTGAACAATATCATGACATTCTTTGACGCCAATGCAGAGTCGCAGTCCGGCTGCTATATCTATGCGGCCAAGAACGATGAAGGACTCAGCGTTAACAATTTCCTCGGAGCCGGTTTCGCAAGCCCCATACAGTTCACGCTCGACGCTCAGGCGATGACCGCGACGGCTACCAAGCAGGTGGTGGTTTCGGACGGCACGACGCCCTACTATCTTATGACAGCCGCTCTTGACGGCGATAAGGTTGTCGGCAACACGACCGTAACGTTCGGCGCACGCAAGGTAAACTTCACCGACGAAAATGATAATCCCGTAAGCGAAGGCTATGTCCTCTCCAGCGGCGAACAGGACATTATCGTCGTTGCTCCCGACCCCATCACAACATTCGCATTTATGGGTAGTGCGGTGAACGTCCAGCTCGAAGGCATGGACCTCTTCGGCAATGCCGGTGTCAACGGTGTTGTGGTTGAAGATGTTGAAAACGCTCCCGTCGAATACTACAATCTTCAGGGTATGAAGGTGGCAAATCCCGAACACGGCATCTACGTCCGTCGTCAGGGCTCGCGCATCGAGAAGGTTCTCGTGAAGTAAATCCCATGCCGCCGGACTTGTTCCGACGAGCATAAAATACAATCCGGGGAGGCAGACACAATCAGGCGTGTCTGCCTCCCTTTTCCATTGCCTCGCGCTCAAGGCGCAGAAGAAAGCGCTTGGCGTCGAGGCCTCCGGCGTAGCCCGTCAGCTCGCCTGATGCGCCGATAATGCGGTGGCACGGAATGACGACCGAGAGGGCGTTTGCCCCGGCGGCGGCGGCGACGGCTCTCAGGGCCGAGGGCCTGCCGATTGACTCCGCAAGCTGCGAATAGGAAATGCACCTGCCGTATGGCACTGACATTATAGACTGCCATACGGCTTTGCGGAAGGGAGTTCCGGCCGCAAGAATATCAAGCGGAAATTCGCGGCGCAGCCCTTGGAAGTATTCATCAAGCCCGTCGGCGGCGTGCTCGATTACGGCGGATGTTCCCTCGATGACAGAGGCATCAAGAAGGCGTCCGAGCCGTTCGGCCGTTGCGTCGGCGCGGCCTCCGGCAGTCCAGTCGCACATACAAAGTTTGGAGCCGAGGCTGCCGAGCAGGAGTTCACCGCAGGGCGAGGCGTAGTTTTTTATGATTATGTGGTCCATAAATAAAGGCGTCGGATGTTGCTGATGCAAAGTTACTGAAAATATGCGCAATAGAAGTGCTGTTCGCGAAAAATGCGAGTTGCGCGACTATCGGACGGTGCGACTTCCGCCGAAAAGTCGTATCTTTGCGGTGAAATTTAATTTTTTAGGGGTGCGACGGCGCAAGGCATGGCCCGGAGGGGCCGGCCGCCGAAGCTGAGATTATACCCTTTGAACCTGATCCGGGTAATACCGGCGTAGAGAAAACAAAATTATGACGAAGAAATCCTTCTTCATCGCAGCAGGGCTTGCCATGTGCGTGCCCGTGTATGCGTCCGGCGCCGAGAGCGCCGACTCCTCGGTTATCAATCTTCAGGCTGTGGAGGTGCTTGCCAACCGCGCTGGCGCCACTACGCCCGTGGCGTTTACGAATGTGCGCAAGGCAGAGCTTGAGCGCTCCAACGACGGGCGCGACATGCCTTATTTGCTGTCGATGACGCCGTCGGTTCTCGCTACCGGCGACGCCGGGGCGGGAATGGGCTACACGTCGCTACGACTTCGCGGCTCGGATGCCTCGCGCATCAATATCACGGCCAACGGCGTGCCCGTCAATGATGCCGAGAGCCATCGTGTCTATTGGGTGAATATGCCCGACATAGCGTCGAGCGTGCGCGACGTGCAGATTCAGCGCGGGGCCGGTACCAGCGCAAACGGCGCCGGAGCCTTCGGCGGCTCGGTCAATCTCGTCACCGATGCGCCGTCGTTCGACCCCTACGCCGAGTTCGCCGGCAGCTACGGCATGTATGCAACCAACAAGCAGACCCTGCGCGTCGGCTCGGGGCTTCTCGGCGACCACTGGAGCGTCGACGCCCGCCTGAGCCATGCGGGGTCCGACGGCTATATTGACCGCGCTTTCTCCAAGCTTTGGAGCTATTTCGGGCAGGTGGCATGGGTCAACGACGGGACAAGTCTGCGTCTGCTGGCCTATGGAGGCAAGGAGCAGACCTATATGGCATGGGATTATGCCTCGCGCGAGCAAATGGAGAAGTACGGGCGCCGCTACAACCCCTGCGGCGAATATACCGACGACGAAGGCCGGACGGCATATTACCCGAATCAGACCGACAATTACGTGCAGCATAACTTCCAGCTCCATTGGGGGCAGGACCTCGGGCGCGGCCTGCATCTCAATCTCGCCCTCCACTACACCAAGGGCGACGGATACTACGAACAGTATAAGACGCGGCGCACGCTGACCGAATACGGGCTGAAGCCCTTTGTCGATGCCTCCGGCACGACCGTCACCAAAAGCGACCTTATCCGCGACAAGAGTCTCGACAACGGTTTCGGAGGCGGCGTGTTCTCGCTGTCGTGGCGCCGCGGTCGGGTAGATGCCGTTTTAGGCGGCGCGCTGAGCAACTACCGCGGCCATCATTTCGGCACGGTCGAGTGGGTGCGCAACTACGTCGGCCCTATCAACCCTTCGCAGGAGTATTACCGCCATATCGGCGAAAAGCTAGACGGCAATATCTACGCCCGCGCCAACGTTGACCTCGGACGAGGATTGAGCGCTTTCGCCGATATGCAGTGGCGCGGAATAGACTATCGCATCGACGGCACCTCGGATAATATCGACTATGCCGCGGGCAAGCAGCAACAGCTCGACATCCGCCGCAAATACAGTTTCTTTAATCCCAAACTCGGGCTCAACTGGACGCCCGGCGCGGCCCATCGGCTCTTTGCATCGTGGAGTGTGGCCCATAAGGAGCCTACCCACGACAATTTCACTGACGCCGACCCCGGTCACATGCCCGAGGCCGAACGCATGTTCGACTACGAGGCGGGCTACACATTCACGCATTCGCTCGTCACGGCAGGCGTGAATCTCTATCTGATGGACTATCGCAATCAGCTCGTTGTCACGGGGCAACTTTCCGACACGGGCAACCCGTTGAGTGTAAACGTGCCCGACAGCTACCGCGCCGGTGTCGAGTTTCAGTTGGCGGTGCGTCCGCTGAAGTGTCTGACGTGGCAGTTCAACGCCACGCTGTCGCGCAACCGCGTGAAGAATTTCGTGGAGTATATCTACGAGAACGAGGAGAGCAATCCCATTGCCGTCGACTGCGGCGACACGCCCATCGCGTTCTCGCCATCGTTTATGTTCAACAACGCTTTTGAATTCAGGATGCGGGGCTTTGACGCCGCTCTCGAAAGCCACTACGTGGGCAAGCAGTATATGACCAACGCGCGAGTAGAGGAGCAGACGCTCCCGGCCTATTTTGTCAGCGACCTGCGTCTGGGCTATACCTTCCGCGGCCTTCTGCGTCTGCGCGAGGTGCGTCTCGGCGCCACGGTCTATAACATTTTCAACGCCCGCTATGAGAACAACGGCTATGCCGGCTCGGGCTATTATGTCGGCGACGACGGCAAGCCCGTTATCTACCGCTACAGCGGGTATGCGGCGCAGGCCACGGCTCACGTCATGGCTTCCGTAAATATCAAATTCTGACCCCCATGGACTCAATCACTTTTGACAAAGCCGTCGAGCTGGCCGGTTTCATCACGGGACTTCTCTATCTCTACTGGGAGTACAAGGCCAACCGCTTGCTGTGGGTTGCGGGCCTGCTGATGCCGTGCATGTCGATGTGGGTCTACTGGCATGCGGGGCTGTATGCCGATTTCGGCATGAACATCTACTATCTTCTGATGGCTCTCTACGGGCTTGTGGCGTGGGGTCGCCGCGACGCCGGCGGCGACAAGCCCGCGCTGAGGATATCGCATATCGGGAGGGGGCACCTCGCGGCCGTGTGCGCGCTCTTCGTGCCGGTCTATCTGCTGATAGCGTGGGTTCTCATACGCTTCACCAACAGCACGGTGCCGTGGCTCGACTCGCTAACCACGGCCCTGTCGATGGCGGGCACGTGGATGCTCGCGCGCAAGTATATCGAGCAGTGGGTGGTGTGGATTGCCGTAGATATCGTGTCATTCGGACTTTATTTCTACAAAGGCATCCCGCTCTACGGAGTGTTGTATTTCGTGTACACGGTCATAGCCTTCTTCGGAATGGCCAAATGGCGGCGCCTGATGCGGGCCGGCCAATAAAAGCAACATGCAGCCACTCTCCCGAGCAACTGCATGCGATAACCTATGATTCACTTATACTTTCTGTCTTTTGATAAAGTCTGTCGGAAATCCGGCGCCATATCGGCGAGAGAGGCCCGCAGGTCTTATCGCTTGCAAAGTTAATCAAATTATTTGTTCAAAAAGCTAAAAGAAGCTTAATTTAGATTTTGTTTGCAAAATTTTAGATTTAAGCGAGGCTCAGATGCACAAAAAAAGAGCGGCGCTCCTGCGGGGGCGTCGCTCTTCCGTAGTCTTACCAGGATTCGAACCTGGACAGACAGAACCAAAACCTGTAGTGCTACCATTACACCATAAGACTGTCTGCGCATCACGCCGTGGAAAACATCCCTTCGGCGCTTGCGTCTGCAAAGGTAGTGATTTTTTTGCATATCGCAAAAATTTTGTTCAACTTCCGCCTGAAATAATTGAAATTGGAGTATGGAAATGGCCGTAATATCGCGGGAATTTCGTACTTTTGCATTATATAATCCCCCTGAAATCCCTTATTCCATCTCCGTCGTGAACGAAAGCGTACAGTCATCCATCTCGTGGGCAAAACGGTTTTTGCCGTTTTCGACCATCTTCATCCTCGCATTTGCCGGCTATATACTTTTAGTCGGCGACAACTCGCTTGTGATGCGCATGAAGTACGAGCATACAATCGACTCCCTGCGCATGGAGCTTGAGGCTCAGCGCGACACGATGCTTTATTTCCGCAGGCTCAACGGGAATATCACCCGCGATGCGGACGCGATGGAGCACGTCGTGCGCGAGCAGTACAATATGAAGCGCGACAATGAGGAGGTATTTGTGTTCGACGGGGAGACTAAAGACACTAAGCGATGAAAGACAAATATTACAGCTCGATGGACGGCCTTGCGTCGGTAGGTCTCATTGTTTTTATGGTGGCGCTCACTCTTCCGAAGTGGCAGCCGGTGGAGGTTTACCGCTGGGTTGCCGCCTGCGGGGCTCTTATCCTGCTCGGGGCGAGAATATTCACGCGCTATACCGGGCCTGACATCAAATTGCGCCGTCTTGTGCGCATACAGATGTGGAGCGCGATATTTTTCTGCGCGGCCTCGGTGTTTCTCTTTGTTCCCGGCGGCACGCTCCGCGATTTCATCGCCTTCACGCTTGCCGGCGCCGCCATCCAGATTTATACATCCATAGCAATCCCCGCACGCCGCAAAAAGCTCTCCGCCAATGGCTAAGAAGTATGTCGAGACGCCGCTGATGAAGCAGTACGCCGAGATGAAGGCAAAGCACCCCGACGCGGTGCTCCTCTTTCGAGTCGGCGACTTCTACGAGACCTTTTCCGACGACGCCATCGTGGCGTCCGAAATCCTCGGAATCACGCTCACGCGCCGTGCCAACGGTGCCGCCCAATATGTCGAGCTTGCCGGCTTCCCTCACCACGCGCTCGACACCTATCTGCCCAAGCTCGTGCGTGCGGGCAAGCGTGTGGCCATCTGCGAACAGCTCGAAGATCCCAAGCTGACAAAAAAACTCGTCAAGCGCGATATCATCGAGCTTGTCACTCCCGGCGTGGCCCTCAGCGACAACGTGCTCTCGCGCGGCGAGAACAACTTTCTTGCCGCGCTCCACGTGGGCAAGACGCTGTGGGGCGTGGCCTTCCTTGATATAAGCACCGGCGAATTCCTCTGCGCCGAGGGCAGCCCCGACTATGTCGACAAAATTATCGCCAACATGGCGCCCAAAGAGCTTCTCGTTCGCCACGGCCTCCGCGGCCGCGTCGAAGGCGAGCTTTCGCAGCGCTACCTTATATTCGACCTCGAGGAGTGGCTCTTTACCCCTGAAGCCGCCAACGAACGCCTGCTCAAACAGTTCGGCACGGCCTCGCTCAAGGGCTTCGGGGTAGAGCGCCTTACACATGGGATAATAGCTGCAGGGGCCATTCTGCATTATCTCGACCTGACGCGCCATCAGCACACATCGCATATCAACTCGCTGACCCGCATCGAGGAGGAGCGCTACGTAAGGCTCGACCGCTTCACCGTGCGCAACCTCGAGCTTATCGAGCCTCTCGACCCCGAAGGAAAGAGCCTCCTCGACGTGCTCGACCGCACCGTGAGTCCTATGGGTTCGCGCCTTCTGCGGCGATGGATTCTCTTTCCGCTCAAGGATTCGAAGGCCATAAACGAGCGCCTCGATGTGGTGGAGTACTTCTTCCGTTCGCCACAGGTCCGCGAGGACATCTGCGAGCATCTCAAGGCCATCGGCGACCTCGAACGCCTTGTCGCCAAGGTGGCCTGCGAGCGCATCTCGCCTCGGGAAATGCTGCAAATCCGCAACGCCCTTGCGGCCATCGTGCCCGTGGCGCAGATGTGTCGCGAGGCCGATCTCCCGGCTCTGCGCAGTATCGGCGAGCAGCTCAATCCATGCGCGCTTATCTGCGCACGCATCACCGCCGAACTCCGCGACGACGCTCAGGGCACCGGCAACCGCACCGACATCATCAACAGCGGCGTAGACCCCGAACTCGACGAACTCAGGGCCATAGCCTACGAAGGGAAGGACTACCTCCTTAAAATTCAGGCCCGCGAGGCCGAAGCCACGGGCATAACAAGCCTCAAAATAGGTTACAACAACGTCTTCGGCTACTATATCGAAGTCACCAACACGCATAAGTCCAAGGTGCCTGCCGGATGGGTGCGGAAGCAGACCCTCGTCAACGCCGAGCGATATATCACCGAGGAGCTTAAGGAGTACGAAGAAAAAATTCTCGGTGCGCAGGAGAAAATCGAAGCCATCCAGACGCGCCTCTATTCGGCTCTTGTGCGTGCGCTGGCGCAGTATATTCCCGTGCTCAAGCTCAACGCGTCGCTTTTGGCTCGCCTCGACGTGCTCAATGCCTTCACACGGGTGTCGCTCGAAAACAAATATGTGCGCCCCGTCGTCGATGACAGCCTTGTGCTGCGGCTCGAAGATGCGCGCCATCCGGTAATCGAGCGCCAGCTGCCCCCGGGCGAACCGTATATTGCCAACACGGTGGAGCTTGAAAACGAGGCCACGCAGATTATGATGATTACCGGCCCCAACATGTCGGGTAAATCGGCGTTGTTGCGCCAGACGGCTCTCAACGTCATCATGGCGCAGACAGGCTGTTTTGTTGCCGCAAGCGGCGCGCATGTAGGGGTTGTCGACAAGATTTTCACCCGCGTGGGTGCCAGCGACAATATCTCCTTGGGCGAAAGCACATTTATGGTGGAGATGAACGAGGCGGCCTCGATTCTCAACAATATGAGCCGGCGCTCGCTTATACTCTTTGACGAACTCGGGCGCGGCACATCGACCTACGACGGCATCTCGATTGCTTGGGCTATCGTCGAACACATCAACACCTTCGGCGAACTCCACCCCAAGACTCTTTTCGCCACTCATTATCATGAGCTCAACGACATGGAAGCCGCTTATCCGCGAATTGCCAACTACAATGTGTCCGTAAAGGAAATCGACGGAAAGGTGGTGTTTCTGCGCAAGCTCGCGCGCGGAGGATCGGAGCACAGCTTCGGTATCCACGTGGCCAAGCTCGCGGGTATGCCGCCGAGCATAGTCCGTCGGGCCGACGACGTGCTCGCGCAGCTCGAAAAGGCCGCCGACAAAGGGGGCAAGGCACGTGTCGAGGGCGGCATGCAGCTGAGTTTCTTCCAGCTTGACGACCCCGTGCTCTCTCAGATAAGAGACGAAATCATAGGCATCGACATCAACAATCTCACGCCTATGCAGGCCCTCACGAAGCTCCACGATATCCGTAAGATACTCACCGGAAAGGATTGACGGCATGCGTCCGTGCGATTATCGACGAATGCAGGCGTCGAAATTGCGGTAATATGCGATTGGATAGTACTTTTCGCGGCGGACGTGATTAATTACGTCCGTATTTCGGGCTGTTTGTCCACGAAAACGGGCGGCTACGATTCGATTAACTAAATTTGGTACAGTTACAGATTTGCGGAGTGGTCAACAAGATGTAGTTATCTGAATAAACTTGAATAAATCGACTCCGGCACTGTTTGCAGTGCCGGAGTCGATTTGTTTTGAATATGCCGGGCGTAAAAGCCGCGGCGGATTAGAGCCTGAGTGATGTGCTATAGGTCAGGGTCGGGTGTCTGAGGCATGCACATGGGAGGCTCGGGGATGGCCTTTTTCCATGCGCGGCGGCGGCGGTGCTGACGGCGCTCGAAATATTCCCACTGCTTTTGCACGTTTTCGTTGGACTCGAGTTCGGGGTTTGATTCGGCGTACTTGTATCCGTTGGCGATATATCCCGGGAGAAGGTCGTTGAAGATGAGCGCGTTGACGCCCTTGGCCTGATATTCGGGGAGGACGGCTACGAGAAGGAGGTCTACGGTGTCGGTCTTGCCGCGGATGGCTTTAAGGAGGTGGTACCAGCCGGTGGGGAAGAGGCGCCCGCGGCTTTTCTGCAAGGCGCGGCTCACCGAAGGCATGGAGATGCCGAGGCCGACGAGGTGGTCGTCGCGGTCGACAACGAGCGACACATCCTGAAGTCTGAGGATATTGAGGTAGACGTCGATATAGTGTTTGATCTGGCGCGGTGTCAAGGGGGAGAAGCCGTAGAGGTCGGCGTAGGCTTTGTTGACGACTTCAAAGATTTCCTGACCGTATTCTTCCTTGATTTTTTTTCGGGAGGTGTACTTCTTAGTGCGGAGTTCGAAGCGCTTGGCCACAATTTCGGCGATTCGCGAGTATTTTTCGGGCACGGAGTCGGGGACGGTCATACGGAACTCGATCCAGTCGACTTCTTTTTCAAATCCCATGCGTCGCATGTGGTCGACGTAGTAGGGGTAGTTGTAGATAGTGGCCATGGTGCCAATTTCTTCGAAGCCTTCGATGAGCATGCCTTCCTGATCGAGGTCGGTGAATCCCATCGGACCTACGATTTCGTTCATGCCCCGAGTGCGGCCCCAGTCGATGACGGCGTCGAACAGGCCGTCGACAACTTCGGCGTCGTCGATAAAGTGCATGAATCCGAAGCGGAGCACGTTTTTGCCGGTTTTTTCGTTTACGGCGCGGTTTATGATGGCCGTGATTGTGCCGACGGGCTCGCCGTTGCGGAAAGCCATGAACGATTGCGCTTCGCAGAAGTCGAAGGCCGGGTTTTTATCCGGGGTAAGGGATGCGACGTCGTCGCTTATCAGTGGCGGAACGTAGTAGGCGTTGTCTTTATAGAGGTCGATTCCGAACTTCACGTACTGGCGCAGTTGGTCGGAATCGGTGCTTACGGGATGGACGTGTACCATTCTAAATTTTCGGTTGGATATTGGCTGTCGCCGCCGCTATTTCCATCGGGGGCTGGGGGCGGTAGGGCGATGAGAGCCACGCCAGAAGCAAAACGAGGATGCTCAGGAATACAATGATGAAAATGAGCAGACGGCGGTTGCCTCGGTTTTCGATGGCTGCGCGGAGCTCCTGAATGTCGCGATAGCGGCGCCGGGGGTCCGGGTCGGTGCACTTGCGGGCCACATTGCGGAGGTTCTGGTTGCCGGAGCCTGATGCGGCAAGGACGAGTTCGAGAATTTGCCCGAAGTAAAAGATGTCGTCGGCCACTTCGCGCGTTTTGAGCGATGGTTTCTGCTCGAAGCCCACGTCGATGAGCTTGAGGTTGCCGATGTGCTCGGTGAAGATTATATTCTCGGGGCGCAGCGGCGGGTGGACGATGTGGTTTGTCTGGATATACTCAAGGGCGTTGATGAGCTGGCTGCATACCTGCCGGAGATGGTGGTCGGTGACTTTGCCCTCGTTGAGGAGCTTGCGCAGGGTGTCGCCGTAGACGTCGTCAGTGACGATACACCGTCCGATGCCGGGGATGTCTTCGAAGTCGTTGATCATGACGATGTTCGGGTGCGCGAGGTTGTAGCGCACGTCGAATTCACGTTCAATCATCTCGCGGTATTTTTGGTCGTCGGCAAACTGCGGTTTGAGCGTCTTGATCATGACCCACTTGCCGAATTTTTTGGCCGTGTAGATGTCGTAGAACTCCTCGTCCCAGTCGGTGAGGTGTTCAATCTCGGTCCAGCGGGGGCTTTCGTCGGGCTTGCTCATCGGCGGTTGATTGTAAGGAGGACTGCCTCCCCGGGTTCGAGCGAGGCGGGAAGCGACGCGGGGGCGCCGGTGAAGGCGTTTACGGCTCCGGTGGTGTCGGGGGTGACGCCTTTGAAGGTGAGAAGCTCGGGCTTGGTGCCGAGGTTTACGGCCACTACCGTCTCATGGGTGCCGCGGCGACGGCTGAAGACGAGGAGGTCCTGCGAGTCGGTGGCGAAGAACTCGGGAGTGCCGCCGAGGCGACCTGCGGCGAGCTCGGGGCGCGAGTGCTTAAGCTCGTTGAGCGTGGTGTAGAACTCGGTCATCGCGGGCTTGCTGCCCCATTCGGGCGCTTGGTCTTTTTCAAAGAATTCGAGCGCGCGGTTGAGGCCCACTTCCTGCCCGGTGTAAATCACGGGCATGCCGGGAAGGGTGTAAGTGAGGATTGCGAATGCGCGGGCGAGTGAGCCGAGGCGCTGGAACTCGGTGCCTTCCCACGAGTTGAGGTCGTGGTTGGAGGTCATGTTCATCATGTAGGAGTCGGCGGGATACTGCGCGGCCTGACTTTCGAGGAGCTTGATGATGTCCGTGGCGTGGGCTTCGTCGAATTTGCGGGGTGCGGTCTCGCCCGGGGCGATGAACGAATATTGGCCGGATGTGGCGGCGATTGCGCTGAAGAGGTCTTTCATCGGCCAGTTGTAGTCCATGTCGAAGCAGTGCTCCATAAGCTCGGGCTCGGTAGCTTCGGCGAGCATGAACACGGGGCGTCCGGCGGCGGCTTTGTCAAGTTCGGGGCGAGCCTCGTTCCAAAAATCGACGGGCACTTGTCCGGCGACGTCGCAGCGGAAGCCGTCGATGTTTGCGTCCGTGAGCCAGAAGCTCATGGCGTCAATCATGGCTGCGCGGGTGTCGGGGCGCGAGTAGTCGAGCTTGTAGGTGTCGGTCCAGTCGAAGGGGCCAAACATCTCGCCCTTTTCATTGCGGGCGTAGTATTCCGGGTGGGCGTTGACCCATATGTTGTCGCAGCCGGTGTGGTTGGGAACCCAGTCGATAATCACTTTCATGCCGAGGGCGTGGGCGCGGTCTACGACGCGCTTGAAGTCGTCGAGGGTGCCGAACTCGGGGTTGACGGCCTTGTAGTCGGCGACGGCGTAGTATGAGCCGAGTGTGCCCTTGCGGTTCACTTCCGAGATGGGGTGTATGGGCATGAACCACAGGATGTCTACGCCGAGGTCGCGCAGGCGGGGGAGCTCGCGGGCAAACGCGTTGAACGAGCCTTCGGGGGTGTACTGGCGCACGTTTACCTCATAGATGACGGCGTTGCGGCTCCAGTCGGGGTGGTCGACGGTGGTCGGGGCCGGCGTGGCGGCCGAAGCGCCCATGCCGGCGAGAGCCAAGAGGGCGGCGAAGATTTTCTTCATGGCAGTGAGTTGATTGCGTAGAGGGTTGTGGGTATTGGCCTGAAATCAGTCGATGCGGACGGGTATTTCGCGGTCGATGGAGTTGTCGAGGGAGATAAGAGTCTCGGTGCCGACAACGCCGGGAATCATCTGGATTTTATTGTTCAGGAGGTCCATGAGCTGCTCGTTGTCGCGGACATAGAGCTTGATAAGCATGGTGTAGGGTCCGGTGGTGAAGTGGCATTCCACGACTTCGGGGATTTTTTCAAGCTCGGGGACAACGTTGCGGTAGAGGGCGCCGCGCTCGAGGTTTACGCCGATGTAAGTGCAGGTGGCGTAGCCGAGGGTTTTGGGGTTGACCTTGTAGCCCGAGCCGGTGATTACCTTCATGTCGATAAGGCGCTGGAGGCGCTGGTGGATTGCTGCGCGCGACACGCCGCATTCAAGAGCCACGTCCTTGGAGGGGATTCGGGCGTTGTGCATCACGATTTTCAAGATATGAAGGTCGAGTCTGTCTATTTTTTCCATAAGTAAACGGTAGTTTTAAATATTTTGTGTGGCAAAATTACACATTTTCGCGCTAAATCGCAAATTTTGATGCGAATATGTGTTAAAAACACAAGATATTGACAAGTGTTTGTGTTTGGAAATTTTTTTGTACCTTTGTAATCGCTATCTATTTCATATAAAATCAATAAACTTACCAATACTTGTCTATTATCATGCTTAAACGAATGATGCGTCTTGCGGCGCTCGCCGCCGGGCTTGGTTTCTTCGGCGTTTCTGCCGCTCAGACAGAGTCTTACGGCCTCCCTGAAAACATTCAGGACGGCAACATACTCCATCTTTTCTGCTGGAGCTCCCCGCAGATCCGCACCGCGATTCCCTCGATTGCCGAGGCCGGATTCACGGCTATCCAGATTTCACCCGTGCAGGGCAACGCCCATTCGGGCGCGGAATGGTTCTATGCCTATATGCCCTACGATTTCGCAATCAAAGGCACCGGCGCCGTCAACAACGCCGACGCGCTCAAAAAGGTCTGCGAGCAGGCCCACAAGTATGGCGTAAAAGTGATAGTCGACGTCGTGGCCAATCACATCAACGGCGCGGCAGTGAACCGCGACGCGTGGTGGAACACCAACGACCGCCTGCGCCCCACCACATCGAAGGTAAACTATGCCAGCCGCACGTCCATCACCCAGCACCGCATGGGCGACTATCCCGATGTCAACTCCGAAAGCGCCGAGGTTCAGGAGCGGGCCAAGGATTTCGTGCAGGCCCTCAAGGACTGCGGTGTCGACGGCATCCGCTGGGATGCGGCCAAGCATATCGCTCTCCCCTCGGAAAACTGCGACTTCTGGAAGGCCGTGACCTCCGTGCCGGGGCTGTATCATTACGGTGAGATTCTCGACACGCCCGGCGGCTCCAACGCCAACGGGCTGATGAAGGAGTACACGGACTATATGAGTGTCACTGACAACACCTATTCGCGCATCGTCCTCAATGCCGTCAAGAACGGCACCGTGCCCACGACCCACGCAAGCTGGGCCTCATCCACAATCGCTGACAGCAAGGTGGTCTACTGGGGCGAAAGCCACGACACATACGCCAACGACGGCGGCGAGACTAAAAACGTGACGCAGGAACGTATCGACCGCGCTTGGGCCATCGTCGCCTGCCGCGCCGGCGCCTCAAGTCTCTATCTCTCGCGTCCCTCGCAGACGGGCTATCGCGAAATCAAGATGGGCGTTCAGGGCTCCACTCATTTCACCGCTCCCGAAATCGCTGCCGTGAACCACTTCCGCAACGCTATGGTCGGAAAGCCCGACTACTACACGGCCTCCGGCGGCGTGGCCTGCATCACGCGCAAGGACGGCGGCGCGGTAATCGTCGTCGGCAACGGAGGCTCGAAGGCTGTCAGCGTCGAAAACGGAGGCGGATATTGCCCTCCCGGCATATATGTCGATAAAATCTCGGGAAACACATTCACCGTGACGGCCTCGAAAATCAGCGGCACCACCGGCCCGACGGGCATCGCCGTGCTCTACGACGGCGTGGCCGACACTCAGCCGCGCGTCACCTTCAGCCCCGAAGGCGGAAGCTTCAAGGGCGAGACCCTCGACGTGAAGGCCGAACTCGTAAACGCCGTTTCCGGCACGGTAGCCGTGTCGGCCGCCGGTATTGCCGGATATGAGGAGACCCTCGCTCCGGGCGTGAACACCCTGACCATCGGCGCCGGAGTGGCCTTCGGCGAGACAATCACTCTGCGCTGGAGCGCCGATGCCGCCGGCGGCGCCGCCGCCTCGGGCGAAGTCACCTACACCAAGGTCGACCCCTCGCTGCGTCCGGCCGACATGCCCTCCGAGTTCTATATCCTCGGACAGGTAAACGGCAACTCGTGGGACCCTTCAATCGGCGTGAAGATGGATGAGGACGGCTCGTCGTTTGTCGCCGACGTGACAATTCAGGGCGCATTCAGCTTCGCCTCCGCTCTCGGCGCCAAGGGCAACTGGTCGGCGTTCAACGCCTCCGGCGTGCGCTACGGCGCAACCAGCGCCGACGTGCCTCTCGCTATCGGTGGCAGCGCCGCTATCCAGAAGGTGACAGACCCCAAGGCCTACACTTTCGCCGCCGCATCGGCCGGAACGTCGTATACGATTGCCGTTGACTGGGACACGATGACCGTCAGCGTTCGCGAGGCCGCGGGTGTAGACGGCGTGACGGTTGAAGACGCCGCCGCTCAGCCCGAATATTACACCCTTCAGGGCATCCGCGTAGACGAGCCCTCGACCCCGGGTCTCTATATCGTCCGTCGCGGCCGCAGCGTGAGCAAGGTCTATATCCGCTGACCTGCGACACATTCCGGCATATCGCGGCCCCGCGTTCGCCCCGTGGCACTCAGCCCGCGGCGTATGCGGGGCCGCTTCTTCCAACAGGCCTTTAACTGTCCGAACCTTATTTACCGACAATTGCCATGCCACACGTCCTGATTGTTTCCACCGTTGCCTCGGGAGGGTCTACGGGCGCGGCTGTCGCCGCCGACGCCATCGAGGCTCTCGACCGGGGTTGCGAGGTGACCGTCGCTTCCGGGCGCGGCCGCCCCGGGGCGGCACTCCGCGAGCGCGGAGTGCGCCATATCCCTATAGGATCACGCGCCGATGCGGCGCTTCATTTTCTGCTGTCGCGGGTGTTCGACGCCGAGGGGCGCGGCTCCGTGACGGCCACGCGCACGTTTATCCGCAAGGCCAAGGCATTGCGGCCGTCGGTGATTATACTCCATAATCTCCACGGGCGGTATCTCAATCTGCGCCTTGTGTCGCGCTGGCTGGCGGCGGAGGCGGCAAGAGGAGTGGAGATAGTGTGGACTCTCCACGACGTATGGGCCATCAGCGGCCACTGCGCGTTCTTCCCGCCTTCGGGGTGTACGCGCTTTGCTTCGCCGGAGGGTTGCCGCCGGTGTCCGATGAAGAGGGCTTATCCGGCGTCGTTCCTCGACCGTTCGCACGCCAATTTCGAGCGCAAGCGCAAGCTTCTTGAGCCGCTGGCGTCTCATCTGCGCCTGCGCGCCGTGAGCCGCCTGCAGGCCTCGTGGGTAGAGCGCTCGTATCTGAAGGCGGCGCGTGTCGAGGTGTGTTATCCCCGGGTGGGCCGCGAGTTTACGCCGCTCCCGGAGGGCGTGCCGAGGGCCGGTTTTGTTCTGGCGGCGGCGTGGCCGTGGCAGAAATACAAGGGCCTCGATGACCTCGCGGCCATAAGGCGGGCGCTCCCCGCCGGAGTGGATTTCGTGGTCGTCGGGCTGACGCCGCGGCAGGCGCGCCGCCTCAGACCCCTCGGCATCGTATGCGCGGGGCGGCAGACGGTTGCGGCGGATATGGCGTGGTATTTCAGGCAAGCCGGAGTGTTTGTTAACCCTACTTACGCCGAGTCCTACGGCCTTGCTATCCGGGAAGCGCTGGCCTGCGGCACTCCCGTGGCCACTTACGACGCCGGCGCCTGCACCGAGGGCCTTGACGGGCGCGAAGATTTCCGCGCCGTGGCCTGCGGCGATGTCGACGGGCTGGTGCGGGAGGCTATGGCTCTCAGACGGCGTAGCCCATCAGACGCAGAATGAAGGGCGCGAGGAGTGCGGTAAGCAATCCGTTGAGCGTAAGGCCGAGCGAGGAAAATGCGCCGTAGCGGTCGCTACGCTCCATTGCCGCCGATGTGCCTACGGCGTGGGCGGCCGTGCCGATCGACAGCCCCGTGGCTATGGGGCTGTTCACGTGGCCGAGGCGCACGATGCTGAATCCGGTCATGCCTCCGAATATGCCCGTGCAGACAACGACGGCGGCCGTGAGCGGCGGGATGCCTCCGACGGCCGCCGAGATTTCCATTGCAATGGGAGTCGTGACGGCTTTCGGGGCAAGCGACATCACCACTTCGCGGGATGCGCCGAGAGCTTCCGCCACAAGCACCACCGACACCACTCCGGCGATGCAGCCCGCCATCTCGGCGGCAAGGAGCGGAATCATCTGTTTTTTTATCGATTCGAGTTGTTTGTAGAGCGGCACGCCGAGGGCAACGACTGCGGGTTTGAGCCAGAAGTCGATGTAGTCGCCCCCGGTCTTGTATGTGTCATAGTCTATCCCGGCGAGGCTGAGAAACGCAATCATTGCCGCTATGGCAAGCAGAATGGGGTTGAGGAGCCGCACGCCCGTGCGGCGCTGTATGAGGCAGCCTCCGATATAGGCGGCGAAGGTGAGTGCCAGCAGAAAGAATTTGTTTGTCAGGAATTCCATGGCGTCATGACGGAGTTTGGCCCGAACGGCGGGGGAGCGGGAAGGACATGCGGCGCACGCGCTGGTGTACCTGCCCGGTGACGAGGAGGATTACGACGGTGCTTACCACCGATGCGCCGACGATGGGCACCCATTCGCGGCCTACGGTGTCGAGGCAGCGCATGAGTCCTATTCCGGCCGGCACGAAGAAGAAGCCGAGATTGTGGACTAGGAAGTCGGCGGGCTTTTCGACATGCGAGAGGCGGATGACACCGACTTTCAGCGACAGGGCCAGCAGAATCATGCCGATGATGCTCGAAGGCACGGGAATGCCCGTGAGCCATACGACGAGCTCGCCGAGAGCGAGATATGCGAAGAGCACGCCGCATTGAAGAATCATTTTCATTGAATGATATCCTTTTGAATAAAACAAAAGCCTCCCACGTTTTTTCATGGGAGGCGTTAATCGGGTGCAAAGATAAGCTATTTCTGCGGACTGTGCAATTTTTTCCGCACCTTTTGGAGAGGAGACGCCTGCGGCTTGCCTTCAGCGTCAGATCATGCTTGCGCTGAGGGCCACGCCGAGAGCGATGGAGAGCATAAGGAGTATCATATCAAGGACGACTAAAGAGATTACTGTTTTCTTGCCGGCTGCCGGAGCGTTGAAAATCATGCAGGCTGCGCCCCATGCGAGTCCGATGCAGGGAATGAAGAGGAAGGCGAGGACGGCGAGGGCGGTCCAGCAGGCGAGGAAGGGCGAGGCGTAGGGCAGGTTGTGAATCATGGGCACCTCCGGGGTGAAGAGCGACACGAACATTGCGGCTATGACGGCGATGATGCCTATGCCGAAGGCTATGCCGCAAAGGATGCCGATAAGCCCGAAGAATCCCATTATAATGTTTGCGCACACTCGCACGAGCGTCGAGAAAAAGTCGCGTTTGTCTTTTTTGCCCAGTTCTTTGGCGCGCGCTGCAAGTACTTCGTCGTGGCCCGTGTAGGGCGGGGGCGCGGGCTGGTTCTGAAGGATGGTCTGCCCGACGGTTTCGACGTTGATGGGCTCGCCGTACATCTCGAGAATCTGACGGGAGGTGCGTGCAGGCGGGATTACCATCCATGCGATAAGGTAGAGCACCGTGACGGGCCATGCGTAGGTGAAGAGCGCCAGAAGCACCACGGCCAGACGCATGATTGAAACGTCCCATCCGAGGTAGGTGCCGAGTCCGCTGACAACGCCGCCGAAAACGCGATTCTGCATGTTGCGGAACAGGCGCTTTTTGCCCGGGAGGTTGAAGGAGACAAAGGGTTTCGTCTCGAATTCGGCCTGCGGGCGGTGTGTGCCGCCGTCGTCGGAGGGGGTGTCGCTGAGGTCCTCGGGGCGTCCCATTGTCTCGATGACGCGGTTTACGTCGACAAGGGTGATTACCGAGGCGCCTTTGGCTATCTGCTCGTCAAAGAGCTCGGCGATGCGTGCTTCGATGTCGCCCACGATTTCACGCCCCTCGTCGCCCCCGAAAGTCTCGTGGAGCTGATGCAGATAGTTCTGCAGAAGCGAGTAGGCGTCCTCGTCGATATAGAAGATGCGTCCGTTTATGTTTGCGGGATATGTCTTTTTCATTTCAGTAGTTGGATTGTATGTTGATTGTTAAGGAATATAAGCGGGCGGCACGGTGTTGTCGTCGGAGTCAGAGCTGTGGCAGGCGGCGACTTTGATTTCTTCTTCGACCTCTTCGGCCTCGACTTCGACGGTGCAGGCGTCTTCGGAGCGCATCTCGGCGGGCATGTAGGGCAGGTTGCGCAGATGGTTGATGGTGTGGGTGATTTCGTCCCATGACGTCTGCAGTTGCCGCAGGAAATCGTGGCCCAGCGGAGTGATGGAGTAGTACTTGCGGGGCGGACCCGAGGGGGATTCCTCCCAGCGGTAGGTGAGGAGGCCGTCGTTCTTCAGCCGCGTGAGCAGTGGATAGAGCGTGCCTTCCATCACGATGAGACGCGCGTCTTTCATCCGCGAGATTATCTCGGATGCGTATGCGTCGCCTCCGCGCAGAAGGAGCAGGACGCTGAATTCAAGCATCCCTTTGCGCATTTGTGATTTGAGGTTGTCGATGTTCATTGATTGATTGTGATGTGTAATTAGATTGTAGATTTATTAGAAGACACTGCAAATTTAGCGACTCTTACAGTACTATGCAATACCAAGTACTATAATATAACATTATTTAACACGAGTGAGCGGATTTCGGGTGAGGAAAACGATGGAAATGCGAGGTGATTTGCAGTATTTTGAAATAAAAAACTTACCTTTGGGAAAAATTAATTGTTTATCGGAAATTTCTTGCAGTTATGTTAGAGGGGATAATCGTCACGCTTGTGGCCTCCGTGGCTTACGCGGTGCTCAGCCGCGGTTCGCTCTCGCGCATGCGCAAAATGAAGCTTTCGCCCGAGACGCTCGCCAACCTCCTCTACGCTTTGGCGTGGATACAACGCCGCCGCAAGGCCGATTTTATTGACCTCGGCTGACTCATCCGGGGCGCCCTGCGCGGGAAGTGATTGGCAATTCAGCTTTTTTTCGTATCTTTGCAGGCCGTATGCGTTATTAATCCAGACGCGCGTGCGCAAGGAAAGAGTAAAGAATGAAAGTATTGAAATTCGGCGGCACATCCGTCGGTTCTCCGCAACGCATAAAACACGTTGCCTCGCTGGCCCTTGAGCGAGGGCGCAATATTGTGGTATTATCAGCCATGAGCGGCACCACCAATTCGCTGGTGGAAATTTCCGACTATCTCTACAAGGGCAATATCCCCGGCGCTCAGGAAATCCTCAACGCACTCGAAGCAAAGTACGACGCCGTGGTCGAGGAGCTGCTGACCACAGTGGGCGCGCGCGCCGAGGCTCTCAAAGCCATCGGCCGGTCGTGGGATCTCATCCGCGGATTCTTTGCCCGCGGCGACCGCCGCGCGCCTTTCACCGCCAAGCAGGAGAAGGAAATCCTCGCGCAGGGCGAGCTCATTTCCACGGCTCTGATGGTGGCCCATCTCCGCGAGCGCGGCGTAAGAGCCGCCATGTTGCCGGCGCTGAGCTTCATGCGCACATTCGACAACGGCGAACCCGACATGGCCTATATACGCGAAAAGCTCAGCGTCCTCCTCGCCCAGCATGCCGATGCCGAGCTGTTTATCACGCAGGGGTTCATCTGCCGCGACTCCGCAGGTCAGGTGGCAAACCTTCAGCGCGGCGGTAGCGACTACTCGGCTTCGATTATCGGCGCGGTCCTCGACCTTGAGGAAATCCAGATCTGGACCGACATCGACGGCATGCACAACAACGATCCCCGCTTCGTCGAGGGCACCCGCCCCGTGGGGCGCCTCCACTTCGAGGAAGCCGCAGAACTTGCATACTTCGGGGCCAAGATTCTCCACCCCACGTGTGTGCTCCCGGCCAAGCTCCACAATATCCCCGTGCGCCTGCTCAACACGCTCGACCCTCAGGCGCCGGGCACTCTTATCTGCAACACAGCCCCCGACGGCACCATCAAGGCCATCGCCGCCAAAGACGGCATCACGGCCATAAAAATCAAGAGCGGCCGCATGCTCCTTGCCTACGGCTTCCTCCACAAGGTGTTCGAGACCTTCGAAAACCACCGCACGAGCATCGACATGATAGCCACGTCGGAAGTAGGCGTGACAGTCACCGTCGACAACGTCGAGCGCCTCGCCGCGATAGTCGACGAACTCAAAAACTTCGGCACCGTCTCCGTCGACCACGACATGGTAATCCTCTGCGTCGTAGGCGACCTCGAATGGCACAACGCAGGCTTCGAGGCCCGCGCCGTGGCGGCTCTCGGCGACATCCCGATCCGCATGATTTCATACGGTGGCAGCAACTACAACATCTCCATGCTCGTGCGCAAGGACGACAAGGTCGAGGCTCTGCGCCGCCTCAGCGCAAATCTATTCCCGGTATAAAGATTCTATCAGATATATGATTACAGTTTCCAATTTAGGTATTCAGTTCGGCAAAAAGCCTCTGTTTCAGGATGTGAACCTCAAGTTCACCCCCGGCAACTGCTACGGCATCATCGGTGCCAACGGCGCCGGCAAATCCACCCTCATGCGTATGCTCAGCGGCCAGCTCTCGCCCACACACGGCTCCGTGGCCCAAGGCCCCGGCGAGCGCATGAGCGTCCTTGAGCAGGACCACTTCAAATTCGACGATTTCACGGTCCTCAACACCGTCCTTCAAGGCCATACGGTCCTCTGGGACATCATGCAGGAAAAAGACGCCCTCTACGCCAAGGAAGATTTTTCCGACGCCGACGGCATCCGTGCATCCGAACTTGAAGAGAAATTTGCCGAGCTTGAAGGCTGGAACGCCGAGAGCGACGCTGCCGCCCTCCTGAGCGGCCTCGGCATCAAGGAAGACCGCCACCACATGCTTATGCGCGACATGAGCGCCAACGAAAAGGTGCGCGTGCTTCTTGCAAAGGCCCTTTTCGGCAATCCCGACAACCTGCTCCTCGACGAACCGACCAACGACCTTGACCTCGACACCGTGGCATGGCTCGAGGACTACCTTTCGAACTTCGAAAACACGGTGCTCGTCGTCTCGCACGACCGCCACTTCCTCGACTCCGTCTGCACACACACCCTCGACATCGACTATAACCGCATACAGCTCTTCGCCGGCAACTATTCCTTCTGGTACGAATCGTCGCAGCTGGCCCTCCGTCAGCAGCAGCAGGCAAACAAGAAAGCCGAGGAAAAACGCAAGGAACTCCTCGAATTCATCCAGCGCTTCAGCGCCAACGTCGCCAAGAGCAAGCAGACAACATCGAGAAAGAAGATGCTCGAAAAGCTCAACGTCGAAGAGATTCAGGCCTCGTCGCGCCGCTATCCCGGAATCATATTCACACCCTCGCGCGAACCCGGCAACAAGATTCTCGAAGTCAAGGGCCTCACGGCATCCGTCGACGGCGAGCTCCTCTTCAAGGATGTAAACTTCCAGATCGAGAAGGGCGACAAAGTGGCCTTCCTCAGCCATGACCCCCGCGCCATGACCGCCCTCTTCGAAATCATCAACGGCAAGCGCAAAGCCGACGAAGGCACTTACGAGTGGGGCCAGACCATTACGGAGGCGTATCTCCCGCTCGACAACTCCGAGTTTTTCAATACCGACCTCAGTCTCGTCGACTGGCTGTGTCAGTTCTCCGACGACTCCTCGGAAATATACCTCAAAGGCTTCCTCGGCAAGATGCTCTTCTCCGGCGACGACGTCCTTAAAAAAGCGTCGGTCCTCTCCGGCGGCGAAAAGATGCGATGCATGATTGCCCGCATGATGATGCGCGACGCCAATACGCTCGTCCTCGATTCGCCGACCAACCACCTCGACCTTGAGTCGATTCAGGCTTTCAACAACACGCTCAAGAGCTTCAAGGGCAATATCCTGATGGCCTCGCACGACCATGAGTTCATCCAGACGGTGTGCAACCGCATCATCGAGCTCACCCCCGGAGGAATCATCGACAAGCTCATGGACTACGACGACTATATCACCGACGCCAAGGTCATCGAGGCCCGCGAGCGTCTCTACAAGAAATAACCCCCAAATCTCCCCGAACAATGGTCAAGCACATCGTAATGTTCAAGCTCAAGGGCACTCCCGAGGAGCGCCTTGACGTGGCCGGCCGCTTCAAAGCGGCGCTCGAAGCCCTTCCGGCGCAAATCGACGTACTCCGCTCGATTGAGGCAGGCATCAACGCCAACCCCGCCGAATCGTGGGACGTTGTCCTCACGGCGACGGTCGACACAATGGCCGACGTCGAAGTCTATGCCAAGCACCCCGCCCACGTGGCCGCCGCGGCAATCCTCGGCGAAAACAAGGAGCTCCGCGCCTGCGTCGACTACGAAATCTGACGGCCTCCTGCCGTGCAAGCCTTGCGGCCCTGCCTCCGGGTAAAATCCGGGAGCAGGGCCGCAATCAGTTTGATCTTAGACCCCGTTCCACGATATTTGTTAACGCCAGGGCGGTCAAGCGTCGTGCAGATGTGTTCGCGCAGTGAGGGAGCAATGCGGTTGCATTGTGACCGAAACAAGCGGACGCAGATGCATGACGATTGGCCGAGGCGATGGTAATTATGGTTAGCGGGAATCCATTTGAATCTACGGCAAGATGTCTTTTTATCCCTTTGATTTTCTTTCCTCCGTCAATTCCCTTTACCGATTGGGCCGGTCCGATACGTACGCTTTGGCTGTCTATGACGGCAACTGTCGGTTGCGACGATTTTCCTTGCGAATCTCTTGCCATCGGAATCAATTCGCGAGTCAAACGGTCAAAAATTCCTATAGAAATCCACTTGCGTAAAATTCATACACGGTACGACATTTTGGAAAATCTTTGGGCAGAAGTTTCCATTGACACCCTGTTTTGATTAAGATAAACAAGGCATCAATAATCTCAAATATATCAGCCTTTTATTTCGTATTGAAAATTTTCGGAAATTATTCTAAAAATAAAGTTGCGCTGTTCAAGTGTCAAATCTGTATTATATCGCAATCTACTCTTATAAGGTAGCAAATGGTTAAAACCTTATAAACAACTGATTTAGTGTGCAATTAATTGTGTGATGATACAAAGGTTACTTTATCATTGCATCTCTCCGGCGCTTTTTGCCTTGTTGTTCTTTCTTCGAAAGCGGCAAGCCGATAATAGTCACTTAGCAAAGGCTACGCTCGTTCTTTGCCGTGGCAAAGCGGCTGCGCCGATGACGTCACAAGACAAAAATCACTCAGAGATATGCGCCCCCGGCGTTAACAAATATCGGGGAACGGGGTCTTATTCGCCGGGATGGAAGGTGTCGATGTGGCGGGCTTTTTTTGATTCGAAGATGTCTTCGATTGTGAGGAGGATGCCGCTTTCCTCGACGTCGCCGAATTCGTCGTTTATGGCCGTGCCAAACATCTTCATCGTCGGCGAAAGGCTCATGTAGGCGTTTACCAGCGGAGGGATGGTGTTGCCGTGGCGGCGGATTTCGGCGTTGAGGATGCGGTAGTCGGTCTTGAAGTCATCGCCGGTGAAGAGCGCGGCCAGCTTCTCCCGTGGAGTTTCGGTCTCAAGGGCCTTGATGGGGCGCACGAGGCCTTCGTTGTCGGGGAAGTGTTTATGGAGGAAGTAGAGGATGAGGTCGCGGCATTCGTGCGTATAGCTCGGATACATCGTCACCTTGCCGAAGAGATAGCGCGTCTCGGGATATACCACCGTGAGCGAGCCGAGGCCGTCCCAAAGGTTGTCAAGGGCGTAGAGGGCTTTCGCTCCGGCACGCGACGACTGGTATTCGGGGCGCACGAACGAGCGCCCAAGCTCGATGGTGTAGGGGAGATAGTCGGTGATGAAGCGTTCGGAGAAGCGGAACATGTGCGACGTGGCGATGCGGGGCACGCCTTCGCCGTTGAGGCGGATGTCGCAGCCGCGGATGAAACGGTAGCCTCCGAGAATCAGGCGCGAGTCGGGGTCCCACACTACGAGCTGGCTGCAGGGCGGGTCCATCGTGTCGAATTCGTCGATGTCGCACTCCTTGCCGGTGCCGCCCCCGGCGAGACGGAAAGCGATTTCGCGCAGGCGTCCGAGTTCGCGCATCACGTTCGGCGAGTTGTGGGCAGTCACAATGTAGAGTTCGTTGCCGCCTTTGTTGGTGGTGCGCAGAAAGCGTTCGCGAGTGAGTTCGGAGGCTATGAGGTCGGTGTCGACCGGAGGGATTATTTTTTGGTTCATGACCGTGGAGTGTCGGAGGGTTGAGCTAAGGAATATACGAGTTCGCGGATCCGCGAGGCTTCGGCCGCGGCGTTGCGCGCGTCGAGCGCTTCGGGTGGTATCGGCGGCGCGCACGTCAGCGTAAAACGCGAGCCGCGGGCGCGGAACACTTCTTTGGGAAGGCGCACCATCTCGATGTTGAGTTTTATTCCGAGGCGCTTGCGCAGGGCCGCGAAGCGGTAGAAAGATCCGCTGTTGCGCCCCGAAAAGTACATCGGCACGACGGGGCGACCGCTGCGGACGGCTTTGCTGACAAACATCTTCTGCCATGCGAGGTCGGCGATGCGGCCGTCTTTGCCGCGGCGCGAGCACAGTCCGGCGGGAAATATCACCACCGGGTTGTCGCCCTGAAGCACGGCGTCGAGCGTCGAGGCGCCTTCGCGGCTTTGCGAACCGTGTTTGTTGACGGGGATAAACACTCCGCGGAGCGGCCCGATGGCCATGAGCATGTCGTTGACAACGAAGCGGAGCCCCAGGCCGTAGATGCGGGTGAGTGCCGAAATGATGGCGATGCCGTCGAGCCCTCCGAGAGGGTGGTTGCATACGAAGACGGCCCGTCCGTCGGTGGGGAGATTTTCTTCTCCGCGGAGGTCGACGCGGATGTCGAGTTCGTCGAGCAGGGCGTCGCAGAATGCGGCCCCTTCGCGCGGATAGGCCTTGCGGAGGAAGGCGTTCATTTCGTCCTGACAGATTATTTTCTCAAGAGCGCGCACCAGCAGACGCGGCACGCGACGGGAGCGGCGGCCGAGCTTTTCCCGCAATACTTCAGCGAGGTTTATGCAGATAGGACCCTTGTCAGGCATTTTTTTGAGATTGAGTTGCAAAATTATGAAAAAATCCGCGTCTACGGCTATGCAATCGGATTTTTTTGTACTTTTGTATTTGTGTTAACCTTAAATCAGATTCCATTTCGGCTTTTTGAGCTTGTCATGGTGCTCTTTTGGTGTGTCATGACGGCTTTTTTGCCCGGCGTCGGCTTTGGCGCGCCGGTCGGGCTCGTCGTAGTCTGGGGGCTGACACGCCTTGCGGCGCGATGGCTCGGCGTCGATTCTATGCCCTGCCGCTGGACGCTCGTCGGGGCTATGGCATTTCTCGGCGCTATGCTGTTGGTCAATCTCGATTTCTTTTGCACTGCCGCCGGGGCCACGCCCGCCGACCCTTATATCGTCAATCCCGACGCCGCCCGCAATTGGGCGCAAATCAAGGCTTTCGCCTCGGGCCTGATGCCCGACGGCTTTTTCAATTATCAGGCTTACGGAATCATTATGAGCATCCCGGGACGTTTTCTCGGGCTGGGCGGACTCCTGTGTGTCAACGCGCTGATGACGATGCTCGCAATTGTCTTCACCGGGCGCATTGCCCGCGAGAGTGCGGGCTTCGACGGCTTCTGCAGCATGCGCGTGGCCATGGCGGCTATGCTCATGACGGCCTGCGTGCTTAATTTCATGGCCGCAGGAACGATTCTCCTCAAGGACGCTATGGCTTGTGCGGCCTTCGCGGCGGCGGTCACGGGCTGTCTGGCCATGCGCCGCCGGTGCGCCGCCGGTGAATTCCCCTTGGCGTGGCTCCTGCTGACGCTGGCGGCGACGGCCTTGGCTATGCTCGTCAGGATGCGCTCCTTGTATATGCTTGTGTTTGCGTTCTTGGCCCTGATGCCGTGGACGGCGGGGCGCCGCGGCGGCTTCAGGGCGCTTTGGCCCTTCATTGCGACGCTCGTCTTCTGCGTGGGCGGCATCGTGGCGATGGACTGCGTGGGCGACATGGCCGATGTCACCGGCGATGCTCTCGACATGGACTCTCCCGTGGTGTTCAGCGCTTCGCCCCGCGGAAGCAGTCTCACGCCCTTCATCGAGGCTTACCCGACCGCTCCCTTGTGGCTCAAACTCGTGTCGTTGCCGTTCACGCTCGGTCTTCAGTTGCTCCTGCCCCTGCCGTGGACGTTTATGCGCCATTTCGACTACGGCCCATCGATGGTCCTCGCCCACTTCGGCTTCCCCTTGTATATCGAGGCCGGGCTTGTGGCCTATTTCCTTTTGTTTTGTATCCGCCGCGCCCCGCGCGCCCTTGTGGTCACGACGCTTGCCGGATTCGTGCTCTATGCGGGCATCGCCTTCCTCTACGGCGGCACGGTGAGCCGCTATTCGCTCATGCTTCTGCCAATGCTTCTGCCGTCGGCGGCATGGGTGGCCGTGGTCTCGCTGCGCGAGCGCCGGCTCGCGGGATGGATGTTTGTCTACGGCCTTGTCATTCTCATTGCCCTGACAGTGGGATACTATTATTACAGTCTTGCTCCTGCGGGCAACGACCTCTATTGTTGTGTAACAAGCGCAGGTTGAGTCATGAAGTCTGTAAGTATCATTACTATAACTAAAGACGACGGCGCCCTCCTCGACAACACCGTGCGGAGCGTAAGGGCGCAGACCGCCTTCGACCGCATCGAACACGTGATTGTCGACGGCGGCACGACGCCTTTGCCTCGCTATGAGGGCGTAGACGTGCGGCGCATGCCTCCACGCGGCGTATATGCCGCCATTAACGAGGGCATACGCTGCTCGTCGGCCCCGATTGTGGGAATGGTCCACGGCAATGACATCTTCGCCTCCGATCGTGTCGTAGAGCACGTGCTTGATATTTTCGACGCCGACCCCGAACTTGATTTTGTCTACGGCAGCCTTGTCTACCGCAATTGCAGTTCCGGGAAAATATGCCGCAAATACGACAGCGGAAAATTCAAGCCCGAGTTGCTCGACTGCGGCTTCGGCCCGGCTCATCCCACCCTCTTTGCCCGCCGTAGAGTGTTCGAGAGCGTAGGGCTATACGACGAGTCGTTCAGAATTTCGGGCGACTTCGAGATGTGGCTCCGTCTCTTCGCCCCTCAGAACAGCTTCAAATGGCACTTCGAGCCGGAGGTGATGACCGTAATGACAAAGGGCGGTATCTCCTCGCGCCTTAGTAATCAGCTGACGGTGAACGTGCGCGAAAAGCTGCGCGCCCTGAGGATGCACGGTCATCCGGCTAATATATTCAGTCTCTTACGACGCTTCTTTTATCTATGACTACCGACTATCCCGCGACTGTCCCCGCCGAGGCTCCGCGCCCGCGAGCACTCGTGATACTTCAGGGCAGGGAATATCTCCACCCCTATCTCCGCAAAGCCTTCGAGCCTGATTATGAGCTTGAGATTGCGGCGCCCGACGCCGGGGTTGCGTCGGCTGACGCGAGCGTGTGCATCCTTGCCGGAGGCGACGCGCTCCCCTCCGGCGCCGCCGCCATGCCGGTGATTGACGTCCCCGAGATTGTGGCCACGGGAATGCAGGGCCTCGTCCGGCGGCTGGCCCGCGAGGTGGCCTCGGGGCGCTTCTTCGCAATACGCGACTATGAATATCCGCGCATCCGCGTGGTCCACGCCGTGGACCTTGCCGCCGCCGCCCGTATTGCCGCCGAGGCCGCCCGCCCCGGGCGGTGGACGCTTGACGACGGTTGCGCTCCCCGAATCGACGTTCTGGCCGATGCCTTGGCCTTCAGAATCAAGGGCAAGCGCCTCTATACCCTCCCGCGCCGCTGGGCCATGCTTGCCGGTGTGGGGCGCTTCTGGCGCGGGCTGGAATATACACCCGCCGCCGGCGCGAGTTTTGTCGGCGAGTTCGACTTCAAGCCCCACGATGTGTGCGCTTATCTGAAGACTCATGTCTATGACGAAAACAGCTTGTGACTATGGCCTTTCTTGACGAATTAGGCGCCACGCTCAAAGGCGCAGGCAAAGTTCTCCTCCTGTCGCGCCCCGGAGCCGCCGGGAGATACCGCGCGCCGCGCTCGGGGCGTATATTCATCCTCGGCAACGGCCCGTCGCTCAGGGAGGCAATCGACCGCTTCGGGGCGCGTCTCGCCGACGAAGACACCCTTGCGGTGAATTTTGCGCTGAACGCCCCGGAGATTCAGGCCTTGCGCCCCGGCAGGTATGTGCTTGCCGACCCGCATTTCTTCCGTCGGAGCGGCGAAGACGCCAACGTCGACGCCTTGTGGGAGAACATCGGGCGCGCCGACTGGTCGCTGACACTGTTTGTGCCAGCCGCATTCGTGGCTGCGGCCCGCGCACGGCTTGCCTCGCCGACAGTGATTGTCAAGCCTTTCAACGCCGTCGGAGTCGAGGGCTTCAGAGCTTTTCGGCGACGGGTCTATAAATCGGCCCTCGCCATGCCGAGACCGCGCAATGTGCTTATTCCGTCGGTGATGCTCGCCATCTGGAGCGGATATAAAACCATAGTCCTTCTCGGGGCTGACCATTCGTGGATGAAGACCCTCGCGGTCAGTGATGACAACGAGGTCGTGAGCGTGCAGCCGCATTTCTACAAGGAAGATTCGCGCGAGGGAAAGCGCGTGCGCCACGAATATCGCGGCTACCGTCTCCATCATATCGTGGAGAGCTTCGCCGTGGCATTCAAGGCCTATCACCATATCGCCGAGTTTGCATCGGCTGAAGACGTTGAAATCGTCAACGCCACTCCCGGAAGCTTTATCGACGCCTTCCGAAGAGCCGATCTTTCAGACATTCTATCTCGACCTAGATAACAAAATGTCACAAAATGCATCGAAATCATCATAATTAGCCTTTGATTCTCGGATTGAACGACCATTTGTCTTGATTTTAAATAAAATTAACAATATATTTTGTCTTTTATGATAGAATGTATTGTATTTTTGTCGCACTTCAAGTAATTCGCCACGACAAATGCTGCTTCAATGGCAGATTTTGTGGCATAAACACAATTTCTAAGTGCAATGAGAAAAATTTTGCTGACAACGCTACTGCTCGCATCGGCCTTTGTGGCCGGAGCGGCCGACGGGCTCAGGGTCAAGACCCTGACGGGCGATGCGGTGATGTTTCATTTCGACTCGCGCCCCGAGGTGACTTTCCTCGCAGGCAAGTTGCAGGTGAAGACCGCCGCCGACCCCGCCGTCACGTTCGAGCTCGACGACATCGACTCGATTGAGTTTGCAGCCATGACGGGAGCGGACGCCCCCGCCGGGTGCGGAATATGTATGAGCGCCGACGCTTCCGGCGTCGTCTTCGGCAACATCGCCGACGGAGCGCACGCGGCCGTTTACAGCATTTCCGGCCGTCTGCTCGTTTCGGAGCGTTGCGCCGGAGGCAATTTCAGCCTCTCGCGCTCCGTGTATGGCCCGGGCGTATATATTGTTAAAATCGATGGTTTCACTGCGAAAATAGTTCTATGATTCAAATGAAAAAAATATTTACACTTGCCATAGCCGCCCTGACTGTTGCAGGCGTCGGCGCACAGGAAAGATTCATGCGCATCCACATGGCCGACGGGACCTCGGAGACCATAAAAGTGGCGGAAGTTGCCAAAATCACATTCGAGGAAGATGGCGACGCACCCGTCAATCCCGGAGATAGACGTCTGGTCGACATGGGCCTCTCCGTAAAATGGGCCGCGTGGAACGTCGGCGCCACCACTCCCTCCGACTACGGCAACTTCTATGCCTACGGCGAAATCGAACCGAAAACCGACTACAGCGTCGAAACCTACCAATGGATTAACCCCGACTACGTCGAAGGTCAGTTCTACGACCAGTGGGAGCAATACTACAAGCTCGGCGCCACATTCACCGGAACCAACTACGACGTGGCCCACGTAAAGTGGGGCGACCTCTGGCGCATGCCCACACGCCGCGAGTGGATCGAACTGATTGAAAACTCCACGTGGACGTGGACCGCAATCGACGGTGTGGCCGGATGCCGCGCCACGTCGCGCATCAACGGCAACAGCATCTTCTTCCCCGCCGCCGGAAATATGGTGGGCACCGACCATACGCACGACCAAACCGGATGTTTCTACTGGACCTCCAGCGAGTACGAAGGCGACCCCACGGTCGAGTGCCGCAACTATCGCGCGAACATGGACAGCAGCAACCACGCCGCCGACGGCTACGATTACCCCGACGTCGGCTTCAGCGTGCGCGCCGTCTACGGCGAAGTGCCCTCCGAAACAATCAAGTACACGGCTCCGTCCGAACCCGTCGACCTCGGGCTGTCAGTGAAGTGGGCGCCGTTCAACGTCGGAGGTTCGAGTGTCAGCCTCGCCGGCGAATACTTCTGCTGGGGCGAGACCGCAACGAAGCTCTACAGCCACCGCTACAACTACAAGCACTATGACCCCCTCACCGACTCACACGTCAACATCGGGCAAAACATTTGCGCTACTGAATACGACCCCGCCACGCAGTGCTGGGGCGAAGACTGGCGCCTGCCCACACCCGAGGAAGTCAAGGAACTGATTGAAAAGTGCACGTGGACACGCTCCGGCTACGACGCAATCGTCACCGGTCCCAACGGCAACAGCATCCGCTTCCCGGCCATGCAGTTCCTCTCCTATGCCGGCAAGCCCTCCGGTTTCCTCAGCCCCATAAACTCCGGCTACTATCTCACGGGCGACGGCGGCACGGAAAAGTGGGCCAGTGGAAAACCGACCGAAAACGAAGTTTGCACCGTCCTCAAGTTCTACATGGAAAGCGGCATATATAAGCTCGACGACACTACGTACCGCGGCATGGGCATGTCGGTCCGGCCCGTATATGCCAAGTAATCCCGAAGTCAAACGCTGAAAATTCCCTTATATGAAAAAAATAATATCCGCACTTGTCATGGCCGCGGCGGCCTTGACGGCTACGGCGGCGGAAGAAATCGTGTTCGACCTCACGACTCAGGATGCTTTCAACCGCTGCTCCAAGGCAAGTCTGCGCTACGACCACGACAGCTATACGATGTGGACCTTCTCGACTTACAGCGGAATCACACTTTCAAACTACAGCATCTACGCCTATGACGACTACCTGACCACGCCCGATCTCGCCCTTGAGCCGGGACAGCTGTACGTCGTCTACGCGTGCCCCGCGCTTTACAGCACACTCGACTCGAAATGCGAGCTCAACGTGCTCCTCGGACAAGGCGATGACCTCGCCTCCTACGACCTCCTTGCAAGCTTGGAGAGCACATCATCGTCCTATGCCGCCGAGACGCAGGAAGTCACGTTCATGGTGCCCGAGGCCGGCGACTACCGCATTTCATTCGAGGGCCTGACGAGGCTCTACCTCAAAAATACGAAAATCTGCTCCCGGGGTGAATCGGCGCAGCCGAAAGCGCCCGAGGACTTCGCCATCACGCCCGACCCCGACGGTGCGCTGAGCCTTACGGTATCTTTCACGATGCCGTCGACGACGCTCACCGGCCAGCCTCTGACGGCGCCGCGCTATAACCTCTATCGAGGCGTGCAGAAAATCCGCAACGGCGTCGAGGCCGCCCCCGGCGAGCTTGTGAGCCTCTCGGAAGTTCGCGGCGAAACGGGCAATGTCACCTATGCCGTGGAAATTTTGTGCGGCGACGAGACGAGCGAAAAGCTGTCGGCCGTGACTTATGTCGGACCTGAAACGCCCGAGGCTCCCGGCGATGTGGCCCTGACGGTAGCCGGCAGCGACGTGCGCCTCGAATGGTCCGCTCCCGTCAAGGGCATCCACGGCGCACCTCTCGCGCCGGAGAAGCTGTCATACACGGTGAGCCGTGTGCTCGACGGCGTGGCGACGACGGTCTGCGAAAACACTCGCGAACTCTCGTTCACGGAGACTCTCGTAGCCGAAGGCTTGCAGACGCTTGCCTACACCGTGACGGCGCGCTACGGCGCGCAGGCGCTTGAATCGGCCGTCGCTCAAAGCTCGTCCGTGCGTATTGGCTCGCTCGATATGCCTTTAGCCGATTCGTTTGCCGGTGGCGCATTCAGCCCGCTGTGGGACAACGAATGCGTGGCCCATAAAAACTCGAATCTCTACTATTGGACCGCCGCCGCCAAGGGCAAACGTCCGGCTGTTGAGCCTTACGACGGCGACGGAGGCCTCGCATACTACAATTTCTACAACATTAGTGCCGGAAACGACGCTCGCCTTTCCACGCCTCCCCTTACATATTCCGCAGGCAACCGCCCGACGCTTTCGTTTGCCAAATACAACATTGCCTCCAATTCGAAAAAGGATGTTGTCAAGGTGCAGATTTCGTGCGATAACGGCGAGTGGACTGATGTCCCCGACGCCGTGTTCACGCCGCAGGGTACGCCCGAATTGGAGTGGACGGTGTGCAGCGTGGCGCTCGCCGATGCAATCCCCGCATCTACAAAAACTTTCCGTGTGGGACTGCTCGCATGCAGCGACTATGGCGAGGATTTTATTATTGATGATGTCCGCGTGTTCAATATCGTCGATAAAGACCTTGAGATTGCTTCCGTGGCCATTCCGGACGCAGTCAAGGCCGGAAACAGCGTCGAACTTGCCGTCAGGGTGTCCAACAACGGCGCCTCCGCCGTGGCCGCCTCGGACTATTCGCTCGAGATTATCAGCGACTTCCCCGCTGTCCCGGCGCTCGGCGACCTCCTCGATATTCCCGCTCTCAGCTCGGTGATCTACACGGTGACTATCCCCGTGAACGCCCTCCACGGCATTAATGCCGAATCGTATTCGTTCAACGCCGTCGTTACCTGCGACGGTGACGAAGTCCCTGCCAACAACATCGGCGAGGCCTGCGACCTCGCCGTAAGATACAGCGACGGACAGGCCGTCGCCGGCCTCGCCGGCGAACGCCTCGCCGACGGCTCGATTGTTCTGTCGTGGAATCCCGCGAAAGACCTTTCGTACACTCCCGTTAATATCATCGAGTCCTTTGAAGACGAAAACTTCGCCGACGGCTCCACCGGGCCGTTCAACGGGTGGACCGTAATCGACATCGACGGTCGGGCAGGCAGCAACTGGTACACTGCCTCAGGCTCCATTTTCCGCCTCGCAAAGAATGCATCAACTCCCTCGCTCAAAGACGGGAAAAATGTGCTGGGCGTGACCGTAGCCTCAAATGTGACTCAGGACGACTGGATCATATCCCCCGCGGTTTCCTGCAAGGACGGGCGCGAAATGTGTCTCGACATGCTCCTCGGACTCAAGCAAATCAGCAGTTACGGAAACAAGTACACCGTGGAGATTCTATACACGACGGCCGAAAACTACGACATGCTGAATCCCGGCAACGACTTCACGCATCTCGTTGCCTCGGCAAGTTCCACGTCCTCGGCCGACAGCTGGGTGCCGCAGGACAACAAGATGCACGAGGTAAAGTTCTCCGGCATCCCCTCCGAAGCGCGCTATGTGGCTATCCACTTCGTCGCGAAAGGCTCATATGACCCGGCTATGTGGGTCGACAACATCCGCCTCTATGAAGTCGATGCCAATCCGCTCGTCGGCTACCGCATCTACGACGTTGCCGCCGGACGTTTGCTCGTCGACGGGCTCGTCGACGCTGATGCCGCCGGCAGTGTTCTCGAAGCCGAAGCCGAGGCCGCTCCTCTCGGCATGACGCGCCCGGTATTCGTGTGCGCCGTTTATCCCGACGGCGAAAGTCGCCCGTCGAACTTCATCGACCTCGACAGGCTCACCACCGGTGTCGAAGCCGTCGAAGCCTCGGACGCTCCGGGTCAGGTGCGCTTCTATAACCTTCAGGGTATCGAAGTCGCAGGCCCGAACCCCGCCCCCGGCATATATATCCGCCGTAGCGGAAGTCGCGTCGAAAAGGTGAGGTTGCGCTGAGTCCCGGCCCCGATTCTCCAACATACACTATCTCCCGGAAGCCGCCGTGCTCTCCGGGAGATTTTTTTGCCATGCAGGCCGCGTGAGCGGACCGTTTTTTGTAAAATTTTAGAAAAACACCCCGGAATAATTTGCGTATTCGGTATATATGTATTAACTTTGCATCGCTGATAATCCTACGTGTAGCCCTAAGTCTTAGGCCTAAATTTTTCTACTAACGCGAGTTCGGGATAAGAACTTAATGATTTTCAACCAATCAAAAGACATAGAGTATTGGGCGGCCTTTCAAGGTCGCCTGATTTATTTGTACAGTTTGGTGTTGTTAATCCCAGAG